>NZ_JBHUPE010000006.1:0-380439 GCF_042686355.1 Sphingobacterium anhuiense
TGTTCTTTAGTTCTTTTTTCATAATAAGCTGAGTTAGATGTCAACTTATTTCAGGACGGGACAAGCATAAAAAAGCAGTCCTAAAAATTAGGACTGCCTTTTTATCATGTTACCTTATTTAATTATGCGACTTTCTTTTTACCACCAATACTTGCTAAAAATAAATAACCGATTGCTCCTGAAAATAAAGATCCGATGAGTACTGCAAATTTTGCTTCTTCAATAAGCATGGGATCAGTAAAAGCTAATATAGATACAAAGATAGACATCGTAAAGCCTATACCGCCTAGTAAACCTACTCCAAAAATATGTTTCCAATTTGCACCCTCAGGCAACGTACATAACTTTAATTTCGTAGCAATGAAAGATATCCCTAATATTCCTACAGATTTTCCAACGACTAAACCGCCTATTATACCAATACCCAAAGCAGTGGTCAATCCGTGCACCATTTCACTTTGTATAGTAATATTGGTATTTGCGATTGCAAATAAAGGGATAATGATAAAATTGACGGGAGAAGTGAGTATATGTTCTAATTTTTCTAACGGTGATTCATCGTCTGTGGCATTTGTCGGCAACGATAGTGCTACCAATACCCCTGCTATTGTGGCATGTATACCTGAATGATGAATAAAATACCAGATAAATACTCCTGGTATCAAATAGGCCCATATTTTTTTTACTCCAAAAAAATTAAGCAACAATAAGAAAGCAAAAATTCCTAATGCAATGAATAAATAATTATAATGCAGATCGCTGCTATAAAACAGTGCAATAACTAAAATAGCCAACAAGTCATCAACAATTGCTAAAGCCGCTAAAAAGATTTTTAGACTTGCCGGAACCCGATTGCCCAATAAAGTGATCACGGCTAAGGCGAAAGCAATATCTGTAGCCATAGGGATACCCCAACCATGCTCAGTTGGTAACCCTTTATTAATATACAAATAAATAAGAGCTGGTAAAATAGCTCCACCCACAGCAGCCAATATGGGTAATAATGCTTTCTTTGGAGAAGATAACTCGCCCTCTACCAATTCACGCTTGATCTCCAAACCTACCAAAAGGAAAAATATTGCCATCAAGCCATCGTTAATCCAAAGCAGTACTGAATAATTTAACTGAATATGATCTGTTTCAAAACCTACAGTTGTATTTAATAGGGTACTGAATGAATCTGCTAAGGGACTATTGGCTACTATTAAAGAAAGAATAACGCAGATAAATAACAGAATACCGCCAATATTACTTGACTGTAAAAACTGCTTGAAAATTTTTAGATTAATTAATTTTGACATGAAGACTGTTTCATTTAGTGATCAATAAGGAAATATACAAGCTCCAAAATGACTGTGGAACTTTAACTATGTAATTCTACTAAGATAAGTTTTTCTTTTATAATAACAGGTGTTTTTGCCTCAATAATCATGGTTTTAGAATGAAAAAAACTTTCAATGTTAACAAAATCAACTTCACAAAACACTTAACAAAAACTTCACATACATTTTACGCAGAGATTAAAAACGATGTTTATCTTTATAATAAATAAAAAACAGAAAGATGATTAAAGATTTTGAAGTACAAACATTAGAAAGCTACACGGATGTAATCGAATTTACATTTGATGGAGATGATTTATTATCGGGTGAAGATTAACCTACATTGATAAACAATTTGTCGCACGCTTAAAGCGTGTTTTTTTTTATCTTATACATTCATAAAATAAAAAGGACCAATGTAAGCCATCAGTCCCTTCATATTATACCAATAATAGATTTTAAATACCTTGTTTTTAATGAACCTATGAAGGATGCTAATTAAACAGCGTGTATTTTGGCTGATCCATACCATACATAAGCAATGGTCAAATTAACTATTCAGGAGATAAAATCTTTATTTTTTCAACCAGCTAAACCAGCCGGAGCTCCATTCTTTCTTTTTCTCTAATGCCTTTTCATGCTTCGGAAAAAACTTTAGAATATTTTGTATTTTTTGTTTGCCGCTTTCTGTATCATTCAATTCAAATGAAGCTTCGGCAGACATCAACAACATTTCGCACCAATCATCATCTTCTTCCCAATTCTGACTTTTATACATTTCGTCAGACTCTTGAGCAATTCGAATAACATTGTTCCAGTCATTTAAATGAAAATAAGTACGGATTAAATGAAGCAGTATTAAATAAAAATCACCATGTGATTCCTCTTCTTCCAATGTTGCTTTTGTAGAGCTATACGCCACCAATAAATCCTGCAATGCTGCTGTATAGTTTGCAGTTAAAAAGTACGACTTCCCTCTGAGGTAATGTAACTTGCGATAATCAATTAATGCCATCTCCTGTATGGGTTTTGTCGCTTCATAATTATTAGCACAGGCGATACATTGTTCATATTGTTCCAATTGGAAATAGTTTTGCATTAACATGTACCAATTTGAAGCATCATCAGGTTTGCTTTCCAGCTCTTTCTGCCAATCCTTTAACGTTTCAGAATCTCCACGATGATTGATTAAATCAAAACGAGCATTTTGAATTTCCATATAGGCCTGACGCGTAACAAATAAATCTTCCTCATCGTATTCAGCATATTCTGAAGATTGAATCAATTCATCATATTCCCGAGAAATTGTTTTTAAACGCTCTTCAGCTTCCTTAATATACCCGAGCTTAAATTCGCATTTCGTTACATAAGCTGAAATTCGAAGGTAGTTTGGTAAATCAAATTCTTTAAAACTATCATCCAATAATTCATGATAATTGATTAGTGCATCTTCAAATTCATTTTTTTCAAAATAGGCATCTGCCATGGTATTATACAGCTCCCAGAATCTACTATATGTCAGTCCTTCTTTACAGATCTCAATCACTTCATCGTATTTTCGTTTACTGCTCAGTGCTAATGCATAATTATTACAGCACATGGACATGAGCTGATGGTTAATGAAGTAATTCGCTTCAAATTTATTTTCGTGGAAATAAGCTTTAAATGCGAGGTATGCTCTTTCAAAAAACTGTAAGCGATAATTCAATAAGGCCATATCGAGTATTGGTGAGCCAATTGAATTTTCGAATTCCGAAAATTCGCAACCGGAATTAAAATAGTCAATAGGTCCATCTTCCGGCCAATTTAATACAACGGGCAATTGTTTATGAACTTCGTAATAAGTGAGTATATAACGGTATATAGTAACTGAAAAACCACCTAATTCGACAGCTTTTACCAGATAGGGTAAAGCTTCTTCATAGTTACCACCTTCAAGAATATAAGTTCCGGCAAAGTGATAGGGTACAAACCAATCAGGATTAAGATCTATATAACGTTTTGCTTCGATGAGAGGATCGGATAAGTCCAATCCCAGTTCTTCACGAAAATTACGTTGGACCATAATTGCAAAGTAAATACATTGCTTGTTTTCTAAGCCACCATTTAATAGATCGATTACCTGTTCATAAAACTTAAATATCTCTGCGTCAAGTTCAGGATCTTCATTTCCATACAACACAGCCTTAGTACCGGCCCAACCGATCATGTCATAATCATGATACTCCATTGCAAGCTGTCCTATATCTAGGTAAAGCAATACATTATTGGAAAGAATATCATGTTTGTATTTTTTAAATTCAGCTAAGGCTTGTTGATGTTGATTTAAATTTTCACGGAGTATCATTGCTTTAAAGAGTAAACTCTCTGTTAGCAAAGCACATTTACTAATACGATCATGGGCGTATAGCACTTCATAAATAGATAGTAATTCATTAATGTTACCTATAGATTCATTAAACTTTTCATGCAAATAATTTAAATCAGCTTTAAAACGGCATACGTTCTCCAGTTCATCTTCATGAATACTCAACCTATCTATATACGATGCATACTCATCGTAATCTAGATCTTTATAAAAGAATCGTGTTGTTTCCAACAAACCAAAAAGAGCGGCCTCATTATTGGGCTCTATTTCAAGAATAGATTTATAAATTGTAATAACTTCCTGAAAATCTTCTAATAATAATTCCTTACTATCTTCTTCTGAATTTTGAAAATCAAGTTCTTTAAGTACAGTAGCTTTTAAAATAAGTGTGGGGATATCTTGAGGATTCAGTACCAGAAAAACTTCTAATTCGGACAAACAATCCTCATATCTTCCTTCCTCATACAAATTAACTAAATCTTGAAACTTCATAAACTACGGCTCTTTTATATAAAAATAAAAATATATTCCAAACTTCAAAAAAGTTAAAAAAAATAAAGCTTAAAAGAGCTCATTATTAAAACGATAAATAATCGAAAGTCTGTAACAACAAAAAAGGAACCCTGATGGGTTCCTTTCCAATATCTAACAAATTGACTCAGGGTTAAAACTCTATTTTACTGCGTCAATAACTGCTTTGAAAGCATCTGGGTTGTTTAAAGCTAAATCAGCTAAAACCTTACGGTTTAAACCAATATTTTTAGCGTTTAATTTACCAATCAACACTGAATAAGATAATCCTTGTTGACGGGCTCCAGCGTTAATACGTTGAATCCATAAAGCTCTAAACTCGCGTTTTTTGGTTTTACGGTCGCGGTAAGCGTACTGTAAACCTTTTTCTACTGTATTTTTAGCAATAGTATATACTTTGCTACGTGATCCATAATAGCCTTTCGCTAATTTAAGGATTTTTTTACGTCTTCTTCTCGAAGCAACTGCGTTAACCGAACGTGGCATATTTTTAAAATTATTTGGTAAAAGGCGTCATGTTTCTCAATGATCTTACAACCCTGTACCCGGTTAAAAAATTATTATTAATTAAATCGAATAAAACTTATTTACCGATAGCAAGCATACGTTTAACGTTGCCCATATCGCCATCAGATACATAACTTGTTGTTGTTAAGTTACGTTTACGTTTTGTGCTCTTTTTTGTCAAGATGTGGCTTTTGAAAGCGTTTTTTCTTGCGATTTTACCTGTTCCAGTAAGCTTAAAACGTTTTTTAGCGCTGGAATTGGTTTTTACTTTTGGCATAATACTTTAAATTTTATATCAATCTGTTAGAATTTTTTTATTATTTTTTAGCTACCAATTTAGGCGCCAAAGTTAAAAACATACGTTTTCCTTCTAATTTCGGTAATAATTCTACTTTACCTACTTCTTCTAACGCTTGTGCAAAACGCAATAACAGGATCTCTCCTTGTTCTTTGTGTACAATTGCACGGCCTTTAAAGTGTACGTAAGCACGAACTTTCTCACCGCTTTCAAGAAATTTGATCGCATGTTTCAATTTGAAGTCAAAATCATGTTCACTGGTATTAGGTCCGAAACGGATTTCCTTAATAACAGTTTGTTTTGCATTAGCTTTGATTTCTTTTTGTTTCTTCTTTTGCTCGTAAACAAATTTACTGTAGTCGATAATTTTACAAACCGGCGGAACAGCATTTGGCGAAATCTCAACTAAATCAAGTTCCAATTCATCTGCAAGCTCTAAAGCTTTACGTGTAGGATATACTCCTGTTTCCACATTGTCACCTACCAAACGTACCTCAGGCACACGGATTAGTTCATTAATGCGGTGATCTGGTTCTTTCTTCCTCATTGGTGGTCTAGGACCACCTGGTCTTTTTAATGCCAAATGTTTAAATATTTAAACGGTTATTTCTTTAATTAATACTTCTCTAAATTCGTCAGCAGTCATGGATCCCATGTCTACTGAACCATGTTTACGCACAGAAATCGTGCCACTCTCAGCCTCTTTCTCCCCTACAATCAACATATAAGGCAGTTTTTTCACCTCTGCATCTCTGATTTTGCGACCCACTTTTTCATCACGCAAGTCTATCAGTCCGCGAATATCGGAATTATTTAGCGATTCTAAAAGGTTTTTCGCATATTCTTCATATTTTTCTGACACTGGCAAGATGATAAATTGTTCTGGGGCAAGCCATAATGGAAATTCGCCAGCACAATGTTCGATCAATACAGCAATAAAACGTTCCATAGAACCAAATGGTGCTCTATGAATCATCACTGGTCTATGCTTTGCATTATCAGAACCTGTATACTCCAGTTCGAAGCGCTCAGGTAAATTATAATCCACTTGAATAGTACCTAGCTGCCATCTACGTCCCAAAGCATCCTTCACCATAAAATCCAGTTTAGGTCCATAGAAAGCTGCCTCGCCATATTCCACGACAGTCGATAATTCTTTTTCTGCAGCGGCCTCGATAATTGCACTTTCTGCAAGAGCCCAATTTTCATCGGTACCAATATATTTGGTACGATTTTCTGGATCTCTTAATGAAATCTGTGCAGTATACTCTTCAAAACCTAATGCTTTGAAAACATACAACACCAAGTCAATCACTTTTTTAAATTCTTCCTTAACCTGATCTGGGCGACAGAATAAATGTGCATCATCTTGTGTAAACCCTCTTACACGTGTCAAACCATGTAATTCTCCAGATTGTTCGTAGCGGTAAACCGTACCAAATTCTGCAAAACGTACAGGAAGATCTTTATAAGAGCGTGGCTTTGTTTTATAAATCTCACAGTGATGTGGACAGTTCATCGGCTTCAAGAAAAACTCTTCGTCTTCAACTGGAGTTCTTATCGGCTGGAATGAATCTTCGCCATATTTATCATAGTGCCCAGAAGTTACGTACAATTGTTTATTACCAATATGAGGTGTCATCACGGGTTCATAACCTGATTTTAACTGAGCCCTTTGTAAAAAATCTTGTAATTTTTGACGCAAAGCTGCTCCTTTCGGCAACCACAATGGTAATCCTGCTCCTACTTTCTCTGAAAAAGCAAACAACTCTAATTCCTTACCTAATTTACGATGATCACGCTTTTTTGCTTCTTCAATGAACTTCAAATATTCTGTTAATTCAGAAGCTTTTGGAAACGTTACCCCATAAATACGAGTCAATTGTTTACGAGACTCATCACCTCTCCAGTATGCACCGGCAACATTTGTTAATTTGATTGCTTTGATAAATCCCGTATTAGGAATATGTGGTCCACGACATAGATCGGTAAATTCTCCCTGTGTATAGAATGTAATCTTTCCATCTTCCAGATCTTTAATCAGATCTAATTTATATTCGTCTCCTTTTTCAGTAAAATATGCAATAGCATCAGCTTTAGAAACAGCTTTACGTTCGAAAATTTCTTTACGTTTTGCTAGTTCTAGCATCTTATCTTCAATTTGCTTAAAATCATCAGATGAGAATTCACGATCTCCAAAATCAACGTCATAATAGAAACCCGTCTCAATCGCGGGACCTATACCAAACTTGATACCTGGGTAAAGATCTTCTAATGCCTCTGCTAATAGATGCGCAGAAGAATGCCAAAAGGTAGATTTACCATTTGTATCATTCCAGGTCAACAACTTTACTGCAGAATCTTCTTCAATAGGACGAGATGAGTCCCAAATCTCTCCATTCACTTCGGCGGCTAACACATTTCTAGCTAAACCTTCCGAGATTGACAATGCTACTTGAGCAGCTGATGTTCCTTTTTCGTACTCACGAACGGAACCATCAGGTAATGTAATTTTAATCATCAACAAATATGATTATTTTTAGTAATTATTTATAAAACAACACCTTACAGATACACAACATACTAAATTGTTAATTATCAATAAGGCTTAATAAATTAAATCTATTCCTAGACCTATTATCCATCAAATATACTGAAAATAATCCATAATTGTACTTTTAAGTCTTTATTGCACTCCCATCATTGATCGACACATTTTAGTTCTACCCTTCAATTGGAAGATAGCACATCATAATGCAAACATAACATAGGAATATTCATCATAGAAAAGCTGAACTAACAGCTCATGATGAAATATTCGCTAATGATAAACATGGAGATATATAGAATCCTGTCTGCGACAAATAAGATCGTCAAGTGATTTGACTATCTAATCTAAAAGTAATGAATTGAAAACAATCCCGATATCACAATCTTTTTTATTATTTTTGCAATCTTAAATTCATTACTATGTCACATCAAGTTCCAGAAGACGGCACTTTACTTCCGTTGATGGAAGAGTTCTATACAATTCAGGGAGAGGGATTTCACACAGGAAAAGCTGCATATTTTATTCGATTGGGAGGATGTGATGTGGGGTGTCACTGGTGTGATGTTAAAGAAAGCTGGGATGCCACTTTACACCCGCTTACTTCTGCTGATCAGATTATTGAAAATGCAAAAAAATATCCTGCAAAGACAGTTGTCATCACTGGAGGAGAACCTTTAATCTACAATTTGGATTACTTAACAAGAGGTCTTCACGCAGCTGGAATTCAAACTTTTATAGAGACATCTGGTGCCTATCCACTAAGTGGCGAATGGGATTGGATCTGTCTTTCTCCAAAGAAATTTAAAGCTCCAAGAAAAGATGTTTTAGAAGCTGCCGGTGAATTAAAAGTCATTGTTTTTAATAAAAGTGATTTTGAATGGGCTGAAGAACATTCTAAATTAGTAAACAACGACTGTAAATTATATTTGCAACCTGAATGGTCCAAATATCCTGAAATGACCCCACTGATCATTGATCATGTCAAAGATAATCCTAAATGGAATATTTCACTTCAAACACATAAATATTTGAACATCCCTTAATCTAAATTTGGGATTAATAATAAAGCATAAAGGCGATCAATGATCGCCTTTATTTTTGAATGAATATTTTTTCGACTCTATTTCAAGTACTTCTCCTGAAAATCTGGTAGTGAATATTGTTGTACTTCGGAACTAATCTTCAAATCCTTAACCAGAATATTACCTTGCTCATCAGTATCAATAAAATCTAAAGTAGGTTTCAGAACAATCTTCCCATTAAAATCCAATAAACCTTGCTTATTGTTTTCAGAAAATAGCAAATATGATCCTACAAAGTTGCTGATATTGCTTAAGCCTCCAATAAGTGAGACTCCTGAAGCATTAATGATACCATATCGATCTTCTATTGCATACACCATGTTCTCATCATTAACAGCATAAAGCACTTCAAAACCTACATGATTTATCTTTTTTGCTTCATCATCAATAATCCAAAACAAACTACTACTATCAGAAACTATTGCTCTTTGTTTATTCAATACATCGATTGAATAAAAATTTGCAGGCTCCACAATTGTTCCATCCGCTTTTTTAACCCCAAACAAATGCTCATCACCATATGCGGCATTCTGCTGTGAAAACCATTTTAAAGGTGCTTTAAGTTCAAATGCATCTTGAAAAACACTTGCATCATCTAAGTTACTACCTTCATTTTCTGAAAGCTTAACAATTTTAACCTCATGAGGTAATTCAAATTCCTTTAAGTCACTTAGCTTAGTCAAAGCTGAGACTTCAAAACCTAAAGAATTATGCACCTGATCATTTAATTTCAAAACTGCTCCTGGTACATTAATCAAAAAGGGTAAACTACTTAGATAATAACTCGGTAGATCCGGAGCATACCAAATTGTCATTGCAACTTCACCTAAATAAGGGTCAACAACTTTCAACAATGCTTTTATACAGGAAACACCGTTGATGGTTTCTTTTTCGGCCCCGTTTTCCAAGATAAGATAAGCATCTTTTGGATCAGTCGGATTCTTCAATAAGGGATAATCTGAAGACAGCACATCCTGTGAAAGTAGATCATCACCTTTTGTAAATGAATATTCCTGTTTTTTAGTCCGATCTGCAATCAGAACGTGCCCTAGATTATCAACTGATTTAATCTTCGTAGGTGAGGTAAAAATCATAACCTCCTGAGCAGTAGTTCCTCCTTTTAAAAATGGCTCATAGAAATCTAACGCAAATTCAGGCACAGACTTTTCTAATTCTTCCACAGCGATCTGTCCTTTAAAACTCAATTTCATCTGCCATAGGTTATCCTGAGCTGTAGCAGAATGGGATAACAGTATAGTAAGAAATACAACATGAACCAATTTTTTCATACATTACAAATATAGCTCCTAAACAACAAAAGATAGACCAAAACGATCTATCTTTCACAATTAAAATTAATTTACTTTATTTCTCCACATTTTATTGTTTTAAATAAAATAGTGAACCATGGTTTACATATGCTGTTCTGCTAATTGCCCTATTACAAAATAACATGCCTAAAACCATTATTTCTCTATTAAAAGTTCTTTACAACGTTATTATACTTTTGGTTTTCACAGCTTGGTCACATGCAAAAGCAATACGTAAACTATTCAAAGCATCTTCCGATTGCTTCTTTAAATCCAAATCCTCTACAATTGCTTTTTGAAAAAACAACTGTTCTCTATTACAAAGATCTTGATGTGTAGGTTCGTCTTCTAAATGAATCCATTCATCCGCTTTTAAAAATTCATTATTTACATCAATATCAGCATGATGTACACGAATTGATTCTGTTTTGGTATGTGCTTCCACCGAATCCGACACTCCTTCTCTGACAGCATGATTTGGCACAATAGATACCGCCCCTTTAGGGCCAAACACATCTTTAACAAAAAAAGCAGTTTGACTGACCATAGGTCCCCATCCTGCTTCATACCATCCTACAGAGCCATCATCAAAATGTAACTGAAGCTGTCCATAATTATAATTCGTTTCGGGTATATCATTTGTCAATCGAGCTCCGATAGCGGAAACTCGAACAGGCTTAGCGTCTGTCATTTGACACATCACATCAATATAATGAACACCACAATCTACTATTGGACTTAAACTATTCATTAAATTGCGGTGTACATCCCACATATAACCATGACTCTGCTGATTGAGATTCATACGCATGACCAAAGGTGTTCCCATCTTACGGCTAATTGCGATAAACTTTTTCCATGAAGGGTGATATCGTAAAATATATCCTACCACCAATTTTTTATTATACTTTATTGCTGCATCGATAACATTTTGAGCGCCTAGTACTGTATCCGCTAAAGGTTTTTCAAGAAAAACATGTGCTCCTGCCTCAAAAGATCTGATTGCATAATTTTCATGCGTATCGGGATAGGTTGAAATACAGACTGCATTTGGTTTTGTTTGCAGTAACGCCTCTTCAAAATCATCAAATTCCGGATAAGCTGCCTGAAGCGATTTATTCAATCTACTTTTACTTTCTCCCCTGGATACCAGCCCAACAATTTCAAAACCCGGTAAGTCATGATAGGCGCGGGCATGAGATGCTCCCATATTACCACACCCGACTACTAATATCTTAATTCCTACGTCCATACCTAAACAAATGGTGTTTTTCCCGGCTGAGGAATCCCGCGATTATCAGCTTGCATTTTCCAATCATATTCTAATGAAGTAGGGCCTAAAACTTCTGTCGATTGCATAATCTGATCATACGTAATCGCTTTCCCCGTATAAGCGGCCGTTCGAGACCAAATTGCAAGTAGGGTACTATTCGCAAGGTGTGGTCCATCGTTAATCACTTTTTTATCACGGATGGCTGCGAAAAGTTCATCATGCTGGGTTTGATACATATTATTGTTCCGTCCAGTAAACTTCCACGCTTTGTCACCATAAATCTCGAAGTTTGAAGGAATATTTAAGTTTGCACGACCGTTCTTTCCTATGACGTCCACTGAATTTCGGGAATCAGTTCCATTTTGTTGACGACAAGAATGAAAGGCCTTTAATCCATTGCCATAATCAAATTCAATAGACATATGATCATAAACGTTGCCGAATTTATCCAACTCTCGGGACTGTCTTCCTCCAGTTGCAATAATAGTCTTAGGAACAATATCTCCTAATGCCCAAGACATCATATCAACACTATGTATAGCTTGCTCGACAATAAGATCGCCAGAATATCTTTGGAAATAGAACCAATTACGCAACTGATATTCTAAATCTGACCAACCGGACTGTCTTTCCTTATGACTTAACTCTCCTCCAAATCTAAAAGTAGAAACAGATTGTATATCACCAATATCACCTTGTTTTATCCTTTGAAAGATTTCACGGTTTGGTGTTGCATACCGAAAACAGAAACCACTCACCAAACAGAGATTCTTTTCTTTAGCAATCTTTACGCTTTCAAAAACTCTTTTCAAGTTTGGAATATCTACTGCAACAGGTTTTTCGCAAAAGATGTGTTTTCCTTTTTTGACGGCCTCTTCCAAATGATCTGGTCTAAAGTTTGGTGGAGAACAAAGTAAAACCACATCCACATCGGTATTCATCAATTTTTGAAATCCTAAAAATCCTAAAAAGATGTTTTTGCTATCGACCTTTACTTGATCATTTGATATCTGTCTCAATGAATCTAAACATAGGTCTACTTGATCTTGGAAGATATCTGCAACAGCGGTAATGACGACATTTGGATCTGCGCGCAATGCTTGAGAAGCGGCCCCTGTCCCCCTACCGCCACAGCCTACAAGTCCGATCTTAATTTTCTTTGGAGCACTGTTTGCATACAAATTAAGGCTTGATGCAGCCAGAGCAGTCCCCAGAACTACGGTATTTGTTTTCTTTAGAAAAGAACGGCGATTTAGATTTTCTAAATTCATATTTTAGCTTATTATTTTCGATTGTACAAGTCCCTATTCTTCTTACAGACATCGAGAATTTAAAATTAATATTAAATTTTATACTAAAAAAGTATAAATAGCTTCCAAATGTAATAATGTTGTGCATCATAACAACATCACGCAAAAAGAAGCTTGAAGCATACTTTAACGTAATTTCTATCGCTTATTAAATATTTTAGTAAGGTAAAATATGTTTAATTTCAATGCAGAAATGTCATATTTACGCTATCTCTATTTTATTTTTATCAATTAATAGCTATTTAAATTTGATTTCTATTAACAAAATACTATTTTTGACACATTATTAATACAAACATGATTTTTGCTCACGGACATCACTTTCATATGCATCATCGCCATTGCGGCGATATGTAATAAGTGTGTTTCTACGTGAAGCATTTTTTCCCTTGTGTTTGATTTCTATTTATTAATAATTTACAGCTAACATTATAAAGCTTTGAAAAATCTTAAAATTGCTATCCAAAAATCGGGTAGATTAAACGAAAAATCAGTTCAATTACTTAAAAACTGTGGTCTCGACTTCGAAAATTATAAAAGTTCTTTAATAACAACCGTTTCCAATTTCCCTCTTGAAATTCTTTTCCTTCGTGATGATGATATTCCAGGATATGTAGAGCAAGGAATTGCTGATCTCGGAATAGTTGGTGAAAATGTCATTGATGAAACTGAATCTGAAGTTAATTATCTACAACGTCTCGGTTTTGGAAAATGTACTTTAAAACTAGCGGTTCAAAAAGATAGTGATATTAAAGATTTAAGAGATCTTAATGGAAAATCTATTGCAACTTCTTATCCTGTTATTTTAAAGAAATTTTTAGATGAATACCGCATCGAGGCAGATATTCAGATGATATCCGGATCTGTTGAAATTGCCCCTGGCTTAGGTTTGAGCGACGCTATATGTGATATTGTCTCTACGGGCGGAACTCTTAAAAATAATGGATTAAAACAGTTTGCCGATGTCCGTAAATCTGAAGCAGTTCTTATCGGTCGTCCAGGATTGGAGGATAACGAAATCTTAGCAGAACTTTTACAGCGAATCCAGTCGGTGTTAATGGCAAAAGAAACTAAGTACGTTGTTCTGAATGTTGAGAAAGTTAATTTACCTACTATAACAGGTCTTTTACATGGTGTAAAATCACCGACTGTTGTTCCTTTAGCAGAAGAAGGTTGGGTTGCCGTTCATACCGTTATTTCAGAAGATGATTTCTGGGGTAAGATCAACAAGCTAAAGTCTGCAGGTGCCCAAGGAATTGTGGTCATGCCGATCGAAAAAATTATTATGTAGTTAATAAGCGCACTGCGCTTAAAATAAAATTCATCATGCTTAAAACTTTTGAATATGCTCAGTTAAATCCCATTGAATTGCAGGAATTAACAACGCGTAATACTGATCCTTCGCATGCTATCCAAGATACTGTCTTAGATATTATACAAGAAGTTCGTCAAAATGGTGATAAAGCTTTGATTAGCTATGCACAACAATTTGACAAAGTTGAATTAGAAAAACTTTACCTTGATGCTAACGATATTGATGCACTGGCATCAACGATTAATCGCGAACAACAAAGGGCTTTAGAAATTGCGTTCCAGAATATTCATAAATTCCACTCTTCACAAGTAAAGCGTGAGCGAGTTGTAGAGACCACGATAGGTGTAAAATGCTGGCGGGAGATCCGCCCTATTGAAAAAGTGGGTCTTTATATACCGGGAGGCTCCGCTGTTCTACCAAGTACACTATTAATGTTAGGTGTACCAGCACGAATTGCGGGATGTAAAGAAATCATTGTTTGTTCTCCTCCCCAAAAAAGTGGAAAAATAAACGGTTTCGTAGCCTATTGTCTCAAATTATTAAAAATCGAACGCATTTACCTTGTCGGTGGTGCTCAAGCTATAGCGGCAATGGCTTTTGGATCGGAAACGATCCCTAAAGTTGATAAAATATTTGGACCTGGCAATCAATTTGTGACAAAAGCAAAAAGCATTGTTCAAGGTATGGCCAATGTAAGTATCGACATGCCTGCTGGTCCATCTGAAGTTTTAGTAATTGCTGATGAAACTGCCACACCTGCTTATGTAGCTGCAGATCTATTAGCTCAAGCTGAACATGGTGCGGACAGTCAGGCTGTACTGGTAGCAACTTCCAAAGATATTATTGAAGCTGTAAATCTTGAATTAGAAAAGCAACTTGCTATTTTACCCCGTTTTGAATTAGCAAGCAAAGCAATCGAGAACTCCTATGCGGTGTTAGCAACTGATTTAAATGAGGCACTGGCGTTTAGTAATTATTATGCACCAGAACATCTGATCCTAGAAACCGATCAATGGGAACGTCTTGTTCGTCTTATTTTAAATGCAGGTTCTGTCTTTTTAGGACACTTAACGCCTGAAAGTGCGGGAGATTATGCTTCTGGAACAAACCATACTTTACCCACATCAGGATATGCAAGATCCTATTCAGGTGTATCTGTAGATTCATTTGTAAAAAAGATTACTTTCCAACATATAAGTCCGGAAGGACTACTTAATATTGGTTCTACTGTGGAGATCTTAGCAGAATTAGAGGGACTTCATGCACATAAGAATGCTGTTACCATTCGAAAAGAAAATTAAAAATTTCAAATTAAAAGAAAAGCCTTTCAGAAATTCTGAAAGGCTTTTTTATTAAAATCTTATTTCGATTTAGTTTTTCAATGCTTCACCAACTTTTTTAGCTTTGTCACCAACAGCTTTAGCGGCATCTTTGGTTCCTTCACCTACAGCTTTGGCAGCATCTTTAGTGCCTTCAACTGCAGATTTTCCAGCTTTAGCAGTCGCTTCGGCGGCTTTATCGATAGCATGACCAGTTGCATGAGCGGCATCCTTAACACCTTCTTCAACATCTCCCGCTACTTTAGCAGTACCTGAAGTAATTTTTTCCCAAGCAGTTTTTGTTTCATCTACCGTTTTACGTGCAGCTTCTTCAGCTTTCTTATCTCCTTTTGCTATTGCAGCATCTAGATCTTTTTGAGCTTGCTCATATTTAGCTTTCGCATCAGCTGCAGCAATGTCCGCATGTTTATCTAAACTATCAAGAGAATTATCTAACTTTTCTCCGACTGTGACTTCTCCATCACTATTTTTATCTTCTTTTGGCGTGTTATTACAAGCCGCAAAAGTTAATGAAACTCCTGCGAATAATGCTAAAAATGCAACTTTTTTCATTTCGTATATTTTTTTGGTTAACAGATTTAACCAAACAATATTTATGCCAATTATGCTTTAGGATAAATTGTGCCTTTTGCCGCTTCTAGTGTATTCTTAAGTAATCCTACAATCGTCATCAAGCCCACTCCTCCAGGTACAGGAGTTATCCATGAAGCTTTAGGAGCGACTTGCTCAAAATCTACATCTCCATATAATTTAAAGCCAGATTTTGTTTCTGTTGAGTCTTCTCTATTAATACCTACATCAATTACAACTGCGCCATCCTTCACCATATCTGCAGTAACAAAGTTTTTCTTCCCAATTGCAGCAACAATAATATCCGCACGTAAAACTTCTGTTTTAAGGTCTTTTGTACGACTATGTGTTAAAGTAACTGTACAGTTACCTGGATTAGAGTTTCGTGCTAAAAGAATACTCATTGGTGAACCAACGATATTACTTCTACCTACCACCACAGCATGTTTACCTGCAGTTTCAATTTTATAATGATCCAGCATCAACATAATACCATAAGGTGTTGCTGGGATAAAGCAAGGAAGATTTCGTTGCATTCTGCCCAAATTGATGGGATGAAAACCATCTACATCTTTTCGGTAATCTATTGCTTCAGTTATTTTATCGGGATCGATATGCTTTGGAAGTGGCAACTGCACGATCAAACCGTCAATATTTGCATCCGCATTTATTTCTTGAATTTTCGCGATCAATTGTTCTTCAGTCACATCAACATCGTAACGAATATTAGTAGATTCAAAACCTACCAATTCACAATTACGCATTTTACTCGCCACATAAGTTTCACTACCTCCGTCGTTTCCAACTAGGATAGCCACTAAATGAGGTTTACGTCCAGCTTGCGCTGTAAAATCAGCTGTATCTTTTTTGATATCTTCTTTGATTTTAGCTGATACGAGTTTACCGTCTAATAAATTCATTTTTATAGGAATAGGATTTTTTAAGTTTCTAATCTAATTTCAGTACCGCCATAAATGCCGATTGCGGTATTTCAACGTTACCTACTTGACGCATTCGTTTTTTACCTTTTTTCTGCTTTTCCAAAAGCTTACGCTTACGAGAAATATCACCGCCATAACATTTTGCTGTTACATCTTTACGTAAAGCAGAAATTGTCTCACGGGCAATAATTTTCATTCCAATAGATGCTTGGATACGAATTTCAAACTGCTGGCGAGGTAGTAATTCTTTTAATTTTTCACAAATTTTCTTACCAAAGTCATACGCATTACTTCTGTGAATTAGAGATGACAATGCATCTACAGGTTCATCATTTAAACGGATATCCAAACGGACCAAATCCGATTGACGATAACCTATCTGGGTATAATCAAAAGAAGCATAGCCCTTGGAAATCGTTTTTAACTTATCATAAAAATCAAATACAATTTCACCCATTGGCATCTCAAATACCAATTCAACACGGTCTGAAGTTAAATATGACTGATTAATGATTGCACCACGTTTTTGGATACATAAAGACATAATTGGTCCTACGAAATCAGATTTAGTAATGATATTTGCTTTAATATAAGGTTCCTCAATAGCATCTAATTTACTTGGATCTGGTAAATCGGATGGGTTATGAACCTGAACTTCTTCCTTATCTTTTGTTAAATACGCTTTGTAAGAAACGTTAGGAACAGTTGTGATAACAGTCATATCAAACTCACGCTCAAGACGCTCTTGGATAATCTCCATGTGAAGCATTCCTAAGAATCCACAACGGAATCCAAAACCTAGCGCTGCTGAAGACTCTGGTTCAAACACTAAAGATGCATCATTCAATTGCAAACGGTGCATAGATTCACGTAACTCTTCGTAATCTTCTGTATCAACAGGATATATTCCGGCAAAAACCATTGGTTTTACTTCTTCAAATCCTTGAATAGCACCATCACAAGGTCTTTCCTTATGAGTGATTGTATCGCCAACTTTTACTTCACGTGCTTCCTTAATCCCGGAGATGATGTATCCAACATCTCCTGTTCTAACGACATCTTTAGCAACTTGATTTAATTTCAAAGTTCCAATCTCATCCGCAGAATATTCTTTTCCTGTAGCAACAAATTTCACTTTATCACCTTTACGGATCTCGCCATTTTCAACTTTGAAATAAGCCATGATACCACGGAAAGAGTTATAAACTGAATCGAAGATTAAGGCTTGCAATGGCGCATTTGGATCTCCCACTGGTGCTGGAACCCGCGCTACAATGGCTTTTAAAATATCAGGAATCCCAAGGCCTGTTTTACCAGATGCTGGAATAATATCTTCTCGGTTACCACCAATTAAATCAATGATCTGGTCTTTCACTTCCTCTGGCATAGCACCAGGAAGATCCATCTTATTCAAAATTGGAATAATCTCTAAATCATGCTCTAATGCTAAATAAAGATTGGAGATCGTTTGTGCTTGTATACCTTGAGAAGCATCTACAATTAACAAAGCTCCTTCACAGGCAGCAATAGAACGTGATACTTCGTAAGAAAAATCGACGTGTCCGGGAGTATCAATTAAATTTAAGATATACTCCACTCCGTCTTGTATATAGTTCATTTGGATAGCGTGACTCTTAATGGTAATACCACGTTCACGTTCCAAATCCATATTATCTAGTAATTGTGCCTGCGCTTCACGTTGTGTAATGGTGTTGGTATACTCCAATAATCGATCGGCTAATGTACTTTTACCGTGATCAATGTGTGCGATGATACAGAAATTACGTATTTGCTTCATATAGGATTTTTAAAAATCGTTTCTAAAAAGCAAAGATACTTTTTTTGACAGACATTTAAGCTAAGCTGTCCCCTATTTATGCACATAATTTCATGATTTATCGATTAAGATAAAAAATGTTTTCGATTTGCTGTGACGTTTTCGACTTGCCATTCAATCTCAACTGTAAACTCTTGCGATCGTATCGGACAGTCTTTTACCTGACAGTAGCTGCAACATTCAGGGAGGCATGGATCTGCGTGAATAAAAAACTCCGTTTCAACAGACATTTTGGTATTAACGATTTTATCTAAAATCGAGATTTCATCGTGTACTTTAATTAAAGAATAATAATTTGGAAGTGTCAAGTGACAATCTACATGCAATTCATTGCCATATCGTTGCACGCGCAGATTGTGTATATCAATCCAATCTGTATGACGGTTTTCCTGCAAAACTTGAACGACTTCTTTTACAAGATCTACATCGGACTCATCCATAAGTCCACCCACTGACTGCCGTAACAATTTATACCCATTATATAAAATAAAAGTGCCCAAGACAAAAGAAATAGCAATATCGATCCACTTTAAGCCTGTTAATTTCATAAGAATAAGACCGACTACTAGGCCTATTGTACTATAGGCATCAACTTGTAGATGTTTACCGTCGGCTTCCAATGTAAGAGAACCCAATGCTCGCCCTCTTTTCATAATGTAGAATCCAATTATAAAATTAATCAGGGCCGTAACAGAAACTAAACCGATCCCTTCTTCCAAATTTGATAATGTAGATGGGAAAAAGATATTGTAAAATCCCTTTACCAGTATGATTGATCCGGCTATAAAAATAAGTCCCCCTTCCAAGAAAACAGAAAAGAATTCAACTTTTCCATGGCCATACGGATGATTGTTATCTTTAGGTTGAGCGGCTAAATAAATACTATAGAAAGCAAAACTTGAGGCAATGACATTGACAATACTTTCCGCAGCATCGGTGAAAATAGCATTGGAAGCAGTAAGGAAATACGCGACAAATTTGATGATCATCAATCCTAGCCCTGTCAAAAGGGATAGAAGAACTAATCTTTTTTGCTTAGACATAATATTACTTTATTTTCGCGACAAAGGTAGTCATATAACGCTACGATTTCCTTTTTAGTTTGAAACTACTAATCTTTTATCATACTCTTTTACGTCTATACAGACTAACAAATGAAATGGTGATCAATGCTAAGCTGAATTATCATTATAAAATTTATAGTAAATTTCTGAGATGGTAACATCGGTAATATACGAGATGAAAGATTAGAATAGCTGTTACTCCAAAGCAATCAAAATCTTAATAATTTTACATATTTTCAGTAAAAAAGAAGCAATCGTTTGTCTTTTTTCAAGAAATTAAAGTATTATTTGCATTCTAAATAATATCTTTGTCTTACCATGAGCACACAATCATATTTATCAGATAGGATAAACAACTTATCCGAGTCGGCTACGCTTAAAATGACTAAGCTTGGTCGCGAATTAGCCTCAAAAGGCGTTAATGTTATCAGCTTAAGTGTTGGCGAACCAGATTTCAATACTCCTGACCACGTTAAAGAAGCTGCTAAGGTAGCTTTAGACGAAAATTGGACACGTTACTCGCCAGTTCCGGGATACCCAGAATTACGTCAGGCTATTGTGAATAAATTGAAGATTGAAAATAATCTTGATTATGACATCTCTCAAATCGTAGTTTCTACAGGTGCAAAACAGTCTTTATCAAATGTTATTTTAACACTTGTTAATCCTGGTGATGAAGTTGTAATACCCACCCCATACTGGGTTTCTTATTCAGAAATGGTTGTTTTAGCTGAAGGAAAATCGGTTTTTATCAATACTGAAATCGATAATAACTTTAAAATTACTCCTGAGCAACTTGAGGCCGCTATCACGCCTAAAACTAAATTGTTCATGTTCTCATCACCAAATAACCCTACAGGTACGGTGTATAGTAAAGATGAGTTAGCTGCTTTGGCAAAAGTATTTGAAAAACATCCACAGGTATTTATCTTATCAGATGAAATCTATGAACATATCAATTTTGTAGACAAACATGAATCTATCGCTCAATTTGATAGCGTCAAGGACCGTGTGATTATCATTAATGGTTTCTCCAAAGCATTTGCAATGACCGGCTGGAGATTAGGTTATATTGCTTGTAATAAAGAGATCGCTGCTGCAAATGATAAATTACAAGGACAAACGACATCGGGAACATGTTCGATATCACAACGTGCAGGAATCGTTGCTTATGAGCAAGGATTAGCATCAGTGAATAAAATGAAAGAGGCATTTGCTCGTCGTCGTCAACTGGTTTATGATCTATTATCCGCAATTCCAGGAGTTAAAACAAACTTACCTGAAGGCGCTTTCTATTTCTTCCCAGAAATCAGTTCTTTCTTTGGAAAAAAAGATGAGAATGGAAATGTAATCAACAACTCATCTGACTTAGCACTTTATCTATTGAATGTGGGTCATGTTGCAACAGTTGGTGGTGATTCATTTGGAAATGATAAATACATCCGTCTGTCCTATGCTGCATCGGATGAAAGCTTAGTAGAAGCTTTAAGACGTATCAAAGAAGCATTAGGCAAATTAGCATAAACTTTTATAACCCATAACAAAAGAAGAGGCTGTCTTTAAAGATAGTCTCTTCTTTTGTTATATACTCAGATTAGCCCAATTTGCTACGTAACATGGCAAGGGAACAGATATGATTTATCTTGCCGCGGTATGGCGTATTCATAAATCCTTCTGCTAATTTTATTTCGGCATACGGCATATCAAAGCTGTTGTATGGGTTTTACGTCAATTCCGAATACAAAATAAGCTCCCCAATATGATGTTCAATAAATTCAACTAAAAATCAGACTTTCCCTAAGTGCATCGATTCTGTACGAAAAGCTCTTTTAATTTAAACAAAAGGCTAAACAATATCAGAATTTTACTCGCCAGTAAACTCAACTAACTTAATAGTAAAATAATATTTCTCTAAAAGCATGTTACGTAGGAATACCTATAAGCCATTCAGAGTTAATAATAAGCAATAGCGTAAAATGAACTACCGTAAGAATAAAGACAAACGGCCAAATTTCAATATACATTGGCCAGTGTGATGAATCAATTGGACATGGCGAATTACTACACCGCTGCAACGCAAAATGGTTTACCTAAAACACAAAGACAAACGGCTAAATTGGTATATACATTGACCAGAGTGATAAATCAATGAGCCATCGCGCATTGCTATCATACCTTTAAGCAAAATGAATGCGCAACACCACTTGTTAAAACTGCCAAGCACACAGGGACCTTTACCCTATTGTGGCCTTTCCAAATCTCAAAGCGAAAATTATGGAATGAAAAACATATTAGATTTTCTCAATCTCAAGTCTTGCTACAGACACTAGTTTTTTTTTAAATTATTGGTATCAATACGATTCAATGTAAAAGAAAAAGTACTTCCTGAACCATATTCACTATCAACAGTTATAGTCCCCCCCTGTGCTTCGATAAACTCTTTACTGATACTCAAACCCAAACCTGTACCTTCTTTTTTTGTTCCCGGAATTCGAAAATACCGTTCAAATATTTTATCCTTATACCGATCTTCTATACCTTGTCCAGCATCTTTAATTGCAAATTTCACTTTATCCTCACTAGATCCAATAGAGATCCCAATGATAGCATTTTCATAGGAATAACGTACTGCATTTGAAAGTAAGTTGGTCAATACCCAGGCTGTTTTTTCATTATCAGCGAGCACATCTGGTAGGTTATTTTCCATTTGCAATTGCAATTCTATATGTTTTTGTTCTGCCATCGCTTTTGTTGCCCGTATAGCATATTCTATGAGTTCGCTCACATTGGTCGGTGCTACATTTAACTGAATGGTCCCACTTTCAACCTGCGTCATATTCAAAAGCTCACCTGTAATTTTCAACAACCTCCCGGTATCCTCGCGGATACTTTGAACAAGATTATTTTGATCTTCATTGAGTACACCAATTTGTTTATTTTCTAAAAGTTGTAACCCCATCTTTATGGAGGCAATCGGTGTTTTAAGTTCATGCGATATGGTTGCTATAAAATTCGTTTTAGCGAAATCCATTTCTTTAAACTGGGTAATATTACGCAACATGATGACCTGTCCTATAAATTGAGAATCTAATTCTCCCGTCGGTACAATATTGATATCGACAATTTCCTTCTCAAAATAACTTTCTTTACCATTTGCATAAATCTTAAGAAGAGTAGCTTCTCGTTGTTTCTGATCCTGAAAAATATCTTTGATAAAATCACGTATCAGATCATTTGTCACCGCTACATCCTGTATTTGCTTTCCAATTAGCTGTTCATTTTGTAAACCAGAAATTTTCAAAGCTTCTTCATTCGCGAATAATACCACCTTCTGTTCATCAATCCCAATTACAGGATCATGCATGTTATTAATAAGAGTATCTATTCGTTTTTTCCCTTTTAATATTTTATCCAATTTACTTTCGGCATATTCTTCTAGTTTTTCAGCCATTGTATTAAAAGAATTTGCAAGCTCTCCAAATTCATTACGTTTATCATAATGTATTCGTTTTTTATAGTTTTCATTTGCAATCTGCTTAATGCTTTCTGTCAATTCTTTAATAGGATTTGCAATATTTGATGGCAGGTTAACGATCAGAACAAAAGCAATCAGAAAACACAATGTTCCGGTAATGGAAATGACAGCAATGGCTTTTTCTGCAGTTACAGAAGCAATATCACTTTTACGTTCTATGGCTTCCATATTGAGACGCATCAATTCAGTAATGTCTTTTCTTATTTTGGAAAGCAGCGTAACATCCGCTTTATTTTCAGTAAACTGATAGAAATGTTTTTCGACCATCTTTGTAGCCTGCACCTCTCCGATTTCAGTAACATTATGCTTTTGTTTCTCTAGATTTTCCTTAAAATCATGTAACGCTACTGGATCAACATCATATTCTTCCAATGCCAACAGCATATTGCGGGCATATTGCAAAGTATTATAATTGGCAACGAGAATATTATTGGTATCCCTTTTCAACTGATTGACATACCAGCCACTTACCACAACCAATAGTACAATCATCAGAAAAAGTGACCCAACACCAAAAGTTAATTTTGTCTTTATACGCATTATGAAAGAATTATAAGATCAATTTTTTCGTTTGAAAGCTTCGTCAGAAGTTTATTAAAAGTATTTGTTGCCCAAATGATTTTGATTAATCCCAAATGTGGCTTACCTATACAAACTGTCGTTATCTGTTTTGCTTCACATTGCTCAATAATGGCTGTAGCGATCTTGCTATGATTAACCTTTATAATCTCGGCGCCCAATTCTGTTGCTAATTTAAAATTATTAATCAAATGTCGCTGTTTATCCAGCGCTATTTTAGAAACACTTTCTTTAGGCGTTTGTACATAGAGAACAAACCATTTACTATTATAATAGTTTGCTAACCTTGCAGTCTTACGAATTACGATCGTAGCAGTCTTCTCATTTGAACTTACACAAGCTAGAAATTGCTCCTTCTTCATATATTTATGATGAATAACCTCCGTCTCAACTTTCCTTTGCACCTGTGAAGCAACTTCTTTTAAAGCCAGTTCACGTAATTGCAAAATATGATCACTATTAAAAAAATTTGCTAATGCCATTTCTATCTTAGCAGCATCATAAATTTTACCATCTTTCAATCTATTTATCAACTCTTCAGCTGTTAAATCAATATTAACGACCTCATCGGCCAATCCCAGCACACTATCGGGTATACGTTCCTGTACATCAACACCTGTTATATTCTTAATCTCATCATGCAGACTTTCAATGTGCTGAATATTGACTGCGCTGATCACACTGATACCTGCATCCAATATATCGACAACATCCTGCCAACGCTTAGCATTGACACTTCCTTCAATATTACTATGAGCAAGTTCATCAATTATGACAATTTCAGGATGTATGTTAATAACCGCCTGAACATCCAATTCTTCAAGCTCTTTTCCCTTATAAAAAAGTTTACGTCTGGTTATCAACGGAATACCATCCAATAATGCATGTGTTTCTTTTCTATTATGAGTTTCAATATAACCTATTTTAATATCTACCCCACTATGTAGAAGCATATGTGCCTCTTGTAGCATACGATAAGTCTTCCCTACACCAGCGCTCATACCGATATACAGTTTAAATTTTCCTTTCCTAGATTTTTTTATCAGCCCTAAGAAATGTTCCGCATCTTTTCTTTCTTCCATATAAGTGTAGATCATGTTATTAGCTCTCTTGTTATTTTATAAACCAGTATAAAACAACAAGAGAAATAATAATTTGATTAAAAACGTAATGCCAAAGAAGTAATTCCAATCATATTATCTTTTTCCAAAGAATCATTTCGATCAGCAAAAATAGCATCTTTACTCTGTAGTCTCTTTAACTCTGTTCGCCATACTAAATTTGAGAAAACCACATAATCTACTGAAAAGGAATAACCAAATGTTTGAAAACCATTTGTAGTTCCGGTATTAATAATTATCCCTTTCTTATCTTGATAATATTCACCTCGTAAAGCTATAGCAAAATCATCATGAGGTTTATAGGAAGCGATCAAAACTGGAGTAAACCATGTGTTATAATGACTGCTTCCTTTTTCTTTTTGTTCAGCACCAATATCAAACCCTGTTATAACCGTAAATTTATCATGCAGTTGGAACTGTCCATAAAAATTATGAAAATACCGCATCTGACGAACAGAATCGGCTTTATCATTACCAATAAACGAACTGCTGTTTAAAGTTATTTTATCCGTGGGCCTATACGTTAACTGATGCCCAAAAGCGGGGGTACTGTTTCCGTCAATCCGCTGAATTCTTTGCCAGCCATTTAAAACTAATCCGCTCATCATCCATTTACCGTCATCGGTCGTATACGATATCTTAGCTCCTGTTTCAAAATAAGGAGAGTTATCCGCTCCTATACTACGTGTCAGGGTATAGCAATCCTTACTAATGGCGCTTTCAAATCCAATATGAGATGGCAAAACACCAGCATCAATCCATAAATTATGCTTTTCTGAAATCTTGATACCGACATTTGCTTCGTAGATATTTTTCAACGTTACTGGTTCAGCAGCATAATTTGCATTCATATAAGTACCAGCCGCCAATGCCAGGTTAGTCCTGATTCTATCAGATTCATAATTTAATTTAATCATTCCAAAATTTAAATTAACCTCATTATTACGATGATGACTGTATACATATCCTGGTCGGGAATTATTTTTAGGGTTAGAAAAATCGTACTGACTGTATACTTCAACATAGCCACTAATCGTTAACGGATTTTTGATCTCAACGTTTTCTTGTGCTTGCAAAATATGGATAGTTCCTAATAACAATAGGGAACTGATGATATATTTTTTCATCTTAATTTTATCATTTTGTTGATAGAGCATTCGTGTATATCATGCTTAACATCCATAGCAGATGATTTTACAGCTTGATTTCACATTTGTTAATTGATTGTATAAGGATGCTATGAAATATCCAGACTGCGTACACATCACTCTTGACAGAATTACATTTATTCGAATGTGTATGACATGGATATTTCATATTAAATTATTTTGCAGATAATTGGTCTAATGCAATATTCAACTTTAATACATTTATTTTCGCAGGACCAAATAGTCCGATTAATGGTTTTTCGGTATGCTCATGAATTAATGTCATTAAGTCTGCTTCTGCAATATTTCGGATCTTAGCAATACGTTTCACCTGAACCTGAGCTGCCTGTACTGAAAAGTGAGGATCTAAGCCACTCGCACTTGCAGTAATAAGATCAGCAGGTATTTGTGCTTTTGTAATAGTGGGATTATGCACCAAAAATGTATCTATCCTACCTTTTACCTCTGCCAGATATGAAGGGTTTGAAGGGCCTTTGTTACTTCCCGCAGATCCTGCTGCATTATAGCCAGCCGCAGAAGGACGGGACCAGAAATAGTGATCATTTGTAAAGGCCTGACCAATGTTGCTGTAATAAGTCCTACCTTTAAAAGTGATGATTTCACCTTTACCTTCATTTGGAGCTACTTGAGCAATGGCCCATACAGCAAAAGGATAGATGACTGCAAAAAAAACAATTAGGATAAAAGTCAGCTTTATAGCTGGAAAAATATGCTTTTTCATGATTTCGTTTTTTTAAATAAATAAGGATACAATAAGATCAATCAATTTGATGCCTACAAATGGCACCAAAATACCCCCTACTCCAAAAATGAGCAGATTACGACGTAACAGTGCACTTGCACCTATCGGTTTATAGGCCACCCCTTTCAAAGCCAATGGAATTAAAAATGGAATAATTAGGGCATTGAATATCACGGCAGATAAAATGGCGCTCTCTGGACTATGTAATTGCATAATATTTAATCCTTGCAACGCTGGAATAGCCGTAATGAATAAAGCAGGAATAATCGCAAAATATTTCGCCACGTCGTTTGCAATACTAAAAGTAGTAAGAGTGCCACGAGTCATCAATAATTGTTTACCGATCTCCACAACTTCGATCAATTTCGTCGGATCATTATCCAAATCAACCATGTTGCCTGCTTCCTTAGCAGCTTGCGTCCCACTATTCATTGCAACACCAACATCTGCCTGAGCCAGTGCTGGAGCATCATTTGTACCATCTCCCATCATGGCAACCAGACGGCCATTAGCTTGTTCCATTTTGATGTAGTTCATCTTATCCTCTGGCTTAGCCTCAGCAATAAAATCATCGACTCCGGCCTTTTCGGCAATATATTTTGCCGTCAATGGATTATCGCCGGTTACCATAACTGTTTTGATACCCATTTTCCGTAAACGTTCGAACCGCTCTTGAATCCCTGGTTTAATAACGTCCTGCAATTCAATGACGCCTAAAGCAATTTCGTTTTCACAAACAACTAAGGGTGTACCTCCATTTTGAGAAATTTCAGTAACCTGATCGGTTATATCTACTGGAAATACATTTCCGGCCTGCGTAACGATATTACGGATCGCATCAGTCGCACCTTTACGAATACGAGTCTGATCAAAATCAATCCCGGAACTTCTTGTCTCTGCCGTGAATTTGATAAAAACGGGTGCATTGATTGGATATGCCAAAGGATTAACACCAGCCAACTCAATGATTGATTTTCCTTCAGGAGTTTCATCACTCATTGAACTTAATACAGCAGCTTTAATCAGTTGCTCTTCGGCTATGCCCTTCGTTGGGTAAAAATGTGTTGCTTTACGGTTACCAATGGTAATGGTACCAGTTTTATCCAATAATAGGACATCAATATCTCCAGCCGTCTCTACTGCTTTTCCGCTTTTAGTAATGACATTTGCCCGCAACGCTCTATCCATTCCTGCGATACCAATTGCGGATAATAATCCGCCAATCGTAGTGGGTATTAAGCAGATAAATAGTGAAATAAAAGCTGCAATTGTGATGGGCGCATTGGCATAATCTGCAAAAGGTTTTAAAGTCACAGTAACAATAATGAATACCAAGGTAAAACCTGCTAAAAGAATGGTCAATGCAATTTCATTTGGTGTTTTTTGACGACTTGCTCCTTCTACCAAAGCGATCATTTTATCTAAAAAACTTTCACCTGGTTCGGTAGTTACTTTTACCTGTATCTTATCGGACAATACTTTTGTTCCGCCTGTTACACTACTTTTATCCCCTCCAGCTTCACGTATGACAGGAGCCGACTCTCCAGTGATCGCGCTTTCGTCTATAGTTGCCAAGCCCGCAACAATCTCTCCATCAGAAGGAATGATATCACCTGCTTCACATATAAAGATATCACCTTTCACAAGTTGTGAAGAAGAAATCATACTTCCATTTGCTAATTTTGCAGGGGTTTCCTCTCTTGTTTTACGTAAACTGTCTGCTTGTGCTTTTCCTCTAGCTTCAGCAATCGCTTCCGCAAAATTGGCAAACAACAGAGTAAGCAATAAAATCAAAAATATGGTGAAGTTATAACCAAAACTACCTTGTGATGATTCTCCTAACAATATCCATAAACTGACTACTAGCATCACAAAAGTTCCGATCTCTACCGTAAACATTACGGGATTACGAAACATCAGTTTAGGGTTCAATTTCACGAAAGACTGTTTGCAAGCTTGCAACAACATGTCACTCTGAAATAATGATTGATTCTTATTCATTTTTAAATATTTATATTGACGAAGTAAACGATCGTGTTAGCTTACCTAAACCAGTGATCGTTATCATTCAAATGAGATTAACGCATAGAAAAATATTCTGCAATAGGACCTAAAGCTAATGCTGGGAAAAATGATAATGCAGCTACAATAATGATTACTGTAAATACCAAAATCCCAAAAGTTGCTGTATCTGTCTGTAAAGTTCCCTCGCCTTCAGGAATAAATTTTTTCTTAGCCAACAAACCTGCAATTGCTACTGGTCCGATAATCGGCAAGAAGCGTGATAAGATCAAAACGATACCAGTACTGATATTCCACCAAGGTGTATTATCACCTAAACCTTCGAATCCACTTCCATTATTTGCCGATGAAGATGTATATTCATATAAGATCTCACTGAAACCATGAAAACCAGGATTGTTTAATGTTGATGCTCCTTGTCCGGGAAATGCGGTTGCTAAACCTGCACTGATTAAGATTAGAAATGGGTGAATCAATGCAATAATCATCGCAATCTTCATTTCTCTAGCTTCTATTTTTTTCCCTAAAAACTCGGGTGTGCGTCCCACCATCAGTCCACTGATAAATACAGCAAGAATAATGAAGATGAAAAAGTTAAGGATACCAACTCCTGCACCTCCATAAAAACTATTTATCATCATTGCTAATAATTCATTCATTCCGGAAAGTGGCATTGAACTATCGTGCATGGAATTAACAGATCCCGTTGAAATCACTGTTGTCACAATACTCCAGAATCCAGATGTTGCTGCTCCAATTCGGATTTCTTTTCCTTCCATCGCACCTAATGACTGATCAATTCCCATATTTGTTAGAGCAGGGTTACCATTCATTTCCATCTTGACATTTGGAATTGCCAATAGCAAGAACCCTACCGTCATCACGGCAAACATCATCCAGGATAACTTTCTCCTCTTGATAAAATAACCAAAAGCGAAGATCATGGCAAATGGAACGATCATCTGTGCCGCCATTTCTACCATATTGCTCAAATAGGTAGGGTTTTCAAAAGGATGAGCCGAATTGGTTCCAAAAAAACCACCACCATTTGTTCCAATATGCTTGATTGCAACAAACGCTGCAGCAGGTCCTCGCGATACTTGAACGGTATCACCTTGCAAACTTACAATTGTATCCTTACCCTCAAACGTCATGGGTGTTCCTTGAAAAGCAAGTATAATAGCTACAATAAAGGATAATGGAAGCAGAATTCGCGTACAAGATTTAATAAAATATTCATAAAAATTACCTAAATCTGTAGCTGTTCTATCTCTAAAAGCTCTAAAAAGAGTTACTACCGCAGCCATACCAGTACCTGCACTGACAAACTGTAAAAACATCAACCAATATTGACCCAAATAACTCACCCCAGTTTCACCAGAGTAATGTTGTAAATTACAGTTCACAACAAAAGAGATTACCGTGTTGAATGCCAAATCTGCTGTCATGCTTGGATTTTGATCTGGATTTAAAGGTAAACTTCCTTGCGTCATCAGTACCAGCATTCCCACCAGAAACCAAATCATATTGATGGTGAGCATCGCAACCATATGCTGCTTCCAACTCATTTCAACTTTTGGGTCTATACCTGTTAGTTTATAAAATAATCTTTCAATCGGATTGAAAACGGGATCAAAGATTGTTTTATCTCCAGCAAATACTTTCGCAATATATTTTCCTAAAGGAATTGCTAAAGCGATCGTACCAAGAAACATGACGATTATGGCTATTATTTCTGTATTCATAATTAAATTTTAAATATTATTTCATTCACAGTTTGATTGTTAAAACTGCTCCGGCTTTAGTAATACATACACGATGTATGCAAACACGCCTACTGCTACTATGAGTAATGCTATCATCGTTTGCTATAATTTTAATTTTCCATTATCGTTTTGAGGTATTCCTTCCTCAATTCTTTTGGCAATATGGCCAGATGCTTTTTTAAACTTGCTGGACTTTCTTCTATGGACAGCTTAGTCAGAAATTCATTTTCGATCGCATTACGTGTATATTGGTTTCCTCCCTGATATATCAAATTCACCACTTTTGCAATTTCTTCGGCGTCTGCATACTCATATTCATTACCTGAGCTCATCTTTTTTAAGCATTGTTCGGCTAATTTTCCTAATATGATATAATCAGCTACGGTATGATCTCCTAATTCTTTATCTGAAATCCAATTACTGGATTCTGGTATCCATTCTTCTAGGGTACTTATCATTTTTGTTTTCATTCTATTATTTTTTCATTTGTTGATGACTGCTCGAGTAGTACATAATAGCTGCTATATATCAAGATTATCTACTTCGTGGCTTCACCTTAAATCTGATCAAAAAAGTCAATTGATTTAAAAAACAGTGCAAAACAAATTACACCAACAAGTGTCAATATTATGGCTATCATCTTTATTAATTTATGTGCTGAGAATATCTACAAATTTTACAAGTGCAAAAGTCACAATTGCGACAAAGGCAATTTTCAATAATCCGGACGTTATGCCGGATTTCCAGTACCTGTCGTACTGCCTGATTTTTTTCCATTTTGAATTTAACATGAGTATTCATTTTGGAAGTGCTGGATGCCAATTTTATTCCAACTCTGCCAAGAAACAGACAAAACACTACACAACAACTCATTATATTAAAAACAGAAATATTTACCAACAAAAAAGCCTATCATTTTGATAGGCTCTTTATCATAATAGAAAGATTTTCTTCAAAAGATATCGTGTAAACTGCTGTAAGGTTATAAGGGATTCTTATACGTAAGTATTGCACTGCTCTACGGTATTGCTAGGTACCAACCTTGACATAGGGTATACCTGTAAGCAGCGTTCTTGCTTAGTATTAGCAGGGTGAGAGTGCTATATAAGGTGAACTTACTGTGGACTTATAGTGGACTCACCGTGGATACAACACCTATTTGGTACGACCTTTTTATCAATAAAGTCCCTATTACATGCTATTGGATCTTCAGTTTGTTTATTGCAAGAGCAGGAATAATAGTTTTGTTCAGTTTAAATAACAATTAAGAGATTACGGGGGAAACAGTCATCTCTGTATGGAATTCGTTAACAAAAGTTTGAAATATAATTATGAAAGTAATAACTAAACAGTCGTCCACGTGGGAAAATAACAATAAAGAGCATGAAGCCTCCGTAAGACCAGAAACCTCTAGCTCATGGTATTAATTTATACTCTTCGATCTTACGATAGAGTGTTGCAATACCAATTTCCAAAAGACGAGCAGCCTCTGCTTTGTTTCCTTGAGTATGATGTAGTACTTTTTGAATATGCACTTTTTCGACACTTGCCATGGAGAAGGCAGATAACATTTTTACACCTGAATCAACGGCTACACTAGCAAAAGGAAGCGTGTCAACACACAATACATCATTATCTGATAAAATCACACTACGTTCTATGCAATTTTTAAGTTCACGAATATTTCCTTTCCATTGATGGTTTTCCAATGCAGTAATATATTCAGGCGAGATTTGTAATTCTTTTCTCTTAGCACGCAAAGAAAAGATTTGTGTAAAATGATTTGCCAATAAATGAATATCTTGCTTACGTTCACACAGTGCTGGCAAATAAATACTGAATACCGAAAGACGATAAAATAAGTCACTTCTGAAATGTTCATTTGCTATTTCTTCTTCCAAATTACGATTCGTAGCTGCAATAATACGAACATCTACACGTGTTACTTTTGTTTCTCCAATTTTTAAAAATTCGCCAGTTTCTAATACCCTCAAAATTTTAGCCTGCAATTCCACTGGCATTTCGCCGATTTCATCAAGAAAAATAGTGCCTTTATTTGCCTCTTCAAAAAGTCCTCTTTGATCTTTCATTGCACCGGTAAAAGAACCGGCCTTATGTCCAAATAATTCACTTTCCAATAGTTCTTTACTAAAAGCGGCACAATTAATGGCGACAAAATTAAACTTACTACGGTTACTTGCCTGATGTATCGCTTGTGCAAACACTTCTTTTCCAGTTCCTGTATCACCTGTTAATAACACTGTCGTATCAGTAACGGCAACTCTTTTTGCTAAATCAATTGCATTTAAGATTGATTTCGATTTCCCGACAATCTTGTCAAAGGAATAGCGGTCCCCTAGCTGCTCTTCGAGTTTTTGAACTCTTTTTGCCAATGCTACCTTTTCGCTTGCATTATTTACTAATGGAATAATCTTATTGTTATCGTCTCCTTTGGTAATATAATCAAAAGCTCCATTTTTAATTGCCTGTACGCCATCCGGAATATTTCCATATGCTGTCAACAAGATAATTTCAGTTAACGGGTACTTCTGTTTTATTACTTTGGTGCTATCTACACCACTTCCGTCGGGTAATTTAACATCACAGATTACAACATCAATATCTTGCTCTTCCAAGCGTTTTAATCCTTTCTTTAAATCTGAAGCTTGAAATACTTCAAAGCCTTCTAGAGTAATAATTCTAGCAAGTAGTGTACGAATCTTTTCTTCGTCGTCGATGATTAGGATTGTGCTCAATGATTAAAATTTAGATATCAAACTTAAGTAAATTTTAGGCGAAACTTATTATAGGCGAAACTTATTATCTATATCAGATACAACTTGTACTTAACGACCAAAATGATCATAGTTATCAGTTGCAAACTTTTCAAAACGTGTTAACAGGGCAATATTATCACGTTCCAATTGCGTTAGCTCTTTTGTTACATCATTGGAAACTGGGACATACCAATCCACCGGATCAAAGAATTGACGCACATTAATTTTAGTAAAAGCATATCCATGACGTGCAAAAATAGTATTTCGAATAATCTCTAAATCCAACTTCTTCAAATTTTTTAAATCGGCTTCTGTGAGCTTTGTTTTTGACGCATTGAGCGTATATACAACAGGCGATGCTGCACGATATAAATCATTAATAAAGGTGTAAGTTGAATCTCCGTCTGCCATCGTCTTTGTTTCCTTTTTTGACGCATACCAGTCAATTAATGGTTCGCTATTTTCATCATTAGGTAACATGAGATTAGCATTATAAACGAACTGTTTTTTTATTAATTTGAAATTCCGTTTTTTCACATTTACACTTTGATCAAATGCTGTCCAAGATCCCTCTAAAGTATCTTTATTCAATTTGAACTCAAATCTTCCGTCAGATTTTTTATCTCCGGGCTCATCCAAGATAAAGGTGATCAAATTTCCATTTTCTTCTATTTTCCCTACCAAAGGTCTTAAATTTCCTTTAACCACATTTTGCGCAATGACTGTATCAGCTGTGATTCTTTTAATTGTCAAATTAATTTTAGGACTATAATCGAATTCCGCAGGAAATTCGCCTTGCTTTTCAAGAATTTCTTCCGAAACTTTTTCATCTACAGTAAAATCGCCTACCCAATTTCCATATAATTCTGGATGAATCTCATCTTCGACCATAGCTCCCGAAACTGATTGGTCTGAAGATTTTTTATCTGTTTTACTATTGCAAGAGGTTAGCAGGACGAATGCCAGTGCCATATAGAAAAGTCTTTTCATATTATTTATTACGGTTAATTATCCATTCTGCAATTAGTAGATTTGGAATCCAGCCTAACCAGGCCACCAATTGGTATAGGTCCATGGGATAGGGATGAAAGAAATAAACTAATACAAGTTTCCAATAGCGCAAAGTTAATGCCGAACATGTCAATGCAAAACTTCTGATCATAAAATTTTTATGTGCTTTAAAATCTCCCGTTTTTGCTTTTAGAACAGCTTGAAGTGTAAAGTAAAACCAAAATATTGCAAGTAAGGTAAAGGCAATTTGAGCAACTGGTCCACCGTTAGCTTGCATTGCGATTAAAAAACCAGAGGGTGCTGCAACAATTAAAATAGCACCAACATATAAATAACCAAATGCGATATGTAAACGTGGGTATGTTCTTAAAATGGTGCTACTAAATTGTGTAAATCCAGCTGGAAGCGCTAAAATTGCAAAAGTAACATGGGCATAAAACACATATCTGTACCAGAAGATCTCCGTTATTTCAGTCTGTTTAATCTGTAAAAAAGAAGTATCTAATTCAAAATTTCGATATTGCCAAATAATTTCTGCCATTAGGATACAGCTATACCCAAACAGTAATAATAGTACTAAATTACCAATGATTTTTTTCCAACCCAAAGTCATCTCTTCCGATTTGATTTAATTAAGGTAATTTAAAAAATTACCTTAATTTTCAAAATTTCACTTAACAACCAATGGTAATGCCGTTCACAATAACCGCTTCTTTCTTTACGACCACGATACCATCACAAACAGCATAAGTCTCATAATCTCCATCTTTAAGATGCTTCCCTCCTTTTATACGAACATTATTACCAATACGACAGTTTTTATCTAGGATTGCATTTTCAATATAACATCGTTCACCGACGCCTACTGGCGGAGGTGCCTGCGTACTTCCTAATTCCAAAACTTCCTCCAGTTGTTCATAATAATCACTACCCATCATATAGGTGTTTTTAATCACTGTACCATGTCCTATACGGGAGCGAATACCAATGATTGAACGCTGAATTTTATCGCCATTAAGAATACATCCATCTGCAACAATTGTATTGTTTAATGTAGTTCCTGATATTTTAGAAGGAGGCAACATCCGTGCTCTTGTATAAACTGTTTCATTAAACAAATTAAAATCAGGGATATCATCGGTTAAACCAATATTTGCTTCAAAAAAAGAACTAATTGTACCAATGTCAGTCCAGTACCCATCAAATTGATAACTCAGTACATTTTTGGAATCTATACTTTCAGGAATGATTTCTTTCCCAAAATCCATACCTGGATTTTCTTTCAGTAAGGAGGCCAATACACCTTTTGAAAAAACATAAATCCCCATAGAAGCTAAATAATGTCTACCGCGCTTATCCATCTCTTCTGATACTTCGGACCCCCAGTTTAAAAGTTCTTCTTTATTAGGCTTTTCTATAAAGGAGGTAATAACATTATTTTCATCCGATTTTAAAATTCCAAATCCTGTTGCATCTTTACCAGTGACAGGAATAGTTGCAATGGTGACATCTCCTTTGTTTTTAACATGAAAGTCGACTAATGCAGCATAATCCATTTGATACAATTGATCACCTGACAGAATAAGTACATAGTCATAATCGACATTCAGCAGATTTTTCTGTGTTCTCCTCACAGCATCAGCTGTTCCTTCGAACCACCGATCGCCTTCATTATTTTGATCTGCAGCTAATATATCTACAAATCCTTTACTAAAAATACTGAAATTATAAGCGTTTTTAATGTGCTTATTTAAAGATGCCGAATTATACTGTGTCAGAACAAAGATTTTATTATATCCGGAATTTAAGCAATTCGAAATCGGAATATCCACCAAACGGTATTTACCAGCAATTGGTACAGCTGGTTTTGAGCGCTGTTCGGTCAAGGGATACAAACGAGTACCTCGTCCACCCCCCAAAACAATAGAGACTACTTTGTGTGACATATTATTTCAATAATTTAGTGTACAAATCCAAATATTTTTGAGCTGACTTATTCCATGAAAAATCCAAATGCATTTCCCTTTGTCTAATTTCTGACAACAAATCGACCTGATTAACTATTTCTAAAGTCCTTATCACACCCTGTACTGCATCTTCAACATGTGCTTCGGGAAATACGATACCGTATCCACCTGTCTCTTGCACGTCAATAACTGTATCTTTGAGCCCGCCAATACCTCTTACTACTGGAATTGTCCCATACTGTAGGGCATATAATTGATTTAATCCACAAGGCTCCACTCTTGAGGGCATCAATAACAGATCTGTTGCTGCATATACTTGATGTGCAAGTGATTCATTATACCCAAAATAAACTGCAAGCTGTTTTGGGTATTTTTCTAAAATCTGTTGCAAAGCATCCTGAATATCTTGATCTCCTGAGCCTAAAATAAATATACTCATTTTGGATTTAATATTTCCCAAAAGTTGATCAATTATTTCAGCTAATAAATCTGCTCCTTTTTCTATCGCAAATCGGCCTATAAATGACATTAATGGTAAAGAAGGATCTAATTTATACTGTTCACATAAGCTTTTTTTATTTTGTGATTTACCTTTTTCAACTGTATTAAGATTATAATTCGAATCAATTAAAGTATCTAACTGCGGATTCCAATAATCTGTATCGATCCCGTTAACAATGCCGTATCCTTTTTGCGATTCGGATGAAAACAAAGATTGTAGACCATTTGCTTCGATAAATAATTCTTTTAAATATCCTTCTGAAACCGTAGAAAATGCATCGCAACATTTAACCGCTGCTGCCATGGGATTAATTACACCATCCCAATCAAGCAATCCCCATTGCCAAGAATCGAAACTTGGCAATAAAATACCTTTACTCCAATTCATCCAGCCTTGGTACTGTCCATTGTGAACTGTAAAAAGTGTTTTAACATGCGAAAACTGTTGAAATTCATAACTGTATTTCAATAAAAAAGGAACCAATCCGACATGATGATCATGACAATTGATCAAATCGGGTTGTATGCCATCTGCTTTTAACCAATGTAAAAAAGCATGTTGAAATGACAGCCATTGCTCAGATTCATCAGGGTAACAGTATACTTCCTCACGATCTAATTTACCGGGTATGCGAATGAGATATAATGGAAATCCGAGCAGATCATTTGCTTCCTTCAAAATTTCATAATGCAATAATTCCGATCCTTGATAGAAAGCTCCGTAGGCAATATGATCAAACTTATTTTCTTGTGTAAATTTTCGATTGTACCAAGGCATAACAACGGATGCGTCAACACCAAGTTTACGCTGATATTTAGGTAAAGCTCCCAATACGTCTGCCAGTCCGCCTACCTTTGCTACCGGAAAACATTCAACACTTAAATGTATTACTTTCATTATGCTTTTCGTTTTAATATTATACCTCCTAAAGGTGGTAAAGTTATCGTTATCGATTGCTCAAAACCCATCCAGTGAATATGTGTTGAATTGTAAGCTTCGCCGATCAGTCCACTCCCATTAAATTCTAATTGATCTGAATTCAAAATTTCTTCCCATACGCCATTTTTTGGTATACCTATCCTAAATTCTTTTCTAACAACTGGGGTTAGATTTAATACGACTAATAAGTTGTCTTTTTCTTCATATCCCTTGCGTAAATACGCGTACACGCTATTGGTATAATCTCCTTGTTCTACCCATTGAAACCCATCGCCTACAAAAGCTTTCTGATAAAGTGCAGGTTGACTTTTGTACACACGATTTAAGGCGGTAACAAATCTAAGCATACCTTTATGTGGCGAATAATCCAGTAAGTGCCAATCCAAAGATTTGTTTTCATTCCACTCTGCTGTTTGTGCAAATTCATCACCCATAAATAACAGTTTCGTCCCGGTTAATGTAAACATATACAAATAAAGTGCTCTTAAATTTGCGAATTTTTGCCATTCATCACCCGGCATCTTATACAAAAGAGATTTTTTTCCATGCACAACTTCGTCATGAGATAATGGCAACATAAAATTTTCATGATATGCATACACAGTTGCAAAAGTCAATTTGTGATGATGATATCGGCGATTAATAGGATCTTCTTTGAAATAATCTAACGTATCATGCATCCAACCCATCATCCATTTCATGCCAAAACCTAATCCTCCTACAGATGTTGGCTTACTTACACCAGGCCAAGATGTTGATTCCTCTGCGATGGTATGAACATCTGGGAAATGATGATAAACAGCTTCGTTAAATTCTTTTAAAAACTCTACAGCTTCCAAATTTTCTCTTCCTCCAAATTTATTGGGTTCCCACTCGCCTTCATTACGCGAATAATCAAGATAAAGCATGGAAGCAACGGCATCCACACGCAAACCATCCACATGATACCGGTCCAACCAAAAGAGCGCATTACTAATGAGGAATGATCGCACTTCGTTTCGACCATAATTAAAGATATATGATTTCCAATCTGGATGAAATCCCTTCCTTATATCTTCGTGCTCGTAAAGGAAACTACCATCGAAACGATATAATCCATGAGCGTCACCAGGATAATGTGAAGGTACCCAATCTAAAATTACACCAATATTATGCTTATGTAAAGATTCGATCAAATACATTAAATCTTGTGGTCCCCCATAGCGTGAAGATGCAGCAAAATAACCCGCAATCTGATAACCCCAAGATGGATAAAAGGGGTGTTCCATAACAGGAAGAAACTCGACATGTGTAAATCCTGTTTCTATTATATAGGGAACTAATCGATCTGCAATTTCGCGATAGGAAAGCAAGCGATCGGGATCTGAAGGATCACGTTGCCAGGAACCCAAGTGCATTTCATACACCGACATAGGTTTATCCAAACTATTAAATTGAGCTCTTTGTGACATCCAGTTTTTGTCCTCCCACTCATACCAAGTTGTACCGACAATTGACGCAGTTTGTGGTGGTAATTCACTAATCAACGCAAAAGGATCAGCTTTTTCCAATTGCTCTCCTGCCATTGAATTAATATGGTATTTATATACTTCTCCTATTCCAATATTTGGAATAAATCCCTCCCAGATACCACTTCCGTCCCAACGCACATGCAAAAGGTGTGTATAAGGATTCCAACCATTGAAATTTCCAATCACGGAAACTTGACTTGCATAAGGTGCCCAAACGGCAAAATAAACTCCTGATTGACCGCTATACTCAACAACATGAGATCCAAATTTCTCATATAATTTGTAATGTCTTCCAGCTCTAAATAATGATATGTCGAATGCTGTAAGTAATGAAAATACTTCTACTGGTTGACCCATGATCAGATTAGGTGTTAGGTTTAATAATCGTAAATTATGTTATAATTAAGTTTCTGAAATCTTTTTCTACTTGGATGTAATCATTGCCTGATTCATCTTTTAACAAGTTGAGTTCAACACCATCTGCCTTAACTGTTCTTACTTCAAATGGAATGCCGATCAGATAAATTTTGTAATCATCAAACCTTTCATTGTAAAGTCCTTCCACTTGTTGCAGTATCACTAAGCTATTATCTGTCCCTTCTAAAAGGAAGTGTTTTTCAGCATAGACACTTTGTTCATAAGCAAAGGTATCGCCATGATCAGCATAGGTATAAGAGTCAAACTTACCTCTACTGAAATAAACATTCAATTTCAATACATCAATTTTTTGCTGAAATGTATATTGCATGACGGGATATTCAGGAATTATACTTCCTCCTTTTACAAAAATTGGCATTTCATCTAGGGGAGTATCAATAGTATGTTCCTGTAAACCTACATATTTCTGTAAATTGAAATAATAATACCATTCTCCTTCAGGAAGATAAACCACTTTATTTTTTTGCCCAGGATTAAGAACAGGTGAGACTAAAATTTTATCTCCGAAACAAAACTCTTCCTCTCGTATTAAATTTTTAGGGATATGTTGTTCCACCAAGGAAATCGGTCTTAAAATAGGTTCTCCATAACGATGTTGTTGCCAAAAAATGGTATAGATATAAGGTAGTAATTTATACCTCATTTCAATAAATTTCTTACATATTGCTTCCCATTCGGGGCCAAAACTCCATGGTTCACGGTCGCGTGTATCACCTGCGGAATGTACGCGCATGAATGGAGAAAAGACACCAAATTGCATCCAACGTGTAAACAATTCTCCATCCGGTTCTCCTGTAAATCCTCCAATATCGGTTCCGCAAAAAGAAAGTCCCGAAACGGATAATCTTTGCAACTGCAGAAGACCAATACGAAGATGTTCCCATGTTGCAATATTATCTCCAGTCCATACCGAAGAAAAACGCTGTGTACCCGAATACGCTGCTCTCGTGATAGTAAAAGGTCTTTTATTTTTATATAGCTTTTTTAAACCATCATACGTAGCACGTACCATCTGCATGCCATATATATTGTGCGCTTTCCTGTGGGAACCTCGATAGCCATCATAGTTATGTCTTACGTCATCCGGAAATGTACCTCTTCCAAAAACAGCAGGTTCATTCATATCGTTCCAAAATCCAGCAACTCCGTCATCAACCAAGCCTTTGTATAAAGTACCCCACCATTCCCTTACAGTTGGATTTGTAAAATCGGGAAACTGACATCTTCCAGGCCATACAAAACCTTCCATAAAATAATCATCACCTCGACGACAGAAATATCTATTTTGCTGTCCTTCCTTAAATACCCAATAATTTTCATCAACCTTAATACCAGGATCTATCATAACCACTGTTTTAAAGCCGTTGGCAGCTAAATCTGATATCATTTTCTTAGGATCCGGAAAATATTTTTTGTCCCAGGTGAAACAGCGATAGCCATCCATATAATCGATATCGAGGTAAATAGCATCGCAAGGGATTTCTCTTTTTCTAAATTCTGCTGTTATATCTCTTACATTCTGCTCAGGATAATAACTCCATCGACATTGATGGTAACCAATCCCCCATAATGGAGGCATATAATGGGTTCCAGTAATACTATGATAACGTTTTACCACATCGATCATATTTGGGCCATGAATATAATAATATTGCATCTCACCGCCTTCGGACCAGAAGCTTGTACGTTGTTTATTTTCTGAAGCAAAATCGAAGAATGTTCTGAATGTATTATCAAAGAAAATACCGTAGGCTTCTCCACCAGTCACTCCGATATAAAAAGGAATTGTTTTATAAAGGGGATCTTGATTAAAAGCATAGCCGTAGGTATCCGAATTCCAGTTTTTAAATCGTTTACCTCGAAGATTTAAATTGGTGGCTTTGTCTCCCAAGCCGAAGAAAGCTTCATCTTCATGTGCCTTTTTACTGCAATATACATAATAACCGCCAAAGTCTGGATTTTCCTCCCAATGCATTGGTTTATCATCGGTATTGAATACTTTACCTGAAAAATCTTGAAATGAAACCAAAAAATCTGCTTTACGGATAGCGCAGATCACTTTATTTGTTTTCACGTAATAACTTGTTTCATCTTCATCTACAGAAAACGATACTGCGTGCTGATCTGTATCGATAACAGCATAAGAAAAGTCATCTAAAAAAGATCCTTGAGGAGCCAAACGAACGCGAATAATTTCATCAGAAACTATTCGAATTTCCACTTTAGCAATACCATCTGTAAAATAAAATGTATTCCGGTCCTTAGAGCATGCTCTTACTCTTGCCAGGTATTTTTTCTCTATAGTAGGAAGGTCTAATACAGGATTATTAACATGATGTACATTATCTTCAGCAGAGTTTGCATCTAACAGATCATTTGCAATTTCCTCTTTTTTTATCGAGTCTCCCATAGTATTTATCTTTAAATAATTTAATCAGTTTAAGCTGAACTTAAATTACGATAAATAATACAAAAACTCGCTACATCATGTGGTAAAGAATAAACTTAATTTCATTTTATAGCTTATTTGCTACGGATAGCTTCCACAGGATCTAATCTTGAAGCCATCAAAGCCGGAACAATACCTGATATCAAACCAATTAACGTCGAAATAAAGACCGTCAAGAGTACCATCTTTATACTCACGACAATTGCTAACCCAGTACCAATTTTAACCAATAATGTGATCAGAAACACGATAGATAAGCCAATAGCACCTCCTAATAGACAGAGCACAATTGATTCGATCAAAAATTGAGACAATATAAAAAAGTTCTTAGCTCCTAATGCCTTTTGAATACCAATAATATGTGTACGTTCTTTGACACTCACAAACATAATATTGGCTATACCGAATCCACCTACCAATATCGAGAAAATTCCAATACAAAAACCGGCTAGATTTACAATGCCAAACATTTTATCCAGTTGTGAAGTTATCATGGTTGTTTGATTAATTGAAAAATCGTCCTCTCGTTGTGGAGAAATGCGGTGAATTGAACGCATTAAAACTTTAATTTCACTTTCAGCTTCTGCTAAAGAATACTTTGACATCACTCGAACAGCAATACTTGGTGAAAAATTATCGTAATTAACTAGATTTCGAGCAAGCTCAAAGGGAATAAATGCACTATTATCAGGAGAAGTGTTGATTAGAACTCCTTCCCCTTCCTTCTTTAATACACCAATTACCTGTACCTTCCTTCCCAGCATGTTGACATATTTTCCCAGAGGATCACTATTTGGGAAAAGTCCCTCTGCGATGACAGCACCTAAAACAGTCACTAATGACCCTGCACGGGTTTCGCTTTCGACAAAATATCTACCTTTTTCAACATTCAAATTCTGAATACTGTACTGATCCTGTGTACCTGCTGAAATAGACACTCCTGAGGCGTTATTATTTTTATATTTAATCGTAGAATTACCGATATCAATCATATAGGCAATTTTATCTGCTGTCGTTATACGTTCTTTCAGCATTAAATAATCCTCGTACTTTGGTTCTGGTCTATTGAGATATTTCCACCAAGGGAAATCGGGACCTCCAGTCCAAGGCCATTTCTGAACATATAATGTATTTGATCCTATTTTTTTAACAGAATCTTCAATATTATTTCGTAATGTATCAACGGCTGAAAAAACACCAATAATCGTTAAAATACCTATTGTCACCCCTAATAAGGACAATAAAGTACGTGTGCGGTTATCTTTTAGCGCCGACAGTGCGAATTTTGCACTTTCCTTAATGAGACCTATTGCTAGCATATTCAGGTTCTAAATTACAATTAAGTTTTGATTTTATGTCAAAATCAATTCATTAATCAATTTAATCCAGAAAGAAACTCCCTTTTAACTAAAAAATTGACTACCTTTGTATGCTTATTTATGTTCCAATAAGTCTGTTATAGGGAACTTAAATACATATAAAAGGCAATCATTTAAAATATCAATATTAAAGATGAAGTTATCTCAATTTAAATTCAACTTACCAGAGTCTCTTTTGGCGTCTGAACCAACTGAAAATCGTGACGAATCACGCTTAATGGTTTTACACCGTGATACTGGTAAAATTGAGCATAAAATTTTTAAAGATGTATTAGATTATTTTGATGACAAAGATGTCATGATTTTAAATAATACAAAAGTTTTTCCGGCGCGTCTATATGGCAATAAAGAAAAAACTGGTGCTACAATCGAAGTTTTCTTGTTACGTGAATTAAACAAAGAACTTCGTTTATGGGATGTATTGGTTGATCCAGCTCGAAAAATCCGTGTAGGAAATAAACTTTACTTTGGAGATGATGATTTATTAGTTGCTGAAGTTGTTGACAACACGACTTCACGTGGACGTACAATCCGTTTCTTATTTGATGGAACTGATGAAGAATTCCGTCGTAATATTGAGATTTTGGGTGAAACTCCACTTCCAAAATACATTACTCGTAAAGCAACACCTGAGGATAAATTTCGTTATCAAACAATTTATGCTAAAAATGAAGGAGCTGTTGCAGCACCAACTGCAGGTCTTCACTTCTCTCGCGAGTTGATGAAACGTTTGGAACTAAAAGGTGTTGATTTTGCTGAAGTAACTTTACATGTTGGATTGGGAACTTTCAGAACGGTTGAAGTTGAAGATTTAACAAAACACAAAATGGATTCTGAGCAGTTTATCATCACTGAAGAAGCTGCTAAAACAGTAAATAAAGCTATTGACTTAAAAAGAAGAGTTTGTGCCGTAGGAACGACTTCAATGCGCGCAATTGAATCGGCTGTTTCTGCTGATCGTCACTTAAAACCAGCGAACGATTGGACGAGTAAATTTATTTATCCGCCATATGATTTCAGTATTGCAAACTCAATGATTACGAATTTCCATACTCCAGAATCTACTTTATTAGTAATGATTGCTGCTTTTGGTGGTTACGAACACGTTATGAATGCTTATGAACAAGCGGTTAAAGAAAAATACAGATTTTACAGTTATGGCGATGCCATGTTGATTATCTAATCGACAATTAAAAAATATAGACGTGGATAAATAGTATATTTATCCACGTTTTTTGTTTTCAATCCTTTTATATTCATCAAAACCCATGATCGATCAAAGCTTTGTTTTAATAGTTGCGGCTGGCAAAGGTAGTCGTATGCAGTCAGATTTACCGAAACAATATCTATTGATGAACGGGAAACCAGTCTTGATGCATACGATAGAGAAGTTCTATACAAGTACCAAACAACCCCATATCATCATAGCGATTGATCCAGCAATGGAGTATTTTTGGAAATCTCTTTGTCAAGAATACAAGTTCACTATTCCTCATGATATTACTTATGGAGGAGAAACCAGATTTCAGACGGTCAAAAATGGAATTGCATTTATCAAAAAAAAGCAACTAAATTTACAGGAAATTGCTATCGCTGTACATGACGCGGCTAGACCTTTAATAGCCACCAATACAATTGATCTGGCCTTTGAACAAGTGAAGGTTTCTAAAGCGGTAATCGTTGCTCGTTCGTGTACTGATTCTGTTCGTATGACGACAGCAGATACCAACTATGCAATTGATCGTAATCATATTTGGCTTGTACAGACACCTCAGATTTTTGAAGGAGGTTTATTAGAAACAGCTTATGAACAGGATGAAGAGGCGACTTTTACAGATGATGCTTCCGTTGTGGAAAGATTAGGTATACCTATTCATATTGTGATTGGTGATTATAAAAACATTAAGATAACTTATCCTGAGGATCTGGAAATTGCACAGATCTACTCAAAAGTATAGAAGTGTATAATTACACCCTGATCTCAAGTTGATCGTAAGCTAAAGTAATATTTGCAGGAAGTTCCTTTACAACATCTTTATGCAGCCCCATTCGATGACCAATATGTGTTAGATAAGTTTGTTCAGCTCCTATTTCTTGAGCAAAAGCTACAGCTTCATCCAAAGTCATATGCGAAACATGGCTTTCTTTTTGTAAAGCATTTATAACTAAAACTTTCAATCCCTGAAGTTTTTCTTTTGTTAAATGGGATACGGTCTTTGCATCTGTAATATACGCAAAATCGTCTATTCTGAAACCTAATACAGGCATTTGATAATGCATCACTTCCAAAGGAAGAATTTCCTTTCCAAACAATTGAAATGGTTTTAATGCTTCAATTTCCACTAATTCTAAACGCGGTATCCCAGGGTATTTTACTCCAGAAAAAGCATAGTAAAATTCTCTTCTTAACGCATCATGAAGAACATCTGTACCATAAATATCTATGGAAGACTGTTGCTTAAAATTAAATGCTCTAACATCATCAAGACCTGCGATATGATCTTTATGTGAATGTGTCATTAATATCGCATCCATATGCATCACATGCTCGCGTAACATTTGATATCTAAAATCTGGACCCGTATCTACGACAATGTTTCTATCGTTATAACTAATCAAAATAGAGGAACGAAGACGTTTATCAAAATGACTATTTGATAAACAAACAGCACATTGACAAGCGATAACAGGTACACCCTGTGAAGTTCCAGTTCCTAAAAATTTGACTATCAACGTTTTGATTTTAGTTTAGTAATTTGTGTATAAATAGTAAGGTGCTTCTCATTAACGCGTGATTGATCGATGTCGATTTCAGTTAAAATAGCCATCAAGGACTGAATTTTCATCTCTAAATTAGAAAACTTATTCACGACAACTACAAGTGAACTCTGTAACACACACGCTCCTGTCTTAAAAGTCCCTTTCTCGTACCTCACCCTATATCCCTGATCCTTAAAAAGTTCTTCGATCTTATCTAAACTTCCTTGTGTATATGCTACCAATTTTTCCCTTATTTATGCTTGTGCCTATATTCAAACTTAGATAAATTTGCTCAGATTTGCAATACAATTACCTCCAATTGAACAGGAAATATACAGGTTGCAAAGCACTTTTATCGTTGTTGATTGCCTATACAATTCTGATTTTTCTGATAAACCTGTCTGGAAATGATTAGCAATCAGTCCCTAAATAATTGTATATGAAAAGCTTTATACATTAAATTTTAAAGATTACTTCGCCAATCGAATTATTTCTTCACCAAAGATATCCCAGCTATATTTTTTCTTTTCCTCTTTCATATTTTCACGAAAGACACTTCCTTTATTTTGATCATAAAAAGATGCTATTCCTTTTGCAATTTCTGCTATATTAGGTTCGACAACGGTACCAACGAGTCCATCATGCACCAGTTCTGGCAGTCCGCCTACTCGAGTAACGATCATAGGAAGATCAAAGTGATAGGCTACTTGGGTAATACCGCTTTGTGTGGCAGTTCTATAGGGTAATACGACAACATCGGCTGCACAGAAATATTTACCAACTTCATCATTCGGAATAAAGGAAGTGTGGAGATAAATACGGTCTTGCAAACCGTATTTTTGAATTAGTGACTGGTAAAGATCCTCATCTCCATAAAACTCTCCAGCTAACAATAATTTTACATTTAACTCCTGAAGTTCTACTTTTCCTAACGCTTCCAAAAGCATATCCAATCCTTTATACTGGCGTATAAAACCAAAAAACAAGACAACTTTGTCTTCCACTGGTATCTTCAGCGCTGCTCTTGCTTGTTCTAGACTAATGCTAGGACCATAGTTATCGTATAAAGGATGTGGTGTATAAGTTGCAGGTATCTTAGAATTGATCTCTTTTAAATCGTCCAAAACACTTCTACTCATCGTAACACAACCATCAACAGCATTTAAGAAGTATTTCGCTAATATTTGATCTCCAATTCGATGTTCATGTGGAATAATATTATCCGCAATACAGACTACTTTTGTGTGTTTGTTTTGACGTACAATTCTTTGAATCGTTCCAAGGCAGGGCCCAAAGAAAGGCATCCAGAAGCGCACGATTAAGAGATCATAATTTGCTTTCTTTAATTCTAGTCCTATTTTAATCCAGTTAAAAGGATTGACAGAATTCACCTTTGAAAAAATTCGTAATCCATTTGGTGCGGATTCATCTGAAAATTGCGACTTACCAGGAAATAAAAAATTTGGATACTGGAGTGAAAAAGAATAAATATCCACTTCATGTCCCAATTGCTGATAATGCTCGGCCAATCGTTCATTAAACGAAGCTATTCCCCCTCCTCTTAATGGATATGCAGATCCTAAGATAACAATGCGCATTTCTATTAATTATATTACTTTCTCGATCTGATAATTATTACGATCTGTACTATTTCTCGAAACCAATTCTGCCAAAAAACCGGTTAGAAACAATTGTGAACCAATGATAATCGCTGTCAGTGATAAAAAAAACATCGGCTGATCTGTGACATCTCTAAATGGTGTTCCAGCGGCGATACTCATCAATTTATGACAGATCAAGTATAAAGTAATAATAAGACCTACTAAAAAACTCACTACACCCATTACACCAAAGAAGTGCATAGGACGTTTAGCAAATTTTCCAACAAAAAATATGGATAATAAATCAAGAAAACCCTTTACAAAACGACCTGCACCAAATTTGGTTGTACCGTATTTCCTTGGATAATGCTGTACAACCTGTTCTTGAATATTGGTAAAACCTGCCCATTTCGCTATAACAGGAATGTAACGATGCATTTCTCCATACACTTCAATGTTTTTAACAACATCTTTACGATATGCTTTCAAGCCACAATTAAAATCATGCAAATTATTAATTCCCGACATACCTCTTGTCACAGCATTGAACAGTTTAGTAGGTAATGTCTTTGTAAGTGGATCATAGCGTTTCTGTTTCCATCCAGAAACTAGATCTGCCCCTTTATTCATTATACGATCATACAATTCCGGAATTTCGTCAGGACTATCCTGTAAATCGGCATCCATTGTAATTACCACATCACCTTGAGCTGCTGCAAAGCCAACATTTAAAGCAGCAGATTTACCATAATTACGTCTAAATTTGATTGCTGAAATATTGTTATTGCTCTTTTTTAATTCTTCAATTATAGCCCATGATTTATCCCTGCTTCCGTCATCAACTAAAATAATTTCATAAGAAAACTGGTGTTTAGCCATCACACGGTCTATCCATGAGGTTAGCTCTGGTAAAGATTCTTCTTCATTAAGAAGGGGAACAACAACTGAAATATCCATATGTACGTTGATCATTGTCAATATATTTGCTTTATAAACAAGTTAAGGTATCGTCATTCTGACAACACCTTAACGTAATGATTTTTTTTAAATTTATCCTTTTAAACAGCAGGATTACTGCTAGCTTTTTGACCATTTTTTGTCAAAGCAGCTAACATTAGGGCAAACAAAAAATAAGGAAGTAAGGTGATAATAAAACCTTTTGCACGAGCGCCCAAAGTCATGTTTGCAACCGATTCATTATCTTTCTCCATTTGTTCAATGCTTACATCTATTGTTTTTTGCTTTTCTTCTTCACTGGCAAAACCTGTACTTCTTTCCATACTTTCAATCCGAGCATTCATCATTACATGAAAATTTTCTTCCTGAAGAGTTGGTTCTACATATTTTAAATAGGTAAAAGTACTTACTGAAGCGACTATATGATTAATTACAAGCATGATGTAAATACATTTCAACGCCTTACTAAAGTCCCAGATACCTCCCATTTTTTTTCGTAGCGCAAAGGTTATTAAAACCGTCACACCTAAAAATAAAATAAAATTAAAAAATGGATTGCTGTACTGCAATAAGGCTGATCCTTCTAATGGCTTTACTACATAAATGGAACATAATCCTAAGATAAATGAAATCATCCCTAAGCCAACACCATATAGGATACTTGTAATCTTACTATTTTTGTCAACACCAACTTCCATTACCCCTTGTAAAAGTTAGTAATAATTTGATAAAGAGCTGCATCAAAAGCTTTGTTTTCACTGTGAGATTCATACTCTTCAAACTGCGCATCTTTAGGGTTAATCTCACTGAAGAAACTTATGATTGCATAAAATAGCTCATAAACCTCACTTGATGGATTGATTGTTTTTGCAGTTTTTGCAATTTCTGCATATGTACTTTCTACTAAAATTTGATTGGCAATGATATCTTCATAAATCTCATGCTCATCTTGAAACTCATCTTCATCAACCAATAAAAACTCCTTCAAGTAATCATCTAAATCAGGATCAATCTCATCATCTTTACATTCTCGTAAGTATAAAAATATATTCAATAGTTCTGTACCGCGATCTATTGTTTCATCTTCGATTTTCTCCCATTCTTCAGACTCCAAATAATCTTCTTCTAATTTTTGAATATCAGTAGAAAAAAAGTTCATCAATAACAGATCGACATATACTTCTCTTAACTCATCAAATAGTGGATAGTCATCAAAAGCTTCATCCAATAAAGCCAATTTATCGATATATTTTCCATCGGTATCAAAAACATGCTCAACTTTTGTTAAAAATTCTGATTTTGTTTCGATGTTATCTACTCTACCGTAGGTATTGATCCCTGCAGCAACAGCCGCTTTAATATTCGCTTCCATTATTAAGCATTTTTTATGATTTGACCATTATTGATCACTAATTTAACTTTTCCTTTTAACTCTTTTCCGAACAAAGGACTATTTCTAGATTTGGATCTGTTTGATTCTTGATCAAAAATCCAATTTTCATTCATACTGAATAGCACCAAATTGGCCACTTCACCCTCTTTTATCTCAGGTAAAGTTAATCCAACTACCCGTCGTGAATTTACAGCTAATTTTTCAACTATCTGTTGTTCGTTTAATCCTGCTTTGATTAAAAGAGGTAAAACAGTCTGTAAACCAATTATACCATTTTTTGCGATATGAAATTCAACATTTTTAAATTCAATTTCATGCGGAGTATGTTGTGAAACAACAGCATCAATAACACCATCCTTCAATCCTTTTATTAACGCTTTTGCATCGGATTTGGTACGCAACGGGGGACTTACTTTATAATTACTATCAAAATCAACAATTTCATCATCAGTAAAAACCAATTGATGTGCGGCAACATCACAGGTGACCTGAATTCCTTTTGCTTTTGCCTTTTTTATTAAATCTACCGCTTCGGCTGTACTAATTGTAGTAAAGTGAATAGGTGACTCAGCATATTCAGCTAGATAAAGGTCACGAGAAACCATCAAAGACTCTGCAAGATTAGGAATACCTTTCATACCTAAATAAGTACTCATCACCCCTTCGTTCATTTTATTACCTCCCGCCATTGAAGCATCTTCTGGATGAGCAATGATTAAGCCTCCAAATCCGCGCGCATATAACAATGCACGGCTCATTAAACCAGCATGCTGCATACTTTTATTACCATCACTAAAAGCAATGGCACCAGTCTGTTTCATATCATACAACTCAGCCATTTCATGGCCTTCGCGATTTTTACTCACCGCTCCGATCGGTAAAATATCTACCAAATTACCTTTTGCAATATTGACAATTAAAGCGACTTCAGCCCTGCTTTGGATTGCCGGTTGCGTATTGGGCATCACAGCAACGGCAGTGTATCCTCCAGCTGCGGCAGCAGCAGATCCAGAAGCAATATCTTCTTTGGTTTCCAAACCTGGTTCACCAAAATTAGCATTTAGGTCAAAGAAACCTACAGAAAGGATGTTTCCTGAACCATCGAATATTTCTATATTTTTATCAGCGACTTCAATGGAATTTGCAATTTTGGAAATCTTTCCTTTTTCAATGAATACATCAACCACCTGTTGATCAAATTCATTTCCCGGCAAAACCACTTTGACAGAAGTAATTAATACGCTTTTCATATGCTTAAGAAGTTGAAATTTATTGGATTTGAATAGTAAGTACGCGCAGTTTTAAAGCACACTAATACTCTTTCCTTAGTAGAATTCAATAAAAATAGTGAGTTTTCTCTTTGAAAATTAGAGGAAGGATTATTTTTAATACGTGTAGCTTTAGACTGCTTCATTTCAAAAAACAAAGTTACAAAATACTATCGATTCTCCATTGAATTTTAGAAAATATTCACGTAGCTATCGCTATTCTGTTCCCCACTGATAATGATTAAAATTAAAACCAGCCAGACTCAACACCCGATCCACGACTGTACCTGCTAATTCATCAAAAGTTTTCGGTAAACTATAAAACGACGGTGATGCCGGGCAAATAATACCACCTGCATCAGTCACAACTTTCATATTTTGAATATGAATATGACTTAAAGGCGTTTCTCTAGTTACTAAAATTAATTTTCTGCGTTCTTTCAATATGACATCAGCTGCCCTTGTTGTTAAATCAGAAGAGATACCATGCGCGATACGTGCTAAAGTCCCCATTGAACAAGGACAGATAATCATGGTATCAAAACGTGCAGATCCCGAAGCAAATGGCGCAAAAAAATCATTTTTACTGTAAAATTGGAAAGGGAATTGTTCATAATCTTTATTTTGCAACTCCTCCTGCCACACAACTTTGGCATTGTCTGACATTACTACTCCCACTTCACTGATCTGATCTTTTAATTCCATCAGTCGATTTAGCAGAACCTTAGCATAGATGGAACCGCTTGCTCCTGTTATTGCTACTACAATTTTTCTAGACATAATTTCCTTTTAATAAACAAAGCTATAAAAAAGGGTCGAATAAGGAATATTCGACCCTACATCTACCTATGAAAAACAAACCCTTGGGAGGGGCGTATACAAATATACCATAAGTGTGAATATTTTAAAGGATTTTTTTAAAAAAAAGAATAATTGTTACAACTATATTCCTAAAAATAGTTAAAAACACCTTATTTATTACCTAAAAGCCTGATAAATTAAAACTTAACAAGGTTATCTACATGTACAACCAATGATTATTAATAAAAAATAATCTGTACAATTCTTTCATAAATTCAGATTTTCATCATATTTTTTTTCTATTTTAGTTACCGTTAAGATCGTATAATACTAGAAAATGAGTTTAAGTATATTAGAACAATACATCGAATCTGGAAATAGTAGAGATTTAGATTTGCTTTTAACTAGCAACCCAGCCTTAATCTTAGAAGAAACAAGTCACGGCATTTCGCCTTTATTACTAGCTTGCTATTTTCATAAACCTCAAATCATCCGCGTTCTGCTTCAGCACAATCAAGGCTTAAATATTCATGAAGCAGTGGCTGCCGGCTTGGATAATTATATAGAAGCGATGATTAAACAGTTACCTTCAGTTGTTAATGAGGTCTCCACACATGGTTATTCTGCCCTCGCTTTAGCGACCCATTTTAATAAAGAAGATGTCGTTCGTCTATTACTTGCACATAAAGCCAATCCTGATATCCCTACCCAAAATGAGGAACATCTCTACCCGCTTCACATTGCTCTTCTAAATAAAAACACGGCAATTACAAAGCTACTTATTGAAGCTGGAGCTAATGTTAACAACAGACAGCAAACAGGTCTTACCCCATTGCATTTAGCAGCACAACAAGGAAATATTGAAATTATCGTTTTACTCCTTGAACATGGAGCTATTATTGAATTGAAGAACTCCAATAACAAAACAGCATCAGATCTCGCTGCCTCAAAAGGCTATAGTGATATTGCAACAATACTTAAGGATGTGTAAACTAACGCCTCAGCAATTCTAAGCCAATCCCACAACGTAAGCATTGTTTTGAATCGCAATACTTCCTTTTTATATGCAACAACCCTTGTGAGTGTGCCGCATGCCACGCCTTAACCCCTATATCTTCAAATTTTTGAATAATATTATTTCTTTCAGTCGGTAATTCTTCTAACCATCGCATTGCCTTATCTTTTAAATGCTCCAGCTTAAAGTAAGCCCCATAAGAAAATGTTAATGCAATAAATGCATTAATAATCAAGCTATTTTGACTCATTTCACTTAAACTATGATCACTAGTCGCTAAGGATTGCTTCGCAAAACTAAAATGGGTCTTCCAGTAATGAGTAACCCGTATATGATCAAGTAGCGATCTAAATTCACTTAAATTTTCAATCGCTAAAATTCCTTGTAGACGAACACTTTCATTTTGTAACAAACTGGCTAATTGAGCTATTCGAATAGTGGGAAAATTGTGAGGTCGCATCCGTGAAAAAAGCAGTGGAAAATGAGTTTCTTTTAAGGAATAGGCTTTTTTAAGATAAAGATATTCCTTTTGTAATTGTAGAGGATATGCTTCGTCAAAAGTAGAATTTAAAAAACCCGCCTGACCAAAAATCATAGCTTCCAATTTACTGATATCTGTCCTATATTTCAGCAATAATAAATTTGACAATTGCTCGCCTAAAGCCTGAAAAGCTTCTGCATTTACTTTAAATCCGAAACTTCGAAACAGCCATATGAAAAATATTTTCTCCCAATCTCCATCAAATTTTTGCAGTAATTCAAGTATCAGTCTTGACTTATCTTCCATTCTTTCTACTGCCATACGCTCCACCCAGCTCTCCACTTTAAAACTATCTAAATGAAGTATCTGACTTTCACAGGGAATCCAACGTTGCCCATCCATTAAACGCTGATATTGTCTCAGTAATTCTTCAGAAACATAATCCGACAGCCTGAGTGTTGGAACAAGGGAGCCATCTTCATGAAACACTTCTTGATCATGATCCCACACAACATGTAAAATTACATTTGCATATTTTGCATCTTTTTGATGTCCATGTAGAAACCAATCTGATGATCTGACATGAATCTCCACATTACCTGTCCACAACTCACTTCCGATACGGGTTTTTGAAAACAAGAAATCTGGTCCTGCATTGTCATTATGTTCACCTACATGTAAAACTTGGATGGATTCGCCATTTACGGTTTTTAATTGATCTGTGTGATACAGACGCAACCTCCATATGAATTGCAAAAGATCTTCAGGAATAGCCATAACCTAAAGATAATCAAATAATTTAAAGTTTATATATTTACGATAATTTCCAATTGATCATCCGAAATTTTCATAATTTCTTTCAATTCACCTTTTACCTGCGGGGCTTTTATCCCGCCATCCAAAGTACGTTTACTTTTAAAAACCCTAGCCTCATCCCACAGATTAGCTTCAATAAATAGGGACAATGTCTTTGCTCCACCCTCAATAATAATAGATTGCACATCCATTAAATACAATTGATACAAAATATTTTGAGGAAGATACCAATCATAATTTTCCAATTCGATATACTTATTATGACCAGACCATTCCGTCTTCAAAGCATTAAAAATAATGGTTTCAGCTTCATCGTTAAAAATCGCAGCTTCAGCGGGAACGGAAAGTAATTTATCTATCAATATACGTTTCGGATTTTTTCCATTCCACTCGCGTACGGTCAAGCTAGGATTATCAACCAATGCAGTCTTAGCACCCACTAAAATTGCATCTTCCTCAGCTCGCCATTTATGAACCAACTGCTTACTCGCCACATTACTAATCCACACTTGCTCCCCTTCTTTTCCAAGATACCCGTCTGCACTTTCTGCCCATTTGAGAATAACATAAGGGCGATTTTTTTGAACACGTGTCAAAAATCTGCGATTTAACCACAAAGCCTCCTGTTCTAATAGTCCGATCTCAATAGCTATTCCTGCATTTTTTAAAATCTCTGCACCCTTACCGTTCACTTTGGCGAATGGATCTAAACATGCTATATATACTTTTTTAGGCTTGTATCTTGCAATAAGATTTGCACAAGGTGGTGTCTTACCATAATGTGCACAGGGTTCAAGACTAACATAAAAAATTGACTGTCTTAATTTAGTTGCGGCCTCATCCCCATAATGGTCCAATACCTGCTGAATAGCATTTACTTCGGCATGAGCTCCACCGTAAGGTGATGTAAAACCCTCTCCTATAATTTGGTCATCACAGACAATAACAGCACCCACCATTGGGTTAGGGCTTGTAGTACCTGCTCCCAGAACGGCCAGTTCCAGGCATCTCCGCATGTAGCTTTCTTGCATATTCATATACAAAAGTATCAAAACAATACTGTAACAGAAAATACTAGAAATATTGTAAATTTTGATTCTTCAGTAATTCTAAATATAACATGAGGATTGATTATTTTTTAACAACATGAGTTCCAAATAAAAAAGACTTCAACAAATAAATTGTTTGATATCTGCGGTAATTATAATTGTAAATAAAACAAATTTATCTAAGTTTGACCAATGGAAAATTTACAAACCTACGACAGCTTGTTCCAAAAAGACCTAGCTACATTTTATGACGCAGAAGAAATCAAAAACATCTTCTATATAGTTATTGAAGATGTTTTAGGACTTTCCAGAATGCAATATAGCTTAAATAAAGAACTGACATTGTCAGAAGAGGAAAGCACTCACATTTCGAATATTTTAAAAGATCTGCTAAAACAGAAACCCATACAGCACATCTTGAAAAAAGCTGATTTCTATGGAGAAGTTTTTGAAGTCAATCCTTTTGTGCTCATTCCACGATCAGAGACAGAGGAATTAGTTGATATGATTATCCGCAATCATCGAGATCAGGCACCTCTACGTATTATCGATATCGGAACTGGATCCGGCTGCATACCGATTTCACTTAAAAAGCATTTGCCGGAAGCCCATATTTCTGCATTGGATATTTCTAAAGAAGCTATTGCCACAGCCAAACGTAACGCACTCCGTTTAGATGCACCAATAAATTTTGTGAATGCAGACATCCTAGAATGGGAATATATCTTTCAATCCCAGCAATATGATATTATCGTCAGTAATCCTCCTTATATTACACCAAAAGAAAAAGAGGAAATGCATCCAAATGTATTAGAATTCGAGCCGCATTTAGCTCTTTTTGTGGAAGAAACTGCTCCTTTATTATTTTATGAGACGATAGCTTCTTTTGCCCAGAAGCATTTAACAGCTGAAGGTGACTTATATTTTGAAATTAATCAGTATTATGGGGATGAAACAGTCGATATGTTACGAAAAAAGGGGTTTAAAACAGTGATATTACATCATGATATGCAACAAAATCCAAGAATGATACATGCTAAAAAATAAGGTGATAAAAATTTAATCATTTCATTACCAAATAGTAATAAAATAATTTAAGAATATTCAACTTAAAAGTTGGCACATATCACCTTTTTTTCTACCTTTGCATCACTTTCAAAAACGAAATTTATTTCAAAAAAGGAAGGATTCCGTAGCTCAGCTGGTAGAGCAATACACTTTTAATGTATGGGTCCTGGGTTCGAATCCCAGCGGGATCACCAAAAGCTTCACAGAAATGTGAAGCTTTTTTGCTATTACTGGATTTCAATAGAACCATTCGGATCGTTGCCATCCACTGGAAGCTAAAGATATTATACGGTAATTGTAAAACTGCACCAATTGCATTTCTACCATCGAGAATGTACAACAAATGACCAACAGCTTTTCCCTAGATAAAACTCCATGTTGTACTGTGCCTAAAATATTCCGCACTATATTGCTCCAGTTTTATGTTTTTCACCCCACTTTCCAAGTTCATCAATAATAAGTTTCAATTCATTTCCGATTGGAGTTAATTCATATTCAACGCGCGGAGGGACTTCAGCGTATACCGTTCGTTTCACAATTTTATTTTCCTCCAACTTACGTAGTTGTAAGGTAAGCATACGCTCGGTAATGTTTGGTAAACATTTTTTCAATTCTCCAAATCGGAGTTTTCCGTTAATTAGATAGCAGCAGATCGCCAGTGACCACTGACCGCCAATTATGTTAGAAGCATAAACCTCCAAACATTCATTTGCTAAAGCCTGCTTATTTGCAAAGTTCGTTGAAGTTGCTTTTATTTTTGTCATTACTTACATTTTTTATAGTACCATACAATGAGCATCTAACATACAAAATTAATGCTTCATCAATTACTTTTGTATAAGAATTTTAAAATTAGAAGACATATGAAAACATTAGTAATTGTTATTCATCCCGATGCAGAAAATTCCATAATCAATAAAAGATGGATGGAAGAATTGAAAAAGTATCCTGATCAATATCACATCCATCAATTACACGAAGTTTATCCTACTGAGAAGATCGATGTGCCTGCAGAACAGAAACTGATAGAGCAGTATGATAAAATTGTATTTCAATTTCCGTTTTATTGGTTCAATTGTCCTCCTTTATTTAAGAAGTGGCTGGATGAAGTTCTTATTTATGGGTGGGCATATGGAAGTAAGAGTGGTTACAAAGTATCAGGGAAGAAGATCGCTCTGGCATTATCTATCGGTATAAATGAGGAAGAGTACACTACTAAGGGAAAGTATAAATATACTTTAAAGGAACTGACCCGGCCTTTTGAATTGACTTTTGAATATATAAAAGCCGATTATCAGCCATTCTTTGCTTATTATGGACTTGAACAAAATAGTTCAGAGGAGTGGATTGAAAAGAGTGTTACCCAATATATAGATTTCCTGAATAACCTATAAAAAAATGATTTTGCTGTTTAGTGACATAGCAAAAATGGTTGCATGCATATATAGGTACTGTCTTTCAATTGGTTTAACCCACTAGATCTTTTCAAAAAGAATTTAAGTTCATTCCCGGCCGATTCAACAGAAGAAGCTAATCTTAAGATTAGTTTCTTCTGTTGAATCGATATGAGAATTAGAAGGAAACACGAACTCAATTACACACTGATCTGGTTTAGTATATGCTAGGCAGGGATATTAAAGCTTCCAATATAGATCATGTCGTTGTAATTTCCGAGCGGTTTGTCTATAATCAACTCTGCGTCGGCATAGCATAATATGGCATTCACATTTGAAATTCCTTTATCAACACATGCCTGATAGATTGCTACTTCTGTTTGATCATTCCATATAGGCAGTTCTTCTATAGCAGCTTGAATACTCATTTTTTTGCGACTAAAGTAAACAGTGATCCAATCTACATCATAATCATACTGTTTGTCAATTGCTTTGCTAAACTGTGAACGAAGATTAAAGTCAGGTGCATTTCTCGCGTAGGTTTCATCAGTTTTAAATCGATTATAATCCTTAATAAATTTACTTTGGTCAAAATATTTATAAAATTGTTCTTCCGTTCTATTTGATGTCCCTGCCCAAATATGGATACGTTGCTCTGCCATTTTATTTCTTATACTTTTAGTAGACTGTAAAGATAGCCTAAATTCCTGAACCTTTATTTGTTCATTTACCCTCCCTAACATGGATCAAGATATCCTTTTTAACGCAGGTAAGTTTTTTTATATTTGCAGTTCAACTAGTGATTCATAACATGTCGACAAAGCAAACAAAAATTGAAAATTTCGATCCATCACAACCTGGCTTACCAGATTCAAGCATATACGGGCTTCCCTTTACAGCTGAAGAAAGTGATATTATTGTTGTACCCGCACCTTGGGAAGTAACTGTAAGTTATGGAAGCGGTGCTAGTAATGGCCCTGATGCTATTTTAAACGCCTCGTTTCAGGTTGATTTACTGCATCAGGAATTTCCTGATTTATGGAAATTAGGAATTTTCATGGATGAAACTCCTGCGCACTGGTCGGAAAACAGTGAAAAATATAAAAGTTTAGCGCAACCGATTATAGAGGCGTTAGAAAATGGTGAAGATATTGAAAATGACGTTACACTAAGAGGGTATTTAGAAGAAATAAATAAAGCTTCCAAACAATTCAATGACGAAGTAAAAGAACGCTCATTGTATTGGATGAATAAAGGTAAGAAAGTAATTCTTTTAGGCGGAGACCATTCTACACCTTTGGGATATTATGAAGCTTTAGCTGAAAACCATGATTCATTTGGAATTTTACATTTCGATGCACACATGGATTTACGCAATGCTTATGAAGGTTTTACCTACTCTCACGCATCAATTATGTTCAACGCGATCAAACTTCCACAATTGGAAAAAATCGTTCAGGTTGGTATTCGCGATTTTAGTGAAGGAGAATTGGAAGCAGTTCAAACTTCAAATAAAGTAAAAGTATTTACTGACACAGATCTAAAAGCAAATAGCTTTGAAGGAAAAATTTGGAAAGATCAATGTGATGAAATTCTAGCACAATTACCGGAAAATGTAGCGGTCAGTTTTGATATTGATGCTTTACAGCGTTGGTACTGTCCAAACACCGGAACTCCGGTACCTGGGGGACTGTCTTATGAACAAGCAACTTACTTGTTAAGTCGATTGGCTAATAGCGATAAAAACATTATTGGTATTGATTTAGTTGAAGTTGCTCCCGGAGAAGACGACTGGGATGGTAACGTAGGTGCTAGACTTCTATTTCATTTATGTGGCGTATTTGCAAAAAACAACAAACTTGCTGTAGGATCGAAAATCAATTTTTAAAGCAAACTGCATGTACTAACGATATTTAAATAGATCATATCTACTGAAATAATGTTCAAAAATAATTAGAGCAGTAGACATTTTACATAATTACACTTACCAGAAAACACAAAAGCCAATCTTTCGATTGGCTTTTGTTGTTATTAAATTGTGATAGGTCAGTATTTGTATACGTCATATCTCAGAAAATAATTAATTTGTGAATAAATAGAATATTAAAATCAAGGTATGGACAACGCCAAGACTGTAGCAACACAAATAATTGAGTTTAATAAACAATTACATTACTCAGGAAATCTTCCAGATGACTTTCGAGTATTAAATCCTTACTTTGAAAACCCGGAGACCTTAATCGTTATGGAAAAGTTTTACAACAAGTATTACGACGACACTGCTCCTAGAAAATTTATTATAGGAATCAATCCTAGTCGTCACGGCGCAGGGGTCACAGGCGTACCATTTACAGACACCAAAAGGTTAGAACACATCTGTGGTATCCCCATGAAATCTGCACATACCCATGAAATATCTTCCGTTTTTCTTTATGACATGATTAAGGAATTTGGTGGTGCACATGCTTTTTATAGACAATTTTACATCAATTCACCCTTCCCATTAGCCATTGTCCGGAGAACAAAGGAAAACAAATGGATCAATGCAAACTATTATGATGATAGAAACTTGTTTGCAATGGTTAAGCCATTTATGATCGAATCTCTAAAAAAACACATAAGCTTAGGCTTGGATACAACTAACGTATTTGTATTAGGAAAAAAGAATGCAACGTTTATTGAAAAGATAAATAAAGAAGAGCATTTATTTGAAAATTTAACGATTCTAGATCACCCACGCTATATACAGCAATATAAATCCCGAGATAAAGAGCATTATATAAATAAATATATCGGTGTACTAGGGACTTAGGGTTAAATAATAAATTTTATTTGGACTATAGCACTAGAAACTCTATCTTTGCATCACTTTCAAAAAGGGATACACTTCCAATTAAGAAAGGATTCCGTAGCTCAGCTGGTAGAGCAATACACTTTTAATGTATGGGTCCTGGGTTCGAATCCCAGCGGGATCACAAAAAAGCTTCACAAATGTGAGGCTTTTTTTGTTTTCCCTGGATTCGAACATAAGCATTGGGATGATTCGTCGCTTTTCATTGCGGACATGCGTTAGATGATTAGGCAATGTAATTAATCCCAACGGAATCAAGATATCGATCATCTCAATACGATATTCTAAAAAAGCACTCAAAATCGCATGTTCCTATAATATCTACCAGCATTCCTATAATATTAAATATTTCATTCTGCCAAACTTCTACTTTCGTAGAAAATTTGAAATATGTTAAAACCACTATCTTTTCTATTATTTTTAGTATCAATCGCCAATATAGGTATTGCTCAAAAGCGATACAACATATCAGGAACTATAACAGATATATCAACCGGCGAAACACTAATTGGTGCTTCGGTTAAACTTCAGGAATTACCACAGTCCGGCAGTTTAAGTAATTCATATGGTTTTTATTCAATTGGTGGACCAGAAGGACGATATGTACTGATAAGCTCCTACATCGGTTACAAGACCTATACAGATACCATCACCTTAGATAAAAATTTTGTTTTGAATATCGCATTGCAGTCTCAAGCGATGCTTGAAGAAGTGGTCATATCTACGAACAGAAAAAACAACAAGAATATTTCGTCTCCGCAAATGGGTGTTGAAAAGCTCAACATGAAGCAAATTAATCAGCTACCAGTCGTTTTAGGTGAGCAGGATGTATTAAAAAGTATTACACTGATGCCGGGAATAAAAAGTTCTGGTGAGGGAAATACTGGTTTTTATGTCCGTGGAGGAGGTTCAGATCAAAATTTAATTTTATTGGATGAAGCTACTGTTTACAACGCCTCTCATCTATTAGGCTTCTTTTCAACATTCAATTCAGATGCGATCAAAGATGTGAGCATCTATAAAGGTGGTATGCCTGCTGAATATGGCGGAAGATTATCGTCTGTCTTAGATGTAAAAATGAATGAAGGGAATAATAAAAAAATAACCGTTCAAGGCGGTATCGGAATGATTGCCTCCCGCATTAAAGTTGAAGGGCCAATCGTAAAGGATAAAGGTTCATTTATGATTTCCGCCCGCCGCACATATGCGGATCTTTTCCTGAAAGCTTCATCAGATACCACAATAAATAAAAGCACATTGTTTTTCTATGACGTTAATGCAAAAGCAAATTACAGATTCAACGATAATAATGCCATTTATCTTTCAGGTTATTTTGGTAAGGATGTATTGGGCCTTCAGGACATTTTTGGCACTAATTGGGGAAATGCAACTGGTACGGTAAGATTTAACCACGTTTTCAATAGTAAATTATTTTCAAACACTTCATTCATCTACAGCAATTATAACTATGTTATTGAAGGACTGGACCGAAATGATGGTTTTAAGGCAACTTCAAAAATAACCGACTTAAATTTTAAACAAGATTTCAATTATTATGCAAGTTATAATCATGCTTTAAAATTTGGAATCCAGGCAACTAGACATGATATTTCACCAGGAGATATTACCACCACAGCGAGTTCCAGTTTTAATGATAAGCATGTTGAACATCGGTATGGTTATGAGATGGCAGCGTACCTAAGCGATGAGTGGAAGGTTAACGATAAATTAAGCATGATATACGGTCTACGTCTAAGTTCAATGCTACTCGTCGGTCCTGGAACATTCAGCAAATATGATATGTTAGGCAATACGTTAATGTCAGAAAAGTATAAGACAGGTGAAGTTGTTCAAAATTATTTAAATTTAGAACCTCGATTCAGCGTAAGCTATATGTTAGACGATCAGCAATCAATCAAGGCCTCTTATAATAGAAATACACAAAACATTCACCTTTTAACAAACTCAACAAGCGCAAGTCCTACAGATCTATATGTCATGAGCAGTAAAAATATCAAACCGGAAATCGCAGATCAGATTTCCACTGGATATTTTAGAAATTTCAAAGACAATACCTACGAATTATCAGTTGAGCTGTATTATAAAAATTTACAAAATCAAATCGATTATAAAGATGCGGCACAATTGCTAGTCAATCAGGATGTAGAATCACAACTACTCTACGGTATTGGCAGAGCCTATGGTACTGAGTTATTCCTCAAGAAAAGATATGGAAAATTTAACGGATGGCTTGGCTATACCCTATCTAAAACGGAACGTAAATTTGAAGGAATAAATGACGGAAAATATTACCCTGCAACACACGACCGGACACACGATTTATCTTTAGTTGCTATTTACAAATACAGCGACAAATGGACTTTTTCGAGCAATTTCGTCTATGGAACAGGTAAAGCTGTAACCTATCCTACTGGCAAATATAATATTGGAGGTAACACAACTTTCTCTTATTCACAAAGAAACGCTTATCGCCAGCCAGCCACTCATCGTTTAGATTTAGCAGCAACATTCGAAGGAGCACCTGGTAAATATTTTCAGTCCAGTTGGACCTTTGGTATTTATAATGTGTACGCCCATAAAGATCCTTATCGAATAGCATTCAGAGATAGTAAAAAAGTTCCCAATGCAACTGAAGCAGTTCAAACCAGCATATTTGGAGCACCTATTCCTTCCATTACCTGGAATTTTAAATTTTAATCTAAAAATCAGAAAACATGAAAAAAACTTTATTTTATATGTTGTTGCTAGTCCTATTTATCTTGACACAGTCATGCGAAAAAGTGATTGATATTCAAGTAAATGACGAGATAGGAAAGCTTGTGATTGAAGGCAGTATTAACAACACAAACCCTCAGCAAGAGATTAAACTGAGTCGTAATGTTTCTTTTTCCGCAGGTAATGATTACCCTTCCGTAACAGGCGCTAGGGTTATTGTTTATGATAATGAAGAAAAAGAATATGTATTTCAAGAAACCATTCCAGGAACTTATGTAGCTAAAGATTTTACGGGACAGCCCGGAAGAAGCTACAGCATGGATATTCAAGTCGATGAGAGTAAATTTACTGCAAAATCTAAAATGCCTCAAGTCGTTCTGCTAGATTCTATAATAGCTGAAAAGCCCAAGCTTGGAGACAAAGATACCCGCAATATAAAAGTATTTTACCGCGATCCTAAAGATGACGCTAACCAATATCGTTTTATTCTATTTGTTAACGATAAACAGATTAAAGACATCTATGCCGTAAATGATGATTTTAACAATGGTAATCAGGTTAGTATCACATTAAGGCCAAATGATGATGAGGAGATATATCCAGGGGATCAAATTCGTGTCGAAATGCTTTGTATTGATAAATCGATCTATAATTACTGGTATAGCCTCATGCAGCAGTCTTCAGGAGGTGGTATCACCCCCAGTAATCCACCAACTAATATAAGTCCAAATGTATTTGGTTATTTCAGTGCGCATACTATATCCAGCAAAAGTATAGTTGTTAATTAATGTCAACTCCATCATTACAAAGGAACCATATGTTTTCAACGCTATGGTTTCTTTGTATTATTTCATCCTGTTAATAACCTTATCCATCACCTATTAATTGTCTGCTTGTCAATACGCGTTAATAGGTTCTCTTTAAAACTAGCACCCAAAGGCATTTCGAACCCAGCAACAGTTACCCAATGATTATCGACACTTTCAATCTTTTTAAGATTGACCACAAATGATTTATTCACACGTACAAAATCCATACTTGGCAACTTATTTAAGATTGTTTTTATATTCATAGCAACCATTAATTTTTTGTCTTTACTATGTATCATAACATAATCTTTCATTGCCTCGATGTACTGGATCTCGTCTAATGCAAGACGGAATAATTTGCGATCAGACTTAACAAAAATATGATCCGTTGGTTGTAAAGCCTGTTTATCATAAGCTTTATTTTGAAAATAGCTGATAGCCTTATCCAAAGCTTTTTTTAACCGATCTTCAGCAATAGGTTTTAATAAATAATCTAAGGCATTCAGATCGTAGCTTTCTAAAGCATAATTAGGGTATGCTGTAGTAAATATAACCTGAATTGACCCTGGAATATGTTTTGCAAACTCCAATCCACTCTCCTCTGGTAAATGAATATCTAAAAAAATTAAATCAAGATCTTGCGTTTCCATAATCATACGGGCATCATCAGTATTACTGTACATACCCATACAATCTAAGAAAGTATAATCTTTTAGTAATTTTACCAATCCCCTTCTTGCAAAAGGTTCATCCTCAATAACAATATACTTAATGCTTAACTGTTCTATATTCATACGATCCATCTATTGGAATACTTAAAAATACTTTAAAAATATCTTCTCTATCATCTATTGCCAATTTATAACTATTCGGATATAAAATGTCTAACCGCTTTCGAATATTACTCAATCCTAAACCTCCGTATTCTTTGACAGATACTTTCTTTTTTTTCGCATTTACACATGTAAAACAAATCTGCTCATTGGCTACAGTAAAATTAATTTTGACATGCAAATCTCCGTCCATGGCCTGATGCGCGCCGTGCTTCACAACATTTTCAATAAATGGAATAAATAGAAATGGCGGAATATTAATCGCCTCCATACCTACATCCACGTCAAAATTCACGCTAAATTTATCTCTTCGAATTTCCTCTAAAAAGATAATATTTTGAAGTACCTCAATTTCTTTTCCCAGTTCTATCGTATCCCCTTTTGATAAATAAAGCTGATTTCTAAGAATATCACTAAGCTTCAATAATACTTTTGATGCCAATTTAGGATTTTCATAAATGAGAAAATTGATATTATTGAGTGTGTTAAATAAATAATGGGGATTAATCTGACTTTTCAATTGTTCCAATTGACTCAGTAAGGTATTATTTTCAAATTCCTTAAATCGTATTAAATTGATAATCCATATTTTAAACAGCTTAACACTACTTACAGCCGCAATAAAAATTGTAAATAGTATGATTAATATCACAAAATCTTTTCCATCTAATAAAGATTGATCTGGCTTCTTAATAAACCGCAATTCCTGACTTTCTAAGATCAACATGCTTAAGAAAATGATGCTATAAAATGCGAACAAAGTACCTCCATAAGCTAAAAACTTACTTCTCAACATAAACACAGGTATCAAAACATAGTGATTAATATAAAATAAAGCCAAGAGAATAATAATTGAAATACATTTTACCAGTAGATTCCACACCTTCATTTTTTCATCAACTTCTGCAGGCGCATTATTGGGTAAGAAATGAATTCCTATGATTGCTGCTATTAACAAAACATGCCGTATCCAGCGGTATTTACTGTCAATTACAAAATCTATAAAATGGCTATTTTCATAACCGATAATTATTTGTCCATTTCTCATTTAAAAGATTTGCAGATAAGCATTTAATTTATTGCAAAGGTACATTACTCCGAAAGTGATTTTACGACCTTTTATCATTTATTTTTTTCAAAAGATACGTCTTCATTTAATTGCTATCTATTTGTAATCGTATGTTCTATATGATTATTCTTTGTATTGAAATTAGATTCAAATAATTCTTAACTTTGTACGTAATGAAAACCCCCTATTTGAATTCTAGGGTAAGTCATGTTTGTTTCGATAGAAAATCTACCTTTTTAATGTATAAGTTGTTAATTTATATATTAAAACATTTGAACACAAACCAATTGATGCAAATGTTGTTAGTAAGAAAAACAACATCCATTCTTTGCGCGACACTTTTATTAGGTTTTCTAACTTTTTACAACAAATAACATGGAAAATAAAAAAACCAAAATCACTGTATTATATGTTGACGACGAGGAAAACAATCTCGTTTCTTTCAAAGCAACTTTCCGTTTCAAGTATAAAGTACTTACTGCTATTAGTGGTTCTGAAGCTATCGAAATTGTAAAAAAGAATCACGTCGACATTATTGTTACAGATCAACGGATGCCAGGCATGACGGGGGTACAATTTTTAGAAGAAATCATTAAGATTAATCCAGAACCTATGCGTATTTTACTGACCGGTTATACCGATATGGCCGCGGTTATAGATGCTGTAAACAAAGGGAAAATTTTCCATTATCTAAATAAACCTTGGAGTGAGGAAGAATTAGACGAAACAATAAATCGGGCCTATGATATCTATTCTGAACGAAAAAATCTATTAGAAACATATTCGAAATTGGAAGTATCAAATGAACAACTAGAATTTTTACTTCGTCAAAAATTGCTCTCATAGGTTATACTTAACCGAAATTCAATCCATTTTTTTGCTTGGAACAACAATTGTAAAAGTTGTTCCAACTCCCACTTCAGATTGAACATCAACCGTACCCTGTAATTTAAGTAGCGCACTTTTCACATTATAAAGACCAAAGCCCATACCCTCAGCTTGGTCACTTGCTCTAAAAAACAATTTAAAAATATCATTGATATATTCTGAAGAGATTCCGATCCCGCAATCACTTACTTTAAGCGTCGCATTTCCATCAGAAACATCTACAGATAATTTGACAAATTTATTTTCACAATCCTTTCGTTGATATTTAAAAGAATTAGAAAGCAAATTATGTAAAATTAATTCCAAGACAGTTTTATCGCAAATAAATTCTTCTTTTTGATCAACACTGATTATAAATTCTACATCATTATTCCGAACAGACATATTATAGAATGCTTGAATATCATTAAAAAGTTCTCTGAAATTAATTGTAGATAGCATTAATTCGCCACGCCTCAATAAATAATAATCACGTAAGCTATCGATATATAAATCCAGTCTTGTCAACGAACCATCCATTAATCCCAATAACTCATGAATTTGATCGACCTGATCAAATTTTAACCCAAGTTTAACAGCTGATAGAACTCCAGTAAGTGGATCGCGAAGATCATGACTTACACTGTAAGCAAATTTATCCAGCTCATGATAAGCTTTTTCTAGCTCCTCATTTTTTATATCGAGCATAGAATTGGCTGTATAAAATTTATCAGCTTCTTCGATACAAGAAATCATTTCCTCCTCTATCCATGGTTTACGGACAAAACGGAATATATTTCCTTTATTAACAGCATCAATTACAGTCTCCATATCTGCATAAGCAGTTAATAAGATACGGATAGGTCTTGGAAAATCCCTTTTTATACGATCAAAGAAATCAATTCCTAACTCATTTGGCATGCGCTGATCACAGAATATGATTCTGATTTTAGGATTTTTAATCAATATTTCTTGAGCTTCAACTGTTGAAGAAGCGGTATGTATAACATAGCTATATCTAAAATTGGCTTTAAAACCAAATAAGTTATTTAATTCATCATCAATATATAGTATTTCTATATCTTTTATCATAATCTAATCATATAGCAGTAAATGCCGCACCTACAAAAATAAGAATATCCCTTACTTTAAAGATAAGGTTCCATTTAAATAATTTGTCGAATCGGAATAATTAATTTAAAAACGGTCCCCTCTCCGACTATAGAATCAACCACAATCTTTCCATTATGCTTGGCTATAGTATTATAAGCAATTGACATACCTAAACCTGTGCCCTCACCAACATCTTTAGTGGTAAAGAATGGTTCAAAAATTTTCTCTCTAATTTCTGAAGGAATCCCAATACCATTATCAGCAATACTAATATACATAAATGACTCATCTTCAGTTAATCCTGTTTCTAACTTTAAAATTCCACCTGGATTATTTTGAAATTTCTTATTGATCGCATAAATCGCATTAGTCAATATATTTAAAAAAACTTGATTAAGTTTTCCTGCATAACATTCTATCGCTGGTAATTCACCGTAATTTTTATCAACATCAATCCCCTGTTGTATTAAACTGTTTAGAATAACCATCGTCGATTCCAAACCCTCATTAATATCAGCAAATTTAAGTGTGTCCTCATCGACACGTGAAAAGATTCGAAGACTTTTAACGATCTCAGCGGTTCGATTGGCTCCCTCACTCATCCCTTTCAATAAGAAATCTACTTCAGTTCTGAGGTATTCCAGATCAATTTCTTCTTTATATGCTATAATACGAGATTGTTTTTCACTTAAGGTCAGTTCATCATCAAGTGCAACACTTTCCACTTCATCTAAAGTTTCCCAAATCATATTAATATCCCGCTTCAAAGGCGCAACACTTGAGGTGACGAAATTAATCGGATTATTAATTTCATGTGCTACACCAGCAGTCAATTGCCCTAAAGAAGCCATTTTCTCGGCCTCTACCAGTTGTGATTGCGCTTCTTTTAAATGTTTCAAAGTCGCTTGCAGCGACTCATTCGACTCTGTCAATTCGCTCGTTCGCTCTACAACTTTTTGTTCTAAAACTACATTCTGTTCACGAATAAGACGTTCATTTTCAAGTGAGGTGGCTAACTCATTAGCTTGGGATATTTCCTTCTCCCTTTTCAAGATATTAATTCTTGAAGCTAGTGCAAAAGAAAGTAATGCCATTTCAACAATTGATGCTAATCTAAAGGAATTACTTGTAAATAGATTATAGGGTAATATTCCATAGTCTTTTAAAAGAAATATCAAAGCTCCCGTTAGCAATATAAACCATGCTATAAAGAAATATCTAGCCGGTTGATACTGCTTTTTCAGTACATATAAAGAAGCTATAAATAAGATTATTGTTTCTAATGATGTTGCAGTCTGCATTAATTCAAATGCGAACTGGTGATATCCAAAAATTAATAAAAGAAAGCTTGCTAAAAATAAAACAAGAAGTGCCAAGAGCATCTTGCGGATAGTCGGCGCATTTTTCTTAAGATTTAGAAATTGATTCGAAAAGAATAAAACGGCTATACTACTAGAGCATGCAAAAATAACGATGCTGACAGATTCCCATCCAGGCATAGTTGGCCATAAAAATTGAAAATTAAATCCGACTATTCCTAGCTGTGTAAGCCCTAAAAATGAGATATAAAGCACATAATACAAATATGCCAAATCTCTTACAGAAAGAAATAGGAAAAAATTGTAAATTGCCATTATCAACACCACTCCTAAAAACAGTCCTAATAAAATATTTTCTTTCCATAAATTTTCCCAAACTACATCAGGCTTCCCCACAGCTATCGGGAGTATAATTTGTTCGGAGCTTTTCACTCTTAAAAAATACTGTTTGCTTTCTGTTGGTTTTAAATTGAGATCAAAAATATAGTTTGGGCTTTGATAAGTTCTTTCTTTAAAATTTTTAAAACTCCCAAAATGTGCCAATGATCTAAAATTGCCTTCCTTATCCAAATCATACAGTTCCACTTCATCTAAAAGTGGATATGCAATATCCAAAAGGTAATGTGTACGTTGACTGAGATTCTCAATTTTAAATGCAACCCACACACTGAATTTACTAAGCCCTAGATTAGGGTTAGGGCTTTCACCTGGTTTAAATTTCTTTAATAATGTAGGGACCTCCTGCGGAGTCACCTCTCTATCTAATTTTAAAATGTGTAAATCAGAACCAGGCTCAAAAAATTCAAAATTATCAGTTAATTGAATTTGACTAAATAAAGGGATAGGTATTACTATAAAAAATAATATCAGTCGAAATAAATTCATACTATTTTACAGCCGAAGCAATTACAATATTCATGGAACAAGAAAAATAACCTTTTTGATCAGCATGTTTTTGAGATTCAATAAAACGATCTCTTTCAGTTGCTTCAATAATATTTAATGAAAACATTTCATCAATCATTTTATCAATCCATAGATATTTACATGCATCATCATAATTTCTTAGTACAAAGGGAAAAACTTCAATTGTTATCTGCGAAAAGCCCATTTTATTTAGATAAGTGGTCAAGGATTGTGCAGCTCTACCGTTATTTACTTTTTGTTGGGTTAAATAACCGTTTAATTTATCAGCAATCGCACTATCGCCATTATAAAATGATAGACTATTCCAATCAGATTCCACCACAACAACAATACCTTTATCCTTTAATATACGGTGTGTTTCTTTGAAAAGATTTAATGGTTCTCCAATATGTTGGACTAAACGTTCCATCCGAACACCATGAACAGACGTTTCCGCTAAAGATACTTCAAGTACATTTGATACTAGAAATTTAACATTTGATTCATCTTGTATAGCAGCTTGGCCCGCAGTGATCATTTCCGGATCGTGATCTATACCAATAAATTCAAATTTATTAGTATTAAACATACGGCTCATATTAAGGACATCCTGTCCAGAACCGCAGCCTAAATCAACAATCGTTCCTCCCTCAGGGATATCATTAAAATAGGTATAAGATTTTTGTTTAACTCCACTCAATATTTTCAGTGTCTCAGTTAAATAATCTAGATTATAATGTTTTTCGTACATTTTATATTATCAAAGTATATTGAGATTATTCTCATCAAAAAAATCATTGTTAGTTTTCTGTTTGCTCATCTGCTTGATGACTTCACTCAAGTTCCATCGGTCCATGTTATCCAGTTGCAACATATAATGTATCTCAATCTCCTTGGAGCGCAATTCCTCAATTCTAACAACATTTCCACGGTTACGTAATTCTAAAATAGCCTTTCTATCTTCTTCAGAAGCTAATTCAAGATTATTAACGTCATCTAGAATCATCGTTGTTGCAAGAAGATCCAGCTTAGGATAATAAAATGTGCCGTTATTTCCAACCCCACTTTCCAAACGATAGCCCACACATTTTGTTAAATTAATCGTGTATGGAGCACATAAAGCAAATAATGATTTTATACCTATTTGTGGTGCAATTGCAATTGCAGCTCTAGTTAAAAAAATACTTCCAATACCATAGCCCGCAATTTCCCTTGAATTCCATAGTCCACAGCCCTCGCCTGTACCTTCCTGTGCATAGTCCCATACCAAATCAAAGATTTTAGCGTCCATGTTTCCTGTCGCCTCCTCGATAGGAAGAGGTTGTGATCCTCCTGAAACATGTATCCTTGCACCTCCGTATACATTTTCTCCATCCAGAGATTCTACAATCAAAACGAAAGCAGCAGGGTTATACATCCAATCATTTTTGGATGATGTAACTTTTTTCACACCTATAGCCGTTAAAACATGTGCATGTCCCTCTATAAAACGTTCGCAAGTTTTAGGATCATCAATTGCACGAAACGCTCTTAACCTGACCACAGGACGTCCCTCTTTAAATATTAGTGCCATGGACAGTTAATTATTCGATTAAGATTCAAAAATAATCAATATAATCAAAAGCTGTTCACTATATATAAAAATATTAAAAATGCACTATTTTATTGAATTCTAAATCATTAAAAAACTAAAATTGTATAGCGTAATTAGAATATAAATTAGATAGGCCCATAAATATTATTTTTTGAAATAAACTCAATTTCATTGTTTTTTTGTATCTTCTTCAAATTCAAATTTCATCAGATTATATCAATAATGCATTTTGCGATAATGGAGTTTCGAAGTCATAATTTTATTCATTCGACATTTTGAAATTACTTTGTTGCAACAAAACAAAGTTACTGAAATCATATATAAAATTTTCATAAAGATCATCAAAAACACCTTAAAAGTTAATTCAAGATAACTATGTGTTACATAACACTTTCTTATGAATAATAATTTTATTAAAATCAAGTCCAAAACAACTTTTCAATTCAACACGGATTTAGAATATACATGAACTACTATAATCTCCATATAAATAAGATAAAAAGGTTACCTACTCATGGTATTTTACGATAATAACATCTTAAATGGTAAGTTTGTATTTATTAAACCATCATGTGTTTATCGCGCCATATTAAAAAAACAGTTTATGAATTAAATATCGATGATGGTTTCAACTGATAAACAATGTATACTCCATGAAAATATTAATTATAGAAGATGATCAGCGCGTAGCAGAACTCATAAAAAGAGGACTGGATGAACAGGATTTTGAAACCGTATTAGCTTATGATGGATTATCAGGTAAAAAGCTGTTTTCTCAAGATCATTTTGACTTAATCATTACGGATATCATCTTACCAAAGCTGGATGGTTTAGACCTTTGTAAGCAAATCAGACAAATAAATCCAGATCTTCCAATCATTATGCTGACAGCACTAGGAACTACAGATGATAAAATAGAAGGGTTCGATGCCGGAGCTGACGATTATTTAGTAAAGCCATTTGAAATGCGCGAACTTTTAGTCCGTATTAGAGCATTATTAAAACGTCGTCAAAAAACAACTGGTAATCTCAATTTTGTTTTACACTTTGAAGATCTCGAAATGAATCTACATACCAAAATTGTAAAACGTAGTCAGCAAGAGATTAATTTAACACCTAAAGAGTTTAAACTGCTGGAATACCTAATGCAAAATCCCAACAGAGTATTGTCTCGGGTAGAAATTGCAGATAAAGTTTGGGAAACTCATTTTGATACCGGCACGAACTTCATCGATGTATACATCAACTACCTCAGAAAAAAAATAGACCGTAATTTTGACAAGAAACTGATTCATACAAAATCGGGAATGGGTTTCATTCTGAAAAAAGAACTATGAAAATAAGAACACGTCTAGTTTTTCTATTTACCCTCATTACAGCAATTATTCTGAGTTTGTTTGCTACTGTAATCTATCTATCTGCAAAGGAAAACAGACAGATAGAATTTTACAATCTACTCCAAAAAGAAGCGATTACCAAAGCCAATCTTTTTCTAAATGCTCATGTAGACAAAAAGATTTTGCAAGATATTTACCATAATAATAGAAAAATATTGAATGAGGTTGAGGTTGCTATTTATGATACCAACTTTGATTTAATTTATCATGACGCTGTAGATATAGATTTTGTCAAGGAAACAAAACCTATGTTTGATGAGATTTACCAAAAAGGTGAAATCAAATTTTATCAGCAGGACTGGCAAGTAATAGGTCTTCAGTATATTTATCAAGGTAAAAAATATATTGTTACTGCGGCCGCTTATGACCAATATGGTTATAGTAAACTCCATAATTTATTAAATAATAGCATTATTGTTTTTATTATTTCAATTTTGTTTATTCTCGTAGCAGGTATTTTTTTCTCTAAGAAAGCATTTGAACCTGTTCGTGCCATGAGTGAAAAAGCACGAAATATTTCTGCTACCAATCTTGATCTACGTTTATCAAATAATGACAATAAAGATGAACTATCTGAGCTTGCCGATACCTTCAACGATATGTTGGATCGCTTAGAAAACTCATTTGACGCACAGAAACATTTTGTATCGAACATCTCTCATGAATTACGCACACCACTTGCGGCTATTATTACTGAACTGGAATTATCAATGAGTAAGGATCGAGGGATAGACGATTATAAGAACGCAATTAATCATGCATTAAATGACTCAAACAAATTGGCCCGTTTGTGCAATAGCCTCCTTGATCTAGCAAAAGCTAGTTACGATCCTGCCGAAATTGCATTTAAGCCCATACGAGTGGACGAGCTTTTGTTAGATGCCAGACAACAGGTTCAAAAAACCAATCCCGAATATAAAATTGACATACACTTTGATGACGATTTTGAAAACGACAATCAAATCTCCATAAATGGTAATGAATACTTGTTAAAAGTGGCCTGTAGCAATCTTTTCGAAAATGGTTGTAAATTCTCTATCCCACCTCGTTGTACTGTTTCTGTTCTATTTGACAGCCAAAATATAGTGCTAAAATTTGTTGATTTAGGAATTGGAATTGCAACAGAAGATCTACCACAGATTTTTAGTCCATTTTATCGTGGTAAAAACAAAGACTATACTTATGGACACGGCATTGGACTTGCATTGACACAAAAAATTATTGCACTGCATAATGGCAACATCTCGGTCATTTCAAAAGAGAATGAAGGAACAACTTTCATCTTAACCTTACCACATTGCTGATGATTTAACGCAGTTCGACCACTTAAACAGATCTAACTGCCAAACAAATTGTTACAGCCCAGTCGTAATCCAAAAAATGCTATGCTTTAATTTCTCTATAAATTATAGCCATACAACACTTCAATCAGCTTAACCCTATCTTGAGCACCATCAAACTCAAATATTAAAACAAATTGATCAAAATCTGCTCTGCTAAGCTGAGCATCTCGTAAATCATTCTAATAATTTTCTAATAATTTTCTATTCGTCTTCTAACTGCTATACTCCTACAACCTAAGCACCTTTGCAATGTTCAAAAACAGCGATAAAGATGCTCCTCATGGAGAAATATCACTTAGGCACAAATAAATGTTAATTTAAAATTCTTGGCGATGAAAACCACAATTACAAAAAAACATAGTCACTTAATACAGATTCTCATCATTTCTGTACTTTCTCTTAATCTAATGGGATGTCATACAAAAGTTGATGAAGAAATCACTGAAAATTTCACACAAAACGGTGATACCATTCAAGTCCAAGGAAAGATAAAATCACAATTAAAGACATGTACTGTTCTCAAACAAGCTCATCAACTGGAGCTCATTACAGCCGGGACAGTGAAAGCTATTCCAAATCTCTATGCTGAAATCGGTTCTCCATTTTCAGGACGTGTTTCAGCAGTACATCTCAAATTAGGAATGAAAACAAAACCTGGAACTCCTCTTTATGAACTGATATCTCCGGAATTTATTGAAACTCAAAAGCTATACTTTCAGGCAAAAACAGCTTATCAAAATGCTAGATTGATTCTAAAGCGACAACAAGATCTTAAACAACATGGTGTAGGAACTGATAAAGATGTCGAAGAGGCCAAGGCCCAGTACGAAATTACAGAGAAAGAATATCAAAATACGTCTGCTTCGCTTAGATTCTTCAATGTAGATACTGAAAAACTAGTTTTAGGACAGCCACTTATTATCCGATCGCCTATTAGTGGTGAAGTTATTAGCAATGACATTGTTCTGGGACAATACATTAAATCGGATGATTTACCCCTTGCTAAAGTAGCCGAACTGAACACTGTCTGGGTAGTTGGAATGGTTAAAGAACAAAATCTAAACCTTATAAATAAATTAGATTTAGCCGAAATTGCTACAATCGCGTTTCCTGATGATAAGATAAAGGGAACCATTTATCACATCGATGAAATTGTAAATGAAGATACCCGAAGTGTCCAAATACTTATTGAATGTCACAATCCCGATCGTGTATTAAAACCAGGCATGTATGTGAATGTCAACTTTACTAAAAAAGCTTCTGATGCTGCGTTCATTCCTGCAAAATCATTACTACAATATAATGATCAAAGCTATGTGTTCTTAGCAATTGGGAAAGATAAATATCTCAGACGCTACGTCGAAACAGGTATCACAGATAAAGATCAGGTACAGATTTTATCAGGTCTGCAAGCAGGAGACAATATTATCAGTGAGGGTGCATTTTATCTATTAAATGCAAAATAAATAGTATTTCGAAGAAAGTTTATTCACATAAAAACTGCTGTACATTCTCAAGTATATTATTCCAATGAAACCAATTACGCTGTGAATTGCATTTGGGGATCTATTGAAATAAGTATACCTATAAAACATCGCTGAAAAGCTAAGATAAATTAATGACTTTCTGATTGGTCCATCGCAACTTTAATCAACTCTATTCTAATGAAAAATATATTCAACAATACTATAGCCAAACGTTGGCTGGTCTTGGCTCTTTTTATTCTATTAACCTTTTTTGGATATTATTCTTGGACACAGCTTTCCATTGAAGCGTATCCTGATATAGGCGATGTAAGTTCTCAGATTGTGACACAAGTACCTGGACTTGCTGCAGAAGAAGTAGAGCAGCAAATTACTATTCCGATAGAAAGAGCTATCAATGGTTTACCAGGTATGCACGTGATGCGGAGTAAAAGTACTTTTGGACTGTCTATGGTTACAATTGTTTTTCAAGATGGAACAGATGATTATTTCGCACGCACCCGTATTCAAGAACGGTTGACGGATCTGGAGCTGCCTTATAACGCAACAGCAAATCTTGACCCTTTAACTTCTCCAACAGGAGAAATATTTCGGTACATCATCGAAAGTAAATCACATGATCTACGCGAACTCACCGATCTGCAGACATTTGTCATTATACCCCGTATCAAACAAGTGTCTGGAGTAGTTGATGTTACAAATTTTGGAGGTATTACGACACAATTTCAAGTTGAGATTGATCCCATTAAACTGGAACAATATGGTCTAGCCTTAAGCGAGGTAGTGAACAAAATTGAAACAAACAACACCAATGCAGGTGGAAGTGTTATGAATAGAGGGGACCAATCTTACGTCATTAGAGGAATCGGACTTCTTAGGACATTGGAAGACATCGGAAATATAGTTGTTAAATCCCAGCAAGGAACAGCTATTTTCATGAAAGATATCGGTCAGATCAGATACGGAAATCTTGAAAGAAAAGGTGCTTTAGGCTATTCTGATAAACGTGGAGCAAACTATTCCGACAATATTGAGGGAATTGTGCTATTACTTAAAGGCCAAAACCCTTCTGTCGTTTTAGAGGGCGTCAATCAAGCTATTGATGAATTAAACAATACCATATTACCTGCGGGAGTACAGATTCATCCGTTCATGGATCGTACTCAACTTGTAGAAACAACCTTAACTACAGTTTCCCACACCTTATTAGAAGGAATGGGTTTGGTTATTATTCTACTCATCATATTCCTTGGTAGCTGGCGTGGAGCGCTTTTAGTTGCTATTACTATACCTATCGCTCTGTTGACAGCTTTTATCCTGATGCACTTTACGCATGTTCCGGCTAACTTGTTGTCATTGGGTGCCATCGATTTTGGTATTATAGTCGATGGGGCCATTGTCATGATGGAAGCTATCTTGAAAAAAAGAGAAGAGAATGAAGATGAACAACTCACCGAATTAGATATTGCTTCTATTGTAAAGCAAATGGCTAAACCCATATTTTTTGCAACAATCATTATAATCACGGCTTATATTCCCCTATTTGCATTTGAACGTGTAGAAAAAAAGTTATTTACTCCTATGGCTTTTACAGTAGGTTATGCATTGTTGGGTGCGTTATTAGTTGCTCAATTCCTAATACCTGGACTCGCTTATGTTGTTTATCGTAAGCCTCAAAAAGTATATCACAACAAATGGTTAGAAAAATTAACTGTAGGATATCACAGACAAATCCAGCATTTATTAAAGCGTCCAAAGAGAGTATTCACGCCTTTAATCATCATTTTTGCAGGTGCAATCATATTAACATGTACTGTTGGTAAAGATTTTCTGCCGCCCTTAGATGAAGGATCCATCTGGTTGCAAGTATCACTACCTCCCGGAATCACAGTTGAAAAATCAAAGGAAATGAGTGATTCACTACGTGCGCGAACACTTCAATATGATGAGGTTACATATGTGATGGTCCAAGCAGGTCGCAATGATGATGGTACAGATGCATGGACTCCCTCTCATTTTGAATGCAGTGTTGGCTTACTTCCTTACAAACAGTGGAAAAATGGGAAAACCAAAGCTGATCTAATTGAGGAATTGGCTGCTGAATACAAACAGATGCCCGGATATGACGTTGCATTTTCACAACCAATGATTGATGGAGTGATGGATAAAATTGCGGGGGCGCATAGTGAGCTCGTCGTTAAGATATATGGAGAAGACTTTAAGGAAATCCGAAGAATAGCAGATGAGGTCTTGATTACGTTGCGAAAAGTAAAAGGTGCTGTAGATTTAGCGATCGATCAAGAACCTCCATTGCCGCAACTACAGATAAAAGCAGACCGTTATAAAATAGCACAATATGGTTTAAATGTCGCCGATGTCTCCGACCTTATTGAAACAGCTATCGGTGGAAAAGCGGTTTCCCAAATATTTCAAGAAGGAAAAGTTTACGATATTATCTGCCGTTATCATGAAGCAAGTCGCAATACACCTGAAAAAATAGGAAATTTAATGTTGACAAATGAATCCGGAGCAAAAATTCCCCTATCACAAGTAGCGACAATAAAACTCAATACCGGAGAAAGTACGATCGCTCGTGAGATGAATAAGAGACATTTGACAGTGCGGTTAAATCTACGCGGAAATGATCTTACTTCCTTTCTCAAAGAAGCACAATCTAAAATTGAAAAAGATATCAAATATGACCACAACGACATAAAAATAAAATGGGGCGGTCAATTTGAAAATCAAAATCGCGCATATCAGCATTTGGCTATTATTGTTCCTATGGCACTAGCATTAATGTTTATATTGCTATATGGCGCTTTTGGAAGCTTCTCACAAGCCGGATTGTTGATGAGTGTTGTACCGCTTGCCATATTTGGAGGTATGCTTGCATTAAATATTCGCGCTATGACCCTCAATGTATCTTCAGTAGTCGGATTTATAGCACTCTTTGGTGTTGCAATTCAAAATGGTGTACTGATGATCACACAGTTCAATGCATTAAGAAAAAAAGGGTATGCACTAAAAGAAGCCGTAATAGAAGGCGCCCAACATCGTTTCAGACCAGTAATCATGACTGCCACTGTAGCCATCTTGGGGCTTCTTCCAGCTTCATTGGCCACAGGTATTGGTTCTGATGTTCAAAGACCATTAGCAACTGTCATTGTTTACGGATTATTCTTCGCTACCGTGATAACCCTCTATGCATTGCCATCATTATACTATCTATTAGAGAAAATAAATGCCGACAAAAAACATAATTAGTTTTCATCTCAAAAATACCATCACATGTTACGTCTTAAAAACATCCGTAAAAAACACTTTCTACTATTATATTTTACTTTAGTCTTAAGTGTAATTACTCAAGCTCAGCTTGACGCAGATATTCAAAAAGAGATTACTTATCCCGATTTTATAAAAGCTGTTGCTCAAAATAACATAGCTTATGCGGCAGAAAAGTTAAATATTAATATTGCTGAAGCAAATATTGAAAAATCCAAAATAATTCCTGACCCAGAATTTACCGCTGGTGTATTTAATAACGACCAGCATAAAATGAAGATGGGGTACGGATACAATATCGGACTGGATTGGACCCTCGAACTTGGCGGAAAACGGAAAGCACGCGTTGATCTGGCAAAAAGTGAATCTGAACTTAGCAAATATATATTGCAGGATTACTTCAGGAATCTCAGAGCCGATGCTACTGTACAATATTTAACCGCAATCCATCATGAGCAACTGATGAAATTACAATTCAATTCCTATGAAACGATGGATGAACTTGCAAAATCGGACAGTTTACGCGCCAAATTAGGTACAATTACTGCTATTGATGCCAAACAAAGTAAACTTGAGGCTAAATCCATATGGAATGAAGCAATTCAGTCCATCGGAAATTGGAAAGGATCGTTGAGTAGCCTCAATTTACTGATGGGGAGTAAACATGCTGAACTTACACAAATGGCATTGGTAAATTTTTCTACATTTGACCGGTCTTTTTATCTCGATGACCTTATAGTCCATGCACTATCAAACCGTTCAGATCTACTGTATGCATTACAAAATAAAGATGTGTCAGAAAAAATGATCCGTCTTACAAAAGTAAATCGGGTACTAGATTTAGGAATAACGACAGGTGTTACGCGCAATGCAGAAGCCCGCAATGATTTAGCTCCCAGTCCAGCTTTCACATCAGCAAATTTTGGAATAAGTATTCCTTTGAAATTTTCAAATCATCGGAAAGGAGAACTTAAGGAGGCATTTTATACCGCCCAACAAGCTGGATTACAACATCAAGAGATTGAACTACAGGTACAAACAGAAGTTAAGCAAGCATTTTATAACTATGAAGCGACTCAAAAGCAACTTCAGCAATTCAACAGTGGCATTCTTGACGATGCTAAAGCTATCTTAACGGGGAAACTCTACAGCTACAAACGAGGTGATTCTAGTTTACTTGAAGTACTCCATGCACAGAGAACCTATATTGAAGTTCAGCAAAATTATTATGAAATACTGTTTAATAATGCCCATGCTCTCGTTATATTGGAACAATCCGCAGGTATTTGGGATATACTTTTTTAGAAAAAAAACAATTTTATGTGTGTTTAAAAAATATTAATATGGATAATCAGAAGCATATTTTAATGAAATATGCTTCCAGAAAGCAACAAAAATCCTAGATGAAAAAAATATTCTCCCTCAAAATAAAGGATTTAAGGAATATTCATTAGATATACTTGGCATATATCAGGTATTTTTCTACCTTTGCATCACTCCAAACAACGAAGGAAACTTCAAAAAAAGAGTAAGATTCCGTAGCTCAGCTGGTAGAGCAATACACTTTTAATGTATGGGTCCTGGGTTCGAATCCCAGCGGGATCACAAAAGAAAAGCTAATCGAAAGATTGGCTTTTCTTATTTAAAGACATGGGGATTCGAAAGAAGCGTCGACCGGATTCGATCTAGAGATATTCAAAATGGGTAATAACATCCTTTAAAAGGATGTTATCTAAATCAATTTTCAAAAAGTATTTATTTTTTTCAACAACTCTTCACGATAAGCTCTTGAAAGAGGAACTTTTATATCTTTTATGACAACCTGGTGGTTTTCGATTTTAGATATTTGAAACAAGGATGTAATGTATGATTTATGTATCCTCATAAACTGATCATCTGGCAATCTGTTCTGCACTTCATTAAGTGTCATACGTGTAAGCGTCTTTTTATCCTGTTCGACAATGGATATATAATTATCCTGTCCCTGAATATAAAGTATATTTGCTAAGATGATCGACACCCAATTATGACCATCTTTAACAAAAAGTGCAGTTTCAGCTGTATTATTTAGGACAGGCATTTGCTGTTTTCTGCTATTTGCAAGCTGACAGGCTTGCAAAAATCTGTTAAAATTAATCGGTTTCAGTAAGTAGTCGGTAGCCGCTAAATCGAAACCTTTCAAGGCATGTTCAACATAAGCCGTAGTAAATATTACCTGCGTTTTATACTTGATTAGTTTTGCTAGCTCTAAACCCGAAATATCGGGCATATTGATATCCAGAAAGACTAAATCTATCGTCGCAGACTCCAAAAAGTCCATAGCCTCACCTCCACTCGAAAACAAATTATCCAGTTTTAGAAAATTTATCTTTTGTGCATGCATACTTATTATATCGAGTGCTACGGGCTCGTCATCTATTGCAATTGCTCTGATCATTTTTTTGGCAGTATTGTATTGAGTTTATCTTTTAATTCCTCATAATTAAGTCCCCTTGCTATAATAATGCCATTTGGGTCTATCAAAAAGGTTTGTGGTATTGCCTTAATACTATAAAGCTTCACAATACTATTGTCCCAATGTTTTAAATCGGATACTTGTGTCCACACTAAACCATCATCTTTAATTGCTTTTATCCATGCTTCTTTATCATCTGCTGCATCTAAAGATATACCCAAGATAGTAAAATTCCTATTGCTAAAATCCTGATATAATTGTCTCATATGAGCACTCTCTTCGCGACAAGGACCGCACCATGATGCCCAAAAGTCCAACAATACATATTTACCTCTAAAAGATGAGAAACTAATTGGATTTCCTGTAGTATCATTTTGAATAAATTCTGGCGCTACGGTACCAATATTCAAGTCTTGAAGATCCTTTAAAAATTTATTGTACTCTTGACCCAATAATGTATTTCTAATGTGAGGACTAAGTTTATTAAATAGCGCATAAGTATCATCAACCTCTGGAAAGGGACCTGCATATTCTGACAAACTTACCAATGAAACATAACTATCTAAATTACTAGTAATGAAAGATTTTAAGACTGGTTTTCTAGAATCTTTTAAGCTATCTAACCTCGCTCCCAAACTTGTAGCGGTAAGGCTATCCGGATTTGATCTTAACATGAGACTCGTTTCCATTTGCTTTTCGAATATCGGTTTTAATAACCGTTGAAGATTTTGTTCATCTACATTAATCTTTGAACCTGTAAACTTACCAATCTCCAGCAAACCAGACGTACTCAGTAGTATATTTCCTGGATGAAGATAAAGCCTCAGCAAATCAATTTTATCTCCAGTTCTTGTTTTTTGTATCAAGGCCGACAGACCGATTTCGTCAGGGTCTCTCACCAATGTTGCTAGCAATGGTTTAACAACATTTCCTTCAAATACATATCCTTTTTTATCATACTCGTATTCAGCTGAATCAATTAATTTTTGTCCATTCATTTGATAAGCTAAATACAGACGAGGATGATTACCGTTTACATTTGTTTTAATAGTGAGTTTAAAGTTTTTATGTTCCATATTTTGAGCATAAGACACCAAAAATGACACAATAGCTAGTAGGGAAAACATGTATTTTTTCATAATTTCAATATTATTTATTCAGTAGAAGTTGTAGTGAGATTTTATAAACAGTGCCATCAGTAAAATTTTCAAATTTATGCTTCTCGGGATATAAAAGCTTGATCCTTCTTAAAGTACTTTTAATTCCAGTATTATTTCCCTCTATCTGATGATGACCACTGATGATGGTATTGACCACTTTTAGATTTAAACGTCCGTTGATAACTTCTAAATCAATCTTTATGGCACTGGATTCGCTCATACTGATACCATATTTAAAAGCATTCTCTATAAAAGTCAGCAATAGTAAAGGTGCAATTTTCCAACCCTTTTCGTTAACATTTAGCTGTACATCGATCACGATATGCTCTTTTACCGGCAACCGCTCTTTTTGCAAAGACAAATAATTATTTATAAACACGATCTCTTCTTCGAGTGGAACAAAATCGCTATGCATTCCTGTTATTGTATACCTCAAAAGATCCGATAACTGATCAATACCATTTGCAGTTTGTGGCGCTCCTTCTTTTAAAGCAGTACCGTAGAGATAATTGAGACTGTTAAACAAAAAGTGAGGATTTAATTGTGATTTGAGGGTATTTAGCTCAAATTCCGCTTGTTGCTGCTGCATCTCTTTTTTATACTTTAACTGATAAAAATAATCTCGAATCAAAGCATACAGAAACGCATACACAGTCATTAAAAGTATCGGTCTTAATACCGACATATTTTCAATTATCCGACGTGCGTTCTCATGATGTAACTGGAGCATTGTGAACGGAATTACACTGATTACTAAGCTAATTTCTAGAAATAAGTACCAGCGAACTCTAGTAAAAAAAAAGTTATAATTGATTTCTACTAATAATAGAAAAAATAAGACCATAAGCATATCGTAACTAAAATTGTTTTGACTAAAATAGTCCCAAATACTTACTGGAGTTTTGTCCTCATAAAATAGATAGTCGCCACTCGTATTAACAATAACCAGATAAGGTATTACGGTAAACATATTGATGACGACCCATACTGCTGCGCAGTGTACCAGCCAATATTGTAAGATAGTACGGATTCTTTTTTTCATAATTGTTCTTTTCATAAAAGTAATCCAATCTACAGATATTGATTAATTTATGTGGTGAATTACTTTTATTAGTGGTGAGTGATGGAATAGACTAGTCAAAATCAAAGAACAAAATATATTGTTTAGGCATAAAAAAAGCTAATCTTACGATTAGCTTTTTTTAATTTACTCTATTGACAACTACAATAGAAAGATGGAATAAAATTAATGATTGATCACCTATAATTATTTGCAATAAGTAATCAATGCATTTATAATCTATTATTTAGTAACCTTTTGCAGTTTGTGCAGCTTTTAAATTAGTATTCCTATCTAAGGCAGTTTGCGGAAAAGGCATCAACATAAATTTTGGATCCCATATACGCTCCTGAACGATTACATTAGCAATATCTTTTGTAGTTTTCATAACATTGGCCGCGATGTTCCAACGTCTGATATCAAAATAACGCTGTCCCTCCCCTGCCAATTCTATTCGACGCTCATTACGGATAACTTCTCTCAGTTTTTCTTTTGTATTATTGACTACCTGATTTACTGGAGGCATACCGGCACGATCCCGGATGTCATCTAATGCCGCAAAAATAGTAGCATCCGGTCCACTTACTTCATTTTTAGCTTCTGCATAAGCCAGAAGGATTTCGGCATATCTAATAATGCTATAATCCTGTGGCGCATCATATTCTAAACCACTAACTAATGAAATTGGATCCAAATATTTCTTAAAATTATAACCAGTGAAGCTTTCTCCGCCACCTGGTCCGGCCCAAGTATAGGTATAACCGTCTTTATATTCATTCCAGGTTGCTCCTGGAAATAATACACTGGCGTAAAGACGCGTATCCCTGTTTTTAAATTCGTTGATGTAGTTCGCAGAAGGAGTTTTATTAATATTAAAATCAATAGCCCTTTGCTCTGGTGTTGGTGGTATAAAACTAGTACCATCACTTTTCCAATATGCATCAACTAAACTTTGAATAGGTGTTATAGACCCCCAACCTCCAATATTTGGAGGAGCTAATAACGTTCTCAAACCATTACCAAATGGTGCATAACTTTGATTTTCCTGAATATTCTGAGAGACTAGAATAGCTTCCTTATTACCTTCGTTAGCTGTCCAAAATTGTTGCTGATAACTAGCCAGACCCTTATAAAATTTCTGTTTAGCGTCATCATCGGCGAAAGTTACCAAAGTACTGTAATCATCCTTGGTATCGTTAACTGTTAAAGCGGTCTTTCGAAATAGCTGATAGCCCGCTCCCATCACTTTTTGAGCACTTGCTACAGCATCTGGATATTTACCGTATTCCAATTGAATACGTGTCAAAATTGCCCAGGCGGCACCATTTGTAATACGGCCAGTCTGATTTGGAGCACCGCCATTATAACTAGCTGGCAAATCTGCTTCAACGGCTTTGATCTCATCAATTGCAAATTGAATTACTTCCGTAACAGGAGCTGTTGCTACGGCAGTTTCCTCAGGATCTGTGTAAGCATTCTTCAACAATGGTACAGCCCCAAAGAGATGTGCCAGTTCGTAATAAGTAAATGCTCTTAAAACTCTAACCTCTGCAATAAAACGTTTGCGCAGGGTTTCATCCATGGTTGCTTTGCCAATATTATCTAAAAAATAATTATAGCGGCGTATAAAAATATAACGGCTATTATAGCCCACATCTAGTGTAGCATCTATGTTTCCAGCGGATACGCGAGAAGCAGTACTTTCCCAAGGATACTGACAGTAAGCATTATCTGCTGCACCATCATCGTATGCATAATTAAAAGCATTTGCCAAAGCGCTGTAACAACCGTTTAAAGCCAGTTGTACATCATTTTGCGATTTCCAGAAAGTACCCGCAGAAAGTTTATCCTGTGGAACAAAATCGATCGACTTTTTACAGCCACCCAAAACTGTAAACGCGACAAGTGATATATATATAATTTTTTTCATGATGATTACAGTGTTAAATTAAGACCTGCAGAAATTGTTTTTAAAGATGGATAAGCTGATCTCTGTGACGGAGCTTCCGGATCAAAATCTTTCAATCTTTTATCACCGCGGATAGTAAAAGGATTATTGCTAGATACATAAACTCTTAAACCTTTAATCTTAGCTTTGTCCAATATATGCTTAGGAATCGTATAACCCAAAGTGATCGCCTTTATTCTCAAATATGAAGCATCAAATAACCAGAAATTAGACATACCAAAGTTTTGGGTATCGTTCGTTAATCTTGGATAAGCAGCATTTGGATTGGGATTATCCAAAGTCCATCTGTCCAAAACGTAATTTTTAACACCCGCGCCATTAAAAAAGGCCTGCGAAGCCTCTTGCTCTAAATAAACTTTTACATTATTTACTCCTTGAGCCAACACACTCAGATCAAAACCTTTATAACTTGACGAAAGATTTAAGCCATAAGTAAAATAAGGAACATCATTACCATTGATAACGCGGTCATCACCATCTATCACCTTATTTCCATCTTGATCTTTGTACTTAATATCGCCTGGCTTTGGATTATTAGCTTGTTTTGCATGTCCATCAATATCAGCTTGATCAACGAATAATCCTTCAGCTTGCCACATGTAAAACGAACCAACAGGTTGACCAATTCGGTTAATATAATAACCGTTTGGAGCAGTTTCATTTGCTCCACCCAAATCCGTTACTTTATTCCATATTTTACTGACATTTCCGCCTATTGAATAGTTAAAATCATTTACTTTTCCATTGTAATTTAAGGAAAGTTCAAATCCATTATTTTTAACTGCACCCAAATTTACCGAAGGTGATTCGCCGTCTCCCAGCCCTGCTTCTGCTGGAATATTGGGATTTGGTAATAAAATATCTTTCGTTATGCGGCTAAAAACATCTAATTGCAAAGTAAGTGATCGAAACAAGGTAGCGTCTAGACCTGCATTATAAGTGGTTAATTTTTCCCAGCTTAATAAGGGGTTAGCGAGCTTACCTGGTGTTACACCATCTTGTTTTGATTGATCTAAAATTACTGTACTACCTGCATTTAATCCATCATAAAAATCGTAATCCCCTACATTGTTAATATTTCCTAATTTACCGGCCGACAAACGTAACTTCAATTCATTGACAGCACCAAGATCTTTCATAAAATCTTCCTGCGACAAGCGCCATGCTACCGATGCTGAAGGATACCATGCTGAACGGTGACCAGGAGCAAATCTAGAAGAAGCATCATTTCTTGCACTCGCTTCAAGTAGATATTTGTCAGCATAAGAATAGTTTAAACGCGCAAATACAGAAGCCAACGCACTTTCTCCAACACCTGCCACACCATCGTTTAAATCGCTGGTAACGGTAGTATTTGCTGGCAGTGTAGAACCTGCATTGATAGCGTTAAGATCATTATTTGGAAAACCTTTACGTACAACCCTAACTGTTCTCTTTTGTAATTTTTCGTAAGAAGCACCAGCCAAAAATTTAAAATAATGCTGATCTATATTTTTTTCATAACTAGCGGTTGTCTGAGCTAATAAATTCGAAGTACTTTGCCACGCTTCAGTCAATTGATTTGTTAATACAGCAGTACTGGTTAATGGTTTATTCGTGATGAAGCCTACAACGGGATCGATTGTGTTGATAAAAGAACTATTGAAGTAATTATATGCATTATAAGAAAATAAACCCGAGATATCCAAACCCTCAATTGGTGTGTAGGTTCCGTTTAAATTACCAATGAAACGATTGGTATTATAATTCGTTCTACCACCCTCCTTTAGTAAACGTAATGGGTTTTGACCAGCTATTGTTGCGTTTTCTTTTCCTGCAGTCACACTGCCCCATTCGCCATTACTTTGCTGTGCTACCGATAATGGAATTGATCTACCAACACCAGTAAAACCGATCTCCATATTATCATTGTTATACCCATCTCTTATATAGGATAAATTGCTTCCCACTTTAAACTTATCGCTCACTTGAGTTTCTGTATTGGACCTCAACGAATAACGTTTCAAATCTTTACCAGGAATCAAAGAATTCTGTCCAAAATAGGCACCACTTAAATAATACTTCGTTTTTTCACCCCCAGACACACTCAACTGATGTTCCATCATCGGTGCGCGTTTACGTAAAATTAAAGAGTACCAATCGGTGTTAGGATATAGATCCGGATTGGATTGACTCTTTATTGCCTCTAGAGCTGTCGCATCATAAAGCGGTGTTCTACCTAAATTAGTCTCTGCTTCATTACGTAAAATAGCATAATCATAACCATTTGTATAATCTGGTAAGTATGTTGCCGATTGGCTACCGAAATAAGCATTATAACTAATAGTTGGGGTACCATTTCCTTTTTTAGTTGTTACTAAAATAACTCCATTTGCAGCTCTGGCTCCATAGATCGATGAAGATGAAGCATCTTTCAATATAGAAATACCGGCCACATCGTTTGGATTGATGCGTGCAAAATCATTTTGGGTTACAACTACACCATCTACCACAAATAAAGGAGAAGATGAACCTAAATTTGCACGTCCTCTAACATTGATGCTTCCCAAGTCATTCCCTAAATCACCAGGAGAGGATTTAATAGCGACCCCTGGTACAGTACCTTGTAGTGCATTTGTTAACGAAGTAACTGGTCTATTAATGATGGTTTTGGTATTCACAGTATTAACAGCTCCAGAAAGGTTCACTTTCTTTTGGGTACCATACGCGACCACGACAACATCCTCTAAAGTATTCACTAAAGGTGCTAAAGTAATTCTAACGTTAGCTGAAGCTCTTACTTCTGTAGTTTGATAACCAACATAAGAAATAACCAAAATAGCCCCATCGTTCACACCTGTTAATTTAAAATTTCCGGATTCATCAGTTGAAGTCCCCAGTTCTTTGCCTTTTACTTTAATACTGGCACCTGGAACCCCTTTGCCTGTTTCATCTAAAATCGTTCCGCTGACCTCCATCACCTGATTTACAGCTGTAATTGATGCAGACTTAGCGTTTGAAAATATACTTTTAGGTCGCTCTTTAATGACAATTGTATTGGTTTCTATAGCATAAGTTATAGGTTGATTTTTAAAAATGGATATCAGTACATCTTCCAAAGGCACATTTTTAACATCAATCGTTACTGGATTTGTTTTTTTTAAAGTGCTTCCTGACACCAAAAAATCATATCCACTTTGTTTACTAACCTGAATAAATACTTTTGACAAAGGTTCGTTTTTAACAGATAGTGAAATTTTTTGCGCAAATGAAGCTGCGTGAAGTTGCATTATACTAGCAACTAATAGAAAAGTAGCTAACTTCATAATTAATAACATTTTACAGACATACCTCCATAGTATGCCCATCTTTTGAGTATAAATTTTATACATTTGATTACTGGTTTATAAGTGAATTGATCATAATTTTTGCCTTGATCCAGTCCGGCCAGATGTGTTACAGCACACTGGCCATTTTTTAGATCACTGCGATAGTTGCTTTATGTTATTGTCTAACCATAATCCTCCTCCCTTCAAAAGTTAAGTGAACTGATTTTGAATTCTGTACAATTTGAAGTACCTGATTTAGATTCCGATCGCGTGAAATACGACCGGTAAAAGACTCTTTACTCATTGGTCCGACAAACTCAATATCTACGTCATACCAACGAGAAATCTGTTTCATAATCGTATATATGTCCGCATCGACAAACTGAAAATAACCGTTCTTCCAAGCGGTAATTTCATCCGTATCTACTTTTCCAACTTTGATTCCATTATTACTAATGCGAGCTTGATCTCCAGGTCGAAGAACATGGTTAAATTCGCCCATTGAAATCGCTACTGATCCCTCGACCAAAGTTGTCCGTATTACATCCTCATTATTATAGCTATTCACATTAAAGTGTGTTCCTAAAACTTGAATCATCTGATCCCCGGTTTTTACTTTGAAAGGCCTAGAAGCATCATGTGCAACCTCAAAATAAACTTCACCGCTGATGGATACTTCACGGTTTTTATCAGAAAATGATGTTGGATAAGTAATCGATGATGCGGCATTTAACCATACTTTAGTACCATCTGCTAATTTTAATCTATATGTTGCACCTCGGGGCGTACGCATGGTATTTGTTCTATAAGGAGATTTAACCTGATTTACATTGCGATCCTTATAGATCACTTCATTTTCAGCATTGATATGAATAAATGAATTTCCTTCTGCGGCAATCTGCCCCTGAGGAGATGCTTCTAGATCTATCTCTTCTCCATCGGATAGTGTTAATATCGCTCTGTTTTTGCCTGGGGCTAAATCGGGGATTTGATTACTAATAGTAACAGTATTAGCGATTCGGTCTGTTTTTAATAAAAAATAAACTCCAAAACTAAGCATGATTAAAACAGCTGCAGCTGCGCCTAAATTATTGCGATTAAAAATCCAATGATACCTTGTCTTCTTATCAAATTCCAGCTTATCTTCAATACGATGATAAATACGATTTTTTAATTCGGCATTGTTACTTGCAAAATCTTCAGGAATATAAAAGTCTTTTTCCGCTTGTAGACGATACCAATCATCGAACTCCCGTTGCTCTAAAGTATTTATATTACCCTTTTTAATTTTACTAGCGAGCTCCTCAATACGTTTTCTTAGCTGCTTTTTATTCATTGGACTCTGACTTTAGGTTTATACTAATAGTCAGTAAAAACTGATTATATACCTAGTCCTTTTTAAAAAAAATAATAAAAATAAGTAAAAACTATCATCAAGCTGAAAAACAATCACTTACGGGGGTGAGGAACTGAATAGATAATTTTAATAAAAAGCTCTTTTTTCTTTAAAAATGATGAGGAGATAGGTTAAAAAAGACGATGTATACATCCGCCTAATATAAAAGCGATAGATGAAGCACTCATTTTGTCTCCAAGGTCTTTGATTGCCTTAGTTAAATGGTTATTGACAGTTTTTGTAGATATATTTAGTTCTGCAGCAATTTCTTTATGTGTCTTTAAATCTTCTCGGCTCATCTTAAAAACCAAACGACACTTTTCAGGTAATTGTGCTATAGCGTTTTCAAGCTTAGCAAAAAGCTCCTTTTCAAGTAAAAGTGTTTCTGCTGAAGGTGAATAAATTTCATTTTCAACTAGATCTACATTTTGAGTACGCTTTCTTTTATGAAATGCACTATCGAGAATATTAATTACACGATATTTAACAGCCACAGCAAGATAAGTATATAAGGAATATTTTAATTTTAACGTTTCTCGACGATTCCATAAACTACAAAAGATATCCTGAACGCACTCCTCTGCTTCCTCTTTAGAGTTGAGCGCATTAGCAGCTAAAAGAAATATTTTCTCCCAGTATCGGTTATATAATTCTGAAAAAGCAGCACGATCTTCCTTAACCCGAATTAAATCAATTAGGGTTTCATCCGTCCAAGTTGCTGAAGCGTATTTTGTCATTTTACCATTAAAAGATTAAGTAAATTTATAACATTATTGTGACATTATTATTAAAGGGTTAATAGATAATATTATTAATAATTTATACTTTCTGCTTGTAATTTGCAATAATACTGCATTTTAACCATGATTATTTAATATTTTTTTGATATGCTCGCTCTTTTTTATTCATCATAAACATTAATCTATACAACTCCATGGTTAAATACATGTCTTTCACTTTTTTTCTTAAAAACCTTTTTAACAATCTCAGTATAATCTAGCATTATTCAGATTATACTGTTATTATTAGTATTTACTAAAAATTGAGATTCATTAATAGGATCTAAACAGCATCTAAGTTTATTTAAAAATTCCAAAAAGAAGCAAATTTGAATCTTAAGAAATTTTCGTAGTATAAAAAAACATCCCCACTAATAGATCATATGATCTATTAGTGAGGATGTTTTTTTAAAATCGACTAAATTATGCGTATCTATTTCAAGAAGACCTTCCGGATTGCTTTATTATCAGGATCTAAGATATAGATATTACCATTTTTGTCCATTGCCATATCTGCCAAAGCGCCAAAGCGTGACTCCACTAATGAGCCATCTACATATCCACGGTTGTTCGCTTTGAAAATAGTGGATACTCTTCTGGTTGAGACATCAATTTCTCTTAAAGCATAATTAAAATTATCTGTAGCAAATATAGTCCTACCTTCAAAAAGAACGACGCTACTTATACCTTGAAAGCGAGCAGCACTTCCAATACCATCAGCATAACCTGCATCTGAAAACCCTACCCAAGCATTCATGGTTATGCCATCAGTCCCTCTTCGCATTAAACCATTCCCACTAATTGCATTCTGATCTGGATAGTAGTAGTTTCCTAAAGCATCTACCACCGTTCGAGTTGTTACCCAACCAGTACCATTAATTTTACTATAATTTCCTGTTGGATTGACCTTATTGACTCCTGCTGCAAATCCATTGATATTGACATACAAATTTCCTGCATCATCAATACTCATATGTCCCGGTGCAAATCCCGATGTATGTACCGTACGTTGACCTCCCGATGTAATCTTGATCACCTGATTTGTTCCCTGATCACTCACATAAATAGTATTCTGCTTATCGATTACGATACCATACGGTTTAACAAAAACCGCATCTGTTCCATTGACCTGTAAAATTGACACAGCACCCGCAGCTGTTATTTTTTTTACCTGTTTATTATTCGTATCTGTTACATAGATATTCCCTTGCTGATCGGTAGCAATAGCAGACATATATCCTGCAAAGATATTACTGCTAGGCCCACCCGCCAAAGTCATTACACCAGCTCTTTTAAACAATTGTGGAGCGAGAGCTTCCTGCGCACCAACAACAACTTTAACATTTCCGGTGCTTAATCCTATAGGTGCTTCGAGCACTAAACTGTTCTCCGTGGCTGTTTTTACCATTGATAATACGCCATTGAAATACACTTTATTTTCTGATGCTGTCGTACTAAACCCCGTTCCTTTAATCGTCACACTCGTACCGGTCAATCCGTTATCCGGTGTCATCGCAGTAATCCCCAGATTTTGATCTTTAAACTGCGGACCATTACTCACCTGATCATTCACTACAACACGGATAACGCCAGACCCTGTGCCTCCCGGAACTGTCAGTTTCAGTTCCGCTTCATTAGCTGACGTCAACGGTATCAATATATTATTGATATATACTTGGTTTTCATCTAGCTCTTTACTAAATAAAGATCCACTAATCGTCATTTGTGCCCCCTTTGGACCACTTAGCGGTGTTACAGTTTGAATAACAGGTTTATCCACAACGGTAAAAGATGGACCTATTGTTTTTTGGTTATTGATATTAACCGATAAAGGACCTGTTGTTACTCCATCTGGAACCTTTACGACCAAACGCTCTGGGGCAGATTCAACGACAACGGCTTTCTTACCATTAAATTCAACAATATTATTGGTAGTCAGTTGCTCAAAACCTTCTCCTGAGATCACTACACGTGTATCTTTCCCTCCTGTCAAAGGTTTGATACCCTTTATTGCCTGATAAGTGAAGGTTTGCCCTTTGGCATTCATCCCATCCACTTTAACAATTACAGATCCAGAACCAGCCTCATTGGGCACTTCTGCTACGATCAGCGTATCACTAATGCTGACGACCAAAGCCTTTTTTTCATTAATAAAGACTTCCGCTGGATTACTGACACTTCCAAATCCCGTACCTCCAATGCGTATTTGGGAACCAGCAGGACCATTTGCAGGAAATACTTGCCGAACACTTAAATCTTGATAGGTATATGTACCAACATCCATGATCTGGTTATTATAGCTCAACACCAATTTACCAGTATTCCCACCAGTGGGCATACGAACCACTATAGCTGTTGCAGTCGCACTGATCACAGTGGCATCTTTACCATTTACTGTTGCTTTATACGCTTCAAGTGTTGTACCAAATCCCTCTCCTACGATGGTGACAAGCGTACCCTCTTTTCCTGAATTTGGGTAATACTCCGTTATTTTCACTGCTGTCTCAGGAAGTATACCTTCCTTCTTTTCACAACCTGCAAAACCTGCAAGTATCAAAATAAAAAGGATGATACCGAGGCTATATTTTGTCCATATTTTCATGACTTTCATTTTTTATTTAATCATATGGAATATCCATATACTATCTTTTTTCATTATTATCCTCCTCACCGTTCAGGTCATTACCGTCATTAGGAGTTAAAATCCCATAAACTGCAAGAACCTAAAATGTATACCGAACCCCTAATTGCATCTGTGCCCTTGAATTGAAATAATCAATACTGTAGGTTTCCCCAGGCTCATTGAACGTAAATACCGGCCAGTTTCCATTATTTTGCTGTGGCGGAAACAATGTCGGGGTCAAACCCACACTACTTGTCGAATTGAACGTATTAGGAGAAAAATACTGTACCCCCCACTTTTTATACAGCAGATTTGTCACATTGATTACGTCAGCAGAAATTGTAATAAATTGACCTTTTTTACTGTTTACAGGCAAATCGTGTGCAATGCGAAGATCTGCTTGCACATTCCAAGGTGTACGTCCCATATTACGCTCCGTAAAATTCCCCCTTCTACTGCTCAGATAAGCATTGCCATCGATGTACCTGTTAAATGCTTCAGCCTGTTGTAGTGCAGTATTTCCACTAGGAATATCTTTAAAATAACCGATTGCTTCGTCAGGATTCGGTACATATACCAAACTAACCTGTTGTGGCAATCCTTGAATACTGTTGTTGACAATTCCGTAAGTAAATGGAGAGCCCGACTGTGCGCTGACAAACAAAGTGATGTTTGTTTTTCCAGCACTTCGCCAATATTGATCGTAACTGATACTTGAAACAATACGATGGCGAATATCAAAATTACTATAGGCCAACTTTGGATTATTCGGTATAAGCGATTGGTTCAGTTGCCAGTTTGATTCCATTGAATTACGGACACCATTACTCAAATCCTTTGATTCTCCGTACGTATAACTCGCAGTTCCATTAAAATTCTTCATTCGTTTACTGATCGTACCTGTAATGCTATAGCGGTATCCTTGATCGGTATTGCTCAACAAATAAATATTCGAAAAACGATCGTCAACCGATCCCTTATATACCGGCTGTTGCTTATGAACATCATAACCATAATAAAGTGGATTATCATGTACATTTAGCTGTTGAAAGAGCACATCACTGATATTTTTCGTGTACATACCTTCCACAGTAAACTTCCAGTTGTTCATTGTTTCATAATCAATACCCAAACTACCACGCAACACCTGTGGCAATGTAAAACCATTATCCACCAGATCAACTTGCGTTTTCCCACTCCTTGGATCATTTACTACAGCCCCATTTGCAGCTATAAAATCAGCCAATCCATTTGGGCTTGGTTTAATCGCATCACTGCCCGGAGCAAAAGGTTTCTGATCTGCACGCTGATCAAAAGCACCATAACTGTCACCTGTATTATAATAAGCATATGCCAACCATGCAAAGGGAATACGTCCTGTAAAAAGTCCTGCTCCACCGCGTAATACTAAACTTTGATCTTCCAGCACTTCCCAACGGAATCCCACACGGGGTGACAGCTGTACGCGATTAAGAAAATCATTTGAAATCCGAGACAAAGGCGTGTAATTATAAGTTGTTCCAAAGTACGGATCGGACTGTATATGACGAACCTTATCACTAAGTACAGGCATATCTGGCAACTGCGTAAAATCGGCACGTAAACCCGGTGTAACACGAAAATGATCACTTACCCTGATCTCATCCTGTACATAAAGACTGTACATATTGATTCCAAAATCTGCGGCTGGATTATCTAAAATATAATCCCGCGTATTGTTCTTATAGTTGTAACTACCACGTACGCGATAAGGATTATTACTTAAAAAATCGTCAATACTATTATAATCTACACGTCCATTCCAAGCATTAACAAAACCATAGCGAATACGGTAAAGCTCGTTATGCGTACCAAAAAGGAGTTTATGCCGGCCAAGGTTCCAGTTCAGATTTGCCGTTAGTTCCCATGTCCGCTGTTGCATATCAAAAATACTCGCTTCACGGTCAGTTCCGAGATAAATTGTCGTACCTGGAGTGCGCCCCTGAATCTGTACTTGAGGAAGCGTAGGGTCACTCAACGGATCTCGTCTGTCGTTTACTACTGTAAAACCCAATACCGCATTACCAGAAAGATTATTACTAAAGCGCCTTTTCAATTCTGCTACTGTACTACTCTGATTATTCGTTTGCTTAAACGCCATACTTGAAAAGCGGAAATCCTGTTGATCGCGGTCAGTATGGGTAGCACTACTAAAAATAGTATTATTACGAATGGCCAATTGATGCCTATCATTAATATTCCAGTCGATACGGTTAAAGAACTTGGTCGATTTTGACCAGTTTGTGTACTTTCCTGCTGTACCTGCATCAAATACATCTCCATAGCGGCTACCCACTGCTGTAGCAATCGATTTGACATCATCCTCACTCAGAATATGGGCTGTCTCGGTAGTACCTGCATACAGTTGTGTAGGATCTTGACGACGGGTTATCTCTTCATTACTAAAGAAGAAAAGTTTATCTTTTATGATTGGAAAACCAATTCTAAATCCGGACTGGTAGTCATAAAAATCATTATCCATCTTGCCTAAACCACCAACCCGATCCTTTCCTGTCAACGTAGCATTACGTCCATATCCATATACTGAGCCCTCGATCTTATTGGTACCGCTTCGGGTTACGGCATTGACCGAACCTCCTGTGAAATTACCGATTTTTACATCATAAGGTGCCAAATACACCTGCATATCTTGAATGGCATCAATGGAAATCGGGTTGGTACGCGTACTGCTTCCAGCCATGCCCGAAGTCCCTGTCTGTCCACCTAAAGAAGGAGAAAAACCGATCGCATCGTTATTGACTGCCCCATCTACAGTGACGTTATTATACCTAAAATTAGTTCCGCCAAAACTATTGTCTCTACTGCCCTGAGGTGTCAGGCGGGTCACATCTGTAATCGAACGACTCACTGTAGGCATATTGCGGACCTGCTCAGCACTGATATTGCGTCCTGCGCCATACGTATCCGCACGTTGTCTCTGTAAACGACCAGTTACAGCAACTTCTGCTAATGCCTGATTGCCTTCCTGCAATTGTAAATTGAGTTCCTGTGCGGCACCAAGACGGACTTGAATATCCGAACGTGTATCACTTTGCATCCCGATCATACTCACCGTCACCGTATAGGGTCCTCCTATACGAAGATTGTTTAACGTGTAGCGACCATCTCTATCCGTAGCAAGTGAGTAGCGTGTTCCCGAAGGCGTATGTATAGCCAGAATCGAAGCTCCAGCTACAGCATTCCCGTCAATATTCTGAACACGCCCTGTTAAAGCACCTGATGTTTCCTGTCCGAAAACAGAGATACCCATTAAAAAGAAGAAGCACAATAAGGCTGCTTTTATTTTTATCCACCAAAGCATATCTTTCCCTAAAAACGGACCAGATCTTGGCTTCATATTGATATAACTATTCATTTTTAATTTCTTTTAGCTAATCCTAATTTGATTATTGAGTAATCCGCAAACCACCATCGATCACATGTAATACCCCGTTTCCACTTAACATATCCTGTTTCAGTAATTTGATATCTACAGTATTCCCTATCCCACGTAAGCTAATCCCTTGGAAAGATGCTGGAGCATTTGGATTTGGCACCAGCTTTATGGTGATACTGTTACCATCCATCATACCCTGTTGTGCCATATTTGAAGTGCCAGTACTGAGAATATAATCGTATACGAAACGTCTGTCCTTCACAATATGGTAAAGCAAGAAACTTCGAAGCTTAACAGGATCTGCCAACTGGATTTGCTGCACCGTACTATATCCCAAAGCCTGCATCGCTGCATTATCTGGAGCAAAAACCGTATAAGGACCAGCACCGCTTATGGTCTGTAAAACTCCCGAACTCTTTAATGCTTGAGCAAATAAAGTAATGTTGGGATCGGCGGCAATAGCACTCCCGATCAAATCGTGTACATAAGGTGTCAGAACACGATCTAAAACCTGAATCAATCCATTGGACGCGGCAATGTTTTGGGCCAATACACGTGATCCGTTGAGGGTCAACACCGTATCTCTTCCTTTTATCCAATGCGTTGCATACATCTTTCCACCCCGAGTCCGCAATTCCTGATTAAACAAAAAAGGAAGTTTATTCAACTCATATTTCCCGTCCAATGTATGATAATTGGCAATTCTGCTGATCATTTTCGTATTCCCAGCCAAAACTGCGACCGGACCGTTATAACCTGCTGTTGAAAAAGCGGCATCTGAAGGGGCCAATAAAGTATAGGGGCCTTCACCATGCTGTACAACCTTATCCATACCGCTTTTACGTAAAACAGCACTAAAACTGGACAGATTAAAGTTGTCGGCTATGACCAAATTGACTCTATTATTGTCATGACTATTGAGTACCTCGTCCTTTTTACAGGAGGTAATCAAAAAAGTTGCAAAAAGCAGTATCACTAATTGCTTATAATATCTTAGCTGTAGTTTCATCTATCAATCATTAATCAGAGCTTGCAAGCTCATTTTATTATTCAGCGTTCATCTAAAATCGTATCGATATGCTCTTATATTTGAGGTTCTATTCGATTTTAAGCGTCTACTTTAATTTAAATCCCTTTGGCAACAGCAGATTGTCCACAACATGTATCGGTCCATTGAGGGTATTGATATCGGTATCGATAATCTGTACAGGTGTACCGCCACTTTCTTTTATGGTCATGGATAGCTTTCTATTGGATGCTGTAAAAGCAAAAGGATTTTTATAGGCATATTCCACCTGCGCATTTCCACCGATGTTGACGTAATAATCCTGTAAGAAATCGGCCGTCAGATCATTACTAAAAAATACCGTACTATTGGGATATGCCAACCCATAAGCCGGATCTTTGATCGCAAAAAAGCGTCCCCAATCCCGATGATAGTTGACGATACTATCCAATGGAAAACCACCAGAGGGTTGGAACGTCGTCTCATCAAAATACACATGGCCTCGAGTCTCATTGAATTGAAGCATTTCTGCTACAGATTTAAATCCAGCACGCTTAAATGCAGCGTCTGTAGGTGCAAACCAAGTCGATATGGTGATATTGGGATCAGCATAATCGGGATTAGGTGTTGGTCCGATCATCCATTTTTTTGTATAGGGCTCCCGCGCATCAGGAAAATTCTGCCAATATTCTTCAGGAGACATTTTATAACCAAATAAAGGCTCCATTTGAGTCACCATCGTTTCTGCAAAACTTTCATCAGAAAGACGTTGTAATTCGAGAAACATGGTAAAACGACCATCCTGCTCCAATGCTTCCAAAACCGTTTTTGTAGGTTTATAAACCGTTTGCTCCAAAAAATAAACGGCACCATTGCGTGCTGGTTGATAGTTAATTTTACCTACTTTCTTTCCATTGATCAGTAACTGGTCATCGCGTATAGCCAGATAATGTTTGTAATAGTAGGGATCATAGCGTTGGCCAAGACCTGATCCCACTCCACCTTCATAAAAAGGAACTCGTAAACCCGGATTCATCAGCATACTTTTTACAGGTAAACTATTATCTCGAAGTTCATCACGGGATATCATACCCAAAACCGTATAAAATAACAGGAGGCTGTCTACATCTGTCCGTGGCATTTGTGCAATCTTTGCTTCGGTCAGTCCCGATGCGATCATCGCCGCATTGTTGGGAACCAACAAAGTATAGGTGGTATTACTTCCTTTTTCCTTGATTTTCTCCTCCATGCTGCTCTTTTTCCAAGCCGTATAAAATATTGTCGCATCCGGATTTTTACCTAATATTTCGATAACGTTCTCAGTCGCCTCAGGTTTATAAGGCACCTGCTCGCCTTCCGCCGCAGGCATAAACTCTGTTTTTTTACAGGCGGCAAATAACAGCGTCATGAGCAAGCCCATAAAGGCCAGCTTATATAGTGTATTGATTTGTTGCATTTTCATCAGCATAATTTGTGATATTATTTAATAGCCTGTTCAGGTCTTACCAATCCTTGATTAAGATCATGTACCACACCATTACGACACAGATAGTCCATCTTTGCCCTGATTCCATACGATACTTGAGCAATTATAGGTGCTGTGACGGTACGGTCTGCACGTAATCTGAGGTAGTAACTTAATATAAAACTGGGGTAGTCCTCTCCCGCAGCAAAACTCATCTCATGCAGATTGTTCTTTAACTGATAGGTATAGCCCCCAGTAGTCGCAATGATCCCCATAACTTTAGCATCGGATACAAAAAAGTGTTTGTCATAGATGAGGTAAGATCCAAACAGCACATCAGCACGATATTTTTCTGGGCTTAATGTTTGTAATGTTTCTTCGGTAATACCCACTTCTTCCAATGCTTCATTGGTCGGCGCAAAGATGGTGAAGGGCCCATTCGTTGCCAGTTGATCCCATAAACCAAATTTCTTCAACCCACTTACAAAAACACGGTAGGTAGGACGTGCTGCCAACCAAGCCTGAATAGAGGTATCAAAATGCGGTTTCATCATTTTATCTAAAACATACAGCACACCATTGGATAAAATCACATCTTTCCGGGTTGCTTTTGCTCCGCTAAAAAAAAGTTCATTAGCAGGTGTACCCCCATTTGGTCCTACCGAACCAAGCGAAGCATATAACTCCGTTCCAGCTAGCGTGGCATAGCGTACATCAACTCCATTCGAGGGAATATCCCGTAACAACATACGGCGCGGAAGAATATGGTATTGGATCACCTTTTTTAAACTGTCTAGATCCATCTTATCAAAATCAGATGGTCTAAATATTCCCAATTCATTAAATGCGTCATCAGTAGGAACCAAAACAGTATAAGGCCCCTTTTCATTTAACGTTTCCGTCAAACCAACTTTTTCCAGTGCGGCACTGAATAAGGTCATTTCGTAATTATTCTTGATAAAATCCGATGCAGGACGTAGGTTCTCGTTCGGTACAACCACTGTTAAATCGGGATGTTCACAAGAGAAAAGGAAAAATGCAAGTATAAACAGCACATACTGCTGTACCTTATTCCACCACTTATCGATTATTTTATAGTTCATATTTAAAATCTCCTATCTAACTGTTAGTAAATTGGTGGGGCGTATTTTCGTTGAATAGTGGTTAGATAAATCCGACCATTTACAACTTCCAACGTGTTTACTGTTGCAAATGTCTGTGGGTTATGGGTGCCGGAATGTACGTTAACCAAAAGATTCGGCAGTTGTGTACCATTGTCAGATCCGCCCAAGAATACTTTTCCGTTCTTCAGACAATTTACCGAAGCCCAATTACCTCCGGTAGCGATCTCACCAGAGAAAAAAGGATTATTGGTGATATCCATACCCGGTGAAAAGAAATCAAACCGTTGCCAGATATCTGTTTGAATACCATTACTTTTACTGCTCGCCCAGAGCGGAAAACTCATATAAGGACTTACTGTAGCACTGGTACTATTGCGGGTCAATCGTGTTAAAAATTTACCTTTATAACCGATTACTGTAGGCGATTGAAGAATAGGATTATCCTGACTTTCATAAAGCGAAAGAAAAATATTCATTTCGTCTTTGATGCCATTTTTAAAACTCCGCAATACATAATCATCATCTTTCAAACTCAGATCTGCATCTACGAAACCTTTAGCACTCATGTTATAGAAATTGACATATACCAACGAATCAGAAAGCGGTAACTTATGAAAATTCTCTTGGCGCAAGAGTAATCCATGCGCTTTGGTTACAAAATCTTTTTGTAGCAAATGCAACGTATACACCTCTTTACTTGCAAGATTGATCACCGTATCAATTAAAATATCGGTCTGTAGATGGCTTTCTAATTCAAAAAATGGAATGGTATTCTTTGGTCGATAGGCGAAAACGATGCGCAACTCTCCTGATGGAACTTGAGCCCAGCTGCTTAAATCAAATCCATTTAAGATAGGACCTACCAACACATTTTCCTTTCCTGGATATTCAGGATTGTCCACTGTTGTGCTATTTCCGATATGTGATGGATAAGGCGGAGCATACGCTGCTCTCTTGTCCAAAAAATCGCCTACAATCTCGGCGCCGGTTATTGCACCTCCTGTACCAAACTTAGGATTGATCAACATACAGAAGTAAGGAACTTTATCATCTTTACTCCCTAAAGTCTGGATATAGTTGAGGTTATTGAAAACCCGTAGATAGGCAGGTTCTGCGATGGCTGTATATTCGACCTTAGCGCAACCTGTAAATAGCGAAACACACAGCAGCAACACCAATAAGTAAATCGTTAATCGTTGATTTTTCATGTAAATATTATTTAAAATAATGATCAGTCCAGAAAATCTGTACCTCCCCATTATCGAGTATGTTTAACTAAAATCATTCTTGCTTTATCTGACGGAGTCACATCTTTAGAACTCTTGCCAATAAGAGCAACTGTATATACGCCCGCTTCTTGTACAGGAGCAGGCCGTCCTGGTTTCTCATAGAGTTTTTTATTGGCGATAAAAGCTTCATGTGTCAATACAGCGATATCATTTGCCCAAGTGCCAGGAACGACATCTGGTGTAGAACGGTAGACCATAAATTCAAAAGGATTATAGATCGTTCGATATCCGATATATGGTCTTTCCATCTTCGGAATTCCAGGCTGTAGATTTTCTACCGCGTCACGATTATCTAATGCCATAGCGGGAGACTGTCCATTTCCTGCTGTGAAAGTCACATATGGATTTCCAATAGATAAGTTTAAAAAGCGTTTGGGAAAATAAAATTGGTATTGCAAATGGGCAAAACTGGCATCATCCTGAGCTCCCGTATACACAGAGCCACTTAAATCATTCGCAACAAGTAGCAGTTTTGCCTTACCATCCTGTCCGGGATAAAGCCAAATGGTATAATTTTGTGCAGGTTGCAACGCCTGTTCTACAGATGCCAATACCTTGCCTGACATATCCAGGGCTTCTATAACATGTGTTCCTTGAATCAGATTGAGATAATTACCCGCCTGACCAAAAGTCAAAGCATCTGCGAGAATTTTACCATCAATTCGAAAACGAACGGACTGTCCAGCTAGTGCATTAGCCGCTTGAATACGAAAATAAGTGCGGTTGGCTGGAGCTGTTACATCGCTAAGCACCTGAAAAGCATTCTGGTAATAAGATGACGTGTTGTCGACTTCGTCTACATGATAATTAAATTCTCTTGGAGCAACAACTATCGTATACACACCTCCTGGCTGATAGGTTGCGACGGGAGCATAATGCAGATTGCTGTTGCTGGAATGGCTGATCGCAATTGTTGAAGTCGACGGATGAAGGACGGTGTATTCATAAGTATCTGCTCCTACAGCTGGAATTTGTCTTCCGTCTTGTAGCAATAACCTAAACTGATAAGTACCATAAGGCAATTCAATGTAAGAAGAACTGACCGTACTTACGTTTATATTATTCGTTTGTGAATGAACAAGAGTACCGTCTGCGTAAGCCAGAGATACTGCGCCAGTAAGATCTTCTTGCATACCCAACAAGCCCATGGTCTGATGTTTAATATTTCCTCCAAGATTCACAATCCGAATTTTAAAATGATCTGGTTTTGAAGGAGAGGAAACTGCGCGTGGTACCGGTACGATATCCGGTTGGCCATCCATAAAAATAGTGGGCATCAGGAAATAATCCATGGGTTTATTATAATCGTTTGGTGCCTGAAAAGTAATATCCGGATATAAATTCCCCTGATAACTTCTTGCGCCCAACGTAAGCTTTACCTGATCCTGCTGGTTAAAAAGATCTTGCGGAATTACCCAACTTTTACCCAATCGTCCGTCTACAGGAAAATAGGGTGTACCGGGATATTGGTCGGCATCTGGAGCGTCTGGACGACGCACGATAAAATTGGTTAAACTATCTTTTCCCGAAATAACCTGATTATATCCTGCTATGTTTACAATACGGACATTTGATCGTTCACGGTTTTCCGTTACCGCCCGATTGTCCACCCCCATTTCAATTTTTTCTTTTTTACAGGAAGTGAATACGAAAGACAGCACTATAATTGCCACATAAGTAAGGTAGTTATCGACTAAACGAAACCAGTAAGCAGGCATCGCATTATAGCATCTGTATTTCTTGAAGTTTATTTGTTGATATCGCATGACTACAATAAATTATAAGTAAAGCCCACCATGATTTCAGCACCACGTTTATAACTACGGTTGATGTACTCATTACCGTACCATTTGCCTCCCGTCTGCGGATTAGCATACACCGTTTTAATGGCCGGGTTCATGATATTTTTGGCATAGCCCTTAAAGAGAATTCTTTTGTTAATCCGTTGACTAAATACAAAGTCCAAATAAGGAACTGGCTGTGTATAAAGATCTGGCTCGCCTGTTAAATTGATTTGGACCAATCGTTCTCCGACCATATTAAAGGTCATCGTTAAATCTGTTCCTGATTGATCATTATCATAATTTAACCAAGCGTTTATTGAATAGGGAGCTTGCTCAAACAACGGACTATTTTTTGGTGAATGCCGATCCAACGAACGATTTGCTTCATAGCGCGCTGCTGATTTCTGGATTTTACTCTGAGCAAGCATTAGGTTTGAGCCTAAGAAAAAATTACGCAAAGGATCGACCAAAGTTCCCAAGTTTTTAACCACTTCAAACTCGACTCCCCAGACTTTACCAATATTGACATCATTCTGGAATTGTATGGTCGGAAATTCTGGATAAGTTGCTGCCAATCCTTGGGTTTCAAGATTAAACACCTTGACCAACTGATTTTCGATACGCTTACCAAAAGCCGAAACGGCAATAACCTCACCTTTCGCAGGAAACCACTCCCATCTAAAATCTGCATTTTGTGTATATTGATTTTTCAGATTTGGATTTCCAACGACTAACCCCATTTGAAAAGCGTCAAATTCAAAAACATTCGTGATCTCACGCAGCTCTGGTCTAGCCAAAGTGGTGTTGACAGCGCCTCTGAAATTCATGTTATCGTTTAATGTAAACGTCGCATTCAACGAATAAAAAGGTTTATAACCCGTTTTATAGACAGAATTAGGATCAATCGGATTAAGCGGAATAGGCGCTTCTCCATTGGCGCCTGTTGTTAATGAAGGATCCAAAAATACGCCAGCTGTATCGACTGTAGAGCCAATATTGGTCATCTCAAATCGAACACCCCCTGCCATCCGGAACCTATCTGTCAATTTCAGATCAAGCATACCATATAAGGCATTCGTTTCAAAATAACCAGTATAATTATTGGGTGATTTTTGACTGTTATATAAAAATCCACCGATAGGCATCATACCTTCACCCTGACCTGCTGTCGGTATCTTCACCCCAATGATCTCATTACTGACAAGACGATTCAGATTACCCTCAACATCATAAAGCGGTATTGCTTTATTAGCGGTAAAATTCGATCCTGGTAAGAACAGCTGGTTTTCTGTAAAATCCCGATCTCGGAACAAATAGTTTACCCCTGTTTTGAACTCTTGCTTCTGACCTAATAAACGGAACGGAATGCTGATATCAGCTTTGTAATTATAATTCTGTTCTGTCAGATTTCGCCATCTCCTACCATTCGGTTCCGCCTGCATAATACCATATGTACCAAATCCATTCACATAACCCGAAGTCAGCGCATACAGATGTTTACTATAAACCTCTTCTGTTGCACCATTATTTGCACCAACGACCGGTCTACTATAATAGCCCCCATCACGTGGTATATAATCAGCTAAACTTGCGAAACGAAAATCGGGATCATTCTGTTTAGATTTTGAGCTCGCCACATTGTAACTTAAACGAGGAGAAAGATCTCCTTTTAAGAACTTATGCTCGCCTTGTAAATTGAAGGTATTCAAGTTTCTGAAAGTCTGTTTTAGCGAATAAGTTGTGCTTTTCACTTCTCCTGGTAAACCCGTATACTCATATCTGCCGGCAAGATGGGTTGATTTGGTTTCACCACCCCAACTCCCGAGATATTGCATACTAATTTCATGCTGTGGATTGAATCGGTAAGTTAAACCCGCCAGAGTTCCATAATTCAGAGTCTCCGTACCTGTATTCTCCTTATAAGTCTGATATTTACCCATATACAAACTATTAGGTGTAATATAATTTGGAATATTACGAACACTGTACACGTCCGGATTACCGGTCACCACCCCTTGATAGATACTATATTGCGTCAAGTCCCCCCCGCTTATATCGGTCGTTCTTCTGTAATAATTACCCCCTAAAATAACACCCAGCTTATGCCTTTTATTGAACAAGTCATAACTGTTTCCAAATGTTGCCGAATACAGCTGGTTCAATGGCGCTTTTTTATAAGTACTCGTCATCACAGGATCAAAGCCCTGCATGATCCCATTAATTCTTCCAACCTCCTGATAAGCATCGTTGCTGTAATTACTGTTGGCAATCATATTATGGATCGATGATAAACCTGCGGGATATTCTTTCGCCAGATTTAAGAAATCAGTCGACAGATTTTTATTATTGATCTTTGTGCCCAAAAAGCCCATGTCACTATTCCATAAACTATTGTACTTCCCTCCCATTCCGATATTAGCATTTAGACCCGTCTGTGCAATCACTTCAAAAGTCATCCGATCAGGTACAGACTTTGTTTTCAATTCTACAATTCCAGAAGCAGCATCTGCAGGTTTATCAGGTGTCACCGTTTTATAGATGGTGATATTATCCAGCAAAGAAGCAGGAACTAAATCTAAAGGAATAGAACTGCGATCTGGATCGGATGATGCCAAACGTACTCCGTTCAGCTGTCCAATAACCGACCGGTCACCAAGACCACGTACCGCAACATATTTATCGTCTGTAACCGTTACTCCGGTAACCCTTTGCAAAGCTTGAGTCGTTGTAATACTTCCTGTACGTTCTATTAATTCTGCTGAAATAGCATCTTGCACAATAGACGCGCGTTTACGCTCTTCCAAAACAGCAACTTCAGTATTTGCTTTACGTCGCGCCTGTACCCTGACTTCCACCTCATCTAATGCTGTTGAAGCAGAACGCAGCTGGATCATGATATTACGTTCGGCGGCATTAATCGATACTTCTCGGGATTGGTATCCCAATAAGGTGAATACAAACACCTGTGTGCTTTTAGGAACGATGATTGTAAAATTGCCCGAGGCATCGGTAGTCGCACCCAATGAAAGACCCTTGACCCGAATGGTGACCCCTGCAAGAGCCGCTTTATTATGCACATCTTGCACCCTTCCGGTAATCGTAAATTGCTGTTGTTCGGGTTTGGATTTGCTTCCAGCATTTTCTGGAGCATCGGTCACCACTACTAATTTATTTTTAATCACATATCGAAAAGGTAGATCGGAAAAACAAGCCATTAATGCCTGTTCAATGGAAGCATCCTTCAGGTTAATATGGATCGGTTTGGTATTTTTAAATAATTCAGTATCATAAAAAAAGTCGTACTGACTTTGTTTTCTGAATTCCTGTAATATGGATGGTATGTTGCTATTTTGTTTATTCAGTGTAATACGTTGTCCAAAAGTAGACGCACTGACCTGAACCAACAAGCAAGTCATTAACATCATGGTGATTTTCATAACACGCATGCATTGATAAAAATTCATATGTATTTATTGTCCTTTAACAAGACTATATAGCAGATTCATGACGGGTGTTTACCCAATGCAAATGAATATTTTATATATTTGTTGTCGTTAATATTAATTGATGATTTTGTTCGCACAACGTTATCGATCAGCTTAACGCACTAGCCAGAGGTGTTACGAGCACCTTTGGCCTTTTTTTAAAAGCCGATCAGGTATTATAGAGGTATTAATCGGTCACAATAATCCTCCTTTCTATCAATTTCAATTTTGCTTTTCCCGTTATTTCAACCATATCCATAATAGCAGTCAAGGGCTGAGAACGCGAAACAATGCCATCAAATTTGAGTTTTCCTAAATGTGGTGGACATACGATATCGACATCGTACCAACGTGAAACTTTACGCAGTATACCTGCTAGTGACTCACTTTTAAAAACAAAATCTCCGGCAGTCCACGCTACCTGCTGCTCGACATCTGCGTCTCCCACAACAAAGTGTTTATCTAAGAATGATTGCTGTCCGGGACGCAACAGAATCGATTCGCCGTTTAAAGAAGAGGTAACCCGCACACTTCCTTCCAGCAGTGTGGTAACTATTCCGGGTTCATCGGGATAGGAGTTCACATTAAAATGCGTACCTAATACTTGGATCTCCTGGTGTGCTGTTTCAACATAAAAAGGGATGCGCTCCATCCGGCCATGCTGACGCTTTTCCATCTTGGCAATTTCAAAATACACCTCACCGGTCATTTTTACTCTCCGCTCATTATTTTCAAAATGTATTGGATAATGTAAAGACGATGCGGCATTCAACCAAGCCTTAGAACCATCGGGCAATGTGAGCCGGTATTGCCCACCTTTAGGAGTTGCAATCGTATTTGATGCACTCTTGTTATTGGATTCCGATTCGGAAACACTGTAAATAAGCTGACCACTTTTTGTTTTCTCTACACGGACTCCGCCTTCTAAGGCTAATGTTCCGACGGCAACTTCATCTAATGAAATCGTAGAGCCATCTGCCAGAGTCAATAGAGCTTTATCTTCTCCTGGTATTACTAAACTTTGCGTACTGTTATCAGGTTTAAACAGAAAAGATTGACGAAAAATCAAGTAAGAGATGGAGCAGATGAGCAGTATTGAAGCTGCGATCTTTAGCCATGAGGAAATCCGAAAACCTGTATCCAGTTTCTTATTTTTTTTAGCGATCCGCTCCTTGAGTCTAAGATAATTATCTTCAGCAGTCGTAACAGTAACATGATATGCCAGCGCTTGTACGATACGCTTCTGTTCTTCAACTTCTTTACGATACTGCGGACGATCCTGAAGCCAATTCTCCCATTTGGCAACATCATGAGCAGGGTATCCTTTACAATAGTTAATGAAGCTCTCATCTGCTAATAATGCTTTCAGATTCAGTTCTTCCATGTTTTATTTTTCTTCATTTGATCAATAGAGCATGGAGTAAGCTTTTTTCACTACTGATTTTCTAAAAAAAATAAAAAAAATGTTGAAAGGGCGCCAATGGCTATTTTAAGGAAGGTTTCTTGTTCGGCAGTCAATAGATTTCGTAATTTATCGACAGACTTATAGATGGTGTTGTAGACCGTATTGATCGAAATACCATTTGCAACAGCGATCTCATGATAGGATAATCCAAGGTAAAATTTCTGATAAATCAACAAGCGTTGCTTCTCGCCAAGCTCATCTACTTTTCCTTTTACAAAGCGACCGACCTCATCTTCCGTATAACGCTGTATAAATCCATCTTCAACAGAAGGTACCTCACAGTTTTCTAATAAAGTAGCCATGGTAGGTATCATTTCGTATTTTTTTGCGTCGCCACGGAATAGCTGGCGCAAAAATATGGTAATAATGTAATTATGCTGATTCTGTATCGCACTGCTTTTTATCCTATTTTCCCATAAATAAAGAAAGACATCGTTAATGGCATCTTGAATAATATCAATAGCAAAACCACGTTTGGTGCCGACATAGCTTAGGTAATGATGATAGTATTCGTAAATCTGATAAAACGCTTCTTCACATTCTTCGATAACAAATTTATTCCAGTGTTCTTTCAGGTCGTGGCGTTTTATAAGAGGCATAAATTCAAAATAATACGGTTAACTATTCCTTACAAAGAAATAGAACGCATATTAACAGAGCATTAATTATAAATAACCAAATCATGTCATCTCTAAGAGCAGCATAAAAACAAGCAAGCAACAAACATCACATACCTTTCCTGTATCGCCCCATCGACAATATTTGCCCCCCCTTACTTAAAACAATAGATCATTTGAATCAACATGCATTTTTTTAATAATATTGGGTTTGTACCAGATTTATTTCTTCACTTTTTATAATTATATCAAATGCAACTTAATTGCATTTGATATAATTATTTCCTACATTTGTTTCTGTATAACAATTCAGAAAACAGATTATATATGATACCTCAAACATTTGAACAATGGAAAACCTGTTTGGTAAATGATTGCAAGATCAGTCTTACCAAAGAATTTGCAACCAGGAGACTTGCTGTTTATCATGATCTAGATAAGCCCGAAACGAAAAAATTCATCCGCTTGTATGGTTTTCAACATTATCAAAATATCATTGGCTGGTTTACAAAAATAGTTGAAGGCTCGATTTAGGTTAAAATTAACAAGGCTATAAACTGAATACTTCTACTCATAATGCTTATATAAAACGCTAAAAAATTAACTACATGCAGACAGAAACATCCTTATCAAATCCTGATGTAAGCATCGGCAAGAAACTTCCGGTCACCGTATTAAGCGGTTTCCTTGGTGCTGGAAAAACAACCTTACTTAACCATATTTTGCAGAACAAAGAGGGCTTAAAAGTTGCAGTTATCGTCAACGATATGAGCGAAGTGAATGTCGATGCACGATTGGTTGAAAATCAAAACACGCTATCGCGTACAGAAGAAAAATTAGTCGAAATGAGCAACGGTTGCATTTGCTGTACACTCCGTGAAGATCTCATGGTTGAAGTTGAAAAACTTGCAAATGAAGGACGATTTGATTATTTATTGATTGAGAGTACAGGTATCAGTGAACCTATTCCGGTAGCGCAGACTTTTTCCTATGTTGACGAAGAACATGGGATAGACTTGTCTCGTTTCAGCTACATCGACACCATGGTTACCGTCGTGGACTGCTTTAATTTTTTCAAGGACTTTGGAACAAATGAACTGCTACAGGACCGAAATCTAACGGATATGGAGGGGGACGACCGAACCATTGTCAACCTGCTTACAGATCAGATCGAATTTGCCAATGTCATCATCCTGAATAAAACAGATTTGGTGGATGCTGGAACAGTTGGTATTTTAAAGGCTGCGATACACAAATTAAATCCAGGAGCAAATATTATCAGTTCTGTTTTTGGAAAGGTAAGTCCAAAAGCAATATTAAACACCAACCTGTTTGATTTTGATGAAGCCCAGACTTCGGCGGGATGGCAAAAGGAGTTGGAGTCGGAGCATCATGTTCCTGAAACTGAAGAATACGGGATTAGTTCGTTCGTATTCAGAAATCAAAGACCTTTTCATCCTGAACGGTTTTGGCATTACTTAAACCATAACTATCCCGCAGGTATTATACGTGCCAAAGGTCTTTTTTGGCTAGCTTCTCGTCGGGATGAAGCTTTAAATTTTTCTCAGGCAGGCGGATCTTCACGCCTAGAAACAGCTGGCGTGTGGTGGAGCAGCATGTCTTACTTTGAACGCATACAGTTTGAAAGTTATGTGGCCAACAAAGACTATATTGAAAGTCGCTGGAGTAAACAATGGGGCGACAGGATAAATGAACTTGTCTTTATCGGACAAGACATAAACGAAAAAAAAGTAATGCTGGATCTGGAAAAATGCTTACTCCAAGAAGATGAGTTTTATCTGTTTGATAAAAACATCCTATTCGAAGATCCTTTTCCAACAAATATATAAGGTAGAGAAGATCAGTGAAAAAATAAAATAGCATGGTAGCATAAGTATGCTCCATGCTATTTTATTATCATCGGACTTCAACATGCAGATACCCCCTTCATCATAAAATTGACCTGATAGCAGGTTTTATTTTAAAAAGTTCACATCCTGAGCGGATCAAAATAATGAAATAACCATTCAAGTATATCCATAAGCTTTAAATAAATTATCAAAAAAATGGCACGATAACACAGCATATTGTCATTGATGATCCTGTTACGATCGAGTACCTTTGTCCTAATCAATATGCAAATTACGTTGAGACATGGATAAGAAAAATATTGCCATTTTGATATTACCAGATGTACAATTATTGGATGTAGCAGGACCTACTGATGTCTTTCATACGGCCAATGAAATTGTAAAAAAAGTAGGTTATGGCGCACCCTATCAGCTTCATTACCTGTCGGCATTAAAATCTGAAACTGTCACATCAAATTCAGGTATCAAGCTCCAATGCGACGCAAGTATTTTCAATATAACAACACCTATAGATACCTTGATCATTGCGGGCACGCACCCCAATTTATTTGAAAATCTTGATGAAACGGTCTATACATGGCTCAAGCAAATATATCCGCAGGTAAATCGCCTAGCTTCGATCTGCGTCGGCACATTTCTAATGGCCAAAAGCGGTCTGCTGAAAAATAAAACAGTGACCACACACTGGAAATATGCAGGCCTGCTTAAAAGTATGTATCCTGAAATTCATGTTGACGCCCGATCTATTTTTTTAAAGGATGGCAATATCTATAGTTCTGGCGGGATAACTTCTGGAATCAATCTGGCGTTGCATTTAGTTGAAGAAGATTTGGGAAGGGACATGACCATACAGGTGGCCAAGCATCTGGTATTTGGAGTACATAGGCTCTCGGATCAATCGCTCTTTTCCGAAGAACTACCTGCCGTTGAAGAAATGAGTGAACTTGTTCAAAAAATCTATCACTATGCTAATGCACATATTGAAGAAACATTAAATCTTGAACAACTAGCATCCGCAGTAAACATGAGTCCCCGCAATTTTTCACGCGTCTTTAAAAAAGAAGCTTCTTTTCCGCCTGGACAATTTATCGAAAAAATACGTTTAGAAAAAGCCAAACAGCTACTTGCCTATACTGCTGACGCTTTAAAGATCATCAGTGTACAATGTGGCTATGATCAGGTCAGCTCCTTAAACAAACTGTTCTATAAATACTATAAAATTAGTGCAATACAGTATCGAAACACATTTCAACATTAATTCATAAATACCTTTTCTAAAATGGAGATCAACAAAGATAAAACCATCAAAAACATTGCATTTTTTGTTTTTGACCAAGTAGAAGTATTAGATCTAAACGGACCTTTAGATGTATTTGTAAAAGCAAATATAATAATACCAAACAGCTTTAATTGTTATACTGTTGCCTTGGATACTACGCCTATATTTGCAGAATCCAATACCATGCAAATTATTCCTAAATATACAATTGATAATTGTCCACAAGCAGATCTGATTATCGTACCTGGAGCATTTCCTGAAACAGTTATCAAATTATTTAAAGACGAGCATTTTGAATCCCGATTCACAGCATGGATTACAGCTCAGGCACAACGTGATACTGTAATTGCCAGTATTTGTACAGGTGCGCTATTACTATCGAATACTAAGCTTTTAGATGGAAAATCTATTACCAGTCATTTTATGATGACAGATCTGTTACAAGAACTAAATCCGGACAGTCAAGTTGTAACAGGGCCTCGATATATTGATCAGGGTGACTTATTAACTACTGCAGGCATCACAGCAGGTATAGATGCAGCCTTATATATGGTGACAGATATCCTTGGTCAGGATGTGGCTCAACAGATTATTGAAATTTTTGAGTATAAAGCAGAATTGCAAATTCATTAAGCTCACCTACCTGGATAATCGTATCGTATAAGATTGAAAAACAGTCTTTACATGATCACTTCACCTATCCATTCTTTCTTACATCAAGTAAAATGACAGCAATTAAAGGATCGATCAATCCATTTAAACGCATACCCTGTGGATTTTACTTTCAGTTTTTGAAGAGCTAGTTAGGTTATTTTAAAAATCACTTCATGCGACATGAAGTGATTTTACCCATTACTAACTTTTTTGATCGTGCTTTAAACCATTGATCAGCGTTGTATGCAATTCCTTTATCGATCAAAAAACACCTTCCATCGGCTGATTCCACCTTTTCATCGGTAGAAATTTCATCGAATGCTGCATTCACATATTTTTAAGAAAAATTAAAAGATATGTCACTATTCACACCGCTTATTTGGATCTCTTTGATGCTACCGTTAATGGCTATTGCTTTTGCCAAAACGAAAAAAGTAAATACAAAATTTTTAATCCTTTTTATCGTCTATTTTTTAGCGGATTGTTATATCCAACATTTTAGCAGACAATATTTTAGCCTTGATTCGATCGGCCTTAAATTTTCATGGATCGGTAAAATATTGAGTTTATTGTTATCGCTGACCATCATTTTCTCGGTAAGCAAAACCCATCTTGAGCAGATCGGATTCACCTTGAAAAGTAATGCAAAGAAACAGGTGAAATTCGGTATATCCATATTCCTTGGATTCTTACTTTTTGATTTGATTTTCAAATTTATCTTATTCCCTAAAGGAGGTCATTTTGATCTTGAGACATTCGCTTTCCAGGCTACAATGCCAGGCTTAACCGAAGAATTAGTTTTTAGAGGCATTTGCTTTTGGCTTCTTGATCAAGCTTTTACTCCCCAATGGAATATCAAAGGCATCTCATTTGGCTGGGGATTTATTATCGTGACCCTGCTATTCAGTGTTGCACATGGCCTTGTGTTAACGGAAGATCATCAACTCAAATTTGATATCATAACCATCATCTACCTCACGCTGATATCTTCGTTAAGTCTTGGCTTGCTGAGGAAATTTACAGGTAATCTGATTTATCCCATAATAGGCCACAATATGGTCAATGTATTGAATGCACTGATACGAATATTATAGTGGAACATATGCTGAAATAGGGCAATAGGTGAATCATGAATCTGCTAATAAGCGATCGTAAACACCATAAGCAATTCTCTTTTTATATGAAAAGTAATCCTATAACTCGTTCAAAAAACTATATTTGGTTGATCATTTAAACAAACATCATGTCGCAGGATACGAGAATTTTATCTAGTTATTTAACAAGTAAAATAGCTGAATTTGATTTTGATAGTTTATACAGCAAAACCAGTCGAATTATACTTCATGTCTGCATGTGGTTCACTTTTTCGATCTTATTGCTGTTGAGCTACATACTTGCATATAAACTCTCTTTTTTTAATGCTACCATCCTAACCATTAGGATGACAAGCGTTAATATGCTCGTTTTCTATCTGTTCTTTTATGTGTTACTTCCCAAGATTTTATCCGGTAGCAAGAATAAGATCATTTTACTTCTAGTCATTAGTTTGCCGATATTGTTATTTATCTGGATTGCTACTACCTATTTTTTCTCCCTAATCTACCATGCGCTGGGCTTTGAAATAGAAAATGGAGAACTAAAGAATGCTATTAAGATGAGTGCCGATCAGTCGTTCATACAAGCCGTATCTGTAAAACGCATGATTTCACAAGCATTCATTGTCATTTCAATTCTATCGCCTTTCTTTTTTGTCAAAATTCTATTTGAAATTTCAAAATTATACAGTAAAACCTTAAAAATTCAAAACGAAAAAGCTTCATTAGAAATTGAGAATATCAATATTGAAAAGAATTTTTTAAAAGCACAGCTTAATCCACATTTTCTATTCAATACTTTAAATAATCTCTATGGTCTTGCAATTAAGAAAGATCCCGCTACGCCAGAGGTGATTGTAAGTCTTTCGGACATTATGAGTTATACACTTTATGAGTCTAACACGGAAAAAGTATCCTTGCAGAAAGAATTGGAATTTATAAAAAACTATGGTGAACTCGAAAAAATGCGATACCCGGTAGATAAAAAGATCCAATTTGATCTTCCTGAAGAAAGTGCATTATTAGGTTTATACATCGCTCCTCTCTTAACATTTACATGTATTGAAAATGCTTTTAAGTACGGTCTCAAAAATAATAAAGAACAGCTTATATATTTGACGATAAAAGTTAAGGATCATCATTTTTACTTTCATCTTGAGAATGATGTTGAAGACTTTGTCCCGACAAAAAACTTTGGTGGTATCGGTCTATCTAATTTACAAAAGAGACTTCAATTGTTATATCCCAATAAACACGAACTTAAAATGGAGCATTTACAAAATAAATTTATCGTCAACTTAAAAATAGATTTAGCAACTCATGGATAAATTCACCTGTATCGTCACCGATGATGAACCACTTGGTAGAGAAATTATAGAATCATTTGTAAAAGAAATACCCTTCCTTACGCTTGTCGGCTCTTTTGGAGATCCTGTCGAAGCATTGCTGTATTTACAAAGTAATGCTGTTGACATCATGTTTAGCGATATCCAAATGCCGAAAATTAATGGTATGGAGTTGGTAAATGCCTTGGTCAATCCACCTGTTATTATTTTTATTACCGCACATCGTGATTTCGCATTGGATAGTTTTGATGCTGGGGTAACAGATTACTTAGTTAAGCCCGTTCGATTCGATCGCTTTTTAAAAGCAGTAAATAGAGCCAAAGAAAGTGTATTGGCCGGTAAAACCCCAAAGATACAAGAAGCAAGACCTGATCGTATATTTATAAAATCAGAAGGAAGATTAGTGAAAATATTATTACACGAAATCCTGTATATTGAATCCCAGGGAGATTATCTAAAAATCGTTGTTTACGAAAAAACATATACCACACAAGCTACGCTCAAATCCATGGAAGAAATCCTTGATAAGCAACTATTTTTTCGTATTCAGCGGTCGTTTATCCTCAACATAGAAGCTGTAAAAACAGTTACCGGAAATATGATCGAATTAACCAATGGCAAATCAATAGCGATCGCTGTAAACAAAAAGGAGGAGTTTTTCACCTTATTGGGCATCAAATAAAAAAGATAATTTTAATATTTAAAAGAGGTCCTTATGGTAGATATACAATTTAAGAAGAGCAATATTATGACAGGAATTTTCCTTTGTATTGCATTTATTGTACTATTACTTTTCATCTTTTATACCTCGTCCAATAGCTATGCCCCCATACTAATATTTTTAATATGCATAACTTTACATATTTTATATTTTCACAAGATAAAATTCTGGATCGATCATAAAAATGGCCGACCAGGATTAAGCATTGAGGAACAAGGTATATTAAATAACACCGCTGATACATCCATTTTTATTCCTTGGGAAGAAATTCAAAGTTTTGAATCTGGCTTTTTTCGTACCCAAAATCAAATCTTTATCAAAGTTAGGAACGAAAAAAAATATGACCAAGTTAAACGTACGACATACTTAACTGCTTTAAATACAATAGGTCGCCTTTTTAGGTCAAAACCAGATTTACTTTGGATCGATGTTGATGTCTTAGCGATCTCAGAACAACAGCTTTTAACCTTACTGCGGTCGAGGTTGGGTAAAAATAACCGTCAAGGGTAAAACTTCCTTTAGATCAACTATTATTTAAAATTAAACACCACTTTTAAAACAGCCATCCTGCCTCGTAGTTCATACTGATTATGAGTCTGCATATTCGCCGATATGTAATAGGTTTCAAATTTCTTCACATTTGCCAAATTCGTCAAATTTAGTTCAAAATCCGTTTTCAACTTCTTGTGACGATAGCGTAAAAATGTATCAAAGAAAACATAATTAAAATCTTTCAATCCCGGTTGATGCGAATACGTATTTCTAGCACTTAAACGCAAATGAACGCTTGAAAATAGATTTACCGGTAAACTCATTTGATGTGAAGCATTAAATGTATTTCTATTTAATTCATCAGATCCACCCTTTTGTTTCGTACTTACCCAAGATAATTGTCCAGTATAAGAAAGGTTCAACTGCTTCCATATTTTAAATTCCATATTTGGCCTCAACGTATAACTTGTATTCTGAAATGGAAGTATCTCCTCATTGAATAACTGATTATAGTCCGACAAAGACCACGATGCAGCAATTTTCACCGTACTCGATAAAGCAAAAATGTATTTATCAATCCCAGCAGAAGCACTATAGGACTTCACTTCATTTTCTTGGGCGATCAGCTGTGTTTGAGTCGACTCCTCATTGATTACATTAGAAAGCATTGTACTTGATATGGATTGGTTGTAGCCCAATCCAAAATTAAAAAATAGCAGTTTTATTGTTTTACCTAACTTATAGTTTAATCCAAAATTATTGCTCCTATTTTCATTGATCCCACCACTATTAGTCGATAAAGTCCGGTAATTTCTAATCAGTAAACCTCGATACACATTTTCGATAGTTCCAAAAGTATTGCCTCTCTGATAAGAAAAACTAAGTTCATCCTCTTGGTGTACTTGCAAACGAGCTGAAAATGAAGGATTAAATAAAAGATTATTCTGGCTATTATCGATACTAAAACCGTCATCAATATAACTGGTGTGTTGCCATGATAAAGGCAAACTCAACTTTGTGGCTAGTCTATTAATACTCCATTCATAGTCTGCATTGACAGAAAACGATGAACGATTCCAGTGCATATTATTCTCCGTAGAATCAACATCTGTAGCCTTTACAATTCCTTCTTTATTGATATCAATACCCGATTTGAGTTTTTGGTCTTCCATCATTGCCCCCAGCGTATAGTATTGTTTGATCTTTCCTTTGGGAAGCCTATATCCGATACTACCATTCGTAAAAATTGTGGGAACTTCAACATGTTGCAGTGTTTGTTCATATGATATTCCTGAAGCAAAGATATCCGGAAAAAGACCAGGAGAAAAAGCTAAGGTCTGTGGTTTATTGGCGTAATGCATATACCAATTGATCTGCACAATATCTCCATTTTTAAGTTGAGGAACCCATTCCAATTGATTTGAAAAACCTCTGATTTTATGGTTCAAATTCCCGAAAATAGTATTCCCATTACTCCCTATTGTGGCGCGCCGATCTTCTTTTTCGTATTCGAACGAGAACGTATTATTGATATAACGCTTTTCCATGTTCTTGTTCAATGACAACCGAAATGCTGCGAGCCATTCAGCTGTTTCTGTATATTGGTTTTCATCAAATACAAAATCTCCTTCTTCCGAAAAATAGCTTGTTTTTCCTTGAAAAGTGGTATTATTCTTATCATACAAGAGCTGTACATTCGACTTCAGTTGCAAACCATTTTTTATATTCAATAGATTATTTGCATTTAAAGCCACTGTATTATTCATAAAATAATTTGATTTTGCTACAGGAGGACCACCAACAGTCCCTACAGAAAGCAAATTATTTATAGGTGAATACCCCATTTGTGCAAACACGGAACTTTGATTAAATCCAGTAAAATCACCAGTCAAGTCATTACCTATATTATTTCCCTGCAGCACATTCAATACCTTATATTTTTTATTGAACAAGATCGTATTGACTTCTGCATCATATTGCTTGGGCAGTCCCGCTCCCAGTTTAGCCTGACCGGTTAACTTGAGCTTAGCATCGTCTTTAATAACCAGATTTATCGCCACATCATCTGTAAAACGCTTATTTTTCAACACTTTCATATGTTCGTGGTTGGTCAATACCTGTATATCTTTTACCATCTTATGTGGTACCGTTTTTGTGCCAATCGCGTAACGATCGTCCAATAAATCGTCTCCATCAATATAGAACTTCGAAATCGCTTTTCCCTGATACTTAATACTTCCATTATCTCCTACCTCTATACCCGGCATCCGTTTTAATATCTCACCAATGCTACGATCCTCATCCTTTGCAAACGTCGAAACATCATAAGATAATGTATCCCCGATTCGACGGATCTTCGGTCTACTTTTGACCTCAACATCATCCAATAAAACAGCTTTCTGTTCGAGTTCAATCGTTTTTTTAGTACGTAGATCTGTCAATGGAATTATTTTTTTTTGGTAGCCTAAGTGGTTAATCTCGAGATATGCTCCACCCACATCTTTCAATGTCGTTAAAGAAAAAGCCCCATTCACATTAGTCTCTTTAAAGGTTAATAACTTATGGTCACTCGACTTCAGTACCACATGGATATAATTTAACGGTTTTCCCGACGCCTTATCTACTAATACCCCTTCAATGGCAACCTGCTGCCCAAAAACCCATGCACTACAAAGTATAGAGCAAATAACAGTAAGAGATCTTAATAACATATTATGGTTTTAATTCTAAAGGATTATTAGTGACCGGAGAAGGTTTATAATTATCATCATTTTTAATAGATATCGATTTAATTTTATTAGGGTCGATAGTTGAAAATGGTACGTCGCTCGTTACAAAAACTCCACTCTTTTTTATAGAGGAAGATCCACCCGATTTTGTTTGCATATACGCCTTCGGATTGGTTTTAAAAGCCTTGTACAATTTTTCTACCTCCTCAGGTGCTGATAAAATAACATCAACCGGAGCACCAATCGTAATCTGAACACTATCAGCAAGTTTATCAAAACCAGAATACTCAAACTCAACTTCACTTTTATCATCCCTGGCTTCCAAAATTAATCCTGGTAAGCCGTGTAATTTCCATGGTCCAAAAGAAAAAGGAAGATCTGTTGTAAACCAAGTTGTGTAATGTCGACCGCCAAAAGTCGTTGTCGCTTTTTGACAAGTATATCCGCCAATTACTTTAGTATCATCATGAATATTCCAGTCTTGTTTAGGATATACTGCATCCAACAAGAACTCATCGGATGCTACACGTTTCACTTCAATCATATTGGATTTAGAGGATTCTAAAAGATAAGATTCTCTTATTCCGCTAGTGGATTTCGAAACAATAACATGACCATCAAAATTTAGAGCATCCATCTGTTGCGCAGATTGTTCTTGTGTTCTAGTAGATGAATAACTTGTGTAATAGCTTGTTTGGGGACCTAAATAAGTTACGACTTCATCTCTCCGATATTTATCTCGTTGTGTTGTATCATTAACGTGTTTAAAGAGGTAGTGAACTTTCGCAATTGCCTTTTCTTGAGCCTTAACAGTGATCCCAGTTAATAACATCAATACGATGAATAGGTTTCTTTTCATTTTTTTGGTCTAAAGAAGTTGAATTAAGAACAAGGCGTAACAAAGCCAAAGTATTATAATTCGGATTCGAATAATTTTAGGGTTTTTAATACGATTTTAACTCGAGTGGATTATTGATCACAGAAGAAGGCTTATAATCATCATCATTCTTAATAGTCATCGATTTAATTTTTGATGCATCCATAGCTGGAGCTGATGAACTCGCGCCACTAATGCTAACAAAAACACCAGCGCCTGTAGATCTGCGGCTAGATCTGGTTTGCATATAGGCACTGGGATTTGCCTTAAAAGCCTGCTCTAATTTTTCTACTTCATCTTTTTTAGACAAAATTGCATTTGCAGGAGTTCCAATTGTCACTTGTACATCATCAGTTAATTTATCAAAACCAGAATATTCAAATTCCACCTCACTCTTGTCATCCTTTACCGCTAAGATCAGTCCCGGTAAGCCATGCAATTTCCAAGGTCCAAAAGAAAAAGGAATATCTGTTGTAAACCAAGCGGTGTAATGACGACCAGCAAAAGTTGTAGTTGCTTTTTGACAAGTATATCCACCAATTACTTTAGTTTCATCTTCTATATCCCAATCCTGCTTAGGATAAGTAGTCTCTAATAAAAACTCATCAGATGCAACACGTTTTACTTCTACCATCTTGGATTTGGAAGGTTCTAAAAGATAAGATTCCTTGATACCACTAGTCGATCTGGAAATCACTAAATTACCATCAAAATCCGGAGCTGATAGTGTTTTTGAAGTCTGTTCTTGCATTCTAGTACTAGAATAACTGGTGTAATAACTAGCTTGTTTACCAAGGTAAGTAGCAACTTCATCACGTATATGTTTGTCTTTTTGTGTGGTATCATTAACATGCTTAAAGATGTAATGTATTTTAGCAATTGCCTTTTCTTGTGCATGAAGAGTGAGCAGGCTGAATGAAATGAATGTAGTCAATAAGATTTTCTTCATAATTTTACGATTTATTTGTAAACTTACGAAATATTCGTAATTAACAAATACTCATTAAGGAAATGAGTAAAATAAATATATAAATAACTGATTCATTGATAAATAAAATCAAATCACATGTCTTCACATTTATAATTATCAATATTTAGTGATCTCCTTATAACAGTTTAATAATAATCTTTATAGCCATTTATATAGAATATATAGCGCTTAGCTCATCATCTTTGTCGTTGTACAATGAAGATCACGGACTAACCGTAGGCTTATATAACAGACATCAATGCAAAGTAAAAAATAGACTTGTCTTATTGTAGAACAGCAAGCATTAGGATAACAGCTTTTTGATCGTATGATTTTATTTGCTAGTTTTATATGTCAAGATATCCTTGGCAAATGTGGAAATCAATGATAAGAGAAATTTAATAATTAAATACAGCCGGGAAAAACCTACTTAAAATCTAACAACAGACTACATTCAATAGTTAGTGAATATGGATCGTTGCTTTTTTTATTAGTATTAGGAATTCTTACAATAAAATTTAAATGATTGTAAATAACAAAATAGGAATTACGCTTTCCGGTGGTGGCTTTAGAGGAATCGCCCATTTGGGCATACTCCAATATCTTCAGGAACTGAACATACAGCTTCATGCTATTTCAGGAGCGAGTGCAGGAGCTTTGGTCGGTGCGTTTATAGCTGAAGGATACGCTCCGCTAGAGATATTGGAGTTGGTAAAACAGGAAAAATTCTTCACCTATTCCGACTTCTCCATTAGAACTGATGGCCTGTTCAGTGCAGATATTTTTGAAAAAATCATTAAAAAATATATTCCGCACGACAGCTTCGAAAGCTTGAAAATACCCCTATATGTTGCTGTTACAGATTTAACCAATGCGGAGTCTCTTATCTTCAACCAAGGCTCACTATCTTTTGCTATTAAATCTTCATGCTGTTTTCCACTGGTATTTCAGCCGGTAGCTTATAAAAATAACCGTTACTTATGTGATGGCGGAATATTAAATAACTTTCCGGTGGAGCAGATTAAAGCAACATGCAATAAAAGTATCGGCATCAATGTGAATCCGGTCAACCGTTCCGAAGGACGACTGAACTACAAGCAGATTGTGGAACGTATTATCCGAATTACAACCTCAAACATTAAGGCTGAAGCTCCTGGCGATTGCGATATATTTATACAGCCTGAGGAAATCAATCAGTTTAAAACATTTGACACAAGTAGAGTGAATCAGATATATGAATTCGGATATAACTATGCGAAAAAATTTGAGAAAGAATTTTTAAATCTCCAGAAAGAACTCGGCTAATAGCTAGTTTTAATCATGATAAGAAAGCTCGCGCTTCCATAAAAACACTTTTTCTGTTGTCGTTTCTTGATCTTTATCAATAACAACCTCTTCTCTCATCACCCAGTTGTTGTTCTGATCATATGTATAAGAATAGGTAGTTGTACTACCATAATTAGGATCTGCGGTTTTGTAAATGGAAGAGACAACATCCCCCTGTTCATTATATTGATAGGTGTAAGAAGAGTTTTGATCTCCTGAAAAAATTTTGTTCCCTTTGGCATCGTATTTATAACGGGTAATTATAGATGGAGTTTTCTGTGGCCACTCTACTTTTTTACTTTCAATAAGCACTCCGCCATTACCAAGTGTTTTATAAATTGTTTCACTTAAGACAAATTCATTCATAGCATCCTCGACACGTTCATAATTTTCTTCAATCTGTCTATGATCCTCGTACTTATAGAGCGTCCGAAAGCCTCTGCCCTCCTCGATCACTTCATCACCGTTTTTATCTAAAGAAGTATAGTATACTTTCCAAAGTTCCCCTTCGTCATTATATTCCAGTTCTTCTTCAGCTTCTTTTTGACCTGTCTCCCACCAAAAATATAATTTTAGTTTTAATTGTGCTCCACTGTAAAAGTACTCTGTAGTGAGATAAGCACTATCTTGCTTAGTCTTCTCATCTTCAAAAATAACATAAAGATGAGTCAGGTTGCCATTGCTATCATATACTTTACGTTCGTTCCATCCATCGCCATAATAACGAACCGTGTCCATTTTATTATTCTCTAAGACGTAGCAAAGTTCATTTACTGACTTCAGTACAGGTTTATTCATATTCGAAAATTTACCTGTACTATAGTTTTTCAATGCCGATCTTTTCTTTTTCAAATATGTCTGATAATCTTCGTGTATCACCGTATCTATAGATGGCCAAAATTGAAAGGGTTTATCATAAGACTTTTTCTCACGGGCGGCTTTAACATTGTCAGCGATATCATTTTCTAGATCATTATTTTTTATCGGAGATGCAATCATAGGAGGCACTTCTGCAAAAATAGAATCAGTTATTTTTCCCACCACAACCGGTGGTTCAATTTGTTTCTTAATTGGTTTAAGGATCTCTTTTTTTATTGTTTTTTTCGCTTTTTTGCTTTGCGCACTTCCACTTTGAGAAATGCATATCAATAGCACAGTAGCAATAAAATAATAGTGAAGTAATTTCATTGTATATTTTTTATAAAAGTTCAATAGAGTACGTGTTAATTTCAAGATATGCTGAAGCTATATTTTGGAGGCATCTTCATTTACCATCTAATAGACCCTCTTTATGATGAGCCTTTATCGAATCGATCTGCGAGTCTTTATTACATGATTTTAATTCATTGCTAGATTCAGTTGTGACCTTATTCAATCTGTGCACTGATGAGTATATATAGTTAAGTATCATTTTACAAACAATGGCTTTTTATAAAAATACATTAAAACACTATGGCTATTCGACAACAGCGGTATCGACCTCTTCTACTGTTTCCTCATCACCTTCCATTTCGTTTTTTGAATTTTTAACATCCTCATCTGTATATTGATAATGTTCATCAAAGGTTTTCGTCTCACGATTATAAATCAGCACATATTTTGAGTTTTTGTTTTGCTTTATTATACCATCAGTTGGTGCAGGAACAAGCTTCATATCATTCAAATATATTAGTGCGCCTTTTGCAAATCGTTTGATGGTCGGCAACTCGGAACTTAATTCTTTCCAGTACAGGAGATTACCTTGATCAGTTATAATGAAAATGGCACTACTGGCAAAATCTTGTTTTTCAAGTAGAAAAGCCATTTCTTTATCCCCTTGACCAGTAAAATTGCCATATGCAATTACTTTAGGTGCTCGATCTTTAATTTTTGTGAAAAAATATTGAATGTTATCTTCATTTTGCATGAACTTATTGTCCATAAAAATCTTTACGATAGCCCTTTGAAATGGAACAGGAATATCGTTATATTCAGGTATTGTAAAAACCGCATTTTTCCAATATGCATAATCTTCTTGACTAGCCCATCCATTTACAAAAACACTATCAGCGGGATATGCGATCTCTTCTGTATAAACTTCCTGACGCTGTTTATAAACTCCAAATTGAAAAGCAATAAAACATACTATCGCGAGTAAGGCAATGATGAGAACTACCCAAAAAATAGTTTTTTTAGTTGATTTAGGTTTCGGTTCCGGCAAATTATCCGAGCTCTGAAATTGACTTGAGTTAGAATTGGTTCGATCCATCTTATTTTTGGTTGTATTTCTAGTATTCAAATTACTATTTCACTGATAACAATTTATTGGCCAAAAATAAAAATCGACAAGACTAAAACACGAAGCATTTACAATTTGTAAACCATCACTTACAATTCGTGGCGTTTCCATTATAATAAAAAAAAGTTATACTAAACAGACATCTTGAAGAATATTAAACTGTCGAAAAGAATTCTTAAAATGAACTTATAAGTGTCCCTTTCTATAAAAGCTTAATCAGATTAACTTGATCGATAAATATTCTTTATTCTAAAATCATCGCGTAAATTACATAGAATTATTGATCACTTAAGAAGAGGTGCAATCATGGTCTTTTTTTCAGAATTAAATAAGTATAGTACATTATATTTGTATCTATAATCAAAAAATTATGAAAGATACACCTACACAAAAACTCAAGCACGAACAGATCCAATATATTGAATTTTTATCTCAAGATCTTCAACAGATCAAAAATTTTTATACAGCATGTTTCAGTTGGACTTTTACCGATTATGGACCTCACTACACTGCATTTGAAGGTGAATATATTGATGGTGGTTTTACTTTAGGAACTCCTGTAAAGGGAAGTATATTAATTATCCTTTACTCTAAAGCTCTTGAAACAACTCTTGAAAAAGTAATTAAAGCTGGTGGTATAATAACAAAAGAAATCTTCAGCTTCCCTGGTGGGAGACGATTTCAATTTATAGATCCAGATGGCAATGAGCTGGCCGTTTGGTCAGAATAAACTAAACATGCAGGTCTGTATTGATGAACCAAATAAACACAGGCCTGCATGAAAATAATAGCTTAACCTCTAATCTTTATGTGCTGATTCTTTTTGAAAAGCAATAAAATCTGCCTTAGAATAATCTGGGCATGCTCCCTCTCGAGCAGTAACAAATGCTCCCAGTGAAACAGCTTGATTCATAATTTCAATTGCTGAACTTCCTTTTTCAAACCTTTTTGATAAAAATCCCGCCAAAAAGGAGTCTCCGCTACCAACAGTATCTTTTACTTCAATAGGGATCGTCGATATGGAATAAAAATCATGACGATCAGCATAGAGTGCTCCTTTACTTCCTTTGGATACAATAACTTCGTTCATCCCGAAAGTGTCCTGTAGGAAACTTACACAATCCTCTTCTGTCGTATAGGACTTACCCATAAAGTCAATCATCATACGTAACTCGGCTTTATTAAATTTTGCTAACTGTGTTTTATGCAACAGATCTTTTATCACATGTACATCATAGTGTGGCGCTCGCAGATTGATATCAAATACATTGTAAGAACTATTTTCAAGCAACTCAAATAATGTATTCTTAGACTGGGTATTACGAGTGGCCAGTGTACCAAAAACCAATGCATCCGATTCATTAACCATTGCTTGATTAATAGCATTCACTTCAATATAATCCCATGCAACCTCCCGGACAATATCATAATGTGCATCATTATGTTCATCGATAGTCGCAACAACTGTGCTCGTAGGATAAGCACTATTCACCTGTATGCCAGTAGAATGTATTTTCCAATCTTCGATTTTCTGCAGCAATTCACGACCTAATTCGTCATCTCCTACGCTGCTTATCATATTGACCTCAACCCCCATTTTAGACAGGTGATAAGCGACATTAAAGGGTGCTCCCCCAGCTCTTCTATCTCCTCCAGGAAATATGTCCCACAATACTTCGCCGAAACAGGCTATTTTATTTTTTTTATCGATCATTCCAATTTCTTATTTCCAAAAAATGAGCTACCAATCATTCACATCCCCCGTACTTTCAGTATACACTAATTTATCAAAATATTTACTATTGTCTATTTTATTTTTCTTTTGATAATCAGATGGATGCTCTTTTGTGATGTGATATCTTTCACAGAAGTATACATATCGTGGAGTTGAACTTTTCGTTCCAAATCCCTTATTCCGGTACTTCCGCCACGCAGATTTTTCCAACCATTTAAAAATCACCCATTTAAGCCAATGAATAAAGGAAGTCGATTCCGCTATACTGTTAAACCGTACCTTACCGGTTGCTCGGCATTTTCGTCTCTCGACTACTTCATTAATTTCAATCCTATAAAACACCGTGTCTAAAAACTGTTTATAACTGCTCATCATGTTTTCTCCTTTCAATCATTGCGATCTTATTTTTCCCATCTTCAGGGCAAAAACTAAATATTCCTTTCTCTTCGTACAAAAACACCCCAAAATCATTAATAGCACTGTAAACCTCTTCTTTAGCGCTCTGATAATGTACGGCTACCGTGACTAACTAATTGGTTACACAATCCCATGGCTTTATCGTAAACCCTTCAAAACGGCTCATTTCTTCTACAAAAGCCACTAAGGGAATATTTTTATAGATCCGCACTTTACGAGTCCATATTTTATCAATTTCAATATCCATATTAGGACCGACAAAAAGTATATATACCTGCAAACCAAAACCATACAACCTTCCTGCCAGCAGCATCCCAATATCACCTGGTAAATTCAGCGCCTCACTTTTCTTAAGATTGTAAGAATATAGAACCAACTTCCCTGCCATTCTTTCTTTAGGTATTTTTGGCATCCGACAGACATCACTTCCACCTCGTCAAGCTGATTTCACAAATGGTTTAGTTGCATGTGCAATAATATACTTTAATTATAATCCAGCTCTAGGGTTTTGTAGCCGACAGAAGTCAACTTCACTTTGCCATTGCGTTGGGATACGGTAATACTGAACGTGCCATCTTTATTGGCCGATGTCTTCACATTATCCGATTCAACACACCCGGATAGAGCTTGTAACGGCTTTTTATCTACAGCAGAAATAACCGTACCCTGCAACACATAATTCTGCTTATTCTGAGCTTGTGCGGCTACTGATCCGAAAGTCATCAACAGCAGTAAAAGCAACACTGCTGAAAACGTTGATTTTAGCAATCGATTTACAAAACCCTCATTAACAATATCTCTAACCCCTCCCTGCTCTTGATTTGAAAAGCATTTTAAACGATTAGACGGATTATTAATGCAAAACCGCTCTAGATGCCTGAGAAAAGAAATTGGATCGCTTAAAACTTCTTATTTTAAATAAAGCGCTTTCAATGTAGGGATTAAGTATGGATGAAGCATAGATAAAGCGTTGATAGTGCGTTAGTAGTGCGTAAACGGGTACCGTTTTACGCACTATCCATGCTTTACCAGTACTTAGCATACGCATTACGGACGCTTGAGCTACATACCAAGCCTGCTTGAGCGAGATCTTGCAAGTAAGACTGCCCATGACGCGAAAAACGGCTGTTTTGATCAGCATTTGTTTTAACCTTCTTTTAACCTCGTAGTAAGTTTCCCAGTAACTGCACAATACTTGCAAAGTAGCTACACCGTCCTTTCCCTTGTGCATCGACGGCGCAAGTACGGCGCACATACGGTGTAATGACGGCCGGAGGTAAAACAAGGTCCGAAGCATCTTAAAAGCAGGTATATAGCGTGTACCTCCCGGACAATGCGTTGATTTGCTGTTTGCCACATCCAGCAAACTTCTACTAACTTTCTTTTCCTTTTCTTCACCCCTTTTTCTACTTCCACTTGACTTTTGTTCGACCGTGCTTCGACTTTTCATGCACTGTAGCCGATGAAATCCCGATGCCGACTCGAAGCCCAGTCGAAGAAACTTAGAAGTTGGTGTGAATTTGGTTAAGAAAAAATCAGAATTTATTCTTTTTGATATTTCTTGTTTGACTGCCGTTCGAGTGTTGTTCGAGTCCGTTTCGACAAGTACTCGAGACTGCTTCGAGTCTTGCTTGGGTGCTGTTCGACTGCGCTTCGACTGGCCTTCGGGAACTTGCCGAACAGCAGTCGAAGAACTGTCAAATGATTCTCGAATCAGTTCCGAACCAGTCTCAAAGTTGTCTCGAACTTTTGTCGAACCTTCGTCGAAGACTGGCCGAAGGCAAAAAACACCACTAGTTGCTTGTGCAATTTTACTTTTTACTACATTTTTAGCAACAGAATATGAAGAAAATTCGGTTGGCTGTTTGCTCAACAGCAGGCTTTCCTTTTCAGGATTAAATAGCTTCTGGAGATATTCCCAAAGCTTGATGATATATAGCTTTTCTATTTTCATTTTGGTTTTTTTTGCATAAAGCTTCCCTGCTCCTTTTCCTGCCGGGGGAGACTTGATCATGAAGCCTTGTTCCCTCGGCAACATCCGGAGTTCACAGGTAGAAATTCTATTTTAATATTTTTCTAAGATTAATTCTTAGTTTTCTTCAACGACAACTTTAGCTTTAATGATCATCATAAGCTGTTCTTCCCAGAGCAGTTCCAAAGACTCTCCTGCTATGCTCAATACTTTGCGACCACCTTTTACGATTGTTAATCTTTCGAAGTTCTCTTCTATTCCGAAGTACTTGCTGAGATCGTTAAGTATCCGTTGTCTATATTCTTCCCATTCAAAAGCATGAAGATTAATATTAGCTCCAATGGCAACTTCTGTCCCGACATAAAAAAAGATAGCCACTACCCCTAAGGCAAAATGTCGAAATGACCAGATGCTCCTTTCTAATTTTTCACCAGATTCAGCTCGGGTATTGGCGATATCAGGTAAATGGATGCGCTTGGTAATAGATGTAATTAAGACCAAACACAAAATCATAAACGGAAATAGCAATTGTTAGATGTCAACATCCACTAGAAGAACCTCTTCCAAAAGAAAGAAAAAAGATAGGTTTTAAGGTAAGCTCTTCAGATTGATCGGCATCACCTTATTCTACATAAAAGATCTCCAAAAGCACGAAACTATTGGAGATCTTTTAGTTAAAAAGCTAATTGCCCTTAGACCTTCTCTTTGCGATAAGCCAGATAAAAAACAACTGGTAAAATGGTGAATGATAGCACCAAACATATCAATAGTCCACCAACGATCATAATGGCAAGTGGTTTCTGAATTTCAGACCCCATACCTGTTGATAAAGCCGCTGGCAATAAACCCATTGACCCCATTAAGGCGATCATAACAACAGGCCTGATCCGGCTTCGGACACCTTGAATAATAGAATCTTTCAACTTCATTTTATGTCTGAGATTATCTCTGATAACACCAATAAGTACAATACCATCAATCGTAGCCACTCCAAATAAAATGATGAAACCGATACCTGCTGATATCCCAAAGATGGTGCCTGTGACCCATAGTGAAATAAACCCTCCAATAAAGGCAAAAGGTAATGTGAGAGAAGCAATGGCTGTATCTTTTATATTTCCAAAATTGGCATACAGTAACAATAAAATCAGCACTAAAGAGATAGGAACTACTAAAGCTAACTGTTTAGCGGCACGCTCTTTACTTTCAAATTCTCCTGCCCACTCCATATGATTTTCTTTTGGTAGACTTACTTCTGCGGCTACTACCTGCTTCGCTTCTGCAATCGTACTTCCTAAGTCACGGCCATCGATACTAAATCCGACACCGATATAGCGGCTATTGCCTTCACGATATATAAATGCAGGCCCCGTTTGATAATTGATACTCGCAATCTCCTGCAATGGGATATTCTGTCCGTTACTGGTCGGTATTAAAATTTGACCAATTTTAGTTGGGGTATCACGATAAGCTTCTTGAAAACGAAGGATGACATCAAACTGTCGATCACCTTCATAAAAAGTTGTCGCAGCCTGTCCTCCGATCGTCATTTCAATAACAGCCTGAACATCTCGAGTCTGAATCCCATATTTTGCCATCTTGGAATCGTGCAACTGTATTTTGAGTTCTGGTAGTCCGATATTCTTATACACATTGATATCGGCTATACCCTTAACTTTTGCAATAGATGTGGCTACTTTATTGGCATATTTTTCTAAATCATAGAGATCATCACCAAAAATTTTGATAACCAAAGAGCTCTTCACACCTGCGACATATTCCTCGACATTGTCTTGAATCGGTTGACTGAATCCAAATGTAATACCGGGATAATGATGCAATTTGGTACGCATTTCTTGAATAATATCTTCTTTAGATACTTTTCTTTTCCATTCGCCGGCATCTTTCAGTTGAACATTGAACTCAATATTGAAGAATCCCGTCGGATCTGTTCCATCATTTGGTCGACCTGTTTGCGTCAAAATAAAATCGATTTCTTCACAATCTTTTTGCATCAAATCTTTCATTTCTGCGGTCAAACGGGTAGATTCTTTCAAATTGACACTATTAGGCAGTGTTGCACGGATGTAAATCGCACCCTCATTGAGTTTGGGTAAAAATTCGGATCCATAGTGCATAAATTTAAACAGACATAAAGCTAAAATACCTAAAAACAGACCTATGGTTGTTCTTTTATAACGGAAGGCCCCGGCATACATTCCGAAAATTGTTTTTTGAAAAAATCGGGTGATCACATTTTCCTTCTCGTCGATATTTTTTGTAAACAACAATTTACACATCGCTGGAACATAGGTCAAACTTAATATCAGAGAACCAAGTAAAGCGTAACCCAACGTAAATGCTAAAGGAGTAAACATCTTTCCTTCCACTTTTTGAAAAGAAAAAATAGGCAGTAGTGCAACAATTAGAATTAGCAATGCAAAGAAAATGTAAGAAGCTACACTACCTGCACTTTTCTTAATCACTCCTAGCTTACTCATTTTAGCAAAACGCTCGGGTCCTACTTTGTGTGATAACGTAGCCATGGCTACAAATACAGTCTCTACAATAACAAGCGTCCCTTCAAGCAATAAACCAAAATCTAAAGAACCCATAGATATCAGGTTGGCCGGCAGTCCTTGTATTTTCAGCATGATAATAGCAAACAGGAATGCAAGCGGAATGACCGAAGCAACAATAAAGGTTGACTTCCAATTGTAAAGAAAGATAAATACAATCAGTGAAACCAACAGAATACCTTCAATCAGATTTTTAGATACTGTTTTCACCGTATTATCCACCAATTTGGTTCTGTCGATAACCGTTTCAATCTTTACATTATCAGGCAATGTCCGCTCATTAAGTTCTGTGATTTTTGCTCTCAGGTTTTCAATAACAGCTGACGGGTTTTCTCCACGCAACATAACCACAATTCCCTCAACCATATCACTGTTCTCATTATAACCTACCTGCCCCAGACGGGGTTTATGTGATACAACAACTTCAGCAACATTTTTAATCAAGATTGGCGTAGAACCATTTAATTTGATTGTGATATTGCCAATATCTTCAATCTTATCCAATAGACCTACTCCACGTACTACATAAGCTTGACTTCCCTGTTCGATAACATCACCACCGACATTCACATTTGATTTCGATACAGCCTCATAAATATCTAATGGAGAAAGGTCGAAATTCTTGAGTTCTGTCGGATTAATTTTAATTTCATAAGTCTTCTCTTCACCACCAAAACTCACAACATCGGCAACTCCAGGTACAGAAAGCAACTCACGTTCAATTACCCAGTCCTGAATAGCGGTTACTTCTTTCAATGGAAGATCACTTTTAATCACATACCTAAAAATCTCTCCTGTTGCACCCGAAGGAGGTTCAATCTCAGCACTTGCTCCTTCGGGTAAATTGACCCCGCTTAATTTGTTGGAAACATATTGTTGCGCATAAAAATCATCAACTCCGTCTTCAAATTGCACCGTAACAACTGATAATCCAAATAAAGATATTGAACGAATGTTGGATTTATGCGGGATACTATTCATCACCTTTGATATAGGCAAAGTAACCAGCTTTTCCATCTCCTCTGCACTTCTTCCAGGCCATTGTGTAATAATACGGCCACGGGTACTCGTTACGTCGGGAAATGCTTCAATAGCTGTATGTCGTAGCGCATAGACACCTCCAAACAGCAATGCTAAGGTTGCAAAAAGAATAAAGGTTGTATTTCGCAACGAGAAGGTCACGATATTTTGAACTAACTTTTGCATACCTTAGGGATTTAACTGTTCAAATAATAACAAAGCGTTTTTACTGATGATCTGTTCGCCTTCATCAAATTTTTCTTGAACAAATGTATACTGCTCATTGGAAGAAATTGTCGTGATACGTTTTGTAGAAATAGCACAGTCATTTTTATAAATAACGACATATTCTTTATTGTTGTGAAAGACAATTGCGCCATTAGGAACAGCATAAGCTTGTGCACCGCCATTGGATTTATCAATAATGATATCGGCCGCTAAACCTGGCATCAATTGTAGATTTTGATTCTCCAGTACCACACGAGCTTTTAATACATGCTCATTGTCATCAAACACATGATATATTTTATCAATTTTTCCAGCATAAAAAATATCGGGCTGTGCGATGGTTTTTACCTTTACCGCATCACCTTCTTTGATGTATTTTAAATTGTTGGCATAAATATTAACCATCACCCAAACTTGCTTCAGATTAGAAATCGAAAAAAGCGGATCCTGGTCTGTTGAAATACTTTGTCCAACACTTACCGCTTTTTGAATAATATAACCATTCTTAGGCGCTACAATTTCAAATGATCCCTGTCCTTTTGCGCGATACATTTTTAATATCTGCTGAACTTTATCCAATTCAATTTTTAAACTGGCTAATTCATGTTCGCTGGTCAGAACCTCCGATCCAGCTACCATACCGTCCTGCAACAGTTCTTTTTTGGTCTGCAACTGCTTAGTCGCCATTACAATTTGATTTTGTAAATTACGCTGTTCCTGAAAGAGTTCCTGAACATGTGTCGATTTAATCGTCGCCAATATTTGGCCAGCTTTAACATAATCTCCCAATTCAAATCCAACACTTTCAACTGTACCTTCCAATAAACTTCTAAAGGCAACTAGATCATTTTCATTATAATCAATTTTACCAGAAAGCGATAATTGTTCCGTAATGGGTAATAAAGCGATCGGGCTTATGGTCGTTGTTTTTTTCATCTGTTCACTGAGACAGAATTTGGTGGTATCGGCTATACCTTCGGTTGTATTTGAAGTGGCATCGGCACTGCATCCCGATAGCAATTTCATAAAAATGACCATCGGTAAATATATAAGTTTGGTTTTCATCGTCATCTTTCTAAAATTTTTGTCCGGTTAAATATTGTAATTGCGCATGTGCCATTTGATAAGCTAAAGTCATATCAACAATACCCGTTTCGGTTTCCTGATAAGCTTCTATAAAATCAATAAACTCCAATAAAGTGATCTGTTTCTTCTGTAAATGTTTTTGGTAGTTAGCAATCATAGCTTTGCGTTCTTCCGAAGCAATATTTTTTGATTTTAATAAGGTAACTTCATATAGCGCAACTTGATACTGTAAATCTTTGAACTGTCCTTTCAATTGACTCAGTAACACATTTTGTTGAGATTCAGCATGTTTTGCCATACTTTCGGCGGCTTTAATATTTCCCTTATTTCGGTTCCAAATAGGTAAGTCCATGCTAACTCCAGCACCTACAAAATCACGCATAATATTTCCACCACGATCATAACTTAATTGAAATGTTAGATTGGGCGTTCTTTCAGCTTTTTCGATCAAAAGCTGTTGCTTTGCCTTATCACGTTCGTTGATTTGTTTTTGATAACCAATATTTTGATCTAATAACTGATGCTCAATATCAAGGGGTATTTTTTGAGATAAATTTAACGGCACCTCAGATTGTTCAATTTGCAGATTTTCAATCGTTTCATTCTGAGTCAAAACTTTAATCTTTGTCAACCAATTATTTTTGTCGGCATAAAGTTCCACACGATCTTTTTCAAAATTGATAAGCGCAGCTTGAATACGGAGGTAATCAGATTTAGGAATATTATTGAGGTCGGATTGACGTTTATATTGATTTTCCAAATTCTGATAGAGATTTACAATGGAATCCACGAGCGACTCTTTTCGGGAGACAGCCATATAGCTCCAATATGCTTCATCTAACTCAAATTGTAATTCACGAAGTAATTCTTCATAATCAAGTAAAGCATCTTTCCTTTCTAAGGATTTAAGACTGATTCTTTTTTTACGTTTTCCGGCAGTTTCAATCAGCTGTTCTAATTCTACCGCGACTTGCTGTTGTTGCCCGTATTTTCCAAACAGATAAGGTAAAGTCTCTGAGGTACCATTTTTCCAAAGATTGACTTCACTAATACTTAGAGTAGGATTAGACCATAATTTTTCCTGTACGACCAATGCATCTGAAGCAGCTATCTGATACTTTTGAGCAATAAGTTGTCCATTGTTCTGCAGAAGCATATCCTTCAATGCCTGTAACGAATACGTCTGTGCCCGCGATTGACCAACTGTCAATAGAAAAACACCTATAAACCAATATATCTTCACTATTTATTATTTTTAGCAAAGCTAGGCTTAGAAGATTAACAAGAATTTCGAAGTAGATTAGAATTTGATTAGAAATACAACGAGACGATTGTCCCTTTTGTACTAGAACTGATATCCATACGAATGTGATGGAGTTTAAAAATAACATTCGCTAACGATAGACCAATCCCTTTACCCGTATAACCATGTGCATTTTCACCTCTATAAAAATTTTCGGTCACGCGAATAAGTTCCTCTGGCAGAATACCTATTCCTTGGTCGATGATTTCAACAAGCAATTTACCACTATGAGATTTGAGATGAACAACGATAGGTTGATTATTGGAATACTTGACAGCATTTAAAATTATATTTTGAACAGCAAGCTGTAACAGCTTATCATTCGCATCGATTTTTAATATATCGGTATCTGCAACCTGGATATCAACACTGATCTGGGCACCATGTACTAAGGTAAGTTGCTCAATAATTTCCCAAAGTACTTCATCAATACGTATGATCTTAGTCTCAAAATTAGTCTTTGCGCCCGATAGAATCATCATATGATCGATCGTATCACGGAGATCTTCGGTATAACGTTTCAGCTGTAAATTGACGAGCTCATGCTCTTCGACAGTTCTAGGCTTTTGTTTACTCACTTCCAATGTCCCTAAAATCGCGGCAAGGGGTGTTCGCAATTCATGAGAAACATAATCGATAAAATTTTTTTGAATGGAAAAGGTCTGACTTAGCTTTTCAACAAAGTGATTGTAGGTATCAACTAATTCCTGTACCTCTTGATAGGATTTATTTAATACAATGGGTTCATTGAAATTTTGATTGTCTTTTTTCTTAATCTGACTGATCATCTTGAGGATTGGATCATAAGCAATATTTCCAAGAAACTGCGAGAAAATCAGGATCAAAATCAATCCGATTAATGAAACAGCCAGCAAGATATGTAGCAATAGTTTCATCTGATCTTGAAATTCGACTGTTGATGCCCGAGTTACAATAACAAAATCACCTTCATTATCATGATAAAAAAGTCCATTATAAAAAAAAGCATCTGTTTTAAGTTGTGCTTCATCCTGTTTACGTACCAAATCGAAAAAATCTGAAGAAACTGGAGCATCGTCCTCCATCAGTCCATCATAGCGTCTATTAAGGGAGTCCACAACCAGTATATTGCGTTTAGAAATATTCTTCTGAAGTTGATTTTTAATCGATTCATGTTCGATAAATGATACCTCGTCTTTCTCCAGATAAAATAGAGCAGATAAGAGGGTCTTACTCTCCAGATTCCGAAATTCCTGGCTTTCCATCTTAGTATAAAAAGACACATAGATGATCGTCGAGGCAATCAAAATAATCACTCCAAATATGAAAGCTGCATATATAGAAAGTCGGTTCTTTAAATTCATTGTTCTAACTTAAATAGATACCCTACTCCTTTTACAGTAAAAATATATTTTTGATTTTTTTCTACCTTATTACGGACATAGGAAATATATACATCAACAACATTGGTCTGATTGTCAAAGTTAATTCCCCATACTGCATTGAGGATCTGAATTCGGCTAACCGCTTTATTCTGATTTTCCACCAAGTACATCAAGAGTTTAAATTCTCGAGGTGATAATTCCACCTCCTGTCCCCCATCAAACACCTTATATTGATCTTTGTCGATCATGAGTGAACCGATCTGTATACATTGGCTTTTTTTAACGTCAAAGCCAATCTGACTCCGACGGGTCAGTGCTTTAATCCGAGATAATAATTCATCAAAGTGAAATGGCTTGGTCAAGTAATCATCAGCCCCAATATCTAAAGAATCGACCTTATCTTGTACCGTGTTTAATGCACTCAACATTAAGACAGGTGCGTGACAGTCTTTATAGCGCAAAGTACTAACTAATTGCCTACCGTCCATTCCCGGAAGCATAATATCAATAATCAAGAGATCCCATGCTATATTGAGGTAATTACCAATGACTTCTTCTGCAGACCGACATAACGTAACCAAATAGCCGTTTTCTTCTAATCCTTTAATTAGAAAATCACTGATCCGTTTATCATCCTCCACAACTAATATCTGCATAGTAATTTACTTTAATTCACAAATTTAAAGAAAGGTTAGAGGAAATTAAACAGAAATATGAATATCTAATGAAATTCTAATCTAAAGAAGTAGCGGTGCAAATAGATTTCTGATGCTAACAAGCAACCATCAGAAATCTATTTCATTATTTCAAGGGGCTTGTATCAATTTCCCAATTATCTGTTCTAAATGGCGCCATTGGAAGATTATTTTTAGTAAAAATATTTCCGATTCCAGTGTTACTAAACTGATAGCGTACCGCTACAGGAGCCTTCACTTGTTTACTGGAGACAATGAGTTGATTTCCTTTTATTTTTAAAGTTGCAGGATAGAATACTTTATCCGCTCCAGCAATAAAAATCTCCTTTGGTTGATCTCCTTTTAAAACTAATCCTGATGTAGCATAATCAAAGTCGAGGATAGCTTCTTTATCTTTTATTGTTAATGATTTAAACATCGGGCTTTTGTGCGCATCTTTCTTAAGACCATAGGTTTCTACTAAAGCGAGGTTTGCCAATCTTAGACCTACATCTTTTTTATTTGTAGGGTGAATATTCAACGTATCTGTGACTAAATCTGAAATTACCACCATTCCTGTGTTTTTTGTAGTAAGGTTTTTAGCCTGCGCTTCTCTCAATAAAGCTCCGACACCATGTCTTTCATAACGAAATGGTGCAATCTGTACATAATAAAATGGAAATTCTTTATTCCATGCCTTACGCCATGATCCAACCATCGTATTGATCAATTCCGTATAAGTAGATGCTGTCTCTTTATTACTTTCACCCTGATACCAGATGGTACCTGCTATTTTATAATTGAAAAGTGGAGCAATCATCGCATTGTAAGCATATCCTGGCAATACAGGCCACCATGCTGTAGGTTTATTGTTAGTTGCCGCTTCTTTCAGAACCGTATTATTATCCACCAACTCTTCGGGAGTCCACACTTCAGCAGGTGTACCGCCCCAATTACTACCGATCAATCCAATTGGAACATCTAAATCTTCGTTGAGATGTTTACCAAAATAATATCCAACCGCACTAAAATTCTTAATGGTGTTGCTATCACATATAGACCAATTTCCTTCATTATTGTCCTGTGGTGTATTTGAAGTTGTTTTTGGGATATTAAAGAGTCTAATGTTGCGTTTATTAAGTTCTGAAAACTCATCTTTTATACTTGTGATACCTTGGTTATACGACCATTCCATATTAGATTGACCGCTACATACCCACACTTCTCCGATCAATATATTGTCAAGGACTATTTTGTTGCCACCTTGAAGTGTAATGTTGTAGGGTCCGCCAGCCTGTGGCGTCTGGATATCGATCTGCCATCTTGCATTACCGTCCGTTACACTTTCAATAAGTTTATTATCCCACGAAGTAATGATTTTAATCTTTTCACCCGGCTCTGCCCATCCCCATAACTTAGTGGTTGATTTTTGCTGCAACACCATATTACTTCCTAAAATATTAGGAAGCCGAATTTTTGCATAGGATGTCGCTGTGAACAAAAAAAGGATACCGGCTAGCAAGTATTTTTTCATTTTTTAGTATTTAGGTTTCGTTTCTTCTATTCTCATTCGTCTAATCAAAACGTTCATGATAATAAAAAGATAGCTCTCTATCGGAGCAATTGATTATCAAAGTAAATATAAATGATTTAAGTCAGATAATTAATATAAAAAGAAGGTCCAATTCTAAAACATACTATCCACCAAGTAAGTCGCTCAGCATGTTTAAACTATTTATAAAGTGACAAATACCTTATTAGGGTACCCTTTTGATAAAAAATAAAGACTTGTGTGAAACAACAGGAGTAGGTTTTATAAAAGAAAAGGATCTGAAGAATTAACTTCAGATCCTTTTTCGGTACCCGGAGCCGGGATCGAACCGGCACGGTTTCCCACTAGTGTTTGAGACTAGCGCGTCTACCAATTCCGCCATCCGGGCGGTCCGTTCAAACAAGTATTTCGTTGTTTGGAGTGATGCAAAGGTAGATATTCTTTTGATATATGCAAAATAAAAATGCACCTAAACAAGAAAATAACTGATTATGAACGACTTTATTTTTTTCATTTAAAAAATAAAGATCACAAATATCGACAGGTTTATAATCTCTATCGGATATTGGTTCTCAATCAAGCCAAATGATAATAGGAAGCTTGAACTACCTTATGGAGCAATGCTATAAACTCGCAATTTTCATCTCTGGATGCTTCTGTCCATTATGACAGGTTTTACATGAAATAGCTTTGATCTCCCCCTCTTTACTTCCTTTATGGAAGTATTTTTTATTAATCTTGGCAGTCATTTTCATCATATCACGCGCTATACTTTTATGGTTATTCTCATCACTTGCAAAATCCATTTTTTTAGGATCGTCTTTAGAAGGAGCATGACAAAACCCACATTTCACACCCAAAGAAGCATTGAAATCATGCATTACCTCTTTCAATTGCTCCGGAGTTGTATTTTTAGGGAGTACTTTTAGATTGCTAAACTTTTCTTCCTTTGGTTTTTCCTGACTGGGAATAAAAGCACTTAAAGTCATCGCAGTTGCAAGCACTGCAGTAACTAAGGATATTTTCCTGTATTTAAAATAAAACTTCTTCATTTTTCTTCTTCTTCTTTTAATAACTAAATGTAAAAAAAGAACAACGAATAACCTATGATAAAATGAAATTAATATGACAATCCAGTAGATTGTTACACTATTGACTTTTGCACCGTAACCAGCTACGGTGCAAAAAGAAAGCGCTCGATAAAATATCGAGCGCTTTCATGATGTACCAACTTTAAGGCATACCTAGTTTACCTATTCTTAGCTAATGAATAACAGTTCGCGAAGTTTTGGTAATGGCCATTTTTGATCATCAACAATTTTCTCCAATTTATTGACATGGTAACGAATCTCATCAAAATAAGGTTTAACAACCTCATCGTAAGCGATTGATTTTTCGCGCATATCTTCAATTTGATTTGCTTTTTTACGTTCTTTACGCATAGCTTCTGTTTTCTCAAGAACAGTATTAACATGTAATGAAATACGTTCTAAGAAATTAAACTGAGAACTATATGCTTCTTTTCCAAATCCTAGATCTTTCAAGCCTTGGACATTCTTGATCAATTCATTTTGATAGATCAAACATGCAGGAGCAATCTGATTATTTACGATATCTTCAATAACACGTGCCTCAATTTGAAGTTTTTTGTAGAAGTTCTCCAACAAAATTTCATGACGGGCTTCACTTTCACGTTTTGTATAGATGCCTAATCTCTCAAATAATTCGATAGACTCCTCTTTTACATAAACATCTAAAGCTTTAGGCGTAGATTTGATATTAGACAAGCCTCTAGCTTCTGCTTCCTTCTCCCACTCATCGCTGTAGCCATTACCTTCAAAACGGATTGATTTAGAATCTTTGATATATTTACGAACAACATTCAATAAAGCTAAATCTTTCTTGATGCCTTTTTTAATTTGTTTATCAACTTCAATCTTAAATTCAATCAATTGATTAGCAACAATAACATTTAATACAGTCATTGGTAAAGCAGAGTTTGCAGAAGAACCTACAGCTCTAAATTCAAACTTATTACCTGTAAAAGCAAATGGAGAAGTACGGTTACGATCAGTATTATCCAATCTCAGTTCAGGAACTTTCGGAATACCGTGCCATAAGTTTGCTTCAGATTTTACTTTTTTAGCAACACGTGCCGATTCAACTTCTTCTAAAAGATCATCTAACTGAGATCCTAAGAAGATTGAAATAATAGCAGGAGGAGCCTCATTTGCACCTAAACGGTGATCGTTACTTGCACTGGCAATCGATGCGCGTAATAAATCCGCATGCTCATAAACAGCCTTAATGGTATTAACAAAGAATGTCAAAAACATTAGGTTATTTTTAGGAGTCTTACCAGGAGACAATAAATTAACCCCTGTATTGGTAATTAATGACCAGTTATTATGTTTACCAGAACCGTTGACACCGCTGTAAGGTTTCTCATGTAATAATACTTTGAAATGGTGACGCATTGCCACTTGGTCCATTAAATTCTGTAACAATTGGTTATGATCAATTGCTAAGTTTATTTCCTCGTACATAGGCGCACACTCAAATTGAGAAGGAGCAACCTCGTTGTGACGAGTTTTTAATGGAATACCTAATTTCAAAGCTTCATTTTCCAAGTCGACCATGTACGCTAAAACACGTTCTGGAATCGCTCCGAAATAATGATCATCCAATTGTTGTCCTTTTGCGGACATATGACCGAATAAAGTACGTCCTGTCAATTGTAAATCTGGACGTGCATTATATAAAGAAAGATCAACTAAAAAATACTCTTGCTCAATACCCAAAGAAGCATTTACTTTAGTAATTTGTTTATCAAAGTATTGTGCCACTTCAGTAGAAGCTTTGTCTATAGCACTAACAGCTTTTAAAAGAGGAGCTTTATAATCTAATGCCTCGCCTGTATATGATACAAAAACTGTCGGAATACATAATGTTTTACCTGAACCTGTTTCATAAAGGAAAGCTGGAGATGAAGTATCCCAAGCTGTGTATCCACGTGCTTCGAATGTATTACGAATACCTCCATTTGGAAAACTTGATGCATCAGGCTCTTGCTGTACCAAAGCATCTGCTGTAAACTTCTCAATAGCTTCACCATTATCATCCGGCTCAAAGAAAGCATCGTGCTTTTCAGCAGTAGATCCTGTCAAAGGTTGGAACCAGTGCGTATAATGCGTAGCACCATTAGATAGTGACCAACTTTTCATCGCCTGCGAGATATGCTCCGCTAAATCACGAGAAATTGCACTTCCATCTTCGATTGCCTGTGCTAACTCCTTGTAAGAGTTTTTAGGAAGATAATCTTTCATCTTCGCAATTGAAAAAACATTCTTACCGTAAATATCGGTAGCTTTTTTAGTTTCTACTTTTAAAGAAGCATTTTTGCGAGATACAGCTGCTTCGACAGATTTAAATCTTAAGTTAGACATTATGTGATTGAGATTTTAAGTTTTTTATACCCTGTTTTTGATCTTTCCATCAAATTACTTTGTAAAAGTATGTTGTTTTCAATAAAAATTGAAATTTTTTTTATTTTTTTTACAAAAAAGCCTAAACAATTATAATTAAGTATAAAAAAAAGAGCTTATTTGTAACAAATAAGCTCTTTTTAAATTTATTCAACTGAAAAACCCCAATCGATTCCTTTTTCTTTTGCTGAAACTCCAGATTTCAACCATTTCGGAGCAGGCGCTCCTTTTAAATAGTGATCAAAAAACTGTTGCTCTCGTATTTGAATATCTTTTCTATTCTGTCTTAACAACAAATTATGTTCGTCACCATTGTAATTAAGCATCCAAACAGGTTTTTGTAAGCGTCTTAATGCCGTAAACATTTCGATGCCTTGGTACCATGGCACTGCTCCATCATTATCATTAGCCATGATCACTACCGGAGTTGTTACTTTATTCAGATGGAACAAAGGCGAATTAGCTAAATAAGCATCCTGTCCCTCCCATAGAGTCTTACCGATTCTACTTTGTGTATTTTCATACTGAAACTGTCTTGACATACCTGTCTGCCAACGAATACCTCCATAAGCTGAAGTCATATTAACAACCGGTGCCCCTGCCCACGCAGCCGCATACATATTGGTAGCTGTTATTAAATGCGCTACTTGGTAGCCTCCCCAGCTTTGTCCTTGGATACCCATTTTAGATGAATCTACCCAATTGTTCTGCGCCAGATGCTTCATTCCTGAATTAATATATTCTTCCGCAGATTTACCAGGCTCACCTGTGACATACGAAATATCCGGTGCAAAAACCAAATAACCATTGCTCACAAAATAAGGTATGTTCAAACGAGACGGTGTGGGTGCCGGTGCTTGGTAACTATATAGTCCATCTGATAACTTTTCATAGAAATAAGCAATAATTGGATATTTCTTATTCGGATCAAAATCTTCCGGTTTGTACAGAATACCTTCTGCAGCATGACCAGCAGGTGTAGTCCACTGTACCAATTCCGCGGTTCCCCAATTGTAATTCGCTTGCTGCAGATTCAACTCACTCAATTTTTCTTCCTTTTTAAACGTATTAATGTTTACATATAAATCAGGACTATTGACATAATCTTCTTTTGAATAAATCAGATATTTCTGATCTTCGGATGCTTGTAAATTTCTAAAAACCTTTGGTGCCATCAAGATCTCTTTCGGATCTTTGCGCTTACCTCTCAATTCATAAAAACCATTCTCTTTGGTCTTTTCATTAAAAGCAGTTAGCAAAACACGTTGACGCTCATCAAGTGTATTAGATTTCCACTTGCTATTTCGCGGATGTGTTAAGTTTTTATAGCGCAATACAGTACTGGATACTCTTCCATATCCATTTGTGGCTAAATATTTATCCGATCCATCTAAAGCGAAATACCAGATATCATATTTATCATAAACATATACTCCTTTATTGTCGGCTCCCCAAGCGGCCATACCATAGCCTTCTGGTTTTGCCGGCATATCATTATCCTCATCGACAAAGGATACAGGAAGACCATCATTTAATATCGACACTTTTTTGGAGGCAATTTGATACGAATACCAATTGCCACTATCCTGATTAAAATACAGCACATACTGACCATCTGGAGATAAAACAGCTTGTCCTGATAAATTTTCAACTACCAACTGACGAGCACCAGAAACGGTAGAGACGACATATACATCCTGTTTGCTCCGATAATCCCACTGCGTAGATACTCTACGCCCAAAATCAGTGGTTGCCAAAACATATTCTTGGTCGGCTTCAATAGTTGTACGTACTGGGTTAAATTTCTCATCAACTAGAGGAATCACACGATTATTCTGTTGCGGATAAAATACACTCAGATAGCTTTGAGCAAGATCTTTTTTAAGATTGACTAATTGCTGCGGCTGTAAGTAATCATCCTGCCAATGCCAAACGTCTACTTTCGCATGCTCAAAATCCACTAATGTCGTATCCTTAACTCTAGGTATAGGTGCCAATCCTAAAAATAATTTCTGTCCATTTTTACTAAATTTTAACTCTCCATCTCCACTTACAGCCCAATTTGCAGGTACTCCTGAAGTATTTTTCTGAACAGCAATGCGCGCTGAATCAAGCTGTGAAGTATAATAATAAAGATTAAACTCTTTTAATAAAGATTTTTCAGCAGTTTTATCTCCTAAATAGACCAATTGATTGCCAAGATCGTCAAAAGTGAAGTTTTTATACGTTCCGCGACCATTTGTAATCTTTTTTAATGTTTTATTGGTCAAATCATATAAATAAACACCTGCAATATTGGATGTAGAATCTTTAGCTTCAGTTTTTTTGGTAAAAACTAGCTTGTTTCCCGCTTTATTAAAGTCGTATTGATCTACCTGCTGAAAATTAACGGTATCACCTGTTACTAGATCATATACATGCAATGTGCTGATTTTAGTTGATTTTTTAGTCTTTGACGTCGCGGTGTCTGTAGGAGCTATCCCTTTATCATCCGTTAAGAATCCAAAGTAACCATTGGCTTCCTCAGCCAATTTATAGGATTTAACTTCTGCATACTTTAAAAGCTTTCCAGTTGCTACCGTAAAAATAGCAAGGGAGTCTTTCTGCATTTCTTCCGGTTTCTTTTTCTTAATTTTCGCTTGGCGTGTATCAGCAAACTTAGGCTTTATCAATGAAATGACATGCATTTCATTATTGGTCAAACGGGCATTATATCCCCTTGGTAATGCAAGTATGGATTTGTTTAAATTATCCTTGACATATAAGGCTCCATCTCCCTCCTGTGGCAGTACTTGAAATGTGATGTATTTTCCACTACCACTTATTTCACTTGCATTCAAACTTTGCCATCCATCATAAACCGTATGGTTAAGCGGTTGCTTTTGAGCAAATAAAACGGCTCCATGCATTGCTAACAACCCTATAAGAATGATTTTTTTATTCATTATTTATTACTTATATCAACAAATTGATTCAAAAACTGCAAATTATCTATTTAAATTCAAAAATAACAGTTTTTTTTGGTATCATGATTGCTACATAGTAAGTCGATAAAACGTTAAATAACCTGATTAGAATAATGATTATGAAATACAATCCAATTATAATTGCACTTATTGCAGGTATTGTTATTATTGCAAGTGCATGCCTTTTTAGCAATGCATACCGTTACAAATTCAAATCTTCACAAACGATTACCGTTAATGGAAATGCTAAAAAAGATTTTGAATCTGATTTAGTAAAATGGAATGCCAGCTACAGTCGTAAAAATTTCGATTTAAAAGGCGCATCAGATCAATTAGCTGAGGATCGTGAGCTGGTGCGCAATTTTTTGATCGCACAGGGTCTAAAAGCTGAAGAGATAAGATTTGAAGCTGTTAATATTAATAAAGAATTTGAATACCACACAGATGGTAAAGGCAGTAGCTATAATACGTTTTCTGGATATACCTTATCGCAAACTGTTGGAGTGGAATCAAAAGATCTTAACAAAGTCGATAATGCATCTCGCGAAATATCAACGTTAATCTCTCAAGGGCTTGAATTAAGTTCGAGTACACCCAACTACTATTATTCTAAGCTGGAAGATTTAAAATTAGAACTCATTTCTCAGGCTTCTAAAAATGCGCACCAACGTGCACAGAATATAGCGTCCGAATCTGCCTCCACTTTAGGTCAATTGGTAAAAGCTGATTTGGGCGTTTTTCAGATAACTGGTCAGAATGATAACGAAGAATTTTCTTATGGTGGTGCATTCAATACAACATCTCGAAAAAAGACTGCAAACATTACTGTAAAAGCGAGCTATTTACCATTATAAAGTATAAAATGATATTTTCAAAGCCATTTAGTCTTAAATCAAGAGAAAAATTCACAAGAAAAACGCTACACAATAAATTGTCTATCAAGAAAATAGCATGATTTAAAACGACTTTCAAAACTTTTCATGATAAAAAAAATCGTCAACGGATTAAACTTATCGTATACAGATCGCTCTAACCTGATAATAATACACATGTAAAAATAATATATATGAAAAAGTTAATGTTAAAAACAGGTATGATCGTTGCTACTTTATTAATTTCGATATCCGCTATGGCACAGACATTACTTAAACAAGACGTAAATGTATTTCCAGCACCAGAAAAAGGGATGGTAAAATATGTCATTGAAGTCCCTCATGCAGGAATCGATGGTGATAATAATAAAAAGATTGAGTTTTTTGCTGGCAAATATATGGAGACCGACGCGTGTAACAGTTACTTCTTAGCCGGTGATTTTGAGAAAAAAGATCTGCAGGGATGGGGATATAATTACTATGTTTTCAAAACAAATGGAAATGTAGCTTCGACTCAAATGCTTTGCCAGGGTGAAAAAAAGAACAGCTTTGTACAGGCTAAATCTGTTATAACCGATTACAATGGAAGAATGCCAATCGTTATTTACGCACCAGAGGGTTATGAAGTAAAATTCAAAATTTACAAAGCTGAGCCTGAAACTTACCAAGCCGCTGAGGTTCCTCTAAAAAAAGCGAAATAGTTAAACGCAATATAAAATAAAAAACGCTCTTCAATTAAATTTGAAGAGCGTTTTTGTTAATTAACAACTTTGACGTAAACGATTATTTTAAAAATTTACGCAAGGTAGAAAGTGTAAAGTCTGTTTTTGTTTCGTCTGAAAGTTTTCCAGATAATGCACCAATCTGGTAATCATTGAAACCAATTGTACTCGCTCCAATCGTTTCTAAATTCATATTTTTCAAATATCTACCCTCATTTTCACCTACAAAATACAACTGTGAATCTTTAGCTTTAATTTGAACGCTTTCATAATTATTCTTTGCAAAATTCACATTGGAACTATCTAAATCGAAATTCAAGTGATTTAAATTGAATGAAACTGGGGGGCTATCTTGCTCTCCGTTATTAATAGCAAATTGCGAATACTTCAGTATAAAATTCAATTTGTTGATTTGCGTTCCATTATTCATAACAAATCCTGAAAGTTTGTTTCCTACGATCGTTAATTCATCTTGTTTAGTGGAAAATTCATTGACCATCAAATTTGTTAAATCTATCTGCTCTAGATTGGGTGTAAAGATATAAATTGGCGTATTATAGTAATTGCCATAAAAATTGAACTTAATACTTAACTGTCCATTCTCATCCGATTTAATTGTTAACCGTTCAGCATCCTCTTTTGCTATTTTCACAGCATGCTTATCACTCTTGATCACATATAATCTGATAGGGATAATATAGTTTAAACTATCACTTCCAGTAATGCTGACCTTTTTAAAGTTATTACTTTTAACGGTTTTAAGATACGTGTCTTTCGTATTTGGATCTTTTCCCTCTTGGTTCAGTATTTTATTATACACGTTTATATCGATACTATTATGCCCCACGATATAGGAGGTCGTGACTGTAGGAATAATAAGTAGCGCTATCCCCAAGCCTATCAATAATTTAGTACTCAGTTTCATAATTCGTTATTTTTAAAATTTTGTTCGATAAAGTTGTGGTAACGCTGTTTCAATTCATCTAAGCTAATTTCTAGTAAATAAATATTTCTAAAAAATGGAAAAAGATCTTCTTCTAAAAATACCGCTTTTCGATATGCCTTCACATTACTTACAGAAGCATCCGTTACAAAAAAACCAACTCCTCGTCTGTTCACTACTATTTCCTTTTGCTGTAACAAGTCATAAGTCCGCATTACTGTATTTGGATTTACTTCCAATTGTACCGCCAACTCCCGTACCGAAGGAAGTTTATCATCCACTTTCCACGTCCCCAACAGAATATGATCACATACATAAGCTGCTATCTGAAGATAAATGGCTTTATTAGCATTAAAATCCATACTAAACCTCCTTTTCTTTTAATCTCAAGAATGCTAACCCCCAAAAAACTAACGTCAAAATAATTCCTATCGCCATAATGAGCTGAAATACATGGATTTCATTTTGAAAAGCATTTCCTCCAACTTGAATGGTATCTTTAGTAGTTAATTTCATCACATAAATAAACGAAATCATCCAGATCGCTATATATATAATCATGGTAATAGCAGTTTTAATATATTGAAAGTTTTTATAGGCAATAGAACCCAGTAAAAACAAAGCGTTCAATAAGAATGGTAGGAAATATAAATAATGTAAGTACTTCCATTTTTCCAATTTGAAGAAATAAAGCCAATGGTCTGTTATCACTGTTTCACCAGTAGAATAAGTTTTGGTTATTATCGAAGACCCTGTACTTCTTAAATAAGATACAAAGGCCAGATCAATTAAATAGAAAAGTAAAAAGTAAGCCCCTAAACTCACAATAACAGTATAAAAAATAGCTGCAAGAAATTTTTCTAAACGAGAAGCTGGCATCATTAATTCAAAGATGGCTTTAGTTTTTTGGCCTAGGTCAGAGAAATAACTGCTAGAGACAACAGTGATAAAGAATAAACCCAAAATGAAAAATAAAGGAACTCTAAAATTGAGCAAATATTCTCCAGTAGCATTTCCAAATTTTAGCTCTTCAAAATATCTAGAAAAATAGAAACTATAAAAAGCTATAAAAACTCCAGCAATAATAATTAGTGACATCAAATAAATGCGTCCGACAGAAATCCACTGCCGGCGAATCAATGCACACAAGCGATTAACATTAAATACGTTCGACATCTTCAGTAACATTTAAAAGGTTTGTAATCAATTCTTTTTTCTGTAAAACAGCATTAAACAACAGTTCCAGATCTAATTTCGAGTCTTCTCCCATCGCATTCAACTGTATGGTATTAAAACCACCTAATGCAGGTTCTGAATATAGCACATCATCGTTCAACTCAGGTACTTTTTTAAAGCTGATATGATCCGTAATACGATTAACATTAGCATTTAATACCACCCGATGTTCATCCAATAGAATAACCGCATCGATCAGGTTGTCGAGATCACGTACTTGATGTGTCGAGATAATAACACAGCGGTCGTCGGCAATAGCAGAGGCCATAATTTTACGAAACTGCACTTTAGAAGGAATATCTAGACCATTAGTAGGTTCATCCATAATCATGATTTTGGTATTGGAAGCCAAACCAAATGATATGATATATTTCTTCTTTTGCCCATAACTCATATCTGCAAGCTTCTGGTCGATCGGAATTTCAAACTCTCTGATCAGTTCTTGAAAATATGCATGATCAAACTTTGGATAAAAAACGGCATTCGCTTTTACAAAAGTTGCGGATTTCACTGCTGGTAAGTGAAATTCCTCAGGAATAAAACTAATTTCCTGAAGCAGAGCAGGTTCGCGTTTACAAGGATCATGCTGTAACACTTCAATCGTACCACTTACAGGATAGACCAAACCGGCCATATTCTTCAGTAACGTCGACTTGCCGGCACCATTTTTCCCCAAAAGACCATAAATATGCCCTTCCTGTAAATGAAGATCCATATTTTTAAATAATGGTCGCGATTTGCTGTAGCTGAAATTTAGGTTTTTAATAGTTATCATACTACTGTATTATTTAATTAATACACTAATATAGAAAGGAAAAATAAGAATGCAAATTATTTTGTACTTTTTATTAAAGAAATAAAAGAAAACGCAAACAATTTTAAATATAATATCAGAAATAAGAAGCCTACCCTTTTGATTTCTAACATTATATTGAAAAGATTAGCGATCGTTACAAGAAGTAATTATGCCGAACAAATTAGGTGCAAACAAAAGACCGTTTCTCTATATAAGAAAAACGGTCTTTTACCTTCGATGGAGAAGTTTGTGTTAAAGACAGAAACCTTTCATGTAAATGAGTACTGTCACTTAACAATATTCTCTAAACTCAGTTGTATAACCTTCTGCCCATATGTATGTATGATAATATATCTAACCTGATCGCTACTATACATTACATCTTTTAATAATCATTGCAGAAGCACCACCGCCACCATTGCAAATTGCTGCTAACCCATACTGTCCTCTCTCCTGCTCCAGCACACTTGTTAAGGTTACTAAAATTCTGGCACCCGAACACCCTAGAGGGTGACCTAAAGATACTGCTCCCCCATAAACATTCATCCTTTCCAATGAAATATCCAGCAAACGGGCATTTACTAATGCTACAACAGAAAAAGCTTCATTAAATTCAAAAAAGTCAATATCAGACAATTCTAGATCTGCTTTTGCTAATACTTTTTTCACGGCGAGACTAGGCGTCGTTGTAAACCATTCCGGTTCCTGTTCCGCATCAGCATATGCAATGATTTCAGCTAAAGGCTGTAAACCCAATGCTTCCATTTTCTCACCGGACATGAGTAATAATGCCGCAGCTCCATCACTTAAAGTAGAAGCATTTGCTGCAGTAATCGTTCCGTCTTTTTGAAAAGCTGGTTTCAAAGTATAAATTTTCTCAAAATTGACCTGCGTAAATTCTTCATCTTGCTTGACAACAACTTCTCCTTTTCGGGTAGAAACTATTATCGGAGCCACTTCTTTATCAAACTTTCCCTCTTTCCAGGCATCAAGGCTTCTGGTATAGGACGATACCGCATAGGCATCCTGCTCTTCTCGGTTAATACCATATTTAATGGCACACAGCTCCCCAAAAACACCCATTGCGTCTTGCGAATAAGCGTCACTCAGTCCATCTTTCTGTACTCCGTCTACTAAACTTTGATGACCGTATTTCGCTCCCCAACGTACTGTAGGTGCATAATAAGGTACGCGACTCATACTTTCCATACCGCCAACAAGTACCACATGAGCATCACCCAATAAAATAGCCTGTGCCCCTAATGCTACCGCCTTCATTCCACTTGCACAAACCTTATTAATAGTAGTCGCAGGAATATCATCGGGTAAACCTGCATATTTTAAAACCTGGCGAGCGGGAGCTTGTCCCAAATCAGCTTGTAGGACACAGCCCATTAATAATTCATCCACTTCTTTGCCATCAACAGCAACTTGTCTCAAAACTGCTTTAACAGCTTGAGCACCCAATTCTGTCGCGCTCAAAGTGGATAATCCTCCTCCAAAGCTTCCTATTGCGGTACGTTGCGCCGCGACAATAAATACTTTCTTAGTCATCGTTTATTATTTTGGTTATCTATGCTACTACCTTGTTTTATCTAGAAGTCTGATCCGGTTCCCCCGAACTGCGAATCCCAATTGACCTACGAAGAAAACAAACAGTAGAGCGTTATCATAAAGTTGTATTTAAAGGTACAAAAAATAGTAAAGAGTAAATCAATCGCTTAAACAGAAATCTTTAATAAGCTTATAAATGAGCCTAAAACACTTAAAACAAGCGAACAGTCTCCCATAAAAATAAGTTACCATAAAAATTAACGTTCAAATAAATGGAAACGTCATCTTTTTAATTTAAATTAGCTTCAACATATTTGGATCACCAAATCCAAAAGAGAAAATATAACCAATAAAACTTGATAGCATATGCAAGCAACACAATTGACAGTTGAGCACCACGTATTTCGCGAAAGTTTAAAAGCATTTATCCGTAAAGAGATCCTGCCTTATATTGACCAATGGGAAGAAGAAGGTAAAATAGATCGTGCCATTTGGAAAAAAATGGGTGACATGGGCTTTACAGGACTCAACTATCCTGAAGTTTATGGGGGGCTCAACCTTGATTTTTATTATTCCATGATTCTGTGTGAAGAACTCTCCCAATGCTTTTCAGGCGGATTCACGATAACAGCATTAGTCATTCAATATATGTCAGCCCCATACTTGCTCAAGTATGCATCTGAAGAATTAAAAGAAAAATATTTAAAAGGTGTTATTGCTGGAGATTTAGTCAGTGCAGTAGCTATTACAGAACCAGGTGCTGGATCTGATGTACAAAAAATCCAAACAACTGCTATCCGGGAAGGTGATTATTACATTGTTAACGGTTCGAAAACCTTTATCACCAATGGTTACTATGGCGATTTTTTTATTACTGCTGTTAAAACCGATCCGACCAAAGGAAGTAAGGGCATCAGCCTGCTCTTGATCGACCGTCATGCTTCAGGAATTACAGCAACCAAAATCAACAAAATGGGCTGGCATGCTTCCGATACAGCAGAATTAGGTTTTGATCAGGTAAAAGTACCCATCTCGCATTTAATAGGTGAAGAAGGTGCCGGTTTTAGTTACCTAATGGACGGACTGCAGCTGGAACGCCTCACCGCAGCAATCCATAGCATTGCGACAGCAGATTCTGCATTACAGTATACCCTAGAATATATCAACAAACGTGAAGTATTTAAGCACAAACTGCAAGATTTCCAAGTAGTGAGACATCGCGTTGCCCAAATGGTTGCAGATATCGCTACAACAAAAGCATTTATATATGCTTGTTGCGATTTGCAACAACTTGGAAAATATGCAGTTAAAGAATGTTCGATTGCGAAATTACAGGCGAGTGAGCTTGCGGTCCGTATTGTAAGCCAATGTTTTCAACTTTTTGGGGGTTATGCCTTTACAGAAGATTTCAAAATAGCTCGTCTCTACCGTGATATAAGAGTCGGTACCATTATCGGGGGAACATCTGAAATCATGTTAGAAATTATTGCTAAAATGACAATTGATAAAGTCAATTATCAATCCAAGTCCGATAAATCAATTTCTTCAAATTAATTAAACTCTATACTGCAATTCCCCATAAGGGAATATAACACCTAAAAAAAATGGATAAAATTAATCCTATATATTTTACTTATTTCTTAAGTGAAAGAGATGAACAGGGAGTCGTATTGATTAGCCCCTTAATTTCTACAGAAACTATCCATGGAAATGACTTAGAGCGATTAGAAGAATTTGTGACCATCATCCATGATCAGATTAATCTCAATGAAGTAAAAGGAATAATATTCAAAAATCCACTTATAGGCCAAGCTATTAACTATGATATTTTACTTCAACAAGCATTAGATGAAAATTCATTTAAGCTACGTTTGAAATCACTCCTGTCAAATTTTAATGATCTTAACCAACAAAAGAAACCCATCGTCGGTCTAATGGACAGCGACTGTATGAGTTTACAACTTTCTACACAACTATGGGCACACTGCCGGATTGCCCTTGAGCAGATAAAAATAGGATTTCCAGAAGTCAACTATGGATTATTTCCAGGGTTTGGTGCCACGATACAAATAACAGAGATACTTGATGCACAAGATGCTCTTCCATTGGTGCTACAGGCTAAAATAATCACAGCACAAAAAGCTAAAGAAATAGGTTTAATCGATCTCATTTCTTCAAATATAGATCATGCAATCTTTCTTGCCAAAACATGGATCTTAGAACATGTGCATGAACAGGCTCAGAAACAAACTCCACCATGGGATGAAGCACAATGGGATAATCTTACCGTACCCATCAAAAAACGTAACTTAGGAATTAAGCCAAACATATACAACTGTATGGCAGTTATTTATCAAAAACACAATCTTTCAAAACAAGAAGCACTCCGTATTGAAATAGCGTATTTTATCCAGACCCTGCGCGATCCTATTACCTGCAGTATCATCCGGACCCAGTACTTCGGTATAAATGAAGCTACAAAAGCTACAGTTCCATTAGTCCATACCTCTTTCGAGTTACAAAGGATGGCAATATTAGGCGCTGGAATGATGGGATCTGGAATTGCATTCGAAGCTGCCCGATCAGGAATTGATATTATCTTGAAAGATGTGACTTTACAACAAGCAGAGCAAGGAAAAAAATATGCAGAAAAAGTATCAGCAAAATGGGTGGAACTGGGAAAAATGAATGAAGAAAAAAGACAGGCTCTCCTCTCCCGAATCTCCCCTACAGATCAGACAAAAGATTTTGGAGAAGTTGATCTCATTATCGAAGCTGTGTTTGAAGACAAAAATCTTAAGGCGGCTGTCAGTACTGAAACACTTCATTTCCTAAATAATAATGGTTTTTTTGCTTCCAATACCACATCATTACCCATCAGTGAATTGGCTTTAGTAAGTCCGAAACCAGAAAACTTTATTGGAATGCATTTTTTTTCACCTGTAGATCGAATGGCTTTAGTAGAAATCATACGCGGGAAACAGACAAGTGAACAAACCCTGTCTAAGGCTCTACAAGTAGTCCGTCAACTGGGAAAGATTCCAATTGTTGTACATGATGGCCCTGCATTCTTTACTTCCCGTATTTTTTTCAACTACCTACTGGAAGCAGTGACGATGCTGTTGGAAGGTATTCCTGCATCTCTCATTGATGAACAGGCAATAAATGCTGGGTTTGCTGTTGGTCCTTTGGCAGTTCTTGATGAAATTTCGCTATCGCTTATGCTGCATGTATACGACCAGCTACCCCATCTACATCCAAGCCAGAGGCGATGTTACGATTACTTAAAAAAACTTGTGGATAGTGGACGAAATGGACGAAAATCCAATAGAGGTTTTTATGACTATGAAATTGCATCTGGAAAAAAAACAATTTGGCAAGATTCGAATTTACCGACCTTAACTACATCGCCCGAAACCATCAACATTCAGGATCGATTATTACATGTTATGGCACTTGATAGTTACCGTTGCTTAATAGAAGGTATACTCGACAGGCCGATCGATGGCGACATCGGTGCCACCTTAGGGATTGGCTATCCCATTCATACTGGCGGTGTATTTGGTCATATAGACCAAGTTGGACTCCAAAATTTTGTAAGAGATTGTCAGCGTTTTGCACAATTAGGTGAACAATGGATTATTCCAACCTCGTTACATCAGCTCGCCGAAGAAAATTACAGCTTTTATTTAGGCCTTCAATCCAACTGGCCTATCCAAAAACAAAATTTATAAATTCAAAAAAGGTTTTCATAAAGGTTTTAAAAAAACCTTTATGAAAACCTTCACTAACTAACTAACTAACTAACTAACTAACTAACTAACTAACTAACTAACTAACTAACTAACTAACTAACTAACTAACTAACTAACTAACTAACTAACTAACTAACTAACTAACTAACTAACTAACTTTATTTCACCATCAAATCAACTAACTGATTAACATCCATATCGATAAAAGTATCGTAATCCAATGTTGCATTTAAGATTTGTTTCTGTTGTTTATCTGCAAATATTCGGGCTACATTAATCCTGTATTTTTCAATCAGTTTAGGAATACCTTCATCGCGACGGCGTGGATGCCCTATTGGATATTCAACCAAAATTTCAGAGAGCTTTGTTCCATCATTTAATGTAATCGTCAGTCCATTTGCAATTGCCCTTTTTTCAGGATCATGGTAATCTTCTGTTAATTTAGAATCTTCGATACAATTCATTTTATCACGCAAAACATCAATTCGAGGATCCATAGCTATCCGATCTTCATAATCTTCTGCTGTCAATCGGCCATAGATTAAAGGTACCGCAATCATATATTGTATACAATGATCTCGATCAGCAGGATTATGAAGTGGCCCCTTTTTATCAATAATGCGAATAGCAGCTTCATGGGTCCTAATTTCTATATGCTTAATAGACTCAACAGTTTTCCCTATTGCTTTAAGTTGATCATGCAGCAACATGGCAGCCTCAACAGCTGTCTGAGAATGGAATTCAGCCGGAAAAGAAATCTTAAATAAAATATTTTCCATCACATAAGAGCCATAAGCTCGCTGAAATTGAAATTCCTTTCCTTTGAACGAAACATCATAAAATCCCCACACTGGAGCCGTTAATACGGAAGGATATCCCATTTCCCCTGTCTTGGCTATCAATGCTAACTTTACAGCACGTGAGGTTGCATCGCCTGCTGCCCAAGATTTACGGCTACCTGTATTAGGCGCATGACGATATGTTCGCAGTGCCTGCCCATCAACAAATGCCAGTGAAACAGCATTGATCAATTCATCACGACTTAATCCCAACAATTTACCAACCACAGCTGTGGAAGCTACTTTAACAAGAATCACGTGATCTAAGCCCACTTTATTAAAAGAATTTTCCAAAGCAAGAACACCCTGAATCTCATGTGCCATGATCATTGCTTCCAAGACTTCCCTTGCTTTTAAAGGTTTTTCACCCATAGCAATACGGGTTCTACTCAACCAATCAGCCGTTGCTAAAATACCTCCTAAGTTATCCGAAGGATGTCCCCATTCTGCCGCAAGCCAAGTATCATTAAAATCCAACCAGCGCACAATTGTACCGATATTAAAAGCAGCCTGTATCGGATCTAATTGGTAGTTTGTTCCAGGAACTTTCGCACCGTTTGGCACAATGGTACCAGATACCACCGGACCTAACAATTTTGTACAGGCAGGGTAAGTGAGCGCTTCAAAACCGCATCCTAATGTATCCAAAAAACAGTAAAATGCAGTTCTCCATGCAACTTTGCTTTCAATCTTATATTGAAGAACATAATCTGCAATATCAGCCAAGACCTGATCAGCCGGTGGTCGTTCATTCGAAATTTGTGATGCCATTTTTTCTAAAAAACTATTCGTAAATATTAAATTTCAATTGTTGCGTTCATTTGTATACTTTCTCACATTACCTTTCAGAAATAGGAATATAAGGTCTATTTTCTGGTCCGATATAGTGAGCACTAGGTCGAATAATCTTCCCGTCCTGACGCTGTTCAAATACATGTGCCGACCATCCTGTTATCCGTGACAGCACAAATAAAGGGGTAAACATTTCTGTCGGGATACCCATTATATGATATGAAACGGCCGAATACCAGTCTAAATTGGGAAACATTTTCTTTTCTTCCCACATCACAAATTCCAAACGCTCGGCAATGGAATATAGTGTCATATCGCCCGCTTCCTCCGATAGCTCCCTAGCAATACGCTTAATAACCTGGTTACGCGGATCTGAAATAGTATAAACAGGATGACCAAATCCAATAATAACCTCTTTATTCGCTAACCGCTTACGAATATCAGCCTCCGCTTCATCAGCATTGGCATAACGACTCTGTATTTCAAAGGCTACTTCATTAGCACCACCATGTTTTGGTCCCCGCAGGGCACCAATAGCTCCTGCAATACAAGAATAAAGATCCGATCCAGTACCTGCAATAACACGGGCGGCAAAAGTAGATGCGTTAAACTCATGTTCAGCATACAGATTAAGAGACACCTGCATGGCTCTTATCCAAGATGCAGATGGCGGCGTGCCATGCAACAAGTGTAAAAAATGCGCACCCAAAGTTCCATCGGTCGTTTCGACATCAATTTCTCGGCCATGTTGGCTAAAATGATACCAATACAACAAAGCAGAAGCCATAGAGGCCATTAAACGGTTGGCAATATCGCGCGCACCAGCACTTGGATGACTTTCCTTTTCAGGTTGAATACTCCCAAATACCGAAACATAAGTTCGAAGAACATCCATTGCATGAGCAGTTGTCGGCAATTGTTTTAAAACTTTCTGTATCGCGATCGGTAATCCACGTTGACTTATTAATTGTGCCTGATAAGTGGTCAATTGCGATTTAGTCGGTAAATTTCCATAGATCAATAAATAGGCTACTTCTTCAAAACTAGCCTGATCTGCAAGTTCCAAAATATCATAACCTCGATAATGTAAGTCATTACCACTTTTTCCGACGGTGCTTAATGCTGTATTGCCTGCGGCAACACCAGATAATGCGACGCTTTTCTTGGGTTTAAAACCCATTTCATTTGTTTCTGTCATCATGCTTAGTATTGAACAATTGATCTAGTTTATTTTCATATGCATAATAATTAATGCTACGATAAAGTTCTTCACGGGTTTGCATACCTACCAGAACGGCAGCTTGCGTACCATCTTTTCGAATATGCTGATATACATTTTCAGCCGCTTTATTAGCTGCTCGAAAAGCAGAGAGCGGATATAAAATTATTGAAACTCCTACTTGATGTAATTCATCTCGAGTAAACATTGGCGTTTGACCAAACTCTGTAATATTTGCTAAAACAGGCAATTGGGTTGCATCATGAAATCGTCTGTATTGATCCAGTTCATGAACAGCCTCTGCAAAAATAAAATCAGCTCCAGCCTCTTTATATGCGATAGCTCTATCTAAAGCCGCCTCTAAACCTTCTGATGCTAAAGCATCTGTACGGGCGCCGATTACAAATGTATTATCCGTACGTGCATCCACAGCAGCTTTAATACGGTCCACCATCTCTGTCTTCGATACCAATTCTTTTCCAGGTCGATGTCCACAACGTTTTGCTCCCACCTGATCCTCCATGTGAACAGCTGCAGCACCAGCCTTGATCAAAGACTGAATCGTACGTGCTATATTAAATGCCGAGGGTCCAAATCCGGTATCGATATCGACCAATAAAGGGACTGGACAAACGTTCGTAATACGCTGTACATCAACCAGTACATCTTCCAGCGTGGTAATCCCAAGATCAGGAATTCCTAAAGAACCCGCGGCAACTCCTCCTCCCGATAAATAAATGGCCTGAAAACCTGCTTGCTGAGCTAGCAGAGCATGGTTCGCGTTGATAGTTCCAACCACCTGTAATGGTTTTTCCTGTTGCATCGCTTCTCTGAAAAGAAGCCCTGGAGTTTTTATCATATAATTGGATATTATAAATGAGCCCGATAGCCGAGCAGATGCATTAAACTTTTTATTGCTTAATGTCCAAGAAATTTTCTGCTTTATTATCGTATTGAAAAAAGTTCCCTCATTGCTAAAGATAAGAAAAATAATGGTCGTGATCACCATCTTTAAAGATCATTTTTCATGTAAATGTTCAAAGTACACACTCTCAACAACACCCTTCAAAATATTGATTATCAAAAGTTTTATTGTAAAAAAAACACTTGATAAAATAATTAAAAAGGCTAAATACTGAGACAATATGCATATCCACTGGGTCAGATGATGAGCAATAGAATTGGTAATAATTATATTGCTTATTACTACAAATTTATTTAAGTTTGCTTGAACGCAGTATTTTAAGCATAATCCTTATTTAACCTTTTTTAAACCGTTTCACTACATCAATATGAACCTTAAAACTATCGGTTTATTTTTTCTTTTGCTCACTTTATGTCAGCATAACTACGCTCAAAAAATAACCTTATCTTTTGGCGAAGAAGTACAACTTGAGGATCTACTTTTATCAACAAAGCCCACTAAAAATTCAATCAACTGGTTAAATGTAAACACAGCCAAAGATACTTGGCGTTTAAAGGGGAAATCACTCATATGTACAGGGCTTCCTATTGGTGTCATGCGTTCTGAAAAACTATATGAAAACTTTATTATCCATGTCGAATGGAAGCATATCTATGCAGGAGGTAACTCGGGTATCTTTGTATGGTCGGATGCAGAGCCCGATTCCATAGGAAGACTTCCTGGAGGAGTTGAAGTGCAGATGCTGGAATTGGATTGGGTAAAACAGAATACCAAAGACGGTGTTGTTCCGCCAATCGCTTACGTTCATGGCGAATTATTTGGTGTGGGCGGTGTGGAAACAATACCAGATAATCCACGCGGTACAAGAAGTAAAGCTATAGAGAATCGGGCTAAAGGAAAAGGAGAATGGAATAAATATACGATCGTCTGCGTGGACGGTACAATTAAATTAGCTGTGAACGGAAAATTTGTCAATGGTATTCGCAATTCGACTATTAAGAAAGGGTACCTATGTCTTGAATCTGAAGGTTCGGAAATACATTTTAGAAATTTTCAATTAATTGAACTTCCTCCAAGTGTTACCCACATTTCTCAAATCGTAAAAACAATAATACAATAACCACTTAACTTCGTTGCTGCTCTTTTAAGAGCAGTTTAAAACAGAAAATTTAACAGCTAAAAATTAAAAATAATTAATTTCGGATCTTAATTGTAAGTTACAAGCAAAAAAAAGAAAACTTTTGATTTCGTTTACTGTTATATAATAAACAACAATCGTTAATTATATAGAAAACTTACGAATCATGAAGAAATTAGCATTACTACTTACAATTATGGGGGGAATAGCTTTCGGCGCAAATGCACAAAAGATCGAAACTGTTCCACAAAGTTCAGCAGATGTTGGAACTACCCCAATAAAAAAAGGTAACTGGATGGTTGGTGGTTCCTTAGCAAATCTTGGTTATAGTTTTGAAGGAAAAGCATTTAATATCAACGTACAACCTCGAGCTGGTTATTTTGTTTCTGATGGTATCGCGATCGGAGCTCAAGCTAACTTAGGATTTATTGCTGTAAAAGATCATGATAACGAATGGAATTATGGTATTGCACCTTTTGTCAGATATTATTTCCCAGAAGGTTCATCTTCGTCAGGACGTTTCTTCGGACAAGGTGATATTGGTATCGCAGGTAGTTCAGTTGGAAAAGGTGCTTCCTTAGCTTTAGGAGCAAATCTTGGTTATGCACACTTTATTACAAGAACAGTTGCACTTGAGGCTACTGTCGGTTATAACTATACCAAATCGAACGTTAACTTAGGTGAGAAGTCTTCTGGCTTAGGAGTAGGACTTGGATTCCAAATCTATTTACCTGGTCAGAGATAAAAACAGATTTTTGCATCGTATAAAAAAAGCACATATTCATCTATGTGCTTTTTTTATTAACGTCATTTATTCATCATAAAACAGACTTCATTAAAAAATCATGAACATAATACGTTCTTAGGTTTTATTGTCATCACAGTCTGTTCATGCCAGCTTGTTGCTACTGGACAACCCAGTTTTTCATTATAATAAATATCAGATACAACATGCTCTTTTTCGATTTTCACCTCCAGCTGAAACATACTGTCCAAATCATTTAAAATACGCTGCTGATACTCCTCTCTTTCAGTTGCCGCAGGTAAAGTAATTTCATAGCAATACAAATACTTCTCCCTCCATAATGCGGAGTCTCCACAATCCTGAGTATGTAAATACTGACATCGATTATCATCATAGATAAAAATACGTGAGACAGGAAAATTTGCCGATAAACCAAACGCAAACAAGTAAAATTCATAAATCGCCATATTGACTAATGAGATTCGAAGTATATCGGCTTTTTCATCGCGCACAACAGCACTGTAAGAATCAAGTCCACTTAAAGGAGATGTAAACTGTGCATAGTATTGTTCCGGAGGTTTAACTTTTAAAATGCTTTTTAAAGGTTGTTCCCGATTATGAGTTTGAAACTCCTTCATGACACGAGTTTTAAAACGATCTTGCCTTAATGTTTTCATTCTTATTATATGTTTATAAGTTTTTCGTGTAATTAAAAGCTTTAGCTATACTAAGTATGTTCCCAAATCAATTGACTTCCCTATAAAAAATTGAAAATAAAAAACCGACCTACTACATTCACAAATAAACAAAAACATGCATCTATCATAGAGCACAAAAAACTCACTTAAATTTATTGTATCAAGAATAAATTAATCATGAAGATTTCTCTATCAGTGCTACTTGCCAGATAAGTAGGTCGGAAAAATCATAAGATACTAGCCGTTCACCATCTTTACATAAGCCGTTACAAATATGAAAAAACAGACAACATGAAGTTGACAACATGTTATAAAGGTGACGAGTAGACTTATATTTTTTTTTAAATATCGTTATCTAACAAATTTTAATATAGCATGCATTTTATATAAATAGTGCATGTAAAAAAATGCGATCAAATGGCTACATAATTTCAATCCCATGAATATTAAGAATTCTCCCTCGTAGAAATAAAGATAAAAATAATGCATACAAGAAAAGGCACCCTATTGGGTGCCTTTTCTTGTATTATAGTTCATACGTAGTTCTTACCAATAAATTGAATATAGTGCAACCACAATCATGAGTACCAGTAATGATCCAATAACAAAACCATTGTGAGATTTAAACATTTTTACATCAATTTCTAATCCTTTAGGAACAATACCACGTTTGTTATCAATCAGACTAATGATTACCATAAAGATCACACATATGATAAATACAAAACTCATCCTATCAATAAATGGAATTTCATAAATACCAGTAGCTGGGTTCAGCACAGAGAATCCGGTGCTTGATAAGAAAGAAAGGTCCATCATATCTGGCAACTTTTTGAATAGTACAGACAAAATAAAGCCTCCAATCGTTGCGAACATCGCGGCATTTGATGTTGTTTTTTTCCAAAAGAACCCTAGAATAAACATAGCAAAAATACCCGGAGAAACGAATCCTGTATATTCTTGAATGTATTGAAATCCCTGTTTTCCTTCTCCCATTAGCGATTCGCCTAAAATAAGTGCTAATCCTGTTCCTAAAACCATGGAAACAATAACAGCTATTTTCCCTACATTAACCAAATTCTTTTCAGAAGCAGTTTTATTGATTGCTTTTTGATAGATATCTAACGTAAAAATGGTCGCAATACTGTTTGCTTTGCCCGCTAAAGAAGCAACGATTGCAGCAGTCAAAGCAGCAAAAGAAAGACCTTTTAATCCAGCGGGCAAAAGGGTTAAGAGCGCTGGATATGCTTTATTTGGATCCTGTGCTCCTGTAGATGTCAATAAGCTTGAAGCATCAATAGCACCTAAGTTTTTATTTACAATATAATAAACAGCAATACCTGGGATAACAACAATCACTGGCATCAAGAGTTTTAAAAATGCAGCAAACAATAAACCATTTCTTGCAGTTGGTAAGGAAGCTCCCAATGCACGCTGGGTGATATACTGATTACAGCCCCAATAACTTAGATTGGCGATCCACATACCCCCGATCAAAACACTGATACCAGGTAAATCCATATAATTAGGGTTGTCGGTTTTGAATATCATATGGAAATGCTCAGGAGCATCATTATGTAAAGTGGTGAAACCAGCTAAAACTCCATTACCATCTGAAATGATATTAAGTGCTAAGTAAGTAGCTACCAAACCCCCTAATACTAAGAAAAACACCTGAATAACGTCTGTATAACCAATAACCTTCATACCGCCTAATGTAATGATGATAGCAAAAACAGCCAATAGCATAATACATAAGGTCAGATCTAAACCAGAAATACCACTGATAGCGACAGCTCCAAGATATAAGATCGACATTAAGTTGACCACGATATAAAGCATTAACCAAAATACAGCCATGATCATCGCTACAGTACCATTATAGCGTTGGTTCAAAAACTGAGGCATGGTAAAAATCTTATTCTTCAGATAGACCGGCATAAAGAATATGGCTACAACAATCAGGGTTATGGAGGCCATCCATTCATATGCTGCGATTGCAAGTCCCATTTTAAAGCCCGAACCGCTCATTCCAATGAATTGTTCAGCAGAAATATTTGAAGCGATCAAGGAGGCACCAATAGCCCACCATGTCAATGATCCTTCAGCCAAGAAATAATCCTTTGCTCCTTCTGACGCTGACTTCTTTTTGTAGTAGATCCACAAACCATATGAAGCAACAATTATAAAGTATACAAAAAATACAATATAATCCTTCGTACTTAAAATAGTATTCATTAGTTAAGATTAATTAGATTTTGATATAAAAATGTGAGGCTAAATATAGAAATATTTATTGCAGAATCACATAAAAAAACAGACACAAAACTTATATAATCAATTTCACTCATCTCAAAATAGTTCAATTTTTATGTTTTTTTCCCAATTTTCTTTGTAATTTTGCACAATAATGTCAAAAATCTCATCAAATAGAGTTATTCGTTATACCTCTTTATTATTACTTTTCGTAATACAATTATTATTTTTATTAGCAATCTTTAAGGAAAATAACTCAACTATTGCCCTTTCATTCTTCATCATTCTAATTTCATTCTTATTACTTTTCTCCTTTTTTAAGTCGCCAGTTCATCATAATAAATTAGCGTTTGAAAAAGTTTATATTGCCGTATGGGTTCCAATTGGTGCGATAAGTTGTTATTTTTTAAATCATGCATTTGGATTAGGTTCGGTATTTTCAGCAAGTTTAGTAGGGCTCACCGGCGCCTTAATTCCGTACCTAAACAAAAAGTCAAGTTATCTGCCCCATCTACCTCCTGCTATTTATTGCGGTGCATTCGTAGGTATGTCCAATACCAAAGTAGCTCATGATATTTATTTCATTCTCGCAGCCAGTATCTGTACGGCTATTCTGCTGATCATATCAAAAAGTTTGTTGAACGGAATTGGCGGAAAACTTGGAACATTGGCTTTTGCCGGAGTTACCATTACCTACTTGATTCTATTTTTATTTTCTAGATAATGATATTTACAGCGATTCTCATATTTACAGGAATTTTCGGGAGTTTACTCACTTATTATTTTAACAATAAGCTGAAACTTGGAGGTGTATTATCCTCATCCCTACTGACCAGCATTGTTGCTGGATTTGTCCACTTTTTCCCTTCTTATATTCCAAAAGAATTAGTCAATCATATTCCGCTGATTTTTATTGGGTCTTCTTTTGTCGGTATGGTTTCGAGCAATCAATTATCTACATTTATCGGAGTTTCACTTTCCGGTCTTGTATACAGCCTGATCTATATCAACACCAGTAAATTTTTTGATGGTTTTGGCGGTGCATTAGGTACTTCAGCGTGCATATCATTACTGGTAATTATGAGCATACCTTATCTTCGGTCAAATCATAAAATGACACTGGGTTTCTTTCAGTTACGCCGTATGATATTTAAGAACACCAGAAGAAAATCGCAAAAAAACACCTAGTCGTGCACCAATACCTTAAAAATCTACTTTTTCAATAAAAGGCAGCAGCTCTCTTCCCTAAAAATCTCAGAACTTTATCACAAAATAAGAGCATAAAAAACGGTTTAAGTATTATTACTCCCGCTTTTAAGAGAAATAACAGCCTCAAACCGTAAGATGCAAAGTCTTCTCAGAGATTACAAAACAGTAACATTAAAGTGTTACTCGATTATCATCACTGTTATAATCCATAAATATATCATTATCAAGCACAACTTCTTTCACCTTTGCTTTAGCTTTCAGTTTTAATGTAGTAATAGCCTGATTACTCTCCCAAATTTGTGGTGTAAAATGAATTTTTTCTTTTTCACCGTCCATATAAGTCAATACCACATCAAATGGAATCGCAAATCCACCATTATTTTCAATCACTAAATTAATGGTTTTATTTTTTTGACTGACCTTTGACAGCTTCAGATCGATATAATGATTACTAAAATACCAGTTATTCCAGAACCAATTGAGATTTTTTCCAGATCCTGTATTGAAGGAATAAAAATAATCCCAAGGAGTCGGATGCTTCCCGTTCCAATTCTCCATATAATGATGTAAAGCTTTTCTGAATGCTTCGTCCCCTAGATAATCTTTCAGTGCCAAATAAGATAATGCCGATTTGATATAGGCATTATTACCATAACCCTTACCGCTCAATTGTGAAGACAAAGAAATCAATGGCTGATCTTGTTCCGTAGCAGGATCCTGAATCCATCCTTTTACCCGAAATTCTTTAAACAATTGCTTAGCAGCTTCCTCTCCATTTTCATCCATTCCAATTAGCAATTCCAAAGCTGTAGCCCAACCTTCATCCATAAAGGCATAACGGGTTTCATTAGTTCCCATATAAAAAGGAAAATAAGTATGTGCAATTTCATGATCTACAGTTTGTCTAGCATCCATCAAGTTATCCGGCACACTGCTATCATTGACCATCATCGGGTATTCCATATCCGCAAATCCCTGAATTGCAGTCATCGTTGGAAATGGATATTCTACTCCTGGCCAATTTTTAGAGAACCAGTCAATACAGTAACGCTCCCACCCTACATATTGCTCGAAATCCTTAGTCCCATTCAAATAAGCCGCCTGAACACTTACTCTTTTACTTTTCAATTGAACACTAGAAGCATCCCACACATAATGATCACTCAAAGCAAAACAAAAATCAACAATATGATCTGCTTCAAACTTCCAGATGTTCCAGTCATGCTGTTTTGTCACCTTTTGTGTCTCCATTTCTTTTAAATTTGCAACCGTAATCACTTGGTCCGAAATCAAAGATTTTTTAAAACGGTCTAATATTTCAGTTTGCAGTACCTCTTCAGGATTTAGAAAACTTCCTGTAGCCCATACTACATAATTTTTTGGAACGCGGATTTCAACTTTATAATCATTGAAATCATTATAAAATTCCTGACGGCCGTTATGTTCCAAGACATCCCATCCATTATAATCATCATAAACTGCTATACGCGGGTATGCATACGCACAAAAATAGGTACCAGGATCAATCTGCCCCTCACGGTCACTGGATAATGACAATGGATACTCCCATTCCATTTCGACTGTGACAGAAGACTTAGGATCAACCGGTTTATTCAACTTAATGCGATTGGCGGTAGTCCAGTCTTTACTGTCGATAACATACACTTTATTATCTACTTTAAACGACTTCAACTTCAGTCCCGAAGTGAGAAAATCTGTACTGACATCCGCAGCTCTTGCGGCTGTAGGTTTATGTACATTATTAGCAAAATGAATAACAAGATCTTTTAATGCATTAGGACTATTGTTCTCATATTGAATACGCTCTTTTCCAGAAACGATTTTTGTTTCTGGGTTTACCGTTACCTGTATGTGATATTGTGCTCTGTTTTGCCAATATTTTGCACCTGGTGCACCGGTTAAACTTCGGGTTTCATTTTTATAAGCCTGTTTAATATGTCGAGGAGTATATAATTCCTGAGCATGCAGGAATATGTTACAGACGACAATGTAAACCAGACTGAGGAGAATCTTTATTTTCATGTACTTTTTTTTTGCTAAAGATAAGCAGTTCCTAAACGTCGTACAACAAGGAGATGTGTCGTATATTAAAAATTACTGGTTAAAAAATATGGCAAATCTTACTTTTAACCATATTTCCTTATTAAAATAACACTTGATACCAAAGAGATATGGATAATTGTATAAGAATCATGAACGCCAAATAAAAAAAATACAAACAAATTTATCTAAGTTTGCATACTATCTATATGACTAAAACGTTAAATTTTATACTCATATGTTGCAATATAAACTTGATACATGAAAAGATATTTACCTCATTTAAAATCTGTTAACATAACTTTAGTTTCCTTATTACTTTTGTTCGCAACTCTTATCACTCCAGTTCTTGCTCAGGTCACTATTGTATCGGACTCATCTAGATTAGAATCACAATCCACCTATATGCAGCATAAAATTGATTCTAACGCTTCTTATCAATATGATATATCCGATTTATTTCGCAACATTCTTCATCCCAAAAGAGAGCGAAACCCAAATAAAAAACGTTCTGGAATTACCCTGATGCCTGGTGTGGCCTTAAATCCCACTATTGGAGCTCAAATCGGAATAAAGGGAGTTGCAGGAATTGTACTGGGAGATAAATCGAATACCACAATGTCTACAGCGGCATCAACAGCTTCAGTAACAACAAAAGGTATTATGGTTTTTTACGTAAGCCATAACATCTACACCAGAGAGAATAAATGGAATATTCAGGGAGGATGGGCTATTGTTAAAATGGTCAATCCAGATGCCGGCTTAGGAATGACTAAAACTTTTTCTGGACAACATGATGATGATATTCTGGCTAACCCAGACAAAAACATGTTTGTCTACAAGTATACATCCTTTAGCATCAATGAAAAGCTCTATAAACGGGTTTCAGATAATCTTTTTTTAGGTGCTGGTTTTGCATTTGACATTCGCAGAAATATCAAAGCATCGACCGAAAACAATGACAATCCAAATTACGTCTATAGTAAACGTTATGGTTTTGATCCTGAAAAATTCAATTCAAATGGTCTCCTGTTTAATGTTCAGTATATGACACGTGATAATCCAAATCGTGCTTATAAAGGAATTTATTCGGATATTGGAATTCGTATGAACCAGGAGTGGATGGGCAGTAGTAAGAATGCAATTCAGCTTACCACAGATTTTAGAAAATACATTAGTCTTTCTGAGGAAAACCCTGAACATGTACTTGCATTATGGAATTATGGATCTTACCGTATAGCAGGAAGACTACCTTATCTTGATCTACCAGGAACTGCCAAAGATAGTTATGCACGGTCAGGGCGCGGTTATACGCTTGGGTTTTTCAAAGGCTTATCTTACTTCTATAATGAGGCAGAATACCGTTTCCCGATACTTCGTAATAAATTTATCAGTGGAGCAACCTTTTTTAATATCCAATCGACCAATAACGATATGGACAGCAAATTATTTCAATCTTGGAGAGCTGCTGGAGGAGCAGGATTGCGCATTCTGTTTAATAAAGCCACGCGCACCAATTTATGTATTGATTATGCTTTTGGTGGGTATCATCAAAGAGGTCTATTTCTTGGATTAAATGAAACCTTTTAAAAAGCAGGCTTAATTGAAGTTTTTCATTATTTTAGGGGCAAATTGTTTTTGAGCCCCAATATCATATGTCTGTTTTTAAATCTACTTTATACGCTTTAATATTATTTTCACCTTCTCTGTATGCACAGGAGGTTAGTAAAGATACCATTACATCCTATCAATTAGAAACAGCAAAAGTATCTGGCTATTTTACAGAACAGCCCCTATTAACAACACCAGGATCTGTTTCTATAGTCGGGCAGAAAGCAATTCTTAGTCAAAATGGAGCCACTTTATTACCGAGCTTGAATACCGTTCCAGGCTTACGGATGGAAGAACGCTCACCAGGAAGCTACCGTTTGGCCCTTCGTGGTAGTTTAATCCGTTCTCCTTTTGGTATCCGTAATGTGAAAATATATGTCGATGAATTTCCAATAACAGACGCTGGTGGGAATACTTACCTCAATCTTATTGATCCGGCTTCTATTTCGCAAATTGAAGTTCTAAAAGGTCCTGATGGATCTATTTTCGGACCGAACTCGGGAGGTGTACTCATGATTAAACCTAATGGCTTTCAACATAATCCGTTATCTAAAACCTCACTTAACCTTGCTGGTGGATCTTATGGATTTGCACAACAACAACTTTCGATACTACAGCAGATCAACCAGAAATATCAATTTTCCATTGATCAAAGTTTTACAAGATCCGATGGTTATCGAGAAAATTCGGCTTTAAATAAAAAAACTATTCAAACTGCACACCTCTGGAACTATCATCCACAAGCAAGTCTTAAAGTCTTTGCCCTTTATAGTGATTTGAATTATCAAACACCAGGAGGACTTACGCTAGAACAATATCAGGAAAACCCACGTATGGCACGTCCCGCTACTCCAGCCACACCATCGGCTAAACAACAAAAAGCGGCGATTGATAATAAAACTTTTTTCGGAGGAATATCCCATAAAATCAACATCAGTAATAAACTATCCAATACGACCACTATTTTTGGCTCATCATCAAAAATAGAAAATCCATTTATCAGTAATTATGAATATCGAGATGAACAAAACTTAGGGTACCGAAGCTATTTTTCTTACGAATCGCAGGATCAATTGAATTGGCAATTACAAATTGGTACCGAAGGTCAAAAAGGTTGGTATGATATTGCTAATTATGATAATAAAAACGGAGTTTCCACAGATCCTCAAGCAGAAGATAAATTGGAAAATTGGCAGAATTTCTATTTTGTAAGGGGTAAAATTATTCTTGCAGAAAAATTGACCGTGGAGGGTGCTCTTGGGTTGAACCAGAATCAAATTGCTTATAGACAAGTATATCCTCAAACCTCGCAACAAAAAGAACGAATCTCTTTTGGAACAACGTGGATGCCGAAGTTTGCGGCATCCTATCTGCTTACACCAAAACTAGCCATCCGAGGTTCCATTTCCTCTGGATTCTCAGCTCCTACAATTGCTGAAGTTCGATCTTCGGACAATATCATCAACACAGCTCTGAAACCTGAATCTGGTTACAACAAAGAGATCGGATTACGATGGGAATGGATGAACCGTCGTTTTATTACCGATATATCCTACTATCAGTACAAAATGAATAATGCCATTATTCGCCAGTTAAATGCGAATGCGGTAGAATATTACCAAAATGCGGGAAAGGTAAACCAAAGTGGTATTGAGAGTTCCATTATGGGTTACATTATAAAACCTTCTTCTGAAAGTTTTGTACAAGCGCTGTACATCAATTCGAGTGTGACCTACAATCATTACCGATTTAAAGATTATGAGGTAGGAAATAACAATTATGATAATAATAAACTAACGGCAGTACCGGACTGGATTATTGTTCATGCCTTAAACCTAGATCTCGCTCATCAACTTAATCTTAATCTGCAGCACAATTATACGTCAAAAATTCCGCTAAATGATGCAAATACAGCATTTGCAGATTCCTATCATCTGGTTCAGGCAAAGATCCAATGGGGAGTCAAATTTTCAACTAAATTCATGGCGAATGTATACCTCGGAGTCGATAACCTACTGAATGAAAAATACAGTTTAGGAAATGACATTAATGCATTTGGGAATAGATATTACAATGCCGCACCAACACGAAACTTTTTCGCTGGACTAAAACTAAGTTATTAAATGAAACGAGACTATATCATCAGAAAACATTCAACTGATGAAGCTATACCTTACGATTTACTGTTATTGGCAGATGAGACGAAAGAAGCTATCGACAAGTATATTTCGACCTGCACCATCTTTACTTTAGTACATCGAATAACTAACGAGATTGTTGGTGTCATGGCAGTAAAACAAATAAATTCAGATACGGTTGAACTAAAAAATATTGCGATCACAGCACAGTACCAAGCACAGGGTCTGGGCAGCGACATGCTGTCTTTCTTAAAATCCCATGCACAGGAAGAAAATTTACTGCAGATCTGGGTTGGTACTGCGGATGTAGGCTTTCAACAGCATCGATTCTATATGCGCAATGGTTTTGAAATGAATCACATCCGTCATAACTTCTTTATAGAAAATTATGCTGACCCTATTATAGAGAACGGACTGCAGATGAAGCACATGCTTGTCTTTGCATACCGTTTAAAAACGAATACAGATTAAACTACCTGCAACACAATATAAATAATTATACATACCTTTAAAAATAATAGCTTTATAAAAAGAGCATTTAGATACCATGAGCAATTTCAATTATCCATTAAACTTTCTATTTAAAATTTCGACTTTTCATAATGACTTCACCATAAAGGATAGTGAGGATCGTACACTTTTTTATGTTCGTCAAAAACTGTTCAAGCTTAAAGATGAAATTATGATCTTTTCAGACGAAAGTAGATCAGAACAGCAGTATGGTATAAAAGCAGACCGTTGGTTAGATTTTAATGCAAATTATACTTTTACAGATACCAGAACTACTGAAACGATTGGTAAAGTGGGCCGAAAAGGAATGAGATCGATATGGAAAGCTAATTACAATGCTTTAGACATAGATGGTCTTGAAGATTATACCATCAAAGAAGACAATGGCTGGGTAAAAGTTGGCGACAGCTTTTTAGGAGAAATACCGATACTCAATATTCTTACCGGATATGTATTCAACCCCTCATACACCATGTATGATAAAGAAGGAAATAAAATATTACAGCTCAAGAAAAAACCTTCTTTTTTCGGCCGAAAATTTACATTGGACAAACTCGCGGATATCAACCCAAAGGATGAAACAAGACTTATTCTTTGTTTTATGATGATGATCTTACTAGAGCGCGAAAGAGGATAAAATAGAAAAGGAGAATACAAGATGTATTCTCCTTTTCTATTTTATAAACCTTTAATCTGACGGTTCAAGTGATATAGCTTAACAAGCCTTTCTATAAAAAACAGGATCAATATCGCATAGATGATCTGAGAAACTAACAAGGCATTTTCCTGTTGCGGTAAATTGAATTGGAGGTCTTTCCATGACTTGCTGAGTAGATAGTTCAGTCCAAGCCCAAATATCATTCCTGCTAAGAAAAAATAAATTCCTCTCTTACGATCCTCTAAAACAGCAACCGCTTTTTTTTCATCTTGTTCGATTGTTTGCATTACACGACTTTCAAAATCAGAAAAAGGCATTTTAAGTTTACTGCTCTGCATTAATGTCTTCATTAATGCATCATTATTTTCCATGCTACACATTTGCTTTATTCATTAATTCCTTCAATATGGCGTACATTCGTTTACGGCCCCGGTGCAAGATGACTCTTGTATTTGCATCAGTCCATCCCGTTATTATCGAAACCTCTTTGATACTTTCTTCCTCCAGATAAAATAACCGTAAAGCCAAACTTTCATTTGCCGGTAATAGACAAAGTGCTTCATTGATCATCTGACTCCGTTCTTCATCCTCCAATAAAGTCAGGTCACTTTCATCGATCACCTCTTTATCATAATCTGACTGAAAATCTAACACTTCAATCTTAATCTTTCGCAATTGCATAAAGGCTGTATTGACGACAATTCGATATAACCAACTGCTAAATTTGGACTGCTGATTAAACGTGTCGAGTTTATGGTAACATTTGACAAAAGCATCCTGCGCGACTTCTTCTGCAAGCGATTCGTTTTTCACAATACTCATTGCAACAGAAAAGACCATATCCTGATATTTTTGTAAAAAATATCGAAAGGAATCGCGATCTCCCGCTAAAACTTTATCAATATACTGTTGATCCATCAATCCCTATCCTGCTTAGGTTTATCTACATAATTAGCAACAATCATGGCAATACCACCACAAAGTACAATAATCGAAACTTTAAGTACACCGACAATATTTTCGGTCTGATATTGCGAAATTAAACCAACTATCAACAGCCCTATGCCAATTCCTACTATAAATACACCTAAACGTAACCAGTGTGAAATTCGAACTTGTTTTTTATAAAATTGAGATAAGTCCAGCCCTGCTTCGATCAAGGCCATACGCTCTTTATTTCTTGCTTGAAAATAGTAATAAAGCGTGAAGAAAATTGTACTAAAAAATGATACGAACATAATCGCACCCATTGTTTCCTTTTCCATAATTTATATTTTTCTCATTAGATGCAGACCGATCATCAAATGTTACAACTTAGCACTATAAATTTTAAAAAATGCTTTTTTAGTCTTTTAACTAAAAATATTTCTGGAAACGAATTTACATCGTTGCGCTTATATTCATACTGATATAACAGTTTTAAAGACTCTGACCATAAATATTGAAGAATAAAATTGGTTTTATATGACGGAATTAAAATTGTAAATAAAACAAATTTATCTAAGTTTGAATAGCATGTATACAAAAGACGTTTTGCCACAGGGTTCAGATGATTTTCACCAGTTTCGATTCTCAGATATTCATTTTAACAATGAAAATCGATACAGCTTTTATTCTTGGATGTCAAACTTATCCGATAGCAACGCTCCAATCCGCATATTGACACTAAAGAAAAATGAAGGCCATTTCTCTATCCTCTCCCTAGGTATTTCCTACGATATCATTGTCGTTTATGACACTCCCGTACTTTCATTACTGTGCAATTGCTCTGAAAGCGAAGAATTCTGTAGCCATCAAAAGCTAGTTCTGAATGAAATCTTTAAAAATGATCAGGTATATTTATTTTTCTCCGATCATGCTTATCAGAATTATCTAACTAAAATAGCAGTTAAATATGGTATAGAAGATGAACAGCAACTCGAGGATTATTTCGAAATTCAATGCATAGACGGTGTTGTAAAAACCATCAAAAAACAGGATAATTTACTAGATTTATCTCAAGATATTCTTAACACCGCAACAAATCCTGATTTAAAAAGCAACAATAAAGAATTAGAACAGCTAAGCAACATTCTAGTACTTAAAGAGCATAAATACTATAAACACCCTCAGGTGTTACTCTATCGTGCAACCCGCGCTAAAAATGGTTTGCTAAAAAACCCATTACAGCAACTTTCATGTGAGGAAATGATCTGGAAAAGTAAAGATATTACAGAAAGTCAATTTTTTACCGCACTTCATTTTTTAGGGCAGAACACAATAGAAGAAAGCAAACAACAGATCACCGCCTTTAAAAAGCTGATTAAAAATCCACTAGGACTGGAAATCTATCAACATGATAAATCCTTATCGCAAACTATCGGGGCAAATAGTCTGAAGCAGATCACATTAAGAGAACTACCCAAAACAATCCGAATTGACATCGATCAGGTCGGAAGATTTTTCACTGTTAGAAGCTCAATTCAAATCGCTGGACAAGATCATGCTTTACAGCAGCTTCCTGTAGTCTTTGATTATTTCATTCAGTTACAGCAACATTTCTATTTTATAGAGCATGCACAAATCCTTGCCCTGTTCAAACTTTTCAACACGACAGCAGATCACCTTATCGTACATCAGTCCAAATTCGAAGGTTTTAACAAGGATTTCTTAGTAGCAATGGAGGAGATTGTAGAAGTCAACTATCTACATATACCCAAAGCAAACAGTAAACAAATCAAAGAACAACAGTTTTATAGCGACACCGAATCGATTATCTATCTGGAAGAATCTGGTGATTATATCAATCTCATTCCGACCATGCGCTATGCGGATGTAGAAGTTCCTGTTCGAAGCAGGAGATCTATTTTTGGATTTGATAAAAATGGACAAAAATTTTTAGTAAAACGGGATCTCGAAGCTGAACTCAAAATCGTCAGCTTGATCATTAAGCAACATCCCTATTTCCAAGAGCAACTTGATGAAGATTTTCAGCACTTCTATCTGCATCGTAAACATTTCCTTGAACTGGACTGGTTCTTAAATGTGTTTGAAGATTGGCGCAATCATCATATTTCCATCATCGGATTTAACGAAATAAAAGCTAATAAATTAAACTCCTTTAAAGGTAAAATAGCAATTCATGTGCTCAGTGGACAGAATTGGTTCAATGTAAATGTAGATCTGCAGTTTGGTAAAAGTAAAGGTTCGCTTAAAAACCTTCAAAAAGCTATTCGTAATAAATCAAAATTCATTACACTAGATGATGGTACGCAAGGTATATTGCCCGAAGAATGGTTGAATAAATTTGAACAGTTCTTTTTAGCAGGCGAAATCATTGATGACAGCCACTTACAGATTGCAGAAACAAATTATACAGCCATTGATCAATATTTTGAGGAACAATGGTTATCCCAAATAGCAAAAGAACGTTTGGAAGAAATCAAAAGTAAAATCAGGAATATCGATCAAGTCAAACCGGTCGTACTATCCAAAGATTTTATCGGTAGCCTCCGTAGTTACCAACATGATGGATTGAATTGGCTTAATTTTTTAGATGAATTCAATTTTGGTGGTTGCTTAGCGGACGATATGGGACTTGGAAAAACCATTCAGGTCATTGCTTTTATTTTAGATCAACGTAAAAAAGTAAAAAACAATTGCAATTTACTGGTACTTCCAACTACGCTAATTTTCAATTGGAAAAACGAATTGGAGAAATTTGCGCCATCGATTAAGACACTTGTCTTACAGGGTGCTGATCGTCAAAAAAGTACCCTAGGATTTGAACAATATGAACTGATATTGATTTCTTATCACAATTTATTATCAGACATCAATCACTTAAAAAAACACACTTTTAATTATATTTTTTTAGATGAGTCACAGCAGATTAAAAACCCCGAATCACAACGTTACCAAGCTGTTACCAAACTCAGTTCTCGTAATCGTATTGTAATTACAGGTACACCGATCGAGAACAGCACCATGGATTTGTTTGCCCAACTGTCGTTCGCCAATCCCGGATTATTAGGTTCGAAAAAATATTTTAAAGATGTCTATACTACGCCTATTGATGGATTCAGCAATAAAAAAAGATTGGAAGAATTGCAACACAAAGTAAAACCTTTTATTTTGCGACGTACAAAAACGGAGGTTGCCAAAGAGTTACCTGCAAAAAATGAAATCGTACTTTACTGCGAAATGAAACCGGCGCAAAGGCATATCTACGATACTTATGAAAAGGAGTTTAGAGAATTTATCTCGGTCAAAGATGGGGATGAAATCCGTAAAAGCCCTATGCATGTCTTAAAAGGATTGACCAAACTACGCCAGATCTGCAATTCAACAAAATTGCTAAAAACAGATGATCTAAGTGTAGAACAAGATGCCTGCAAGATTGAAATGCTTATCGAACAAGTACTCGACAAAAGTCCATATCAGAAAATCATCATCTTTTCCCAATTTGTGAGTATGCTAAATCTAATCGAAACAGCTTTAGCCAAACACGATATCAAAGTACTAAAATTAACAGGACAGACAAGAGATAGACAACATATTGTAAAGCAATTTCAAGAAAATGAAGCACAGCGAGTCATACTGATAAGTTTAAAAGCAGGTGGAACGGGCTTAAATCTTACAGCGGCGAGCTTAGTCTATTTGGTTGATCCCTGGTGGAATCCTGCAGTTGAAGCGCAAGCTATCGACCGCGCCTTTCGAATAGGTCAAGCAAAAGATGTCACCGCGATACGCTTAATCTGCCCGGATACTGTGGAGGATAAAATCATGAAACTGCAAGCCAATAAAACAGCAATAGCAGATAACATCATTTCCAGTACTTATAATCCGATTGCAGACTTTATGAATAAAGAACGCCTACTGAGTTTATTTCAATAAATCGAATTGCTAATGTTAAGAGCTCATCTATGCCCTTAAAACATACATTTTTAAATAATTATCCTGATGAAAAAACTAAAGCAAAGCATTGAATATCTGAAATCTTTAGAACATATTTCTATAACGGCTAATTTAGATGATATTTGGTCTTATATCTGCTATTCTCCTAAAATGCCATTGCGACATCATCAAGAGCTACTAATACAATTAGCTTCAAAAAATGAATTAGCAGTAAAGGATGAATTTTTCGGTGGTCACCTATTATCTTTTCCTGTCTACCGTTGGGGATCGGGCAAAGATTTAGTTTTGTTGACACATGGTTGGGGATCAAAAGCCGCAGATTTTTCCATGCTTATTGATAAACTATTGGAAAATCCAGATTTAACGATAATCGCATTTGACGCACCTGGAAATGGAGGAGCGGAAGGAGAATTATCCAATTTAATTTTATACATTGAAGCTGTTCAAACTATCATTAATACCTATGGTTTACCTGCAATAGTCATCGGCCATTCTCTCGGTGCCATGGCTAATATCGCAGCATTAGCAAAACTTAGACATACTCCTAACTGGATCATTAGCCTTACTCCACTAATAGATTTAAAAGCAAATTTCGCAGCTAGTATGGATTTCGTAGCTGTACCAAAAGATGTTCAAGAGCACTTTTTTCTGAATTTTGAAGAAAAATTCAATATGAAAACCGCTTACTTTCATTTAAACAGTTTATACGATTTTGATAATAGCCAGCAGCATCTTGTACTCTATGATCAACAGGACAAAATTGCGCCTTTTATTTATCTGCAATCATTTTTAAAAGATCATCCCCAAACAGAGACTGTTGATTTGAAAGGTGTAGGTCATGAACGCATATTAAAATCACCGGAAGCACTAGCTTACATTCTTGAAAAAATAAGTTCTTTAAAATAAGAAGAATCTTTATTCAAATCCTTCAATTTTTGACAGATGAAATGTAGCATAATACTGACGCTACTTCTTCATTATGACATCATAAGGGCAAAAAGCAATCTTCTAATGATTACCTTTGTATCACAAACATTTATAAAGTAGCATGATTAAAGCAGTTTTTTTTGACATCGACGGTACTCTTCTTAGTTTCGATACCCACAAAGTACCCGCTTCAACCGAAAAAGCCATTCAAGAATTAAAATCAAAAGGTATAAAAGTAATTGTTTCTACGGGAAGGTCTATCAATAGTTTAGATCATATCAAATACCTTGACTTTGACGGATTTATCACATTCAACGGTGGCTATTGCATCACGAAAGAGGGTGATGTACTTTTCAGAAAAGGTATTCACGCCACTGATATTCAATCTTTGATTGACCATGCTGCAAAAAATGAAGTAAGCTTCTCGTTGATGTCTGAAGAAGAAATCAGCATTTTTCAAGTAACACCGGAGATCGCTTCCATGTATGCACTCTTGAATTTACCTGTCCCGCGTCAAAGATCGTACGCAGACTTTGATATGGGATCTGTACTTCAAACCAATATCTTCATTCAACCGGAGGAACAGGAAGAATTTATGAACAATGTAATGCCTAATTCTGTGGCCAGCCGTTGGACCCCGCTATTTGCAGATGTGAATCCTTTAGGTCAAAGCAAACAAATTGGTATCGATATTTTCATCAAACACTTTAATATCAACATCAAGGAAACCATGTCTTTTGGTGACGGTGGAAACGATATCACCATGTTGAAACATACGGCCTACGGAATTGCTATGGGTAATGCCAATCCTGAGGTAAAAGCTATTGCAGACTATATTACCGATGATGTAGACAATGACGGTATATACAATGCTCTAGCACATTTTGAGGTTATCTAAAACCTCAAAGTTAGATTTGCGCGAAATGTATGTGCATTGCTATTCATAATAAGTGTATGTCGATCACCAAATTCATACTGTAGACGAGCCTGATAATTCTCCACAGAATCATTAACTTTTTGATCTACAATATGGTGATTAACATGATTTGTAATATCCAATGAAATGATTTTTTCAAATACTGAAATCTTGATTTTCATTGGATATTTTTCTGCTGCATGATATCCTTGCCACAAAGCATTCTGAACCAATGGCAATAAGATAAACCTCGGTACAGACAAAGTGGGATATTCGATCTTTTTAGTCCACACAACGGAAAGGTCTACAGCAGAAATCTGACTGAATAAAGAAACATATCTTTCCATAAAATCAATTTCTGCTTCAGCACTATTCTGAGTTTCCAATTGCGAAGCAATATCCTGATAAGTTAGAAAAGCTTGTAAAAATAAGGTATTCTTTGGATCATCCTTAATTTTATCTAAGCAACCTCGTATAAGTTCTATATCAAACTGACTGTTTACAAAAGAAAGCTGTGCCTTATCTTTGCATTGTTCCTGTAAGTTTTCAGGAACTTTACTGCTCCATAAACGATTCCATAATCGATCCATCACCACCTTTAATTTAAAATCCTAATAACCTATTTAAACTTATCTAATGTCTCTGAAACCCTAAATTCAACAATTCTTGCGATGAGGTCATATGGGATCGGCTCCCGTAACGGAAACTGCACCGAACCTTTACCTTGCTTATAAGAAGCAAGTTCTGTTTCGAATTTTGAGTGACCGGTCGGCGTTGCATAAAACCCGATATATTTCTGATAACCACCGAAATAAACAAGCGGTTTCCCTTTTAATTTATAAGCTGGCATGCCATAAGCTATTCCTTCAGTAGCTTGAGGAGCATGCTGCAGAATTGTATTACGGACCTGCAACAAGATCTCCTGCACTTCTTTTGGAAAAGAAGCAATATACTCTTCTACTGTTTTAAATTCAACATTCATCACTAATTATGATTTAAAGTTCAAGATAAATGTAAACAAAAGGGAACCATTTTACCAATGATTCCCTTTTGTTTTATATAAACGTATGTATTTGTATCTTATTCTAAACCACTGACACCACCTGAAACAACGAGCTTCATCGCGTCTGTAGCAGACATATCTAATTTGGTTACCAAGGATGATTTGACAACGACCACCTGACCTGCAAATGAATATGAATAGGGAAAATAAACCACCACTTCATCTGTAAGCTTAATTTTTGATAGATCTGATTGTGTCAGAAAACCAATTTTACTAACCCCTATTTCATTCACTTTAACTAGGACAGGAACATTAAATTTTTTGGCATCACCTACAAAAGCTTCAGTAAAATCTTTAATGGATGAATATAGCGTATTCAACAAAGGAATACGATTAATCTGATTATTCAACCAGTGTTTAATTGGATCTGTTACAAAATTGGTAAAAACAATCCCTGCTACAACCAAAAATAAAATGACTGTTAAAATACCGATTCCGGGAATATATAAAGGATGTCCTGTCTCATCCTCTAGGAATAACCCTGTAAGATTAAGCGCCGAATCTACTGAAGCAACAATCCAAACAATTAAAAAAACCGCACCAGCTAAAGGAACAACGACCAAAGTTCCTTTTATAAGATAATTTAAAAAAGCTCTAATTAATTTTGATAACATATCACTTGTACCTAAAGACCCTACAAAGATGCGAAATAAGCCTCGAATTACTCGTAAAAATAAACTCTTTTCACCCGTTGTGAGATATTGACCAACAATTCATACGGAATGGTTCCTATAGCCAATGCTGCTTCCTTGATATCAGGATAAACAATGACTTCATCTTCTTCATTAACATCAATATCTGTCACATCCAACATACACATATCCATACAGATATTTCCAATGGTAGAAACCAGTTGTCCGTTGATCGACATTTTACCTACTCCATTACCGAACCTTCGATCATAACCGTCTGCATAACCGATCTTGATGGTTGCGGTTCTGCTCGCACGTTGCAACATACCAGCGCGATTATATCCTACTGTTTCATTAGCCGTAAGCTCTTTTATCTGGGTAACATTGGTTTTTAGAACACTAACTTCTCTCACCGGCAAATCATCACGATCCATATCAATTCCATAAAGACCAATCCCTAAGCGTACCATATCGAAATAAGCACTTGGCCACAGATCAATACCCGATGTCGCAGCAATATGTCTGATAAAAGAATACCCTAATTCCTGCTTAAGTTTTGTCGTGAAAACATCTAAAAGATGAATCTGATTCTCAGTAAAAGCATTATCAACAGCATTTCCTGCCGAAGCTAAATGTGAAAAAACAGACTGCACTTTCATCGCATCCTGATTTTTCAATATCGCTAACAGTTCATCAACTTCCTCTGGCATAAAACCAAGACGATGCATCCCGGTATCAACTTTAATATGGACTGGAAAATCTTTTAGCCCTTGCTGTAACAGATAGCGGAGAAATGAATTTAAAACTCTAAAACTATAGATCTCTGGTTCCAACTTGTGATGTACAATAGCATCAAAGGCATTTTCATCAGGACTCATTACAACTATTGGAAGTGTGATGCCTCCATTTCTCAGATCAACACCTTCATCAGCAAAAGCAACCGTCAAATAATCCACATGATTAAACTGTAGTAAATTAGCAATTTCAAAACTTCCACTTCCATAAGAAAAAGCTTTTACCATAGCCATCAATTTAACACCTACAGGCAACAGACCCCGGTATATATTGAGGTTATGTTCCAATGCATTTAAATTAATCTCTAATATCGTATCATGTGATTTGGCAACCAATCGTTTACTGATCTGTTCAAAATGATAATCACGTGCCCCCTTTATTAAGATGGTCGAATTACTATAATCAATATGCTTAAAACCATCTATAAATGATTTAGTATCCGAGTAGCTGGCTGTGGGTAATGAAAACTGTGCTTCTAACTGACTCAAAATAGGTCCGATAAAAATCAAATCAGTTAATCCACTAGCTGCGACCAAACGTTTTAGTTTACTGATACTCTTCTCATCATGCAACTGTACACCAGGAATATCGGATAAGATTAGGACCTTACGAGAATTTTGCTTTTGTTGCTTTAAAAAATCCAATGCAATCTGTAACGCTACCAGATCATTACTATATGAATCATCAATAATGGAAGTATTATGTTTTCCTTTTTTCAATTCAAGACGCATCTCCATCGGTTGCAACGTGGCAATACGATCGGCTATCGTTTTAAAATCATAACCAAAAGTAATCATCACTGCAATACATGAAATCGCGTTCTCAATTGATGCTTGATCAACAAAAGGAATTTTAACCGTAAAAAACTGACGGGAAAAACATAAACTTACCAATGTAGCTTGATCACCTTCCTTCTTAAGTGAATAAACTTCTAATTGACACGATTCATCCTCTCCCCAGGCGAATTTGTAAATCTGAGAAGGCATATAGATCTGTTCAAGATACTTTTTAGGATAGACCAATACCTCAGCATCTGTAAAAAGTTTCAGCTTCTGTGCAATTTTTTCCTCTTTAGATTGAAACCCTTCTTTATGGGCTACCCCAATATTAGTTAATACACCATGCGTGGGTTTAATCATTTTTTGGAGTTTTTCCATTTCACCGACCTCACTTATTCCAGCTTCAATGATGGCGAAATTATATTGTTCATTCAGTTCCCAGAGTGATAAAGCAACACCTAGCTGTGAATTATAGCTTTTAGGACTGCGGTAGATTTTATATTCTGGAGATAGCAGTTGAAACAACCATTCTTTGACAATAGTCTTACCGTTACTCCCTGTAATACCCAATACAGGAGATTTAAATTTCATGCGCTGTGTTTCTGCTACTGCCTGTAATGCTAAAAAAGTATCTGCGACCCATAAAACATTAGCATCTGGCAATATCAGTTCTTGCTGAAAGTCATTTTGTAACACAAAATTTCTAATCCCTTTACTATAGGCATCCATGATAAACTCATGTCCATCACGACGATTGATCAAGGCAAAAAATAATCCTGTTTCAGCATTTACGATCTTACGTGTATCATAAATCAGATTTTGAATGATAGATTTATGATAAACAATAATTGATCTTTTAGGAACAACAATCTCTGAAATATCCGATATGGTATACATTTTTTAAAATATTTATTCAATCAAAGCTCCACAATTTTTCAATAAGTTCAATATATTTTTGAAATTTGTAAAGATGTTTGACGAAGAGAAAACGAGAAAAAAAATATACACACCTAAGCAGGCATTGCTTAAGGCTGCTAGCTATTGTGCTTATCAAGAACGGGCACAACAAGAAGTCAGGGATAAATTATACGAATGGGGCTTACATCATGAAGATGTAGAAGAAATCATTTCACAATTGATATCGGACAATTTTCTAAATGAAGAGCGCTTTGCTATAGCCTATACCCTAGGCAAGCTTAGAATAAAAAGTTGGGGAAAGATTAAAATTAAGCAGTCCTTAAAACTCAAAAGGGTATCCGATCCTTTAATTAAAATTGCGTTTTCAAAAATTGATTTAGATGAATATGAAGATAAACTCCATGATCTCTTAGATAAAAAGCAACTATCATTGAAAGATAAAGATGCCTATATTCTAAAAAATAAATTATTTCAATATGCTTTATCAAGAGGTTTTGAAAGTGATCTCATTTCTTCTCTCCTGAAAGAAAAGGGCTTATAAAAAAAAGACAATAAAGCTTATATTAAAATTTGTTTTTTTAATTATTAGCTCTATATTTGCATCACCAAAACAGAAAACAACTTGTTAACTGTTAGCAATGCGAAAATAGCTCAGCTGGTAGAGCACAACCTTGCCAAGGTTGGGGTCGCGAGTTCGAATCTCGTTTTTCGCTCCACATTAATATCACCTGCCTAGGTGGTGGAACTGGTAGACACGCAGGACTTAAAATCCTGTTTCCGTTAAGGAAGTGCGGGTTCGATTCCCGCCCTAGGTACAAGAAAGCTCATCCAAAAGATGAGCTTTTCTTGTTTATGGACCTTTGATTTTTTTATTGATATCAATAAATTTACCATTGTATATTATTGTTTCCATCTTGTATATTTCTAGATAGGTAATAGTGATATTATAGAGGTTTACTAAAGGGTTCATAGAGGTATATCTCTATAAACCCTCTATAAATACATAATAAAATGTATTTAAGATCTCAAGTACTTTTTAACCTGTCCTCTACATGATCTTCATCATTTTATATCAGCTCATAAAGGCAATCGCTACTGAATAAAATTTCCTTTAACACGATCGATTTTTCCCATATAAACAATTTTAGGAGTTTATAAATTTATATACCTTTAGCCATAGACAACTTACTTTTAAAAGTCCACCGAATTTTAGGAAAAAAAGTATAAAAGAACTGAAAAATATGCATATGATAATCGTTAATAATGCGAATTTGAAATACCTCAATCATGATAGATAACATCAAAATCACAGAAACCAAGATCTTATCAGACAATTGGTACGTCTTGCGAAAGATCACTTACGAATATTTAAAAAAGGACGGCACCATTATGAGTCAAAGCAGGGAAGCATACGACAGAGGAAACGGCGCCACTATTTTACTGTACAACAAAGAGCAGAAAACAGTTATTCTTACCCGCCAATTTCGTCTACCTACATTTGTCAATGGAAATGAGAGCGGTATGATGATTGAAGCTTGTGCAGGTTTGTTGGATAAAGATAATGCCGAGGATTGCATCAGAAGAGAAACGGAAGAAGAAACGGGTTATAAAATTACAGATGTACGTAAAATATTTGAAGCTTATATGTCCCCTGGATCTGTCACAGAAATTCTGTATTTCTTTATAGCCGAATATGCTAAAGAAATGAAAGTCAGTGAAGGTGGTGGACTAGAACAGGAAGAAGAAAATATTGAAGTTTTAGAATTGCCTATAAAAGAAGCGATGCAAATGGTTGATAATGGCGAAATCAAAGATGCCAAAACCATTATGCTGCTTCAATATATTAAACTCCATCATATTTTATAGTATTTGCCATTGATTCACCCTGTCCATAACTCCACCTCTGGCAGGGAGAATCATTGTTCGCTATACCAGCAGTCCTCATCAGTAAAACACTTCACTTCTTAAAGTATATGGTTCTGTCACAAAAAGATGGACAGACTAAAATAAATCTACCTCTTTTCGTTTATTGAGATTTTTTACCTAGTTTAGTGGAAACTTTAGGGGTGTCTGCAAAATTTGCAGGCTGAGATTTTACCCTTAGAACCTGATCCGGATCATACTGGCGTAGGGAAAAGTAGATGTCTTCATTGTGCATATACCGGCACAACTGTGGCCATTCCTAAAGTTTTTTATTTAAAAATTTTAAAAGGAATGGAACTCACAATTAATCACCAATTACGTTTTTTTGAACAGCCCCCCTCCTCTTTGGAAGGTTTGATGCTTTTGGAATTTCCAGAAAAAAGCAAGGGCATTGCTGTCGCTATTAATAACCAGGTTATACCCAAAACGGCTTGGGCAACAACCAAACTACAGCATCAGGACTCAATTCTAATTATCGCTGCAACACAGGGCGGATAAATCTCTTATACCTATTACTATACCATTATGTTAGAACAAAACATTACCCAGACCCCATTTCCAAATTCAAAAAAAGTCTATATTTCAGGTCAGCTTTATCCTATTCAGGTTGCCATGCGTGAAATTACATTAAGCCCGACCAAACTTAGCAAGGGTGGAATAGAAATCAATCCTCCAGTCACTATTTATGACACTTCTGGTCCGTATACGGATGAACAAGCAGAGATTGATATCCGCAAAGGTCTTCCTAGAACTCGTGAAAATTGGATATTGGACAGAAAAGATGTTCAAGTTTTATCACAAATCAGTTCAGATTATGGAAAAGAAAGATTAGCAGACTCGGAGCTGGATGAACTCCGTTTCGAATACAGCCATAGACCTAAAAAAGCATTAGCGGGTAAAAATGTAAGTCAACTGCACTATGCAAGAAAAGGTATCATAACTCCAGAGATGGAGTATGTAGCTATTCGCGAAAATCAGCGTATTGAGCAAATCGAAGCGGCAACTAAAGGTATGGATCATCAGCACACCGGTCATAGTTTTGGTGCCCGTACTCCAAAGAAATTAATTACCCCTGAATTTGTAAGAGAAGAAATTGCCGCCGGAAGAGCAATTATTCCAAACAACATTAATCATCCAGAAAGCGAACCGATGATTATCGGTCGCAACTTTTTGGTAAAGATCAACGCTAATATTGGTAATAGTGCCGTTACCTCAAGCATTGAAGAAGAAGTTGATAAAGCTGTCTGGGCATGCCGATGGGGTGCTGATACAATTATGGATCTTTCAACAGGTAAAAATATTCATGAAACACGCGAATGGATCATCCGTAATTCTCCGGTGCCAATTGGTACAGTTCCTATATATCAAGCTTTGGAAAAAGTAAAAGGCGTTGCAGAAGATCTGACATGGGAAATATTCAGAGATACACTAATTGAACAAGCCGAACAAGGGGTTTCTTATTTCACTATCCATGCAGGAGTACTTTTACGCTATATCCATTTAACAGCACAACGTGTAACAGGTATTGTTTCCCGAGGTGGCTCGATTATGGCAAAATGGTGTCTGTTCCATCATAAAGAAAACTTCCTTTACACGCATTTTGAAGAAATCTGTCAGATCATGAAGGAATATGATGTTGCTTTTTCCCTAGGGGATGGACTTCGACCAGGTTCTATAGCTGATGCTAACGATGCTGCACAATTTGCTGAATTAGAAACCTTGGGAGAGTTGACCAAAATAGCATGGAAACATGATGTACAGGTTATGATCGAAGGCCCAGGTCATGTACCTATGCACATGATCAAAGAAAACATGGACAAACAGCTTGAGGTTTGTGACGAAGCACCATTTTACACTTTAGGCCCATTGACAACAGATATTGCTCCTGGTTATGATCATATCACCTCAGCAATTGGCGCGGCAATGATTGGCTGGTTCGGCTGTGCCATGCTTTGTTATGTTACCCCAAAAGAACACCTCGGTTTACCTAACCGAAAAGATGTAAAGGATGGCGTGATCACCTACAAACTGGCTGCACATGCGGCAGATTTGGCTAAAGGACATCCTGGTGCACAATACCGCGACAATGCGCTGAGTAAAGCGAGGTTTGAGTTCCGTTGGGAAGATCAGTTTAACCTTTCCTTAGATCCTGACACAGCCCGAGAATTTCATGATGAAACTTTACCTGCAGACGGTGCCAAAGTTGCTCACTTCTGTTCGATGTGCGGCCCTAAATTCTGCTCGATGAAGATCACACAGGAAATCCGGGATTCTGCAGAACAAGGCATGATCGATATGTCAAAAGAGTTTATCGAACAAGGTAAAGAATTGTACTTATGATCATCGTCTTGACAGCTGAGCATGATATTGATAACGAACTCCAGATCATCAACAGTATACTGGATGCAGGATTGGAACTGTTACATATCAGAAAATATAACTTTTCAGATGATGATATGTGTCAATTTATTTATGGAATAGCTCCGCAATATCGAAACCGTCTTGTCCTGCATAGCCATCATCATCTAGCCGAAAAGCTAAACATAAACCGGTTACATTTTAATGAATATGATCGAAAATCAAAAAAACAAAATCAGTATAGTCCTACCGTAATCCGATCAACATCTGTGCACAGCATTGCAGATTTTAATCAACTGGATAACCGATGGTCATACGCACTGTTTAGTCCGATGTTTTCAAGTATTTCAAAACCTGGTCATGGTAAGGAGCATACCGTAAAAAACGAGTTAAAGCTACGGAATAACCAGCAAGTTCAATTAATTGGGCTTGCTGGTATCCATTCCGAAAACCTAGGCCTTGCATATGATGCCGGCGTCGATGGTGTAGCGCTATTAGGAGAAATCTGGAAGAATGAACAACCTTTAATAAGTTTTAAAAATTGTCTTATGAAAGATCATGCATATTGCCTGTAACAATAGTTGTTAAAGGTACTTCATTCCTTTACAAATGATTAGAAGGAAATACCCAAACCGGATTATACTGAGCAGAAAAATGCGATAGCAAAAAAATTGAAACAGTAATGACAGCATACCCCAAAAATATCACGTTCAGTAAGATACAGTATATCTCGCAGGGAGATACGGCTATTGAACAGGAGACTAACATTAATAATGCACTACAAGCGGGTGCAGATTGGATTCAGCTACGCTGGAAACAAGGCACTGAAGATGAAGTGCTCGCATTAGCACGTCGTATTAAACAGCATTGCTTGCAACATAGTGCTACGCTTATTATCAATGATTATCTGCACATAGCCAAAACCATTGATGCTGCCGGAGTTCATCTGGGATTAACAGATACTGACATACAAGAGGCCCGACATGTATTAGGACCGCACAAAATAATTGGTGGTACAGCAAATAATATTTCTGACATACAGCAGCGCATCACAGAAAACTGCGATTACATCGGTCTTGGCCCTTTACGGTTCACCGCAACTAAAAACAATTTAAGTCCAATATTAGGCTTAACAGGATATCAAGACATCGTTTATCATTTAAAAAACAACGGTCAAAACTATCCGCCGATTTACGCTATTGGCGGTATAACACTTGATGATATCGTTCCCCTACAAGATATTGGCATTTATGGGATAGCACTGTCAAGTTTGATCACCGTACACCCTCACTACATTCAAGAACTTAAAAATAAACTGCAATGGATACATTAAAAATAGCAGATCAGATATTTCAATCGAGACTATTCTTAGGAACAGGAAAGTTCGGAAGTCTGCAACAAATGAAGGAATCTATCGTCGCATCGGGTTCTGAATTGGTCACGATGGCTTTAAAGCGTTTGGACCATCAGTCTTCCTCAGACACATTTCTCGAGTCTTTACAAATCACTGGCGTAAATTTACTCCCCAATACCTCTGGAGCACGTAATGCAAAAGAAGCAGTCTTGGCCGCACAACTTGCTCGTGAAGCCCTGGAAACGAACTGGGTAAAACTCGAAATTCATCCAGATTCACGTTACCTGATGCCCGATCCGATCGAAACATTGTTGGCTACGGAGCAACTTGCAAAACTCGGTTTTATTGTGCTCCCTTATATGCATGCAGATCCAGTGCTCTGTAAAAGACTAGAAGAAGCTGGAACGTCGGCAGTAATGCCGTTAGCTGCACCCATAGGTAGTAATAAAGGACTTCGTACATTGGACTTTTTAGAAATGATCATCGCTCAGAGCCAAGTTCCTGTTATTATCGATGCTGGAATTGGTGCTCCTTCCGATGCCGCAAAGGCAATGGAAATCGGTGCTGATGCTGTTTTAGTCAATACAGCTATTGCATCCGCAAAATATCCGATACAGATGGCGGAGGCATTTAAAGAAGCTGTAATAGCAGGTCGCAAAGCTTATCAGGCAGGATTAGGTATATCAGAAAATCGTGCTATCGCTTCTAGTCCGCTAACTTCATTTTTAATCGATTAAGAACGTTTTATGCAAACTTTTCAGGAACTATTTACACTATACAGCTGGCAGGAAATCAAGGAAAAAATATATAACACCACAGTTGAGGATGTTAGAAGAAGTCTCCGTAAAGAAAAAAGAAATTTAACTGATTTTCTAACCTTCCTTTCTCCTGCGGCGATTACTGAAATAGAAGAAATGGCCCAATTAACGCAACAGATCACACAACGTCGATTTGGTAAGACAATCCAGTTATATGCTCCTTTATATCTAAGCAATGAATGTCAGAATATCTGCACCTATTGCGGTTTTAGTATGGACAATAAGATCAAGCGCAAAACACTTTCGAATACAGAATTACTGTTAGAAGCCATGGCGCTAAAATCTATGGGTATCAGTCATGTATTATTGGTAAGCGGAGAAGCCAATAAAACAGTTGAGATCAATTACTTTAAAAATGCGATTGCATTGCTGAAGCCCCACTTCGCGCAGATATCCATTGAAGTACAACCTCTGCTTTTAGAAGAATACCGTATTCTGCAGGAAGAAGGTGTTAATACTGTGCTTGTCTATCAGGAAACCTATCATCAAGAGGTTTATAAAACATATCATCCAAAAGGCAAAAAGTCAAATTTTGAGTATCGGCTGGATACACCAGACCGTATTGGTCAAGCCGGAATTCATAAAATTGGTCTTGGTGTTCTTTTAGGTCTAGAAGACTGGCGTGTCGATAGCTTTTTCAATGCGTTACATATTGATTATCTAGAGAAGCATTATTGGCGTACAAAATATTCAGTTTCATTTCCTCGATTACGTCCTGCTGAAGGTGTATCCACACCGAATTTTATTATGGAAGATCGTGATTTACTGCAATTGATCTGCGCTTATCGTTTATGGAATGAAAATTTAGAAATATCCATATCAACCCGTGAACGCGAGAAATTTAGAGACCATATCATTCCTATCGGTGTTACGACCATGAGTGCCGCTTCGAAGACAAATCCAGGTGGCTATGTGGTCGATCCACAGTCGCTTGAACAATTTGAGATCAGTGATGAGCGCAGTATGGAAACTATCCAAGGTATCATCAGAAAGGCTGGATACGATCCCATTATGAAAGACTGGGACAAAAGCTACTCTGGTAGCCAATAATAATTCTAATTTAAATTACTGTATTTATGCAACAGCACAGTGCTTTTGATCGATACTCCCGCCAAGTTTTCATTAATGAAATTGGTGTTGAAGGGCAACAGAAAATTATGGCAGCAAAAGTCCTCGTAATTGGAGCAGGTGGACTAGGTTCGCCTGTTCTTCAATATCTCGCTGCTGCTGGAGTAGGTCATTTAGGGATTGTTGATTTTGATCATGTAGAAATTCATAATCTCAACAGACAAATTATACACAATGAAAAAAGTGTACATCTACAAAAAGTAAAAAGTGCGGCAGTATATATCCGCGAACTCAATTCATCCATCCAAGTCGATAGCATTGCGACAAAAATCACTTCTGAGAATGTTGATGTTACCCTGGCAGGATATGACATTGTTGTAGATGGTTCTGATAACTTTACTACACGTTACCTGATCAACGATGCTTGCGTACGTTCCAACAAAGTTTTGGTGTATGGAAGTATTCTTGCTTTCGAAGGTCAAATGGCTGTTTTCAATTACATGGGCAGTAAACAATTGCGTGATTTATTTCCAGAGCCTCCTCATCCGGAAGATGTTCCTAACTGTGATCAATATGGGGTATTAGGCCCTCTGCCTGGAATCATCGGAAGTATGATGGCCATGCAGGTATTGAAAATTATAACGGATCTACCTGTTGATTTGGACAAACTGACGCTAGTTGATACTTACCACTGGAGATTCACTACCCTCTCATTTTAAGTTTTGACTGCTATGAAAGATTGAATTAATTACGCTACATACGTAGCAAGGTGGTGAATTCAAATTTAAACACATCGTATTTTGAAGCGGGATGAAAATTATCTCGCTTCATTTGAGGGAATTACGCTTTAGCTGTAAAAAAACATTTTGTAGTATCTATAATCTCCCTATATTTGCAGTATCAAAAGCGAAAATAGCTCAGCTGGTAGAGCACAACCTTGCCAAGGTTGGGGTCGCGAGTTCGAATCTCGTTTTTCGCTCCACATTAAATCACCTGCCTAGGTGGTGGAACTGGTAGACACGCAGGACTTAAAATCCTGTTTCCGTTAAGGAAGTGCGGGTTCGATTCCCGCCCTAGGTACAAGAAAGCTCATCCAAAAGATGAGCTTTTCTTGTTTATTTTAAATATTTCGAGTTTCCTCCCTTTACATGTAATTGACCAAGATATCCCTTAAAATTAAATTTCAGATTTTAAATCCTGATCATCATGTATTTCAAAATACAATAACCCCAGCGATAATACATCCGCTCACTTCAAAAAAGTTCTTGCATAATCAGGTAGGCCTGATCATGCGGAAAAATCCAACTACACCACTGATCTCAAATAAATATCAGCAACTCTTGCCTACCAACTGGTAGGTTTGTATATTTACAAAAAAATAATTGATGTCAACAAAAGAACAAATCATACAAGTTGCTGATAGCCTGATTCGGGATAAGGGTTACAATGCCTTTAGCTTTTTTGATATATCTAATGCCGTTGGAATAAAAAAAGCTTCTATTCATTATCATTTTCCACAAAAAATAGATTTGGGAATTGCAGTTATAGATTATCATATTGAAAACTTTCACAAAATGAAAAAGGATTTTGAAGATAAATCTCCACTACAAAAACTAGACAAGTTCCTCTCTATATACAGGAATATTAAAAATGACAATAAAATATGTATCGTTGGCTCTCTATCCACTGATTACAATACTTTAGATATAGGTATTATTGAACATCTAAAGATTTTTTCCGAACAGGTTTTAAACTGGGTAATTGAATGGCTTAAATATGGTCAAGAACAGGGTACTTTTCATTTTAAAGGTGAGCCTAGAACAAAAGCCGTCTTACTAATTTCCACGATGATTGCAAGTGTACAGATTACTAGACTGACCGGTGATGAAGATTTCACTCTCATACAAAAAATTATTAAAGAAGATTTAATTAAAAACGATTAAATGATGAAAAGAGTTGTTATAACAGGTATTGGAGCGATTACGCCTTTAGGAAATACCGTAGATAAATTTTGGAATGCACTGATTTTGGGTCAAAGTGGCGCAAAAATGATTACTAAATTTGATGCGACAAACTTTAAAACAAAATTCGCATGTGAAGTAAGAGATTTTGATCCTTTACAATTCATGGAAAAATCAGAATTACGAAAATTAGATCTTTTTACGCAATATGCATTAGCTAGCGTTCATGAGGCTATTCACCACGCTGAGATTGATTTCAATCTACTGGACAAAGATCGGATAGGTGTTATCTGGGCTTCTGGAGATGGTGGGGTTTCAACATTTGAGCAACAAATAGCGGAGTTTAAGCAAGGAAATGGAATACCACGCTTCAGTCCGTTCTTTATTTCTAAGCGTATTTTGAACATTGCTTCAGGTGTTATCTCCATTAAATATGGACTTAGAGGAGTAAATTATACGACCGCCTCTGCCTGTTCTGCAAGTAATACTGCGATTGTTGATGCCTTTAATTATATCCGCTGGGGGAAAGCGGATATGATTATTACCGGAGGTTCTGAAGCGTCTATAACCGAAAGTTCCATCGGTGGATTTAATGCATCTAAAGCTTTATCAACAAGTAATGAGGATTATTTGGGTGCCTCCCGCCCTTTTGATATTCATCGCAACGGTTTTGTATTAGGAGAAGGAGCTGGGGCTATTGTATTGGAAAGCTATGAAAGTGCGATTAAAAGAAATGCCCCGATTATTGCGGAAATAATTGGAGGAAGTTTAGCGGCGGATGCTTATCATATTACGGGCACACATCCTGAAGGAGACGGGGCATTTCTGGGAATGAAACTTGCTTTGGAGGATGCGAATATCGCTGCAAAAGATATAGACTATGTCAATGCGCACGCAACTTCTACTCCTATGGGCGATCAAAGTGAACTGAAAGCTATGGGAAGAATGTTTGGTTTTAACAACGAGGTATCTATTAGCGCTACAAAATCAATGACAGGGCACTTACTGGGAGCTGCTGGAGCTATCGAAGCTATTGCTTGTATTAAGGCGGTTCAAGAAGATATTGTTCCGCCTACGATAAACTCTAAAGAAATAGAACCTGAATTTGCTGATAAATTGGATTTAACTCTCGGAAAAGCAAAGCATAAAAAAGTAGACATAGCCATGAGTAATACTTTTGGTTTTGGTGGTCATATCGCTTGTTCCATTTTCAAAAAAATAGAGCACTAGATCTCGGCTACTTGTAGAAGATTTATAAATGAACATTTTAAAATGACGGCTTTGGAAGGCTGTCATTTTACTTGAAACATGTACAAATAGTGCATCGTATAATAGGTGCGAAATTTTGAAAAAACATCTATACTCCAGTTTCAGATCAATGTATTTTTCTATTATTCATTTCAATCTAAAAAATAAGAGCCAATATTTGAGGTCATTACATTAAATATTAAAAAAATGATGGTTTCAAATTTTGATTTTATAAAAATCGCCGTATATTTGCATCACCAAAACAGAAAACAACTTGTTAACTGTTAGCAATGCGAAAATAGCTCAGCTGGTAGAGCACAACCTTGCCAAGGTTGGGGTCGCGAGTTCGAATCTCGTTTTTCGCTCCACATTAATATCACCTGCCTAGGTGGTGGAACTGGTAGACACGCAGGACTTAAAATCCTGTTTCCGTTAAGGAAGTGCGGGTTCGATTCCCGCCCTAGGTACAAGAAAGCTCATCCAAAAGATGAGCTTTTCTTGTTTTCTATGCAACTGAACATATCAAATTGTCTCCTCTTCATAAAACAAAAAAAGCCATGTCTGTACAGAAAATTGCTATATTCGAAGTAAAACAAAGTCAGTATGTCTACTTTTTATTATAGTTTATTATTTCTTGTGTTCTTTATTCTTGTTTTATTAGCGGTCTTCCTCTTTTGGAAGGTTCGTATTTTAAAACGTCAAAATAAACTATTAATTCGACAGAATCGAGATTTAAATAGCATTTCTCTTCCTGATGAAACGAATTATTATAAGTTGGACCCACACTTACTAAAAAATGCATTAAACGCTATTCAGTCTCATGCCTATCAAAGTTATCATGCACTTGATAAATTATCCAATGTACTGGACTATATTCTTTATGAAACAGATGGCACGTTCGTAAAGCTAAAAGATGAGATCGCTTTTGCGCAAAATCTAATTGAGATCAATAAACTTAAAATAAGTCCCTTATTTGATCTACATATACGAAAAAAAATTAGTGCCGAAGCTGGAGAAATGCTTATTGCTCCATTTATGACCATCAACCCAATTGAAAATGCTTTCAAACATGCTGATGTTCAAAATGAAAACAGTTTTATCTCTGTGGTGTTTGAGGTTATCGACGATTATTTTCACCTCACCGTTTCTAATCGGGTCATGCAAAAACAAAAAATAGACTCAAGCTTAGGTGGATTGGGCAATAAAACTTTTTCGAAACGGTTGAAAAATATTTACGGTACTGAGTACAGCTTGAATACTGAGCAAAAAGAAAATATATACACGGTAACCGTAAAAATAAAACTTTATCAAAATGATTAAATGTATTTTATTGGATGATGAACTTCCTTCACTAAGTTACATTCAAGCTTTATGTGAAAATTTTAAGGACGTAGAAATTGTGAAAAGTTTCAATAATCCCCAAAAGTTTTTAGCACAGATTGACAGTCTTGATTTTAACACCTGTATTCTAGATATTCATATGCCAGGTATGAACGGACTAGAGGTTGCCCGGATACTTTCTGACAAAGCGATTATCTTTTCAACAGCTCATAAGGAATATGCTGCTGATGCATTTGATCTCAATGCTGTGGATTATATACGAAAACCTTATCAGGCTGATCGATTACAGACTGCTTTCGATAAAGCCTTGAAGTGGCTTAGCTCAACAAAGGAAACAGGTTTAGAGGTTATAGAGTTAAACAGTAATCAAGGAAAAACAAGGATAATAATAGATCAAATTGCCTATATTGAGGTGGCCGATCATGATAGGCGGGATAAATACATTTATATGAAAGACGGTCAAAATATTCTTGCGAAAAACATCAGTTTAGATGAAATTTTGGCGATCCTACCTTCTGGAAAATTCTGTAGGATTAATAGACGAAATGTTGTTGCATTAGCTGTGGTCTCGTCTTACACAGCACAGTATGTCACGTGTAAAATAAAAGATATGCCTGACCTGATACAACTTACCTTATCGGCACCCTACAAAGATCATTTTGTAAACAGCTTAAATGTTTAGTACATTTTTTTTCTGGTTTGGTACAAAAAACACGAATTCGTTTTGTAGAAAAAACTTTAGCTATTATACTTGCTCTTTACAATCCGACGAAATATGTTTAAAAGTAAGTACCGCTCCACCTTTTTTTATCTAGCCATTTTAATTATTGGGATAGCTTTAGGCTATTTTATTATCCATCAGGGCTCCCAATTTGAAAATCAACCACATACAACTGCAGATGTCCCTCTCCACTCAGCGTGGTCACATTTCTTAGATCATTTGCATGAAAATCTTTCCTACCCGCTAGCAATACTCATGTTGCAGATCATAACAATCATATTTGTAGCGCGAATCTTTGGTATATTATTCAGAAAAATTGGTCAACCCTCTGTTATTGGAGAAATCGTAGCGGGTATAGCACTAGGCCCCTCCTTACTAGGAAATTACTTTCCAGAAATATCCACATTTTTATTTCCAGTCAGTTCTTTGGGAAATCTGGGAGTATTGAGTCAAATAGGTTTAGTGCTATTTATGTTTGTCGTCGGCATGGAGCTAGATTTGAAAATATTAAAAAACAAAGCTCAGGATGCCATAGTTATCAGCCATGTAAGCATTATCTTTCCTTTTCTTCTAGGAATGGGGCTCGCCTATGTGATCTTCCAGACAACAGCACCTGAAGGTATTTCATTTTTATCATATGCGCTCTTTATTGGAATATCCATGAGTATTACTGCATTTCCTGTTTTAGCAAGGATCGTACAGGAAAGGGGTATGAGCAAAACACGACTAGGTTCGATTGCCATCACCTGCGCAGCGGCAGATGATATCACTGCTTGGTGTCTTTTGGCGGCTGTTATTGCGGTTGTAAAAGCAGGATCTGTAGTCAGTGCAGTTTACACGATCGCTTTCGCGGCCGGCTATGTCTTATTGATGGTCCGGTTCGTAAAACCATTTCTCCAACGTATAGGTGACCTTCACTCAACTAAAGAACGGTTAGGTAAATCGATCGTAGGCATCTTTTTTCTGACATTGTTGATTTCTTCATGGACCACTGAAGTTATCGGAATCCACGCCCTATTTGGAGCTTTTATGGCTGGTGTAATCATGCCAACCAACACAAGTTTTCGAAGTATCTTTATTGAAAAAGTGGAAGATGTAGCACAAGTACTTCTTTTACCGCTATTTTTTGTCTTTACAGGCCTTAGAACACAGATTGGATTACTCAATGAAGCCGAACATTGGCAAACCTGTTTCTGGGTGGTTACAATTGCTGTAGTGGGTAAATTTATTGGAAGTGCTTTATCAGCAAGATTTGTGGGGCAAAACTGGCACAGTAGCCTTACCATAGGAGCTTTGATGAATACTAGAGGTTTGATGGAACTAGTCGCTCTAAACATAGGATATGATTTAGGAGTCCTTACTGATGAAATGTTCGCAATACTGGTTCTTATGGCTTTGATCACAACATTTATGACGGGGCCTGCATTAGATTTAATTAATAAATTTTTTAAGCCTGAAATCGAAAATAATGGCGATCTCATTTCAAAGAAAAATAAATACAATATTCTGATTTCATTTGGCAACCCAAATTCTGGAAAAATTTTGCTCCGTATTGCCAATATGCTGATTAAAAAATCAAAAGAAAATAGTACGGTAACGGCATTACATCTTTCGATCGGGAATGAACTCAATACTTATAATTCGATCGAATACGAAAGAGATAATTTTTCAGTATTAAATGATGAAAGTGAAAAAATAGAGCAACCGTACACTGGTATTTTTAGAGGTACCGACAATATCAACGACGATATTGCAAAAATGGCCAATGAAGAAGATTTCGACTTACTGTTGACAGGTATTGGTCAATCTGTCTATGAAGGATCTGTTTTAGGAAGTATCATCGGGTTTACAAGTAAAGTCGTTAATCCGGAAAGATTGTTAGGTTCATTAACAGGTAAAGAAAGTCTATTTAATCATAGCGGATTTGAAGATAAAACGACAGCGCTTTTAAAAGCTGTTCATATTCCTTGTGGAATTTTAGTCGATAGGGGTCTTCCTGAAGAGGTGAAAAACATATTGGTTCCTATCAAAACACTTAGTGATAGTTTCTTATTAATATATGTGCACAAACTTGTACAGAACAACGATGTAAAAATAAGTTTCTTAGACGAAGATGAGGTCATTAAAACCTCTGTAGAGCTTAAAGAGGCGATTCGTTCGTTAGATTATGCGGCACCTAATCAAATCAATATTATAGAGGAACCCAAGACTAAAGATATTGATTATTCTTCATTCGATATTATACTGATAAGTTTCATTGCTTGGAAACAGATTTCTTTTGAGAAAGAGCAATGGACGAAAAAATTACCGAGTACATTGATTTTAAAACCTTAATATTTATTGTTATGGAAAAATACATTTTTGAAACCATGCTAATTAATGAAGACAAAATTCATCAATTAGAGGAAACTTTAAAGAAGATTCCCAACATCATCACCATTAATATTAACAGATTCAGCAACGGATTAATATTAAAATTGGAAGCTCTAAATATTCAAGCGTTTGAAATAGCACTACGTCTGAAACAAAATGGTTTTGCCGTTGAGCGCTTATACGAAGAATAATAGATGATCCATTGTTACACCATTATGTAAACTCCGGCAGAAAGTTTACATAATGGTGTATGCATTTTTAACGATTCCCCATACATGATGCCCTTATAGCCTGCTTCTACTATCTTCCAATTCTCATTTTATTGTGCCCGAATCATCTTTTCTTGATTATTTTTCTATTTTTATCGCACAAATAGATTACATATGCACACAGCTCTATATATTTTTTCTTCCATCCTAATCATTATAAGTTTTATTCCATTAATAAGGAATGATTATTGGACATTCCGAATTTTTGAGTATCCAAGACTACAAAAGCTTGTATTAACAGCCCTGTCACTGGCGCTCCTTTTAATATTCTCTAACAAAACGCTAACCTTCTATATCTATGTAACCTTACTTTCAGGGACTATATTATACCTATTAAAACAGATTATTCCCTTTACTCCTCTTGGGAAAAAGCAGATTTTAAGAGTAAAACAGGAAATACCCGATCAAACCATCAGTATTATGATATCAAATGTGTTTGAAGATAATACCAATTACAAAGGCTGCATTGCGGAAATTAAAAAGACTGATGCTGACCTGGTACTGCTACTGGAAACCAGCCATGAATGGATGGAACAGCTTAAGGAGGCCACAGATACCTACCCCTATCGTGTAGAGAAACCGATAGATAACACTTATGGTATGTTGCTGTACTCTAAATTGGAATTGAAGGAAAGTGAAGTCAAATTTCTTGTGGAGGATGATATCCCTTCCATTCATACAAAAGTAATTTTACGAAATGGGCAGGTCATTCAGTTATATGCGGTACATCCGACTCCTCCTGTACCAGGTGAAAACCCAAGGTCAACAGAACGTGATAAGGAACTCCTTCTGATTGCAGATAAAGCTTTAGCATCAAAAATACCTGTGATAGTTTGCGGTGATCTGAATGACGTCGCCTGGAGCTACACCACTGAATTATTTTTAAAGACAAGTCAATTACTTGATCCGAGAAGAGGCCGTTTCTTTCTGAATACTTTTCACGCCCATCATTTTTTTATGCGCTTTCCTTTAGATCATATTTTCTGTAGTACAGACTTTAAATTAAAGAAAATGAAAAGACTGAATAATTTTGATTCAGATCACTTCCCAATTCTGACCGTATTACAATACGAAAAATCCGCGGATGCAGAACAAGAAGACAACACATTAGATTTAGATCAGGAAGATCGGGAATTAGCTGAGGAAAAAAAAGAAAAGTGCTGATATAACAGCACTTTTCTTTTTTTTGAGTAATTATTTTTGTTTAATATTCTATTGCTAAAATTGATCTCAGAGGAATCAATACACCGCTTTTTATTTGGAGATACTTATCCGTTAACGACCAAACTGTTGTTTCTATTCTTTTAGGACCTACTTCTGTTTGAAAGGCTATTGTAGTCTTCGACTTAAATTCATTCCCCAATCGCAAAGCTCCTTTTAAAGTTTCTAAAAATGTTTGACTTTTATCTTCATTCGCCGCCACTATTTTGAATGAAGAGATTTGTTCTTTTTCTATCAATTCTCCGATCATACTACTAATAATTTATAATTGACACTTTGATTAAGTAAGACATTTCATTTATAACGCTCCTAATTGTTATAACATATACTTAACCTTATTTAAATGTAAGGAATCCTCGATAAAATACCAATACTATTTCGATTTTAACATTTATTTTACAAAATGACTTATGCTACAGCATAATAATGCCTAAATTTGTTGAAATTTATCAAAAATGGACAATTCAACATTTGAAAAAAACTGGGAAATCAATTTTACACAATGCTATTCAAATGCCAGAATCCGTTATTCTGATCTTTCCAATTTACTGCAGCTCACAGCTGGTGAACATGCGACTATTGCAGGTTTTGGTTTTAGGGAAATGGCCAAAAATAATCAGACCTGGGTGGTTAAGCCGTATCCGGTTTGAAATAAACCGCTTGCCAAAATGGATGGATATAGTGACCATAAAAACCTGGATTCAGCACTTAGAAGGGGCTAAATCAACCCGTAATTTTGAGGTGTATGTCAATAACCAACTTTATGTGACTGCTACAAGTTATTGGGCAGTTATCAATACTGTAAAAAGAGGACCTGAGGAACTGGCAATAGCACTTGGCGATTTTAAAACATTTCCAGAGCGTCACAGTACGCAAAAGCCTTTTTCAAAACTAAATCTAGCACAGACCGTAAAACCAATCGAAAACTATACGGTTAAAATATCGGATCTGGATATTGTCAATCATGCTAATAATGTCAAATATTTAGATTGGTGTATGGACAGATTACCGATGGAATTAGTGCTTACAAATCAAATTGTATCCATAGAAATGAATTACCTACGAGAACTCCGCTATAATGACCGTGTAGAAATTAGTGGTAACTCAACAGATAAGGGCTATTTCATGACGGTCACAAAGCAAGAACGTGTTTCTTTCGCCTTAGAAATCGAAACTAAATAATAAGGGAGTACTTCGCTTGAAGTACCCCCTTTTCTTCTTTATCTTTTTGAATTAACCTGCAAAAGCTTTATCACCTTTTTTATAAGGGTAATTTCCATCGAATTTTCCTGGAATCTTCACATAGCGCAATGCTTTAGTTAATCCCAGTTCCGAATTAAAGTATCCTGTTAAGGTCAACTGCTTAAACATGGTAAACCAATGAGGTGGTTTGTTTTCCACTTCTCTATATAATTCATTTTGTTTTACAGCATTTTTCTCACGTTCTTCTTTTGTCGCCTCATCTTGTTTTTTATTAAACTCACCAGCTTCTTTGTCTAGTAAGTTTACAAAACTTGTACGTTCTTCAGCAGAAAGATCTAAGAAATTTTTCTTCATTAACTCTTGTGCTTTTTTATCTAGGTTGTTAATTCCATCCATGAAAACAGTTTGTTGTTCATCGGTATAACAATCTCTTACCATCACTGGGATAAAGCTTCCCACGCCTGCTTCTTTAGCTCCAGGAGTAGAGGTTTTCGGTAATATTGCTTCGGCTAAGTCTCCCAATAAATCGGTTGTCTTAGGTTCGAATAAAACTTCTACCTGTTTAGTAGCAGAGCGTGAACAACCTTCAAGAAAAAGGCTTGAACCAATGACCACGCCTCCCATCAACATTGCGACACGTTGAATTGCTTCTCTTCTATTCATAATCAATCTCTTTTAATACTTAAATTGTATAATTAACTTCCCAGCCTGGACGGTAGTTACGCTTCACGAACTGGTTTACTTCATCAAAATTCGTCACACGCATATTATTATTATCCCATAATAAGCGTAAGTTTCTTCCTGGATATTTATTATCAACTTTCAAATCTGATCCACGGATAGCCAAGTTTGCCATCAGTAAAGCTTCTGTCAATGGTCCAGCAATTTCAAAAGGAGAAGACATCTGCATATTACCATAACCAGCAATACAACCTTCTACCCATTGTGCCCAGTGACCATCGGCACCACCTTTAACACGTGCATACTTTTGTTTTGGGGTCGTATAAGAAGCAGTTGTAGGCAATAATCTCGGATTTGCAGCGTAAGTATCGGCCAATATTTTACCTTTCGTACCGATAAATAAAATACCATTTCCACCGTCGCCAAAAGCCTCATTAGGACCTAGTTCATCTGGTCTTGGTGGTTGAATTCCACCATCCATCCAATGTAGCTTAACATCTCCTGCTGTTTTATCCGTTTTCGGGAATGTCATTACGGCATAGCTTGACGGCGGACAGCTTTCTGGGAAATATCCTCTTTTAAATTCGTCAACATATACAGATCCAACAGTTGCCTGTACATCTTTCACATATTGAAGACCATAGATACTAAAAGGCGCTTCCATGTTATGGCATCCCATATCACCTAATGCACCTGTTCCATAATCCCACCATCCTCTCCAGTTGAAAGGAATCAATTTTTCAACATAATCTTTTTTTGGAGCAGTACCTAACCAAAGATCCCAATCCAATTCTTGTGGAACTGGAGCTTGTTGTGTAGGCCATTGGATACCTTGAGGCCATACGGGGCGATCGGTCCAACAGAAGATCTCTTTCAGATCTCCAATCATCCCTGCGTCAACCCATTCGCGCATCTGTCTCACACCATCACCTGATGCTCCTTGATTACCCATTTGCGTCACAACTTTATATTTCTTGGCTGCTTGTGTCAAAACACGTGCTTCCCAAACATCATGAGCTAATGGTTTTTGCACATAAACGTGCTTACCCAATTGCATTGCTGCCAAAGCTACAATAGCATGCTGATGATCCGGTGTTGATACTGAAACTGCATCAATATGTTTATGCTCTTTATCGAGCATATCACGGAAATCCTTATAAAATTTTGCCTTCGGAAACTTTTTCACAGAATCTGCCGCACGACGCGTATCTACATCACATAGGTAAGCAATATTTGCTTTTCCACTTGCTGCAAATCGCGATACGTCTGATCCCCCCATACCACCGACACCTACAGATGCAACATTCAACATATCACTCGGTGCTGTAAAACCTACTCCACCCAATACATGGCGGGGCAGTATAGTCACTCCAGCGCCAAATAAGGCAGCTTTTTTCAGAAAGTCTCTTCTTGATGAATTATTCTTTTCCATAATTTAGATTTATAACTGATTAAAGATTACCTTTTTTCAACTCACTCACAGCAAAATCAACCGCTCTAGCTGTTAATGCCATATACGTTAATGAAGGATTGACACAGCCTGCAGAAGTCATCGCTGCACCATCAGTTACAAAAACGTTAAGCGCATCCCAAACCTGGTTGTTACCATTTAAAACAGATGTTTTAGGATCTCTACCCATACGAGCAGTTCCCATTTCATGGATACCTTGACCAAAACCATACACGTTATCATAAGTATATGTGTCCTTAACACCAATTTTCTCCAACATCTCTTTCATCTCATTTTGCATATCACCACGCATCTTTAACTCATTATCCTTGATTTCAACGTCCATTGATAATACAGGAAGACCCCATTTATCTTTTTTAGTTTTGTCTAAGCTAATTTTGTTTTCATGGTATGGTAAAATCTCACCGAAAGCAGTAAAACCTACGTTCCAATCACCAGCTTCGGTAAGAGCATCTTTCCATGCGCCACCTACACTCATCTCTGCGACCTCTCCAGACCAGCGACCACGGCCTGCAGCTCCTTGATAACCAAAACCACGGACATAATCACGTTTCTTGTCATCTCCAGCGACGTTAACAAAACGTGGCACATATAATCCTGTTGGTCTACGACCAAATACATAGCTATCTAAATATCCTTCTACATTACCTCCTGCTCCACAACGGAAATGGTGATCCATTACGTTATGTCCCAATTCTCCACTGCTACTTCCAAGTCCACCTTCCCAAACATCTGTAGCTGAGTTCATCAGTACCCAAGTTGAGTTAAATGCAGATGCATTAACGAAGATCACTTTAGCAAAAAACTCATACGTTTGATTTGTTTCCGCATCTACAATTTCAACACCTTTTGCTTTCTTGGTATTTTTATCATAAATGATTTTCGTAACAATTGAGAATGGACGTAATGTCAAATTGCCAGTTGCTACTGCTGCTGGTAATGTTGCCGATTGTGTACTAAAATAAGCACCAAAATTACAACCTAACCAACATTGGTTTTGATATTGACAGTTGATACGGTTATGATGAGGAACAGTAATGTTTGCTGTTCTTCCCATAATAAAATGGCGGTTACCACCGTATTCTTTTTTCAAACGTGCTGCAAGATCCTTTTCCACGATATTCATCGCCATAGCAGGCATAAAATCACCATCAGGCAATACATCCAAACCATCACGGTTACCGCTGATACCAGCAAATTTCTCTGCATAGCTGTACCAAGGAGCAATATCTTTATAACGGATCGGCCAATCTACACCGTGTCCATCTTTTAAATTTGCTTCAAAATCTAAATCGCCAAGTCGGTAAGATTGTCTTCCCCACATCAATGAACGACCACCTACGTGATAACCTCTATACCAGTCAAAACGTTTAGTTTCGGTATAGGGACTTTCTTGTTCATTTACCCAATAATCTAAGTTTTTTTCATTTAACGGATAATCCCTGCTCAAAACTGGACGTTCTTTGATCATCTCTTGCGTACGTCCTCCGGCATGTGGGAAATCCCAAGGATTCTTATTCGGCGACGGATAATCTTTTACGTGCTCGATATTACGACCACGTTCTAACATAAGAGTTTTTAAACCCTTTTCTGTTAATTCTTTTGCTGCCCATCCACCACTGATTCCTGAACCAATGACAATAGCATCATAAGTGTTATTTTCAGCCATTTTATTTTATTGTTTAGTTTTAGTTCTTTTATTAATTTATTCAGCAACCGCTTTATTCTCGACCTTCTCATCTTTAAAAGCAACTAAAAAGATAATAAAGACTACGAATGCTATTCCCGCAGGAATGATCCATGTTTGTTTCCAAAAATCAGCAACATTAGCTTGTTGCAAGTATGCATATTTCTCTCCGATAAAACCTGCAACCCAGAATCCAATAAGCTGACCTACCCCATAAGTCGCTAATGTAATCAAGCCCTGTGCAGCACTTTTATATTTGATTCCAGCTTTACTATCGGTATAAATTTGTCCAGAAACGAAAAAGAAATCGTAACAGATACCGTGTAAAGCAATACCTAATATCAACATGAAAGAAAGATCGCCCGCATTACCATAAGCAAATAAGATATATCTTAAAGCCCAAGCAAGCATACCAACCAAAATCGTTTTCTTGAAACCGAATTTAGAAAAGAAAACAGGTAATGCCAATAAGAATAATACTTCTGAAATCTGACCAATTGTCATTTTTCCAGTAGGATTTTCCATTCCTATTTGATCTAAAAATGGATTGGCATTTTGATAGTAAAATGCTAAAGGAATACAGATTAAAATCGATGAAACGAAGAAAATCAAGAAATTACGGTCTTTCAATAATTTGATAGCATCCAATCCGATGATCGATGAGAACGATGGTTTCTGATCTGACTCAATTTTAACAGGTGGCGTTTTAGGCAATGTAAATGAGAATAAACCTAACACCAAAGAAGCAATAGCTCCCATTAAAAAGGTATTTTTCAAAGCCCCAGCAGATGAAGCTTCTGCTGCATCCCATTTAAACAGATAACTGATTGAAAGACCAGCAATGATCCAACCGATAGTTCCCCAAATACGGATATTAGAAAACTGTTTCTCAGGATTGGTCAACTGTCTGAATGATACCGAATTTACCAATGATAGCGTCGGCATATATAAAACCATATAAGCCAATACATAAGGGTAAAAAGAAGAAATTTCAGTTGCATTATACATTTGATACATCAATACCGCACCGATGATATGCAACACGCCTAATATACGTTCCGCGTTAAAATAACGATCGGCAATCATACCGATAATAAAAGGAGCAATAATAGCACCTAATGATTGGGTTGAAAAAACATTCGCAATTTCAAGCGGCTGTGCTTGTAAATTTTTACTCAGGTATGTACCCAATGTAACGAACCATGCGCCCCAGATAAAGAATTCCAGGAACATCATGAAGGATAATTTAAATCTAATAGATGTGGACATTATATGTTTTAGTTTATTTTAAAATAAGAGATTTCTATCAAGAATTTGGTTTTTAAAATGACAATCTAGCATAAAAAAAACAATTGTACAAGTTACACTAAGAAATTATCTACTTCTCTGTAAGCGTTGACCAAAGTTTCTTCGCCGATCTTGCCACTTTTGGACATACCATGCTCCATACCGACCACGCCTTTAAATCCCTTCTCGTGAAGCCATTTAAACACATTTTTGTAGTTAACTTCGCCTGTAGTAGGTTCCCTTCTTCCTGGATTATCTCCTACTTGAATATAAGCGATCTCATTCCAGCACTCATTCATTTTATGAATGAGATTACCTTCATTCTTTTGCATATGATACGCATCATATAATAATTTACATGAAGGACTTCCCACACCTTTGCATATTTCATAGGTCTGATCTGAATATCTAAGAAATAAATCAGGACTGTCACTTAAAGGCTCCAGTACCATCGTTATGCCATGTGGTTCAAAAATTTCTGCACCTCTCTTCAATGCCTCAATCACATTACCAGTTTGTACCCCGATAGATAGATTACGTTCGTAATCGCCAGGAACAACCGTTACCCATTTTGCATTGACACGTTTTGCTACTTCCACAGACTCTTTACAGCCTTTTAGAAAGATATCAATGTATTCTTGTTTACCTGCAGCTAAAGTATTGGCACCGTTCCCGCCCTTTGGAACAACAAAAACGCCCATACGCATCCCAAGAGATGCCAACGTTTCACCTATTTTCTTTTGTTCATCGATACTGCGTCCTGTCATACCGTTATCTTCGATACTTCTGAATCCCAGTTCATGCATATATTTTATCTCATCAACAAAATTTTTACCAGCAGTTGCACTGAACATGCCCTGATGCGGTGCATAATCTAAGTTAAATACTGCTCCTGCCTTATTTTTTTTCTGTTGTTGTTCACCCGCTAAAGTATTCAAGCTCACAGCGGAACCTGCAACCAATAAGGTGTTTTTTAAAAATTCAGATCTTTTCATAATTTCATTTATATTGTTTTTTTTAGAAAAAAGTTGGAAAACCCTTTCGAGTACTTTTCTTCTATTTCTCCCTTTTCATTGTTAAATATAATATAAACTTCTAAATTCTTTCTCTTCTTCACAAAATCAAGTATCTCATCTGGTGTAAGGGCCATAAAATAATTATCCAAGGCGTCTGCTTCCATTGCAGTTTTTGCATATACTGTAACACTGACTACTGGACTAGAAAACATATATCCCGTCAAAGGATTGACATGATGACTAATCTTCTGTTTTCCATTCATCATGTACTTTTCAAAATTTCCAGCAGTCGTCAATGCTCCAGATTTGATATGCACAACTTCGGTTTTCAGTAATTGATTGTGGCTGGAGGATGGTCTTTCAACACCAATTTTAAAAAATTCACCTGCCTGATTTCTTCCCTTAACACGCATTTCTCCACCTAACTCCACAATATAATTTTTGATATGCTTACTTTCAAGAAATTTAGCCAAGACATCTACTGAATACCCCTGCGCAATACCATTGACATCAATACTAACGTTAGGTTTGCTTTTTTTAAGATAAGGAGCTTTCCAAATTAACTTATCCATTCCCACAGACGCTAGGGTTGCATTGATTTCATTTGAGTCTGGAAAATGTTTAATCTGTTTAGGTCCAAACCCCCACAATTGGACAAGCGGTGCTACCGTAATATCAAAAATACCTTTCGTGATGCGATTATAGCGGAATGATGCATCAACCACCTTTTGAAAATGACGATCTAGCTTTACAGCAGTTCTCTCCTCTTTATTAAATAGACTTATTGTAGAGGATGGGTTATAAATCGACATCGACAAATCAATGACTTTCAAAACACTATCGATATCATTTTTTGAAACTAACTCCTGTGTATCAAAATACGTAATATGATAAGAAGTACCCTGAGCAGGGCCAGATAAAACAGTTTTTCGGAGAGATTTTAAAGAATAAGAAGCTTGTTCAGCTCGTGCAGCTGTTATGCTGCACAAGCCAAAAAAACTAATTGTGAGCAGTATCCATGATTTAAAATACATGAATGCATCCTCTTATTAAATGTATAAATTTGTATTCTGACCTGGTATAGCTACCGGGTACGAACCATCTTCTTTTGGTAATATCTTAGGTAAAGCATCCCATGCATAATTTGTAGGCATAATATCGATTTCCGACTTTAAGGCGGCATCCCATTTAATTACTTTTCCTGTATAACATGCAATACGACCAATAATACCTGTTAAAGTACTATATGCACCATATTCTGCATTATCAAATTTATATTCACCTTTTGAAATTGCTTCAAACAATTCTTTATGTTCTTGTTGATAAGGATTTGGATTTCCTTTTGGTTCATGACGATAGATTTCATTTCCTTTAGCATCCCAAAGTACTGCTTGTCCATTTGCTGACAGGTAAGCTCTACCTTTTGTTGCTTGAAACTGTTCGTCGACACGGTTTGTAACCCCCTCGAAGTGCGCACACTGACTGTATACAACTGAGTTATCAGGATAAGTTAACTCTAATGCAAAGTTGTCATAGATCTCACCATATTCTTTACCTGTTCTATGTGCGCGGCTACCAGTACCTTGAATACGTACCGGGTATGCACCTTTGACCCAATTGGCAATATCAATATTGTGAACGTGCTGCTCTACGATATGATCACCACATAACCAGTTAAAATAATACCAGTTGCGCATCTGATAATCCATTTCTGTCTGTCCCGGCTTACGTGGTCTTACCCAAACACCACCACTATTCCAGTATACCTGTCCAGAAACAACATCACCGATTGCACCCTCGTGAATTCTTTTAATCGCTTCTCTATAGTTTGTTTGATACCTACGTTGAAGACCCACCACTACATTCAGTTTTTTCTTCTTAGCAATTTCAGCAGCTGCCAAAACTTTACGGATCCCTGGGATATCTGTGGCAACAGGTTTTTCCATAAATACATGTTTACCTTGGCGCACAGCTTCTTCAAAATGAATCGGACGAAATCCAGGAGGAGTTGTTAAGATCACCACATCGGCTAATTTAATAGCTTCTTTATAGGCATCAAATCCAACGAATTTATTTTTTTCAGGAACATCAATTTTATCCTGCCATTTATCTTTTAATGTTTTATATGTGCTGTCCAAATTATCTTTGAAAGCATCAGCTAATGCAACGACTTTAATATTAAATCCTGAGCTTAGGGCGTCAAAAGTTGCACCTGTACCGCGTCCACCACAACCGATCAATGCAACTTTAATTACATCGCTTCCTGCGGCAAATGCTCCTACCAATGGCACTGAACTTAAAACTGTCCCGCCTGCGATAGCTGCTGTCGTTTTTAAAAAATCACGACGTTCAAAATTTTCCATATTTTAGGTTTTTTGGTTATAATTAATAATCTTTAATTGGAGCCTTATCATAATAGGCCATTATTTCTTCATGCGAAGGAGGTGTCACAGGTCTTACTAATCGCATTCCTACAAATGGAGCTTCAGGGAACCACCAGTTACTTTTAGGAATTTGTGGATCTAGTTGTTTCCAGAATGGATCAGAAGCTACCCGAGATGCACTTCTTAAATCTACAGCTTCACTATCAAAGGCACCGCCTCTTACACTATTGGGATATAATTTAGTAGGTATTGCAACGGGGTTATCAGCTACTTTACCGTCAAACTGCTGGTAATAATCTTCGATATATTGATCAAAAGTCCATTCTGAAACATTTCCATGCATATCAAATAAACCCCAAGCATTTGGCTTCTTAGTTCCAACAAGATGTGTTGAGCCGTCACTATTGCCTTTATGCCAAGCATATTGATCCAATAGAGCGGCATCATCTCCAAAACTATACGCTTTATCACTTCCGGCGCGACAAGCATACTCCCATTCCGCTTCTGTTGGCAATCTATAAAAAACTCCTGTACGTACGTACAGCCACTTGCAGAACTGAATTGCATTATAATGGGTCATAGCCAAAGCTGGGTGACCTTCTTTCCCCATACCAAAGGTCATATCTAAATATGGTTTTGTAGGACGTGTTACTGCATCCACTTCGGGAGTGATCTTGCCATCTATACTTTGAGTCAACTCATAATCTTTATACAAGAAAGGTTCAAACAAGTTCCAGGTTACCTCGTATTTCCCTATCCAGAAGGGAGCTATTTTTACCTCATGAATAGGCTTTTCATCTGCTTTAACATTCCCACCTTGTTTATATACGCCAGCTGGAATCGCAACCATGTCAAACTTCAATTTTGTCCCTTTTATTTCTTGTACGTAGCTTTCCACCTTTTGCTGTGCAAACAACGAGCTGGACATTCCTGACAAGATAAGAGCAAGTAAACTTTTACGCATTTCTATTTTTTTCTATAAATAATTGGTCATCACCCACCACTAATCCAGATATATTATTTGTCTAAGATATTAATTTCATTGTGTAATTTAAACAATAAGTATCATAACTTTTTTATTACACAGATAAAAAATGACAATTGAATAAAAAAAATAGGGTCTGTAAAACAATGTTTTACAGACCCTATTTGAAAATTACAAGTATCCTTTATAATAAAATATTACGGCTAACTTCACGATCAATCGTTATATATCCGGGATAAAAAATTGATTTACCGGCGACATTTATCGAAGGTTTAATCTTTATTGTAAACAAACCTTTTTTAGTGTTTGAATTAGATCCGATAAACCCAGCGAGATCACCATTATTGATCAACTCATAAATATTTGTATTTAATCTTACCGAGGCCACCGTAGATTGTCCAGGGTCTAAAGAAATCGACTGATTAACAATCCCCTCTGCTAATTGCTTTTTTTCAAACAGAATAATATATTGAAACTGATTAATTGCAGCTTTCTTTAAAGTCGGATTTTCAATTTTCAAGCGAATTACGGCATCCAATGGAATATTTTTACGCAACATTCCCAAAGCTACACTCGGTAGTGCCGATAGATCAATACCATCTGCTTTCACTATTTTTTGAATGGAAGTTCCCGCTACACGAATGCTATCAACAGACTGTATATCAAACTTACACTTACCAAGATTTTCAATCTGGGCTTTTTGCCTACTGATCCCGCAGCTACTCAAAAATGCCACACTCATAAACATCAATAGCCAATTCTTTTTCAATGCTTTTATCATAATTTAATTTTTCCCTCCAAATTTATAAAGAATTCCCAAACTATTTATCGGATGCCCTGCTTTCAAATAATCATTGCTCATCAAACCGAAATTCATGCCAGTCATATATTGTATCTGCCAACCACGCCCTACTTCCATACGGGTATAGAATACAGGTTCTATCAAAACATTCTGTTCTTTATTTGCATTAAGCTGATTTATTTTAAAATCGGTCATATTTACATGTGACAATCGTAAAATTGTACCATAGTTCAGGGCGCGATCTCCACCAAATAAACGAATTTTCTCCCGTTTTGTGGAAGAGTAATTGACTTGGACAAATATTTTATTAAAATCCATATCGCGGCTTTCTACCACTGCTGGCCCCGCCGTTGATGTCCTTGTATCTAGTTCATTTACAACCCCCATCCCATAACCTGCATATACTTCGAGAATACGATTGCGCCGTTGACCAAAAGTCGTAAAATAGCCAATACCCAACTCACCCATTTTTTGAGCAAAATCTGTAGGGCTATCTTTTCGGTCCACATAAGAACCATTTGCAATCACTCCGATATGATCTGAAACTGCGACTCCTCCGCTAGCAGAAACATTTCCCTTTAAATTAATATTTCCGGAAACATATACTTCACCAGCATCTTTAAACATTGGTGCGGCTGGCACATTGGGCATATACATCGAACTACAAGATGACAACAACAATAACACAACTGCTGGAATACTGTAAGGTAGACTTTTATAAATCATGAACGTTTAATATTATCTATAAACTGCAATTCCTCTATAAAATTGTACCAAACTTTGATTCTTGAAGAAATAAATGTATACAATTTTATTAAGAAGCTCTTACTTAAGCTTTAAAAACATAAAAAAGGCGTTAAGTAAACTTAACGCCTTTTACAAATATTGTGTAGCAAAAAAACTTATGCCTTCTCTACAGGAACTACAGAAACTTCTGCAGGAATAATAGAAACATAAGATTTGTTGTTAGCTTTTTTGCGGAAAAGTACTTTTCCATCAACTAAAGCAAACAATGTATGATCTTTACCAATACCAACATTTAAGTCAGGATTGTGTTTAGTACCACGTTGGCGAACGATGATGTTACCAGCGATAGCAGCTTGACCACCGAAGATTTTGATACCTAAACGTTTCGAATGTGACTCACGGCCGTTCTTAGAACTACCCGCACCTTTTTTATGTGCCATTTCTTTATCTCAATTTAAGACTAATGTCTGATTAAAAATTCAATTATAATGTAATACCAGTGATCTGGATTTTAGTGAATTGTTGACGGTGACCGTTTTTCTTTTTGTAGCCTTTACGACGTTTTTTCTTGAAAACGATAACTTTATCACCTTTTAAATGAGACAAAATTTTAGCCGAAATTTTAGCACCTGCCACGTTCGGAGTACCGATTGTGAATTTACCACCATCTTCTGCTAACAATACATTGTCAAATTCAATACTAGCGCCTTCTTCTCCTTGTAAGCGGTGCACAAAAAGAAATTGGTCTTTTGCAACCTTGAATTGCTGTCCTGCTATATTTACTATTGCGTACATTGTTAATAAATTAATTAAATGTGTTTATTGTTAATGAACGGCAAAATTAGCAATTATTATTCAATTCTAAAAATATATTACACTTTTTATTTACCACTACCAAACAGCAACACGTTTCTCGGGTGCTACATACATCTTCGCAGTTTTTGGAATCTGGAATGCTTGATAAAAAGCTTCCATATTATAGACTGGACCATTGACACGAAATTCTTCAGGGCTATGCGGATCGACTTTCAAACGCATGTTCATTCGCTCATCACTATTTTTAATACGCCACACTTGAGCAAAACTTAAAAAGAAACGTTGATCTGGTGTAAATCCATCTATTTTGGTTGCATCTTGTCCTTGCTTTGTTTTTTTGAAAGCATCGAATGCAATATTAAGACCTCCAATATCCGCTAAATTTTCTCCTAATGTCAATTTTCCATTCACATGTTGTTTATCCAGTAAAGTAAAACCATCGTATAAGGCGGCTACCTGATTAGCTTTTGTCGTAAACTTAGTCGCATCTTCTGGAGTCCACCAATCTTTTAGATTTCCTTCTTTATCATATTGACGGCCTTGGTCATCAAAACCATGCGTCATTTCATGTCCGATTACAGCTCCTATAGCACCATAGTTGATTGCATCGTCCGCATTTGCATCAAAAAATGGAAACTGTAGTATTCCTGCAGGAAATACAATTTCATTATAAGGTGGGTTGTAGTATGCATTGACAGTAGGTGTTGTCATCAACCACTCAGTCTTGTCAACTGGTTTGCCCATTTTGTCGATCATTTCCTTATAAGCATGACGTGATGCAGCTTGTAAATTGGCATAATAAGTATCCTTATTGATTTCTACATCAGAATAATCTTTCCATTTATCTGGATATCCGATCTTTTTAGTAAAAGCTTGCAGTTTTTCGATCGCTTTTTTCTTGGTTTCAGGAGTCATCCAATCTAACTTTTCAATACGGTCACGATATGAGATTTCTAAATTATTAACTAACTCCAACATTCTTTTCTTAGCCTCAGGTTTAAAGTATTCTTCGGTAAACAATTTTCCAAGTACTTCTCCTAAGTTATCATCAACCGTACTGACCATAAGTTTCCAGCGTTCCTTTTGCTCTTTCTGCCCCTGCAAAGTTTTACCATACAGTTCAAACTGTGCATTACGGAAGTCTTTTGTCAATGCTGTTGCTGATGAATTCAACAGATCCGCCTTCAATTTAAGTTTCCATACTGGTAGCGGTTCAGATTTCAACAAATTATTTAGAGCAACATAAAACTTCGGTTGCTGTACCAATAAAGTATCTGTTTTAATTGCTAATCTGCCCAAGATATCATTCCAGTTCAGATTAGGTGTCTCCTTTTGAAAAGCTGCTACCGCAACTTTATTATAATTTTTAATCGGATCACGTAATTCAACTGGATTAAGATGAGATTTCGCAATTGCAGTTTCAATCTTAAGTACAGATTCTGCATCCGCTTTAGCTGTAGCCTGTTGACCGGCAAGCGTAAACAGCTTACTGAGATAATTCGTATAAGCTTCACGTATTTTCTTTGCCTTTTCATCCTGATCCAAATAATAACTTGCTTCAGGAAGATTAAGTCCACCCTGTACAAAAGTAGCGGCATTTTTATTACTCATACGTTCATCGGCAGCGATATAAAATGAGAAAAGATCTCCCTCCCCCTCTTTAAAACCGTCGGCACTATAAGCAATCAGTTCTTCGATGGATTTTAAATCATCAATTTTCTTCAGCTGAGCCTGAATAGGTGAAATTCCAAGCTTTTCTATCGTCAGGGTATCCATTCCACTGGAATAGAAATCGCCAACCTTTTGTTGATCCGTACCTCTTTTACTATTGGACTGAGCGGCCTTATCTAAAATACCATGAAGCTTTTGTAAGTTCTCATCATTCAAGGTATAAAATGATCCCCAGCCAGACTCTGATGGAGGAATAACTGTTTTCTTTAACCATTGTCCATTGGCATACATAAAGAAGTTATCTCCTGGATGAACTGTCGTATCCATACCGGATACATCTAAAAATACAGTTCGATCTGCTTGTTTCTGATCCGAACTTTTATTGGATTGGCAACCAAATGCTAGAGCAGCAATCGGTAATATTGCCCATAATTTTTTATTGACCATAATTTTCTTATTTCAAACACCTTGAGTAAAGGTAGTTTTTTTATTAATGCGGAAATAACACATTTTAATAAAATTTGTTTTGGAAAATAGAATTATACTTCTATTTTTGCCAACAGACTACGGAGAGGTGTCAGAGTGGTCGATCGAGCACGCTTGGAAAGCGTGTGTACTTAACGGTACCGCGGGTTCGAATCCCGCCCTCTCCGCATCCTAACAAGGAAAACGTATCAAACCCCTACAAATTGTACAATTTGTAGGGGTTTTCTTTTACACGCCATATCGTTTTTTTAAATACTTCTCATTTCCAGCGAGACCCTAAAAGATGGTTAGCTAGGGTCTCGCTAAAATGAACCGCTAGATAAACACCGCACAAAGGCACTACATAACCAGTCTTTGAACATCTTGACAGTTTATATCCAATAAAATAAATTGAATATTGAAATAAAACATCACACACTTACATGACAAAGTGAATAAGCATAACGAATGGTTTTATTTTTAGATAAAGTCTTCCTATAGCATAGGTATCATTCCTACTTTTTTTGTAGATTGATTATGCTGAACAATCAGGTACGAACATAATCATGTAAGATTAAAATGGACAAACTGACAATCATACTAAACGGAGACAATTTTTCTGATTTAGAAAGTTTCTATCATGAAGTCGACCAAGTCTTGACGAAAGATCTTGATTGGCAAACAGGGCATAATCTAGACGCGTTTAATGACCTACTTTGTGGCGGTTTTGGTGTTTACGATTATGCGACATCTGTAAAAATTGTTTGGACAAAATTTTCTAAAAGCAGAAGCGAATTAGGGGAGAAACTTACAGATACTTTATGTGCGATAATCGCATACCACGATCATATTGAATTTGAGACAAAAGACTAAGAAATAATTGTAGTATAAAGAATAAATGATGGACGTGGTTATCTATAGCTTAAAGCGCCTACATAGGTGACTAACGATAACACTCCCTCCCTAAACTACTAAAAAGCTCAGCTACAAAACTGGGCTTTCTCATTTTTTACATGTAGAATTTTTGAAATTTAATGATGTAAAACGTATCGTTGAAAATTATTAATCAACCGAATATTTACCCAAAGTATTCGAAAATACATAAATACCAGCCGAATATTTATTGCCTAAAAAGACCTCTTTCTAATTGAGTATTTTTAAAGAATACATAGATGGTGCATTGCCTTTGTTAATTATAAAATTTAAAAAAATGAAAAAATTAAATGGAATGAAGAGTTTCTCTTCTTTAGAAAACAAAAAACTAGACTTAGAAAATGTGGAAGGTGTTACTGGAGGTCGTCTATCTCAGGAACGTTTCACCCAAGTTTCTTCTAACTTTTTAAATGCAGACGGTGCTCAAGATTATGATATGTACATCGGTAGTAGATTTGTTGGAAGAGGATGGGATATGTCAGATTGTGACGTTTCTTGGTAATAACTGAATCGATTCATCACATCGTGTACATCTAACATTATTCAAAAGAACATTGATTACCTGGCGAATATGTATGTTCCCCGAGCCCCATTGACTTACTGATTGATTTTAAAGAACACAAGCAATTGTGCATTGAATTTGTTGATTATAAATTTTAAAAAAATGAAAAAATTAAATGGAATGAAGAGTTTCTCTTCTTTAGAAAACAAAAAACTAGACTTAGATAATTCTAAAGCTGTGTTAGGTAGTTTGGCTGGTGGGCCTCAGTATATCAGATCTAATTTCTTAGATGAAAATGGATGTCAGGATGTAGATTACTATCATGGAGGTAAATGGCGTGCTAGATTTTATGATTGTTCAGGTTGTTAATAGTTCTATTTTAAGGTTATGAAGAAATTAACTGGAATGAAGGATTTTTCTGCTTTGGAAAAGAAGAAAATCGATATAAATACTGTAGGCGGATTAGCCATGTCTGGTGGTGTTTATGAAATACGTTCAAACTTCGTCGATGCACATGGTTGCTCTGATGTAGATGTTTATGATGGAAATGGTGGTACATACCTGTCAAGAGTATGGATCAAAGATGGCCGATTTCCTCACCTAGATTAAACTAAATTTCAGTTTTAATCGAAATATATTTCTAAAACATAAGCTGCTTTTGTTTGCAAAAGCAGCTTATGTTTTTAAAAAGACTGTTATACTTAAAAATAGTACACTACTCAAATTTATGATTTTAATCATCTCTAAAAACAATGAAATCACGACCACAACGGTCATAAAGTGGCTTATTGCTATGAAGAAGGAATTTATCCGTATTCATGAAAACGAGGTATTTGAAATCAAAGCTGTAGAAAAAAGAATTCTTTTAAAAAGCACGCGAAATCAATTTTTTCTTGATGAAATAACTGCTGTATGGTATCGACGAGGAAATATCGCATTTGATACATTAAAGTACGAGAATCAAGCTATAAATCGCTATATGTTTGAAGTACAGCACTGGTTAACGGATTATGTAATCAAATCTTTGGAAGGAAAGAAACACATCAATAAGGAAAGTAATAGCCATGTTAACAAACTATTGGTTTTAGAAAAAGCAAAAGAAGTAGGATTGGATGTACCACCTTATTTTTTGGCTGAAGATATGAAGGATGTTATCATCAATCAAACCATTGTGAAACCCATTTCTGGTACGCCGATAATAGATATGGTTCATGAAAATCAGAATGGTATTATGTACACATCGGTCATCGAGCAAAAGAAAGAATCCAATTTCTTTATTTCTTTTTTTCAAGATAAGATCGAAAAAGATTTCGAGATACGAAGTTTCTACTTAAATGGAAAAATTTATTCTACCGCCATTATATCACAAAATGATGAAAGAACAAAGATTGATCATAGAAGATACAACAGCAAAATTCCCAATAGAAATGTCCGGTATAACCTACCTCTGGAAGTAGAGCAAAAAATTACGGTATTGATGCAGGCATTAGATCTAAATTCAGGGTCTTTAGATTTTATCAAATCTGGCAATAAGTTTTATTTTTTAGAAATTAATGCCATTGGTCAATTTTTAGGAATGTCCAATGCCTGTAACTATGGATTAGAAAGAGAAATAGCAACATACCTATAATATGGAAGAAAAAGTAATAGACCTGATTATAAAAGAAGAGAATAAGCTTCCTCTGACATTTGAATACATGGAATTGTATGATGGTAAAAGTTCGAATAATGTAGATTCAGGTTCATCGCTTTATCTAAAATGTTCAACGTATCAAACAGATTATTTGTTACGGACAAAACCATTTAAACGATTGACAAGACTGATATGAGATTTTTTAATTTGTACACTGACATCTTTATAACAAAGGGATATAATCGTATACTAATATCCGATTTAGGAAGAAATGTTTCCAAATTATATCCTTTAGAATTGTATGAGCTTATTGAAGAATTAAAATCGAGTTCCATTGAATCGGTACTTGACAATTATGATCCAGAATCCAAAAATATTGTCCAAGAATATCTCGATTATTTATTGGAAAAGGAATATGGCTTTATTACTGAAAACGATTGGGATAGAAATTTCCCCCCACTATCTTACGAGTACCATGATTATCAATTGGTTTCCAATTTATTTATAGAAATTGAAAAACTATCCGTACCACAAACATTAATAAAATCTGTAACCAATTTAAATATTAAACATGTGGTTGTTTTTTGCAGAAGTTCAGCATCTTCACAAGAAATCATCGATTTTGACCGTGCTTTTGAAAATACACCTTTAGAAGGTTTAGAAATATTTACAGCCTATTCTACTGCTCTTAACGAAGCTTTTCTTCAAGCTGTTCAAGATCGAAGTCAGCGCATTTATCATCTTGTATTTTATCAATGTAAAAAAAACCCTGTGCTATCGAATTCCAGTTTCAGATTTATGGTTGATTTTACTGAAGATGCACTATCCATTAATTCCTGCGGAAAAGTAAATACAGATTATTTCAATACAAATATGCCCAAAGTTCTAGAGGCTATAAATCATAATTCTTGCCTTCACAAAAAGATTGGAATCGATATAAATGGTAATATTAAGAACTGTCCAGCAATGCCACAATCTTTTGGTAACATAAAAGAGATGACTTTAGAAGAAGTGTTACAGCAAAATTCGGTTCAGGAATATTGGCATCTGACAAAAGAAGAAATAATGGTTTGTAAAGATTGTGAATTTAGAAATGTGTGCACCGATTGCAGGGCTTTTACAGAACGTTCCCAATACAATAAAAAAGGTTTGGATATTTCCAAACCCTTAAAATGTGGCTATGACCCATATAGCAATGAATGGTCGGAATGGTCTATGAATCCGCTAAAACAACAAGCGATAACGTACTATGGTTTTGAACAATTGTCTCCGAAAAATTAAATATGGCAAAATTTCCATTCTATAAACAACCGGATTCCAAAGACTGCGGACCTACCTGTCTCCGCATTATCAGTAAATATTACGGAAAAATATTACCCCTCCAGATGCTCCGTGATTTATCCGAGACAACACGCGAAGGATCAAGTCTTTTGGGATTAAGTAAAGCTGCCGAATCTATAGGGTTTAAAACACTTTCTGTAAAAATAGATTTCAAGACACTTGTTGAAGACGCGCCACTTCCCTGTGTAGTGTTTTGGATGAAACAACATTACGTCGTTGTCTATAAAATTGAAAAAAAACGTCAAGGCTACCGGATCTATATTTCAGATCCAAGTTACGGCTTAATTAGCTATTCAGAAGAAGAGTTTTTACAGAACTGGATAGGCAAGGGTGCTACCGATACAACAGAGGAAGGTATTGTACTCGTTCTGGAAACAACAGCACGTTTTGATCAACAAGAAGACATTTCAGACAGATCCTTTTCAATCAAAAACTATCTGAAACATTATTTTTTTAAATATAAATCCTTTATTATTCAATTGGCTTTAGGGTTGATAGGAGGAAGTTTACTGTCCTTGGTTTTTCCGTTTCTGACACAAAGTATCGTTGATATAGGGATTCAGAATCAAGATTTAAATTTTATCTATTTAGTGTTATTTGCCCAAATTATGCTTTATATTGGACAAATGGGCATAGAAGTGATCCGAGGATGGATTTTACTGCACCTATCATCACGCATCAATATATCTATTGTATCTGATTTCTTCATTAAATTGATGCGTTTGCCTATTAGCTTTTTTGATTCAAGGGTAACGGCCGATATCATGCAACGAATCGCTGATCATGGTCGAATTGAACAATTACTTACCAACAACTCTCTACAGACACTCTTTTCATTGATCAATTTTTTGGTTTTTGGTATTGTCCTTCTATTTTATAGCTATAAGCTTTTTCTTATTTATCTGGTAGGTGCTGTACTTTATTTCTTTTGGATTGCATTTTTTTTAAAGAAGAGAAGAGAATTAGATTACAAGCAGTTCTCCCAGCTAGCAGAAGAACAAGGCCAGGTCATGGAATTGATCAATGGTATGCAAGAAATCAAAATGAATAATGCCGAAACCAATAAACGTTGGCAATGGGAAGGTATTCAGATTAAAGTTTTCAGAATTAAAATTAGAGCACTTAAGCTTGAACAGATACAGACTATAGGTGGAAATATTATCAATCAACTTAAAGATGTATTCATCAGTTTTATCGCGGCCAGCCTAGTAGTAGAAGGTCAATTGACATTAGGAATGATGCTTTCTGTGCAATACATCATAGGACAGCTAAATAGTCCATTAATCCAATTTATGAACTTCATTAGACAAACGCAGGATGCTAAAATTGCACTGGAGCGATTGAATGAAATCCACGGGAAGGACGACGAGGAAAGTCTGGATAATAACTATGCTTCTGAAATTCCAGAACAAAATATTTCAGTAACGAACTTAACATTTCGCTATAAAGGATCAACGAATGCTGTATTTGAAAATTTGAATCTATTAATTCCCTATGAAAAAACAACAGCTATTGTAGGTGCCAGTGGATCTGGGAAAACGACTTTAATGAAACTTTTAACAAAGTTTTACGATGCCGATGAAGGCGAAATTAAGATTGGGAAGACCGACATACGTCATATCGCCCCCAGCATGTGGCGTGCATCCTGTGGAGTTGTTATGCAGGATGGTTATATTTTCAATGAAAGTATAGCAAATAATATTGCAATGGGGAATATTAGTGTAGATAAGCAAAAATTAAAGCACGCGGTAGAAATCGCACATATAAAGGATTTTATTGAATCATTGCCAGTAAGTTACAACACAAAAATTGGCTATGAAGGATTAGGTATCAGCGGCGGGCAACGCCAACGGATGTTAATAGCGCGTGCAGTCTATAAATCTCCACAATATGTATTTTTCGACGAAGCTACTTCTGCCCTTGACGCAAATACAGAAAAAGTTATAACAGATAATTTGAATCAGTTTCTAAAAGGACGAACGGCAGTGATAATCGCACATCGCTTATCTACTGTAAAAAATGCAAACAAAATAATCGTGCTGGATAAAGGTAAAGTGGTCGAAGAAGGCACCCATGAACAGCTTGTATCCTTAAAAGGAGAATATTATCGATTAGTAAAAAATCAATTAGAACTTGGCAACTAAAGACAACATATTGGACAATATCAATCTGCGTTCAGAGCAGGTACAGGAGGTTTTAGAAACACCGCCAAATTGGCTTATCCGTTGGGGAAGCCTAGTGATGTTAGGTATAATACTTTTATTTTTTCTACTGGCATGCATTATTAAATATCCAGAATTCATTTCATCTACTATTATTATATCATCTCAAAATCCACCAGAGAAAATTGAGGTTAGGATCGATTCACGGATTGAAAAGTTGATCGCAAAAGATCAAAAAACAGTAAAAAAAGGAGACTTACTGATGGTTTTGGAGTCGTCAGCCGATGATCAAGATATATATCAATTAAAGAAGATTCTCGATTCTCTATCGACGAAACAACTTAGTAAATTTCCATTACAACTTGTTTCCAGCTTTAGATTGGGTGAAGTACAGGAAGATTACAATGCCTTTGCCAAGGCGCTGGAGGAAGAGATATTATTTACCAATCTACAGCCTTATGCTGCAGAAGAGGTAACGGCCCTTAAAGGTATTACAGATTATAAAGAACGTGTTGCAAATCTTAGGCAACAACATATATTAGAATCAAGTAAGTTACAATTGACCGAAAAAAACTACAAGCGTTCCGAATCATTACATCGTGAAGGTGTGATAGCTGCTCTAGAACTTGAAAATGAAAAAGTAAAATTATTGGAAGCGCAAAGGAATTTCAAAAATACAGAAATATCAATTGCGCAATTGGAAGAAACTATTTTAAACTTTAAAAAAATAAAATCAGGTGCAGATGTAAATATTGTTAAAGAAAAAACTTCTTATTCATCTGCTTCTATCTTATTACTTGAAAAGCTCAAAAAAGCACTACGACAATGGGAAAAAACTTATCTCATATATGCTTCTATAGATGGAACATTAAGTTATCTCCAATTTTTAGGAGAGAAACAATTTGTGAAAGCGGGCAGTACCCTGCTCAGTATACTGCCAAACAACAGACAGATAACAATAGGACAAATGCATATAGGAGCGCAGAATCAAGGTAAAATAAAAATAAATCAAAAGGTATTGATCAAGCTTGATAATTATAAGTACCAGGAATATGGTATAGTACAAGGGAAAATCAAATCCATTGCTTTAGTTCAGGATAAAGACAGTAAATACTATATAGAAGTAGCACTACCCAATGGATTACAGACTTCTTATCATAAAAAAATTGTATTTGACAAGGAATTGAGCGGAACGGCTGATATTGTTACAGAAGAATTAACGCTTGCTGAAAGAATATTGAGTCAATTAAGGAGTTTACTTAGATATCAAGATAATTAATGATTGTGTTATTTCGATATATATTACTAACGCTTGGCATCACATGCATTACAGGCAAAGTTTTGTTCGCACAACAGACTTTTGACTTACACCAATGCATTGCCGTTGCACTTGAAAAGAATATCACTTTAGACAAAGCGAAATTAGTTCTTGAAGACAAAAATCTAGATATAAAAAATTACAAAAATGAACGTCTACCTAATCTAAATGGATTTACAAATTTATACAACAATTTTGGACAATCTCAAGATATTTTTGGTAACAATGCACGAAATGACAACTTCAACAGTACATTAGGTTTATCTTCCTCCTATTCGATCTTAAACAATGGCAAACTGAAAAATTTCATTAAGAAATCAGAGAGAGAAATGGAAGCAAGCGGACAAGACTTAGCTTTACTCAAAAGAGAAATAACACTAAAAACTATCCAGGCTTACCTAAACGTATTGTTGCAAAAAGAGATCTGCAAATCGGTAGATACAGCTCTATTTTTTGCAGAGAGCCAACTTGTAAAAGTACAAAAGTCAACTGACCTCGGAGCCACTTCGCTCACTATATTATACGAAGCAAAGGCTAATTATGAACGTGAGAACGAAAAGAATAGACAGGCGCACTACACTATAGATAAAGCTATATTGGAACTTAAACAAATAATGGCTATTGAACCAGATCAAAATTTTGAAATTAATACGGAAACTAAGGCTTTTTCACCGTTACAGCAATCAAGTTCTGAATCTTCGGATTTATACAGTTCCTATTTAAAACAGCACCCTGCATTAAAAAAATATGCATTGTTGAGTGAGGCACTTCAATTTGATCAAAAAGCTATAAAAGCCCAGCTTTACCCCACGATTGATGCGAGTCTAACATTGGGTAGTTTTTATTTCAATAATTTGACTACAGGTTTTGGAAGACTTCCTTTATTTAATCAGCTTCAAAATAATTTTTCTCAACAGATAGGTCTGACCATCAATGTACCAATATTCAACAAAAATACGGTTAAGACAGCTGTTCAAAAGAATAAGATTCAACAGGCTGAAAATGCAAAACAAATACAATTAGAACAGCTTACTATCAAGCAGGAGCTAACAAAACAATTACTTGATCTGGATAATTATCAAAAACAATATAAACTAGCAACTAATGTTCTGGAAGTCACTAAAAAGGCTTTTGATTTAAGTTTAAAAAGTTACGAGGCAGGTAGAATCAGTATATACGACTTAAATACATCGCGTTCGAACCTGCTCACGACAGAGAGTGAGCTGATTCAAACTAAATACAATATGCTATTTACACAAATTTTAATCCATTATCTGAGTACAGGTGACATTAAATTTTAAACCTGTTCAAAAAATAAAATTATCCCAATCCTTCGATAAACTGCATAATCATTTCTCGCTTTCGATTTGAAATAGGAATCATCCTGCCGTCCTTCATTTCCAGTTGCCCGTCTTTAAAATACTTATGGATATAATGGGAATTAATAAGATAAGATTGGTGGCAACGTATAAACTGTTCTTGAGGCAACATCGCTTCAAAATGCTTAATTACTTTAGAAACCATTAAATTGACCCCATCTTTTAAATGAAAAGTAGTATATCCTTTATCACTAAAACAGTATAAAATATCCTCTACATCAACAATCTGTGTAAATTCAAAGGTTCGAAGTGCTATTTTTTTTGGAGTAGCAGGATGTTTAAGATGGCTTTCTGCAATCTTCAGCTGTAATTGGTTTAGCGTAAATTCTGTCGTCTTTTTATAGCACTGTTCAATTTTCTCAATGAGTAAACTTGGATCGATCGGTTTTGTCAGATAGCCAATAGCGCCAAGATTAAGCGCTTCAATAGCATATTGGTTAAAAGCAGTTATAAATATAATATTAGTATCTAAATTAAGATTGGCTAATAATGCTAAGCTGAGACCATCTTTTAACTGTATATCTGATAAGATAAGGTCCGGTAATTCTCTCGGAATGTCGATCTCGGCCTTTTTGATATTAGACGAGCTTCCAACCATCCGCACATAGGGTATTTCATCCAAAATGGATTGGATATAACGAAGTATATTCGCCTCGTCTTCGAGTACATAAATCTTTAACATAATCTAATCAAAATTCAGAGTTAATGGGAAATATATTTCAACTTGATAACCTGTTCCGCCGTGTTTAAAATTCGGATGTTTGCGCATACCTGCAACATGCTTATCCTTTCCAAATAGCAGTTCAATACGCTCCTCGGTTATTACCTGAGATAAGGATTCTTTCTTCTTTTTTATCTGTGAGTTTTCCGCCACTCCCACTCCATTATCAGTAATCTCAATATGTAGCGTACCTTTAGTTTGGTAAAACCTAACTTGTAGACAACCTTTATCCTCCAGGCTCATAAGACCATGTTCTATCGCATTTTCTAAAAAGGGCTGGACTAACATCGGAGGAATAAGTGTATTATCTAAGTCTAAATCGCCTGTTTCCACATGATATTCAAAAGAGTGATTAAAACGCATTTGTTGAAGATTGACGTAGTTATTAAGACTATCTATTTCTTTTTCTAACGGTATAAAATCTTTTCTATTTAACTCTAACATATCGCGGATAACTTTTGTCAGAGTAACCAAATACTTATTTGCTTCCAATTTTTTATCGGTACTGATCAAGCCCTGCAAGTTGGCAATAGAATTATATATAAAATGAGGATTTAGCTGATTTTGCCTATTTTTTTGTTCTAAAACAAGTTGTTTATGTTGCAACAACAATTTATCATGTTCAGCTTTGAAGAGTTTTTGTTTGTAGGAGCTGAAAACAAAAAAGACAATAAAGATCGTCAATATGATGAAAATTATAAATGTCCATCGCTGTTGGGTAATAAATTTACTGTTTAAATCATTATTTTCCTGAAGAGATCGAATTGCTTCATCTTTCTTCTGAGCATCATAACGTGCAGTAATGTCAGCTATCGCTGTCTTTTGCATCACCTCAGTGGCCTGTAGATATGCTTCATATTGTTTTCTACCATATAGATAAGCCTGTTTATAATCGCCTTTTTTTTCATAAGATTTGCTTAAGATATCCAATACCGAAGTCATATCTTTGGTTTCCTTTTTGTTTTTACGAGCGATTTCCATCCCCCTCTTCACATATAGAATAGCTGAATCAGGTTGATTGTTAGCAAGGAATAGGTCGGCAAAATTATTGTACTGTTTTAATGCCGTATTCTCTTTCGTTTTGGTGAGATAGTTAAAATATATCCTATGTCGATCAACAGCTTCTTTTGTCTTTCCCTGTTTTTTCAGCCATTGTGATTCAAAGTCAATCGAACGCATTAAGGCCATTGTATCATCCAATTCTCTAGCCAAAGCTTGACAGCTATCCAGATATGTCTCAGCCCCAGGAGTTCCATCAAGATCTAAGGAGATCATAAAACGAATATCATAGTACATTTGAAGGAAGCGTGCAGATGTTGCATAAGGATGATTTTGTCTGAACAATTTAATATACCGTAAAGAATTCTCGGAGTCCTGATTAGTATAAAAAATCATGGCCAACATGTTGTCATATAAAAATAAGAATACAGACTTAGATTTCTCCACCTGACTTCTTGTATTCATAAGCTCCTTGGTCACTTCTGAGCTATTAATATCTGTATGGTCGGCTTTACTTTTTAAGAGCACATATTTCTTTAAAGCCCACTCATCCACCTGCTTAGGTAATATATATATGTTATTCACACTACTTATCAGTGAATCATCTTTAAAACCAAAGGGTAAATTAAGTGCTTTGAGTGCCCAATAATAAATATTCTTGTTAAAATTGGCTGATTTTTCATACTCGACAAACAGACTATCTCTGATCCGATTATTATCCTGTGTTGAATTTATAATCGAACTTAACAAATGATGCTTTGCAACACTGTCCAAAGTCAAACCTGCATGTTTAGAAATTGTTGGCTTCTGACTGGAGTCACAGCTTACAAATATGGTTAAAAAATAAATGCAGAAAATTATGCTCCAAATTCTATTCAATTTCAGCAAGCGACCAGTTTTTAGACAATATTCTTTCATCCCTATAAAAATCATTTTTTAAAACAACTAATATAAACCATTTTCAATATTCGCTATGGTTCAACCAATATTCGAAACGATCTTGTCGATATTTAAATAACAAGATTGTCCGAAACTTATTCTATATGTAAAAATAAATAAGGTTACAGAAGTATCTACTTCAATTAGTTTGTTTCAAATATATTTAAAAAATGGAACTAGTCTGGGTCTCTCAATTCAATTATATAGATAGTCAAATAAAAAATGCTAAAATTATTTTTAAAAAAAAATCTGCCAGTTTACCATATTACGTAAAATCTAAACCCTATAAATCAGATAATTTACAGGGTTTAGATTTTATTTTAAATTACGATTTTCTATCTAGTACCTATTTTGGTTGGTTAAACATGTACCAAGCGATCTTCCATTTGTTACTTTCTTTTTTCATTAAAAAAAACTCTCGATTTAACTCGTTAGATTTTTGTCCACTAGCACGGATCAATTGACTTCCGTTTGATTGAGTTCGAACAAATACTACACTATCTTCAAGTATAACTGCTTCCTCCATTTTAAAGGATACATTAAGCAGGATTGCTTTAAAAACATTTTGATAAGCTATTGTAAGTTCATGTGTTCCTGTTGCTGTGGGCAACCCTGTTGGCATAAATATACCGTCAGCCGTATATTGACCGACGGCCTGCTCGACATTTGATTTATTCAGGGCCTCAAAATAAATAGTCAAAGCATCTTCGATTTCCGCTTTTATTGTTTGTTTATTCATTACTGTTGAATTTTCAAGTTTAGAAATATGTGCATCATCATTCCGTTGATTTGTTTCATCTTGACAGGCTAATAACATAAAAAAAAACACTGCCGCCACCATGGCCTTTATCATACAATTTTAGATTTTATGTTGACCAATAATATCCTTTGCTTCATCAAGTACCACTGTTTTTCCCAGTGCTCCGAACTCATGAAGATCGCCAAATACTTCTATGCGAATAGATTGATTGATACCTCCAATATGAAGAGGTTCAAAACCACTGGCTTTGATTAATTCTTCAACAAATTGATTACTATTAGTATTATCCGATGCATAAAATAACACTTTATTTTGAGGGGTAACGAAAGCCTCTTCTGATAATGAATGTACACCTAGAGTTCCAAATGCTTTAACAAAACTTGTTTCTTTAGGTACCAAAGCTAATAGAGTCTGACCTGCAGAATCATGTTGATCAATAATTTTTCTAAAACCTCCATTGCCATCTGGAGCAATTGGATTTGAAACATCTACAATAATTTTTCCTTTTAGCTCCGTCGCATACTGCACCAAAAATTCTTTAATATTATCAAAGTAAATCGCTGGAATGATTACATCAGCTTTATGAATAGCATCGGATATCTCCTCTGCAGTGGCAAGATTTCCAAATTTGTCCGCCAGATTGCTTGCCTTCTCAAATGCTCTAGAGGAAAGGATAACCGGGTGATTTCCTTTTACAAGATTAGTGGCTATGGCTTTACCAATATTACCCAAACCAATAACGGCTACTTTTACTTGTTGATTTACTGTATTCATCGTTTTATATGTTAAAAATTTGTTTGTCATTATTGACAATACAAAATTGCGATGAATAGTCAACCTACACCTATAAGCTATAATAAGAAATACCCTTAATCTAGTTTAAGAGTATAGTTATTTTCTAAATCTATCGTTCTTTATTTTACTCAAAAATTCTGCAGTTATACCTAAATAAGAGGCGATTTGTGTATTAGGTAGCCTATTTGCTAAATTGGGATATTGATTAATAAAACTTTCGTACCTATCAATAGCGGTAGAACTAAACATTTGTAATAATCGATTTTGAAGTTCAATATATTTATTTTCAATAATCACACGGAAATTACGGTCAAACTTTGGATAATTAGTGTATAAATACCATAAATCACCTTTGGAAATCTGTAACACTACTGAAGGTTCTATTGCTTCTATATATAACTGCGAAGGAGTTTCACGATGTAAACTACCTATGTCCGAAATCCAATCGTCTTCAGCTGCGAAGACAAGATTATGTTCAGCCCCCTTATCATCTATACCGTACATTTTAAAACAACCACTCTGTATGTAGGTAAAAGACTTACACACATCCCCTTCTTGTAAAAGAAACTGTCTTCTTTTTATAGTTCTCTTCGTAATATGGTTTGTTAAAACCGCGATCTCCTCGCTATCAAGGGGCAGATACTGGTTAAAGTGGTTTATAATATGATCCATATCAATTCTTTTTTCTAAACAATCTTCTAAAGATACAAAATGAGAATGCCATGAATATAATGATGGATTTAATATTTCTAAATAAAGCCGCGTTTATAGTTTTGATAAATACGCTATATTTTCAAAATTAAAACACATATGCTATAACATTCATCCTAATTTTTAAATAAGGAATATACTAATAAAGTTAACAACTTTAAGATCTGAGTACATGGAGCGATAATGTGAAAAAGAGTCATAAACGAATGCTTTACCATATAAAACAATCCGAAATAATTATTTTTTTACTCTTAATAAAGCAATAACAGCAATTACTAACATTTTTCTTATATTAGGGAAAATATTACGTATCAAGGTATCTTTACTAACATTTAACTTTTCTTTATGAAAGCTTTAATTATAATCGATGTACAGTATGATTTTTTACCAGGAGGTGCTTTAGCTGTTAATCATGGTGATGAAATCGTGCACAAAATTAACGAGCTACAGACACATTATGATCTTGTGGTAGCCACACAAGATTGGCACCCAAAGGGGCATAAAAGTTTTTATACGTCGCATCCTGGCAAAGAACCATTTGAAGAAATAAAGTTAAATGGATTAGATCAGGTACTTTGGCCAGAACATTGCATACAAGGAACTAAAGGCGCTGAATTCGTCTCTGAACTTTCAACAAATGCAATTGAAGCTATTTTTAGAAAAGGAATGGATAAAGAAATTGATAGCTATAGTGGTTTTTTTGATAATGGTAGAAAAAAATCTACAGGAATGGGTGATTATCTTAAAGGTAGAGGTGTTACAGAAGTAGCTGTCTGTGGAGTGGCTGCTGATTACTGCGTATATTACACTGCAAACGATGCTTTAGATTTAGGTTTTAAATCGAGTATTATAACGGGTGCATCTAAACCAATAGATCTGGAAAGATACGATCGTGTGAAAAAAGACTTTATCTCGAAGGGCGGTACAATCCTATAACCAGCTGACAACTCTAAACATAATATTTACAGTAATTATAAATTAGGCCCAATAGCGAAGTTGGGCTTTTTTTATGATCACGAATGGAGAAGGCTTAATTTCAGGTTTATGTATTCGTTATCAAATTGATTGTTGGTATAAGATAAAGAACACAAATAGTAATGGCAGGCCATTTCCTTCTTTCCCCCCTTTTCATAAAGAAATGCTAAAGAACTATAAAATGGAAATTTAAGAAAGTCATTTAGCATAGGTTCCAGATCAAACATTTTCTCAATCAATGGAGTTATTGGCAAGTAATTACTCTCAGCAATAATCCTATTTATTTTTACTGCTATAGCATCAGGCTCTAAAAATTCTAATTGAGAATACAAGGTAGATATCAACCTCCAATCTGTTTTTTCATAATTAGGTGAAGAACAATGCACTGAAGCAATTAAAGCCTCTAAATGATATTTATTCAGCCTATTTTTACTTAAATCTATTTTATTAAGATAAGCATACCCCTCGCTTATTAAATTTTTATCCCAAAGCGTCCGATTTTGAAATTGAATAGATATCCATCCATTTTCTTGAATTCTTGCAGGAAATCGAGAAACATGAAAGAAAAATAAAGCTAGAAGAGCATTTAATTCACAATGATCCTCCTGATATTTTTTGACTAAAACACTTAGACGAATCGCTTCAAAGCATAAATCCTTTTTTATTGATTCTCGTTTTTGAGAAGATTTGAAGCCTTCATTAAACATCAAATACAATACATGAAGCAGATGGGGCATCTCATTATGCAAGCTTTCGAATTCACATTTCTCATATTGAATAGCATTTTTTTTTATTAAAACCTGACTTCGTAAGATGATCTTTTTAATAGTTTCAACGGGTAACATCATGGCTCTTGATATTTCAGAATAGCCAAATCCACATAAATAAAACAAAGATATAATCAACTTATTCCTGTCAGAAACATTGATTTTAGAAAAGAAGATCAACAATTGAAGTAAACTATCTTCGGCTTCATGTGAAGCAATTGCTTCTTCTTCCTCGTACGAAATTCGATTAAGAATCTTGCTTCCAACCGAATCTCGATTGATTTTATTGATTAATTTATTTTGAGAAACATGAATTAACCATCCGAAACAATTTTTGGGAGTTCCTTTATATCTCCATTCACTTAGGGCAATTTCAAATGCTTCCTGCACTGCATCAACAATATTATCGATCTGCTGGTATCCAAATTTTGCAGACAAAAACGAAATCATCTTTCCATGGTATTCCCTGAAAAGATGATCTGTTAATTTGTTAATGTCCTTATTGCTCATCGGTAATGATAATCTCCCGTATTTCTAAAGTTGCACCATTCTTTAAATCAGGACAACTTTTAGCAAGCTGTGTTGCTTCTTCCAAACTTTTCACACTTAATTTGTAGTAACCGCTAACACATTCTTTTGTCTCGATGTATGGACCATCTGAAATCATATCCTTCTTTAATGTAACTCCATTAGCTTCTAGTGGATTTCCTTCTAGAAAATGTCCATTTGCAACCAGCTCCTCTACCCAATTGATATGTTCCTGAATATCAGCCTGCATGTCTTCTACAGATAGGTTGCCATAAGTCGAAGACTCACGAATCAACAATAAAAACTCTTTCATCTTTTCTTAAATAAGGTTAATAAATATACTATTTATCCTAATGACAAATGAGGATCGTAATTCGGGACATTTTTTTTCAAATCGTATTCAAGAAATTTATAATCACATGAATAAATATAATTTAACGTAACATAAGGTACTAAAAATTAGTGATTAATGTATATGATCGCGATTAGAGATATACTTTTTCCTTGTCAACAAAATCAGAAGACAAAACTTAACGTCTGACTTTAAGATTTCAAGAACATTTTCTTAAATAAATTATGCAATTAAATATACTGCATTCAAAGGCAATTCATCAAGTTGATTTATCTCCGACTGTTTAACAAATCCCTTACTTTCAAAAAGTCGGATAAAGGGATTTTGAATATACTCGTTGATCCACACCGCTTCATATGGCCTGCAGACGGCTAAACTTTTTTCCAGTAATGCTTCTTCTACACCCAGATTAAAATATTTTTTTAAGATCCCAAAATTGGCAATACGGATAGCCCGTTTACGGTCTAAACTCGAAGGTCTAACGCCCTTTGACGTAATTTGAACGAATCCTGCCGGTATATTATCGACGTATGCGATGAGCCATTGATTTGACATGCTATTTAATTCTTCAACCAAATTGCTGTCACTAAAATTTTCATGTATATATTTCTCTACGAACGAAAGCTCTAGAAGTTTTGAAAACTTTTCTATCGCTATCGCATGCGTTAATGTTAAAAGAGCTGCCAATCCTTCTTCTGTAGCTATCGTAAATTTGATTATTATTTTCATACTGATATCGTAAATGTGTGTGTGTGTGTGCACAAATGTATCAGTCTTTCAAAAGAATAAAGAGAACAGCTTATGGAACATGAAGCAGTACAGTTGTTATCGCATTAGTTGACCAGCAAGCGTAATCGCTTCTATCTTCTTAACAGAAAATTTGTCTGCAAATACTACTCGAAAGTAATTTGCGAACGCCCCCGAAAATGAAAAAGTATAGCCAGGAGTAAATCTCACTCCTATTTGCTCACATTGTCTATAAAATTTAAGCATGTCTGTCCCGTCAGGCATCTTTACCCAAATATTATAGCCTCCTGCTGGCATTAAAATAGAAGTACTGTCCGGAAAATGATCAGAGAGCAAGTGTACTGTACTATAGGCATTCTTAGCCAATTGCATTCTAAAGGAACGTATATGACGATCGTAACTACTTCCAGTCATCAGTTTATTTAGCGTCTCCTGATATAAAGGAGAAACGGTACTTCCCAATGAAAATTTAATCTGCTCTGCCCGTTGCATAAATTTTCCAGCCGCCAACCAACCTAGTCTTATACCGGGAGCCAAAGTTTTCGAATAGGACGAATAAGTAAGAACAAGACCACTTACATCAAAACTTCTCAAAGTAGTCGGTCGCTGTCCATGAAAATTCAGATCACCATAAATATCATTTTCAATAAGAGCAACATTATAGTATTGTGCTACAGTAACTAAGGCAAGCTTTTGTTCATCTGACATTAATATTCCTGTCGGATTATGAAAATTTGAAGTTACAATCGCCGCTTTAACCGGATTGTGAAGGCATGCCTCTCTGAAAAAATTAATATCAAACCCCAAAACCGGATCTACAGAAATTTCGATAACTTTCAGGTTCAATACCCTTATTACTTCAAGTACCGAAAATACACAGGGACTTTCCACTGCTACAACATCGCCCGAAGAACAAACTGTAGCCAGAGCAATATATATAGCCTGCAATGCACCATCTGTAATAATTAGCTCATCCATATGAATAACAGTACGATAAGCTGCCGCACGTGTGATAATATGTTCTTTTAACTCAACAGAACCATTTGAAGGATAATACCGAAGCAGACCTGCCCCCTGCTCCCGGATCACCTGTTGCATTGTCCGCAACACTAACTTTTGTGGCACAAGCAAATCTCCAGGAGCAGCTACATTAAACTCAGAAAATGTCTTTCCTGCTCCCGCAGAAGTTGTAAGTCCAAGATGATCCTTAAATATAGCATCCCTAATGACTGGAATACGGTCACTTTTTAACTCTTCTACATTTTTTTTTGTTTGATAACTTACATAATAACCCGATTTAGGAATACTTTCCACTAAACCATGAATCATCAGATATTCGTACCCATTTTGTATTGTACTGACACTGATCTTAAACTGTTCTTTCAACTCGCGAACGGAAGGCAGTTTATGACCTGGCTTGAAAATACCATCTTTGATATTTTTTTCTATAGTACTGGTAAATAGTTCGAATTTATACGCCTTCATATCTGTACTGGTAAGTTTTACAAAATCTACACCTGTATCGCAAATCTAAGTAATTTACCTTTGAGAAAAAAAATACTATGTCACCTAATAATTTCATAAGTAGTCCAGTAGATCTACGCAATTTATCCTTTTCCTCTTTACAAGTTGTATGCGAAGACTTACGATCGTTTATTATCGATCATGTTGCCGTAAACGGAGGTCATTTCAGTTCTAGTTTAGGTGTTGTTGAACTTACTGTGGCCTTACATTATGTTTTTAATACGCCTATAGATAAACTGATCTGGGATGTAGGACATCAAGCTTATCCTCATAAATTACTCACAGGAAGAAGAAAATCTTTTTACTCTAACCGATTACTAGGAGGTATAAGCGGTTTCCCCTGTAGGGACGAAAGCGAATTTGATGCATTTGGAACCGGTCATTCTTCTACCTCCATTTCGGCCATCCTAGGTATGGCTATCGCAGCCAAATATCGCGGAGAACTCAACCGGCAGCATATTGCTGTTATTGGAGATGGGGCGATGACAGCAGGACAAGCCTTTGAAGCAATGAACAATGCGGGATATGAACAACCAAACATGCTTATTATACTCAATGATAATAATATGTCTATCGATAGCAATACCGGTGCACTGCAAAATTATTTGACAGATCTCACTACCGCTAAATATTACAATACCTTAAAGTTACATCTCAAAAACCTCCTTTCATCAGAAAATTCATCCACAAAATGGGCTTCAGATACGCTGCGAAAATTTGATAAAATCATTAAGGGAGGATTTATGCAGTATAGTAATCTTTTTGAAGCATTAAACATACGATATTTTGGTCCTGTCGATGGACATGACCTAAAAAAAATGATTAGTTTGTTCGAAAAACTAAAGCACATACCAGGACCAAAATTACTTCATTGTGTTACTATCAAAGGAAAGGGATTTGCTCCCGCTCTGGCCGATCCTAAAATATGGCATGCTCCAGGAACTTTTAACAAATCAACGGGAGCGAAGTTGAGTACAGTTAATCGCAGTCCCACTTTTCAAGAGGTTTTTGGAAATACGCTACTTGCTCTAGCAAAAACCAATGACCGCATCATAGCAGTCAGTCCAGCCATGTTATCGGGTAGCTCATTATCGAAGATGAAATCAGAAATGCCTGAACGAGTTTTTGATGTCGGCATTGCCGAACAACATTCCGTTACTTTTTGTGCTGGACTTGCCACTGACGGCCTGTTGCCATTTTGCGCAATATATTCAACATTCCTACAGCGCGCCTACGATCAACTCATACATGATGTCGCTTTGCAAAAGTTACCTGTTGTATTCTGCATAGACCGTGCAGGTGTTGTTGGCACAGATGGGCCAACACATCACGGCGCATTTGACATTTCCTTTCTTAGATGTATACCCAACATAACAGGCGCATCTCCCATGGATTTGGATGATTTTAAAAATCTGCTTTTCACAGCGCAATGCGATACGTTAAATGGTCCTTTCGCGATACGCTATCCAAAAAGCACGGGAGCTGGTGAGCTCAAAAGTAAGTTTTGCAAAATACCCCTAGGAAAGGGACGAAAAATCAAATCAGGAAAAAGAATAGCCATATTATCGCTCGGTCCTATAGGACAATTTGCAGTAGAAGCCTGTCAAGAACTTTTGGATGATCACATTGATGTGGCCCATTACGACCTCCGGTTCTTTAAACCTATTGATGAAACATTACTGCACGATGTCTTTAGTCAATTTTCAGTCGTGATTACTATAGAAGATGGTAGTCTTATAGGCGGGATAGGCAGTGCAGTAATGGAATTTATGGTAGATAATGGATATCATTCCATTTTAAAACGTCTTGGGTTACCTGATACATTTGCGACACAGGGAACCCAGGATCAACTTCATGCATTATACGGATATGATAAGAAAGCTATAATTTCTTTGATTAGATCACTACATCATGAACTAAATAAAGACAACACCTCAAAAAAAAACAATTAGTTATATAAATATGCTGCGCTTGTATCTTGATTTAAGCAAATAAAACAAGCTCTGAAATAGAGCTTGTTTTAAACATCAGAACTATCAAAAATAGCCAACCTATTCAAGTTTGTATTACCAAAGTCTGTATGCTACTCCAAGTGTTAGATACATATTATGTAAATTATACCCTACTCCACGGAAAGATGAAGGGAAAACCGGATTTAAGCCTAATTGTCCTGTCAGATCTGCCTCCCAACGTTGTCCAAAATGCTTTGAAACTCCTAAATGAGCTCCAATATCAAAGGATCTCACCTCTCTTGAAAAGTCAAAATCAGCACTTTCAATCAATACTTTTTCGCCTAATGAATTACCTTTTCTAATATAACCATCAGACACAGTTCCTTTGAATTCAGCCGATAATAAACAAGCGAAATACATCCCTAATTTAAAATCCCATTCTCCCTGACGATAACCTGCAAAAACAGGTAGCGTTAAATACACATTTCGAGATGTCGTGGCGTTTGTTCCTGTAAAATCTCCCTCAAAAGAGCCTTTTTCACCGTTACCATTATCCACAGAAATAATAGTATGAAAGTATTGGACACTGTCAGTTACTTTCATTCCTTTAACATCTACGCTTAATCCAGTACCTACAAACAACTTTGATGAAAGATCATATGTAGCCTGATAACCAAAAGAAGGTGAAAATATCGGTGCATAACTATTGATCTGACGAATGGTATTAGGAAAAGAAAAAGGAGCCGTAGCACCAATATTATAACCTAATGTCATTGAATGCTTAATCTGATCAAATGAAAACTTTCGCTTTATGTCTTGTGCGTATAAGATACTTGATCCCACCAATAGACAACAATAAAGGGATAACGTTATATATTTCTTCATAATAAAGGTACGATTCTTAAACTATCTACCACCAATCGCGATCCTATCGCTCCTCTATACTGATCCCCTTCAGCACTGGATGAGGAAACAATGGCCATCATCAAATTTTTACCAATAGTGGCACCCTGTTTATATACAAAAGGAATATCAAAACGTGTAAAATTGGTTTTATCAGAGCCATCCTGAAGATCCGCACGTGCAATTATCCGGTCCGAGTTCATAATATTAGTCGCATTAAGTCTATCCGGACCGTTAAACAAAACAGCATAAATACTACATTTGTCTTTCACTCCTGGCTGAACCTGACCTGCCTTATTTATAAAATCTGGTCCTGCACTATATTTATAATAACCTGTGAAAGATTTAGGAAGCCCCTTATAAGGTTCTCCAAATTCTGTCGCCGCCAACGGATTAAGCATAGCCTGAGAAGCATTAAAATTTCCTAAAAACAAAGAACCTGCATACAGTCGAATACCAATAAGTTCTGATAAAGGTGTACCTTTAATCGTAACCAGTTCTGCAGCCTTCGTTCCAAGGTAACCATCTGTAGTGGATCGTGTCGGGTATGCGTCACTGCGCGCAGGAACACCCGAAAGCGCAACTCCCGGATTGCCGGAGGACCAGAGCTGTAATCCATCATCCTCTACCGGATACTCATATTTATCTGTAGGATGACTAGCCCAATTTTGAAAAGCAAAATCCCAATGACCAATATTCACAACTTTAACCGTATACCGTTTGGTGTTTTCTCCTGATTCTGAAGTGACATCATATACAATTTCTTGATCACCGTCAAACTTGATCAGTGTTCCACTTGCTGGTTTTACAGAAGCACCCCTAGATAACGTCAGCACCGGAGAGATTCCTGAATCATAGGCTTCGTTTGTAAGGTTTAATGTTATTGTCCGATTTATCTGATCTATAAACACATTACCAGTTAGTAAATGTGGATCAACAGTAACGGATTCAATATCTGCCTCAGGGTTTTGCGGAGCATCCTTAATACAGCCTTGCATAAGCACTATGCATAGGAATAGCGTGGCAAAAAGCCGTTTTCTCATCGTTCCTTGATTAGTATTTATTAATTACGTAAACCATTCTCATTTGATTAGTCATTCGTATTATTTGAATCAGGTTCATTTTTCCACAGTAGCTCTTGTTTCGGTAAGGCCAGATTAACTCCATTCTCCTGAAATACAGATTGGATGGTTTTAATCACATCGCTTCTTACCTGACCCGTGTCTTTTAACGTTTTCACCCAGAAGTAAATTTCTATTATTATAGATTGTGCTGACAGACTTCCAAATTGCACGGATACAGCAGGAGTAGTAAATATCTGATCATTCTTATGTAAAACATCAACAATTAACATTTTTACTTTATCCAGATCTGACCCATATTTTACCTCTATCTGAATATGTATTCGTTTTTTAAAACCACCGACAGTCCAATTTAATACATTGGAATTCAAAAGATCACCATTAGGCATAATGAGATCAGCACCATCTAGTGTCGCAATTACACTGCTGCGAAAACCAATAGATTTCACCTTACCGGCATGTCCGTCAATTTCGATTAGATCATCTACGTTAACCGGTTTTTCAAAAGCTATAATCAATCCACTGACTAGATTATTGACTAGTGATTGTAAGCCAAAACCAATTCCTACACCCAAAGCACCAATCACTAACATGATTTGATCTACGGGAATTCCGGCAGCAGCAAAGGCTAGAAAAAAACCGATTGAGATAATACTGATACGAATGAGCAGAATCCAGCTTCCCAAACGGAACTTTTTCTCCTGCTTATCATCGTTGGAATTCCATTGGGAGTCCGACGCAAAAAAAGATACTATTTTGGAAAGTACGGTGGCTCCGATCATAATAAGCAGAAAAATAAGCAAGTTATATATCGAAAAGGTATAACTCCCTAATTGATGTTCTTCCTGAAAAAAACTTTTTAATGGTTCTGACAAAAGTCTAAACTCATAAAAATTTCGTCCAAATAATACGAACCAGCCAACAATTAAAATAGCGTAAAAAAAGAATGGGGCCCGCTTTCCAACTCGATTATAATTAATGTAAAAAAGTCTTCTTTCCTGCTTTTTATAAAGATTAGAGGCATAAGTCAATCCCTCATTAACCAGCCTAATCACCCAAAGAAAAACAATCGCAACAACGACATTCATCAAACCTGCAACCATCAAAATTTTAGCAATATTGAAGCGCCCCAATACATTAAACAAAATCGAAAAAAGTTCCATTAAGGTCATGAGAAAGATCGGTATAAGAATCCAACGCTCACGTAATTCTTGATGACGCTCTTTATTAAAAAGAATAAAGATACCAGTAACAAAACTTATCATGGCAAGAATAACCATTAACCATCTTTCTGGCCTAGAAGCCTGCAATACAAGATTATCTACGGCTACAAATGCAAACAAAACGACAAAAATAACCCAAATACCCAACCAATATTTAGAAATTTCTTTTCTAAATATAATAGCGATCATCAAGGCAGATACTAATACAATTCCCGCAGTAAAGACAAATGGTGGATTAGGAAATACAAACTGAGCTACACTGAGCGTAATCACTATTCCTGATAGAAATGGAGAGCTTAGTAGCATACTTTTCACTTCTTCTTTATTATTTATATTTCTAATTCCAGATCGTAAAGAATAAAGATAGGTCGTTACGAGAAGTAACAATAAAACAGAAAGAATAATCTTTCCCCACTGCCCCTTTAGGTAATAAAAGAATACCAGCTTTGCTTTTAGTGCGGAAAAGTAAAGCACTTCGTGGATCGGCCGATCAAAATTACTTTCTTCCCAAAGATTTAAAAATTCTTGTTGAAATGTTTTATCTGAAATTTGCTGTTGATCATATTCGATCTCCTCCATTCCAGTTTGAAGTTGAAGCAACTCAAAATTAACTTGATTCTGTATGTTCTGTATGGTATTTATATTATCTTTTAATAAAGTTGTGACAGGATTTATTTCCACAGCTACAACTTTCAATTTATGAATATATTGATTCAGTTCCGTTGAGTCTTTAGATAATATAAATAATGATTTATCATTACATAACGAATCAATCTGAAATCTATAACGAACCAGCTGGTCCAAATAACGATCAACCCGTTTCTTATAGGTAGAAACCTCTGCATGAAGAGCGTCAAGAATATGATAAGTTGTGGTCAGATTGCGCGAGGTTTGAGTTGTACCCTTATTTTCAAAGACACCATCTTTAGAAATATTATACCATTGCGAAACTTGATTCAGATCGCGAATAAGAGCTACAGTATCAAAACCTTTTTTCAAAAAAGAGCGGGCTTGCCTCGACAGCACTTCGATTTCTTCAATGACTTGATTTTGTCGTATGGCCGCTTTGTCTGTTTCGATATCTTGAAGACTTTTTTTCGCCGATTCTTTAAAGAAAATTTCGGTACGGGAAACGAAATCTTGCTTTGCACTATCTTGTGCCAACACTTTTGAATATGCGTCAGAAACAAAAAGAAATATGGTCAGCAGTATAGATATATTCAAAAAGCGCATTCTCTTCAATAATTAGGTTAATAAGTTTATCCTACACAAAAGATTGTATGTCAGAGCACTCATCAAATTTAATGATTAATATTGAAGTATTTTATGTTTTAAGCTAAATAATCGATAGGCAATATCAATTCTAAAAACATGAGTACTCATCGTACAATTGATATTAAAAATCATATTAATACGTAAAGGAAGATAATCGTACTCTCCAATATACCTTAGCATCACACCTTAATTTACACTGATCATGAAAATAAGGAGACGGGCGGTTTGGTTGTTATAATAATAATGAGAAAATGATCTTAAATCGATCACTTTCTCATGATAATAGCACGGTAAGACTCCTCAAATTAGTAGTAAGAAGAGTTTAAGTTATTGTTTTCTTTTTCCGCTTTTTCAATAATTTTGATATCTGTCAGAATTAGAGGAAAGTTTTTCTTAATACATACATCCTGTTCAAAATGGACTGAAGGTTTACCATCTGCAGTCCGAATAGTCCAACCGTCCTCCTCTGTATAATTATCATCCGTTCCTAAATTAATCATCGGTTCAATTGCTATCACTAAGTTTTCTTTCAAGACCTTACCTTTACCACGTTGTCCATAGTTAGGAATATCTGGTCCTTCGTGCAAATCATGTCCTAATCCATGACCGACCAAGTCGCGTACTAAACCATATCCATATGGTGAAATATGAGAGGCTATTGCATAACCTATATCGCCAATACGATTACCATGCACAGCTTGCTCGATACCTTTAATCAATGATTCCTTTGTGATTTTGACTAATTGCATTACTTCTTGAGCAACTTCACCAATGATAAATGTATATGCCTGATCTCCGTGAAATCCGTTTTTAAATGCTCCAACATCTATGGAAACTAAATCACCCTCTTTCAAAGGATTATGATTTGGAAATCCATGTACGATAGCATCATTTACTGAAGCACAGATATGGAATGGAAATCCACCAAAATTATGAAACGAAGGAATTGCACCATGATCACGAATAAATTCATTTGCAAAACGATCGATATCAAGTGTTGTGATACCTGGTCTAATAATCGATGCAATAGCAGCCAATGTCTGACTTGTCAATTTTGCACTTATTTGCATTAATGCTACTTCTTCTTCTGTCTTATAAATCATATCATTTATTATTAAATAATGAATCACTTTTCCATCTGTTACGATCAGGCTTTTAGCCAATAAATATCACTTCACCAGAATCAAGATTCTCAATGAGCACACATCCATCTAATCTACTGATTAAGTAATAGTTTGAAACAAATTTAATGACCATAATACAACTAGAAAAGTAAAAATTGGACAATAATTCGACATAGCACTGAATATATTTTAAGTACTTTTGTAAAACTATGCCCATTAATTTTTTTGGAGATATTAAACCATCTGATTCCATAGTAGGAGAATCAGCAAGATACTGGAGGGATTCTAATTTATTTTTTAAATCAGAGTGCATTTTAGGTGCTTATGTATTTTCATGCAAAGACTTAAAAGGCAACCAGGCACTATTCAATGACGGTCTTCCGACTTTAATTTTTATGCCTAATAAAACGGATATCGTTCATATTAAAAAGGCTGATCAAACAATCAAATTAAATGCGGCATGGGTATGTTGTGGGACGATACAGAATACTTACTGGCAACTACCTCAAGATCTTGAATATATTATTGTATTACGTTTTCATCCTTCATCCTTTTATCAAATTTTTGATGTAGCACCAGAATTCTTTCTTTCGCATCCCGTCTGTAGCCTAACTGACATCATAAGTGAAAAATCAAAATTGCTAATCGATAAACTGTATCAAAATAAAACGGTTGCAGATCGTATGCAATTACTGGAAAACACAATGAGCACATATACTCCAGCAGAAAACCTACCTTCTCTGCTTCAAGAAGCTTTAAATAAAATTGAACAGAAGAAAGGAAATATATCTGTAGCAGATGTAATCCATGGTTTGGGAGGAAAAATAAATCGTAAATGGCTACAGAGAAGTTTTGTAAAATACATGGGAATTTCTCCTAAAAAATACATTTCTTTGCAACGGTTCATTTATATATATGGCGAGTGGCAGAGCAACTATCAAAAGGATTTCATGTCGAATTCTTTCTTATCTGGTTATTATGATTACAACCATTTTTTAAAAGATTTCAAACTATATATAGGCGTCTCACCCACGAAATTTAAATAAGCAGAAACTATTTCCTGCTCATTTAAATACAATATTACTAATCTTCATGTGTAAGATTAAAAAATATAAGCATTTGCTCTAATGCATTATTGGCATGCATAATTTCACTATTCTTTAAAGTATCTGCTGTAGCCTCTGCACCTCTCTTGATCATATCTGCTTCAAAAAATGCTATAGCACTCTTTAAATCAGTAAATTTATCACAGGTAAGACATGATGCCAATTCAAATGCATCTTGCATCGCAACATTGGCACCTTCACCAGCAAAGGGTGGCATCCGATGAGCCGCATCTCCAATCATAGTCAGGTTATGATTTGCTTCCCAAGATTGATCAAGCGGAAAGTAGTATTGTGGACGTAAAATTAACTGAACATGCTCATTTCTAAAAAATTCAGACCATGCTGTACTCCAGTCCACAAACTCCTGTCTGAACCATTGATCCGCTTGCTGCTTGTCTTTCAAATCTATTCCATTTTCTTTGAACCAATATTCTGGACATTTAGAGCTCGCTACAAACATAATCGAACCATCACCTTTAGATCCGTATCCGACAAATTGCCCCTGCCCAAAAGCCATCACCTTTCCACCTTTCGCAAATTCAACAAGTTTTGGAGCATGAATAGCGGCATCATAGATATTACCTTCAATCAAGGTGATACCAGAATATATAGGCTTAATAGTACTAATGACTGGACGAATTTTTGAATTAGCTCCATCGGCAGCAATTACCAAATCTGCATATGCAGTTGTGCCATTTTTAAAATTTAAATACCATCCATCTTGATGTGATTCCATCGACACAAATTGGCTGTCCCAAATGACAGTATCGGGTTTTAATGAATTTAACAGAATATCACGCAATGGTCCGCGGTCTATTTCAGGCCGGTCTTCTCCTTTTCCAATTTCACGATCATGATCATCCATGTGAATGTTAAGATCCTGATCAACTAGCAACAATTTACTTGCAGTGGGTCGGTGATGTTTATAAAACTCTTGAAGAAGACCTGCGCGCTTCATCGCTTCTAATCCAGTACCTTCATGAAGATCCAACGTAGATCCTTGCACGCGCACTTCACGATTAATATCCCTTTCGTACACATTTACTTCCACATTTTGCATCTGTAAAAGACGAGCTAAAGTTAACCCGCCAACGCCACCTCCAACGATAGCAATTTTCTTATTTTCTACTAACATTCTTTTTCTTTTAACACGATGTGGTAAAATTATTCAGAGTGAAGAGAAGATAATAGTATAAATCGGTCATTTTTGTTCTTCAATAATTCTTTCGGTACTACGCCAGAATACTTTTTTATATCTTTTATAAAATGGGTCTGATCAAAAAAATTCTCTTCAGGAAACAATTTTCCCTGTGCAACATGATCTAGAGATGCTCGAAAGCGTAAGACATTGCAGTATGCCTTCAGGGATAGACCAAATTGCTGATTGAAATACCTATTGATCTGACGGCTGCTCCATATCACTTTTTCTGCTAATTCTTTTACAGTCACGGATCCTTTCGAGACATAAATTAAATCAAATAAGTGCTGTTTCCGTTTATCGATTTGATGGGGAATTAAGGACACCATTGTCAGTGTTGCTTTATTCATAAAACAATTAAAATCTTGCAGATCATCTTCAGAAAAATTCCAAAAATCACTTGGAAGCACTTTGCCTGAATCCACTAGATCGGAAATAGGTTCTTTCAAAATATAGTCGACAGCAAGTAATTTAAAACTTACCACAAACATCTTTATACGTGCGGGAATAGTCGCCGGTTTATGTTGTGTACCAAGTCCCAATAATATGATTTGAAAAGGATTTTCCGGTGATTTAGAAAATATCAGATCAATTCGTCCATCTGGTAAACCAACTGTTTCTTTTTCCTGATCAGATTGATTATGCAAAAACCAAAAGCTTTCTACATAATCGCAAAGGGATTTATTCGGTAAAAAAACGCCATAGTCTATGCTCTTATCCATCACCTTACAACCATATTTAACTGTTATCTGACAGCTGAAAATTCATAATTTATTGAAATATCAAAACTAATTTACAGATTATATTCTTACAGATAAATACTTCTCCTATTTAATAATTATAAATAGCATATACTTAGACCAGCTCCCCTAATCTTTAATTATCTAACTTAATCGTTGCTAGCCATTTCTTTATATCCGCTTTAACCTGCTCTTCTTTTGCACCTTTCATCACCCAAAAAAGTCCTTCTTTTTCCTTTCCGCCTGTAGTAGAATAGCCTGTTAAAACGGTACTATTAGCACATAATTGCCTTAACGTTTCAAAACTGCTACCAATACCATAACCGCCATTCGTGTTAAAAGGAACAATCGTTTTCCCACTTAAATCATTTTGGGACAAAAAGCTTTTAATAGGTGGGGGCAGTTGCATTCCCCATGTCGGAAATCCTACAAAAATGATATCATATTGTTTTATATTCTCAATTTCCGTTTTCAAAGGAGGCAAATAGCCTCCTTGATTTTCACGAGCAACCTGATCTACTGCACTTTGATAATCCACTGGATAAGCTGTCGTTAATTCAATCGGCACCAGATCACCTCCTATTTCTTTGTGGATGATCTGAGCAACTGCCTTTGTATTGTTTGTACGCGATAAGTACACGATTAATATCTTTTTATCATGAAGCGGTTTGTCTGTTATTGGAGCAGAGCTAGACTGCTCTTTTATCGGTTCTTGAGCCTGAGAACAGGATAAGAGCAATAATAAAGCAACACTTAATAGTAATCCGTATTTTGTTAATGTTTTCATTATTAATCAATTTATTAGACAAATATCAAACTGTCGGTTTTTATTTTAGTATACGGATTACGGAAAAAACTACCCTTATTACTTATTTCCCTACCCGATTTTGTAAAGCTTCTGGATATCGCGCTCCTTGGATCGTAATTTTTGAAGTAGCCTGTTCAATCTGTTCCATATCTGCAGCCGATAATCTGATATAAGATGCGCCGATATTCTCTTGTAATCGATGGATTTTTGTTGTCCCTGGAATAGGTACTATCCATGACTTTTGTCCCAATAGCCAAGCTAGGGCTATTTGGGCTGGCGTAGCCTCCTTATCTACAGCAATAACTTTCAACAAATCAACTAAAGCCTCGTTAGCTTTTCTATTTTCTTGAGAAAATCGTGGTACTATATTTCTAAAATCTGTAGGATCAAATTGTGTTGTTTCATTAATAGTACCTGTTAAAAATCCTTTGCCTAATGGGCTAAAAGGGACAAAACCTATACCCAATTCTTCGAGAGTGGGTATAATATCCTTTTCTGGCTCACGATAAAATAACGAATACTCACTTTGCAAAGCTGTTACAGGCTGTACTGCATGTGCTTTACGAATCGTCTCCACCCCTGCTTCTGAAAGTCCCCAATGTCTAATTTTTCCCTCATTTATCAGATCACGAATAGTTCCTGCAACGTCTTCAATCGGAACATTCGGATCCACTCTATGCTGATAAAATAAATCAATATAATCTGTTTTAAGCCTTTTCATGGATGCTTCCGCTACAGCTCTTATGCGTGATGGACTACTATCCAATCCTTTTTTTGAATCGCCTTCCTGAAATCCAAATTTGGTTGCAATTACTACTCGATCACGAAAGGGTGCCAAAGCCTCTCCCAATAATTCTTCATTAATAAATGGACCGTAACATTCTGCTGTATCAAAAAATGTTACTCCTTCTTCATACGCTTTACGAATTAAATGAATAGCGTCTTGCTTATCTGTAGCTGGTCCGTAACCAAAGCTTAAACCCATACAGCCCAAACCCAAAGCTGATACTTCAAGCTTATTATTTCCTAATTTTCTTTTTTCCATGATTCATTTTTTATTATACTGATAATAAGAAGATTTAACTATTGATATCTCTTTTTAAGATCTTGAACAGATCTTGCAATACAAAGTTCAGGTATAGTATTCGATAGTATTGTATACAGGTTACGGTTTCACTTACCATTATTACCGATTGTTAGATACCTGCTACTATAATTACATCATTATACATGATTTTGTTTATACAAACTATGTAAATACCAATTGATCATTATTAAAATAAACAAAAGTAAGCGATGTATGTACGTTAGGAAATCTTCCATTACAAGATTAATTTTCGTCTTTATCCTCCATTTTTCGTTTTAGTCAGGTCAAGTATTCATTTTAGATATAGAAGATCGTATATTTATAAATAGTACTAATTATTGTTGTACAAAATCAAACAAAATTGTTAGCGAAATACAATTCATGGCAGTTCTTACTAATCAGTATCGCTGCCGCAACATTTGTCATATACCCGGATATCACCTGGTTACCTTTTGAATTAAGAGGACTTGAAGAAACAAGAAAAATACAACATATCATCTTTTTCTTATTTCGCTACCTGTTCTTTGTTTCTTTGGTTTTTATTTTGATTAAAAGCAATCTGACTTATCTCCAGTCTTCTTCCTTCAAAAAACGATTTATTTACAATCTTTTGATTTCGGCAATTGGCTATATAGTTTATGGCGGTATTTCATTTTTATTATTTACCAAAGTAAGACATTTTGGTAGTTTTGTGCTCTTCCAGTTCTTTGTTGTCTCTATTCTAAGTTCACTCATGGGATATATTATACAGCTATACAGCGATAAGAGAAAAAAAGAACAACAAATTGAAGAGCTAACTATTAAAAATCTACAAAGTAGATATGATGCGCTTACCAATCAAATCAATCCCCATTTCTTTTTTAATTCCCTGAATGGTCTGACTTCTTTGATTCGAAAAAAGAATGATGAAATTACATTGACCTATGTAAACAAACTATCTGATGTGTTCCGATATATTTTGCAGAGTGACAAAAAAGGTCTGGTTACCTTGAGAGAAGAGCTTGCTTTCGTAGATGCTTTTAAATATATGATGGAAGTTCGCTTTGCCAATAAATTGACTTACCATGTTGATATAAGTGATGAAGTATTGGACTATAGATTACCGGTATTATCTATCCTCCCTTTATTGGATAACATTGTTGTACATAATATCATTGACAGCGATCATAAAATGATTGTTGATATTTATTTCAATGATCACAATGAACTTGTCGTTTCAAATCCTATTTACCCTAAATTGGTCGTACCCGTCAGTAACGGAACAGGTCTTAAAAATCTAGAAAGTAGATTCATATTATTACTGGAAAAACCGATACGTGTTGAAGATAATGGCAAAACATTTACAGTTTATTTACCCTTAAAGTAATTATTGATGCAGGTATTAATTGTTGAAGACGAAACTGCAGCTTATGAAAGCTTGATTGAGATATTAAAAGAAATTGATCCAACGATTCAGGTATTAGGTAACACCGAAAGTGTAAGCCAAACCATCAGCTGGTTAAATACACATCCTGCGCCGGATCTTATTTTAATGGATATCCATCTTTCAGATGGTGCCGCATTCCTGATCTTTGATCATATTGATATCGAAGTTCCGATCATCTTTACAACTGCTTATGATGAATATGCCATTGAAGCCTTCAAAGTCAACAGTATCGATTATTTACTAAAACCCATTAAGACAACTGATCTTGAACGCGCACTTCAAAAATTTAAAAGATTTACACAAAATGACCTGGCATCCTATATTTCGAAAATCACCAAATTAGCTCCGACCAAACAGTATAAAGACAAAATCTTAATTCCTATTCAAGACAGATTAATTCCTATTGACCTACAGACTGTTTCTTTTTTTTACACAACAGATAAAAGTACCTATATCTACCTCAAAGATGGTACTAAATATCCTTATTCAAGAACACTCGAGCAGATCTATGCTACTTTAAATCCTGACAACTTTTATCGCGCCAATAAACAGTTCATTATTGCCCGAAATGCAGTCCTGAGCATCACCATCTGGTTCGATAACCGCTTACTTATTACACTTGATACAGAAGCCCCTGAACGCATTTATGTCAGTAAAAATAAAGCATCAGATTTTAAAGAGTGGATGGTAAATCTGTAAATCATCGTCTATTATTTTAAGATTTTTCGTGTTCAGTAATCAATATTTCGCTTTGTTCCATCGATACATATAGGCATTCATAAATTTCTACATTTTTGCTACTATCTATTACAAGATAGTTTATGGAAACAACAGCAAAACAAGAAATTACAAACAATAGAATAACCGTCATCGATGCCATCAGAGGTATCACACTAATCGGTATCTGTATGACACATGCTCTACAGCATTTTGGTGCATTTACGAGTACCGCACCACCACCATTTCCCTGGATCGGTACGATGGATACTATTCTAAGCTGGATATTGCAGTATTTCATCATGGGAAAGTTCTTTATTATCTTTTCTTTTTTATTCGGCTTAAGTTTCTTTATACAAATGGATAGTGCCGCTAAAAAAGGAATCGATTTTCGTGGCCGATTTTTTTTGCGTCTTATTCTCTTATTTATCATTGGTCTTGTCCATAGCGCTATTTTTCGTAATGATATCTTAATCATTTATGCGGTATTAGGTATACCACTGATCTTTATGTATAAATTATCGAACAAATGGTTAATAGCAATCGCAATTTTCTTTTTATTGGGCGGTGCACAGTTATGTTACATCGCTTACAAATCAATTACAACTGAAACGGTATCAATTGTTGTTGAAACGATAGCAGAAAGAAGAGGCCGTTGGCAAGAAATCTTTTTCACCGGATCGTTTTTAACAAACATACAGCACAACCTTAGTGAACAGCTACACTTTAAATTTAACTTCCAATTTGGTGAATATGGGCGTGGCTATATGACAATGGGCTTTTTTATCCTCGGACTACTGGCTGGTCGTACGCGTTTATTTGAACAACTGGAAAAATACAAAAACCAACTTTATCGTTTAGCTTCTAAAGCCGTAGTCATCGTTATATTACTGTACATCATAAAATCGCTCTTACCAGCAGGACAAAATAATCCTATTGTTGGATGGTTAGTAATTCCAGTAGATAATCTAATTAACCTATTATCTGCATACCTATGGTTAACTGTCATCCTAGCTCTTTACAATAAAAAAAATACACAAAAGAAATTCGCAAAACTTGAGAGCTATGGCAGAATGGGGCTGACCAATTATATGGTGCAATCGATCATAGGTGTATTTATATTTTACGGTTATGGCCTTGGTCTTTATGATCTCGGTATATTTCTAAGCGTCATGATTTGTTTAGGCTATACAATAATCCAGATTCAATTAAGCCATATATGGCTACAAAAATTTCGTTATGGTCCGGTCGAATGGTTGTGGAGGTCAGGAACCTATCTTAAATGGCAAAAATTGATCAAATCATAAATGTAAGCAATATGAAAAAAATCACTCATCTAGACAGCGTTTATGCATTCAACGTTTTCAATCAGTTTGAAGTACGCCATCCATTGGTCAATATCGTTGACTGGTCAAAAGCAATCGTACGTCCAGATTGTAATGTCCATCTTGAACTATATTGTATTGCATTATCTATACTTGATAATCAAGAAGGTAAGCTTTCTTTTATTGCTCCTGGCCAGACTATCGGGGTCGAAGATACGGCGGGTAGGGTTCCTAGAAAGGGACATGCCCTAGTTTTTCATCCGGATCTGATTGCAGGAACAACACTTGCTGACCATTTAAATATTTATCATTTTTTCCAAAACAACAGCCATCAAGTATTGCAACTAAGTCAATATGAATGCAAGGTCGTATCTGACTGTTTTGCTAAAATCGAATATGAACTAAGTCAGGCTATAGACAAACACAGTAAAAAACTATTAGCCTCTAATGTTGAGTTGTTTTTAAATTATTGTGAAAGATTTTATGATCGTCAATTTACCACTCCAAATCATAATAATAGAGGTATGGTAAAAGATTTTAAACAACTATTAAATCATTATTTCAAGTGTGATAATTTAATCGAAAATGGTATTCCTTCGGTTGCGTACTTTGCCGATAAATTGAACATTTCTGCCAATTATTTTGGAGACTTAATCAAGAAAGAAGCTGGCAAATCAGCACAGGAATATATCAAGGATAAGATCATTGATGAAGCTAAAAATAAAATTTACAACCGAAGTAAATCAATCAATGAAATTGCATATGAATTAGGATTTAAATATCCTCAACATTTTTCAAGGTTTTTCAAGAAGAATGTAGGCCTTAGTCCAAACGAATATCGGCTCTCGGCTTTAACATAAAAAAGCTGTCTTCCTTATAAAAGAAGACAGCTTTCTAATAAAATAATCTTGATCCTGATTAGTGAAGATGTTTACTAAAGAATCCCATCATCGCTTTATAAAACTCGATCTGATTTTCTTCTTTACCAAAACCATGTCCTTCATCATATTTAACCATATAGGGTACATCAACACCCTTATCCCGCAAAGCTTTTACAATCTGATCAGCTTCAGCAATTTTAACGCGTGGGTCATTTGCTCCTTGTACGACAAATAAAGGTGATTTGATTGCATCAATATGAAAAATTGGTGATACTTCTTTCGCGATTGCAGCTTCATCTTCATTATCCAGATCATACCATATTTCATATAACATTTCTTTATAAGGTTTCCAATATTCAGGAATCGAACTCATAAGTGTAAAAATATTAGAAACACCAACATAATCTACTCCCGCTTTATACAGATCAGGTGTCTTTTCTAAACCTCTTAGTACAGCGTATCCACCATGACTAGCTCCATAGATCGCGACATTACTTTTATCAACCCAACCTTGCTCAATAGCATACTGTACACCATCTTCGACATCATCCATCGCTTTACGACCTATTTGTTTAAAACCGGCACGAAGGAATTCTTTTCCATATCCACCAGATATACGGAAATTCACTTGAAGGGTTGCATATCCTCGGCTTGCGAACAATTGTGTTTCGGGATTAAAGCCCCAGCTATCGCGTATTCCCTGAGGACCACCATGTGGGTTTACGATCAAAGGAACTTTTTTACCATCAAGAGCTACTTTAGGCAATGTGATATATCCATGAATAGTCATTCCATCACGGGATTTAAAAGTAATTGGACGCATCACTGCCATATCCTCTTCTTTCAATTGTGGCATCAAATCCACTAATAGAGTCGCTTTACCACTTTTGGTATCATAATGATAATAACGACCATAAAGTTTGTCGCTTTGAACAACAACTAACAATTGATCTTCATTGTCTGTTTTACCAGCAATCGAGAACTCATAACCTTTAAATTGGCTTTCCAGATTTTTATAAATTTTCTTAAAAGTCTCGCTGACCGGTTTTATAATTATCTTTTCTCCTTCATATCCCACAAAGTCAATTTCCCAATTGCGCTTTCTTGAAAGCGAAATTAGATTCGCATCATATTCTTCATTGGCGTAGATTTCTCTTAATATCTTTTTATTTTTAAGATCGTACAAAACAATTCTAGATTTGTCGGAATCCAAATTAGTTAAGACATAAGCTTCATCGGAATTCTTTGAAGCATAGTTAAACGATACAACACTAAATGTTTCATCCCACTTAGTTGTATGGAAAAGTTCAAAATTTGTGGCACCTTGAGGCTTATAAAAAAATTGACTATTTATACCATTCTGCATCTTTGCATATCCACGAAGGTTACCATCCTTATCAAATTCATAACCAACTATTGCATTTGCAGGATCTTCATTCGTAAATAGTTTTTCCATTACCCCAGTTTGAATATTAACTTTATAAGGTTCGAATACCTGTTTATTATCTTTATTCATCTGGATAATAATAAAATCCTTTTGTTCCTTCAACATATTCAAAATCGATGCTTGAATATTTTCAAAAGGTGTCAAGTCAATATTATTAGTTCCATCTATATTTATTGCATAAAGATGGTAATTCTCGTTACCACCCTGATCCATGACGTACACTAAACGATCATCATTAATCCAACCCATACCGCGGATAAGCTCATTTTTTTCTTCAATAGCCCGAATAACTTTACCAGTAGCGACTTCTTTTACCATTACATGGCGTTTATTCTTATCATCCTTCTCGCGATATGAGATATATTTACCATTTGGAGATAACTGAAAACCGGATAGCTTTGGTTTCGCAAAATAATCTTCAACCTGATATTTAAAATTACCTTTGTCCAATGCAATAAGTGTTGCTAACTGTTCTTTGGTAGATACCAATGTAGTATCGCCAGGCTTAGTGATTACTTTATTTTCCAAAATTAAAGGTAGCTTGGCATCACCTTGTGTATATGTACCTGTGATTTTTCCATTTTCCAATTTACCACTATACTTAATTCCTGCTTGCTCAATACTCAAAACAAGTTGCTTGTTTTCGAAAGTGACAACAGACAGGGGAATTCCAACAGCCCCCTGAAGTGGAACATCCATAGTACCCTGAACTTTACCGTCGGTCTCGGTTAAGTGAAAAATAATGGCAATTGCAGTACCTTGGTAATCCAATGTACCGGTCCAATCGCCTTTGATCTGTGCTTGCGTATTTGACATACCCAAAATTACAAATACAATTGCATAAAGAATCTGCTTCATAATTAATAAAGTTATTTTTGCATTAGTCGCATCTTTATCAATTTTGTTACACTTTTTTTATGGCAGAATCAATAATACTAAAACATCCTATCATCTAATGAAAAATACACAGCACGTATGAGCTCTGGCCAGTACCTCTCCAATCGCCCTTCTCGAATCTGCTGTTCCATCTTACATACTCTTTCCGACACAACATTGCTTAAAATTGTTGTGTTCTCTCCTAACTTTTCTGTGGCTATGCAAATACCATTTCGCTTTCTTCTCAAAAAGTAAATACAAATACCGGATTACTTAGCACAACTCTCTAAAGTACCATTTTAGCTTTTTGATATTTAATCAAACCAGCATACTATATAGCAACTTCGAATACAGTTTGGTAGGTTCCTCAGCTAAATGATCGCGATCTATCACTTTCTATAAAATTTTATCGATATTCGTGTAAGTCGGTGCAAACATTGCCTCTTACCACTTGTTTTAATAAAAATTCGACATGCAACAAGGAATCGTCACACTAAAAAACGTTAAAAAAATTTACAAGACAGGCGATTCTGTTATAACTGCATTAGATTCTACCAATGTTAGTTTTGAGACAAATAAATTGACTTTAATAATGGGGCCTTCGGGTAGTGGAAAGACAACACTATTATCAATTTTAGGCTTTGTGATCTATCCTACCGCTGGTGATGTTTTTTATAAAGAAACACATGTTAACAACTTAAAGGAATCCTATTTGGCACAATTACGGTTACATGAAATCGGCTTTGTATTTCAACAGTTTAATCTTATAGAACCATTAAATGCTTTAGAAAATGTAATGCAACCACTCATTTTGCAAGGCATTACAAAAAAGGAAGCTATCGTCCTTGCAAGCAGAGCTTTGGAAGAAGTAGGATTATCAACTAAAATGAAGACACTTCCAAAAAGACTAAGTGGGGGACAAAAACAACGGGTAGCAATTGCGCGTGCTTTGGTGACTAATCCTGCAATGATCCTATGTGACGAACCAACCGCATCGCTTGATGCTAAAAGTGCCACAAGCATTATGCAAGAACTAAAAACACTAGCTTCCAAAAACAAGGCAGTCATTATTGTTACCCATGATTTACGTCTGCGCAAATATGCAGACAAAGTAATATATGTAGAAGAAGGAAAAGTTTCAGATGTGATTAATAATGAACAAGATTACAAATAGAATCGCGATAACTATAGCTATTGTAATGATGACAATGGCCTGCACTTCGGATAAGAAGCCGAAAACATCACATACTAATAAACAAATCTTACAAGATATAACCGAAATAAAAGCGATTGGTAAGATAATTCCTTCAGAAGATTGGGCCATTATTGCTAGCACAACCGCTGCAATTATTAAACAGGTACTGATTAAAGAGGGAGATACAGTTCAGGCAGGAGAGCTTCTTGTTCTACTTGATAAAGGCAATATTACATTAGATATCGAGCAAGAGCAAACAAAGTTAAATGCGGCAGTCACCGAAAACAGAACTACAGTTGAGGATATTGAAAAAGCAAACTTAAATCTAAAAGAATTGCAAGCTAAATATGAAACTTCTAAACGTCTGTTTGCCCAAAATGCAGAGTCAAAAGAGGTAATGGAAACGGATCTTACCAGTTGGCGACAACAAGAATTAACGTTAAAAGGTCTTCAAGAAAAACGCAGAGCGCAGCAGATAAAAGAACATGAACAATATTTACAGATTCAAAAAATACAAAATCAGGAGAATGATTTCAACATAAAGGCACGTAAATCAGGAATTATTATGGATCTAACTGCCAAAGTTGGGCAAAGTGTCGGCAATGCAAATGAGCTTGGAAAAATAGTGAATGTTTCAAACCCAATTATTGAAGCCGAAGTCGATGAATTATTTGCACAGGATGTTAAAATTGGTCAATCGGTATCTATCCTGCCGGTAGGCAGAAAAGATAATCCTACTACGGGACAGATCTTCTACATAAGCCCCATCTTATCGAACAAATCGATTCTATATGAAACCGCAAATGAAGGGGAAGACCGCCGTGTTCGAAAAATAAAAATACAGGTAAATAACAATAATCAACTACCTATCAATGCTAAGGTAGACTGTACAATAAAGATGAAATAGCATGTTAGCATTAGCTTTTAAATTCATCAAATATGATCGCGCAAAAAGTGTAGGAATCATTACGGCAATTGTCATCAGTATCTTTCTAATCGGACAACAGCTCGGGCTCCTTTTTTTTCTGATGGGGCTAATGGGAAATCTAGTGGGCAATTCTCCTGTTCAAGAAAATGATCTATGGATTATTGAAGCACAGAGTAACAATATAAATGCTGTAAATAGTATCGATAAGCGACTGGTCCAGCAAATAGGGAGCTTAAACGATATTGAGCATACCTATCCTGTAATATTAGCTCCAGCAAGAGCAACTTTTTTAGATGGAAAAACGGCTTCAGTAACGCTAATTGGTGCCGATGCTCCAGACTTTATTATGGGCCCTACGACCGAAAGGATAAAGGAAGGGAATTTATCTTCATTAACAACTCCAAGTACAGTATCGGCCGAGTTTTTCAGTTCAAAAACATGGAATACAAATTTATTTGTCGAAAAAGCCATAGAAATCAATGGTCAAAGTGCCAAAATTAGTGTAATAACAAAGCAAGCACAAGCATTCGGAGCAAGTTTAATGTATACCTCTATGGAAAATGCCATATTTCTGGGAAATGTATCTCCTTTTAAAGTCAACATAATTATTGCAAGATTAAAGCCCGGAACAGATAAGGAAAAGGTACGCAACGATATTCAGCAATTATTTCCACAGCTCCGTGCTTGGGATGCCAAGAAATTGCAACAGTCTACAATCAAAGAAATCTTGATTACCTCCAATATGGGAATGAGCTTTGGAACTCTTGTCCTTTTCGCTATGATTAGTGGCTTTTTCATTATCGGACTTACCTTATATTCATCTGCTTTAGATAGAATTAAAGATTATGGGACGCTAAAAGCGATCGGAGCAAAAAAAAGCTATGTGAATAAACTTATTATTGCTCAAGCATTTTTATATGCTGTCATTGGCTATCTTATTGCCATGTTTTTATTGGCAGGATTTAAATTCGGTGTTGCCGGTGCTGGATTAGTAATTGATATTTCCCCACTTTTTGCCTTGTTTCTACTATTCATTACATTGCTTATTTCAATTGGCGGTTCATTATTTGCAGTTAGAAAAATATCCAAACTAGAACCGGCATCTGTTTTTTAACATGAAGAAGATCCTATTTACTATACTAACAATTTTTCCAATATTCGTTCAAGCACAAAAATTGAGCATTGCACAACTATGGAAAGATATTGATAAAAACCTCATATACCAACAAGATCTTTTAAAAAGAGGAATTAAAATACAGGAATTAAAAGAATTAAGAAATACTCGTATTCCGGTATTTTACATAGATGCTAACCTGCAACGGAATCTTATTATCCCGACCACGCCAGTCCCGGCAATTGCATTTGATCCGAATGCATTGGAAGGTGCTATACTTCCTTTAAAATTTGCCACAAAATGGTCTTCCAAAGCGGGAATACAGATGGAATGGAATTTATTTGATCCAAAACGACAGCTCGATGAGAAACAAAAATCATTTGAAATACAAAAAGAAGATATCAACAAAGAGCAACATATACAAGAGTGGAAAAAAGATGCTACACTAGCTTATGCTTCTGTTGTACTTGCAACACAACAGTATGAGCTCGCATTACAGGATTCTGCTTCTTATAATGAAATTTTGAAAATTAGCAAAGCTCGTTATGAAGCTGGACGTCTCCCATCTAGTCAGTATTTAAATGCGCAACAAGAATATGAACAGCATCTGATCGGACTATACGATGCTTGGTCGGTTCTAGAAGATGCTGACTTAGAGTTAAGAAAGTATACCGATCTCGGTCAAACACAATCCTTAAATTCAAATATCGAGGAAATCCATTCTTTCATCAAAAATTTGCAACAGGAAAATTATACCATTAAATCATTAGAATTAGATCAACAGATCAACAAATTACAGATGCAAGGTATCAAAAAACAGCTGTTGCCGACCCTATCAACAAACGCCTACCTAGGGAAACAGTATTTTAGTAATGAATTCCGCTTGGATAGAGGCCATTCGTGGTATGGAAATAGTTACATCAATCTAGTGCTTCGCATACCATTATCCGCTTATTTTACCGCACAGCCAAACTTGAAAAAAGAAATATTAAATTCTGGTGTATTGGAATTACAATTACAACAGGAACAGCAAATCGACCAGATCAATACGCAACAGCAGATTGTTAAAATTAAGACTGCACAACAAAAACTCTTCCGCTTTCATAATATTGAACAATTGGCAGTACAAGAAAAAAAAGAACAAGAATCACGATATCGAGAAGGACGCTCCATGTTATCAGATTACAATCAATCAATTCTCTCCTATCATAAAGCCAAAAAGAATGTATGGCAAGCGGAATTTGATCTGATCAAATTACTCTTAGATAAAATAGGAGTTAATCAATCAAATTGATTGAAAAGCATATTGATTATAACCTTGAGAATTGTTGTTTACTTATGCTAAGATAGGAAAACGTTCATTAAATCACAGAAAACTCATATTAAAGAAAACTAAATTAAATCCTATTCAATTCTCTTTACACAGCTCCCTCTAGGCGCATCATTTTCAAAAAGTACCATTTCTGAATGCAGAAATTTCGCAGCATCTGCAGAATCCTTCACTTTGACAGCACTCCGTGTTATCATTTCTGACTCATACTCCTTCAACACGGATTCCCTTATTCCAGTTTTTTTCCAATGAGATGATCCACATCCTTTTGAAATACCCCGCGCTAATGCCAATGCGTCCAGTAAGGCTTGATTTGCACCTTGTCCTTTAAAGGGACTCATAGGATGGGCCGCATCTCCGATTAATGTTACCTGCTTCCCATTATCCATAAGCCCCGCTTCAAGTAACGCTCGATCATACACAGGATAACCTGAAATAAGATCAACCTCGGTAGCAGCTAGAATCTGAGGAATAGGATCGTGCCATGGCGTCCTGCGGCATGCCTCCTCTTTAAGGACCTGCGGTCCCTGTAAACTTAAAGCTTTTGCTTCATTTTCAGAGATAGGAAAACTAAGTTGCCACATAACAGAATCTGAAGTATAGGGCATGATATAAATACGATCATTTCCATTAGCAGTTTGAAAAACCGTCGCACCGTCCAATAAAGTGCTTGTGATATTATTGAGCGCACTCAAAGAACAAATACCCAATATCACCATACAATCAAGATAACGTAAAGGATTCACATCATCACCAAGCAATAACTTGCGAACAGAACTTCGAATACCATCTGCACCAACTACTAAATCGGCTTTCGAAGTTATGATTTCACCGTTCACTTGGAAATCTAAGACAGCCCTCCCGTTCTCATCTTGCTTAAAATTCACCAATTGATGTGCCCACTTAATTCTATCATTTCCACCAAGCTGCTGTAAAAGTGCCTGTCGTAGTGATTGACGGGCTATATGTACATTCGAACGTTTCGCAACCATCTCTACATCCGAAGACAACCATTTCCTCATCCCCCACTCACCTATCACTTCACCTGCAGTTGTATGAACCACATGCTTTGTGGACACCACACCTTCGTCCAAAGTTAAAATACCTAATGAAGAAATAGCTTTACTTGCCTGTTGCAAAGTAAGTCCATAACCCTGAGACCTAGTGCTAAAGTCACGATCGCGTTCATAAAGCGTAAAAGGAATACCACGGTGCATACACGCCACCGCTAGCGCAATACCACCAATACCCGCACCAATAATAGCAACATGCGGATAATGCTCTTCGTCAGGTATAACTGGTTCGTTAGACAGAATCAAGCCCGAACCATTACAGTGCAAACAAGTATATTGATGACCTTTAGGGCGAACAGGTACATTGCCCTCACCTTTCATTGTTTCGAATTGATCGCATGCAAGCTGGTAATTTAACCGTACTTTCTTACTAAGCTTACGGCTTTTTTTTCCGCGCCCCAAGCATTCCCGGCACATCACCCAATAAGTTCCTTTATTTTCTACTTCCTTCACTTCAACTTTACTTTAACATATTCAGATAAATTAGCAATTTACGAGTACAGTAAAGCTAAGTGACCTACGTCTATGATACTAATAAATAGCATAAAAACATTACTTTATCAATAGATTGCAACAAAGTAATGATACAAATTTACGACAAATAATAGGTTTTGCCATTGCAAAAAATAACCCGAATAATATTTTATTTATAAGACGACATTGGGCCACTCAGACGCAAAAACATTGAATTCACATCAAGAATGAAGAGGAGCTCAATAAAGATATGTATATTAGATTTACTAAACCTTTTTCAACATGCCATACCAGCAATCACTTTTAAATATAAAATCGATTTTCATAATCTTATTTTTAAGTTTAATAGCCATACCTTCTTCAGCACAAAACATACATCGCTTTACAGAAGGGCTTAGCATAGAAGCCTCCTTTACCTATGGAAGGGAAGCCATATATACAGACGAACTACTCTGGTATTTTTACCAGCATAAATTATCCACCCCTGCGGCAGGAACAACTTTAGATGACAAAGATGATAAAGCTGTATGGACTACTGTAAAAGCCGATACTAGTGGCTTCTTTAGACGTCAACAAAATACAGCGACCAACCTACAGCAACCCAATAATCCACCAGGACCAGGACGTATTGCACAGCAAAGTCAAAACACAACATCTGCCGCATCAACATATAGAGGGCCGCGCCCGAGCTATCTTTATCTTACTTACCATTCAAATAAAGAACAGGCCGCTCTACTCAATATCAGAGGGAATAGCGCAGTTCTTATTAATGGTGAAATGCATACTGGCGACCCCTATCGTATGGGTTGGCTATATATTCCCGTCCAGTTGAAGAAAGGCTTAAACGAATTTTATGTAAGAGGTTCTTTCATAGCTGCGACACTCAGTTTTCCAAAAAACAAAATACAGATAGCAACCGAAGACCTGACACTTCCAGATATCGTACAGGGTAAACAAAATCAGAATCTCCTTATCGGCCTAGTTCTGATTAATACAAGTAATAAAAATATTCATAATATAAAAATTCAGAGCAATACTGGAGGGAGAAAAGTAATTTCAACAGCACCTGTTCTTATGGCCAATAGTACACGGAAAATTATCGTTCCTGTTGATGCATCTGAAATAAATAGTTTAGGTGAAGTACAAACTGATATCGCTATCTGGGATAAAGAGAAGTTGATCGAGACGAAAAAAATACCGCTGAGAAGTGTATCGGGAAATACTCCCTATCGAATCACATTCATCAGCAAAATAGATAATAGTTTACAATATTATGCCGTAAATCAAGCCTTAGGAGGAGAAAAAGCAGGAGATGCACTTTTCTTTTCAGTACATGGTGCCGGTGTAGAAGCCTTAGGGCAAGCACAGGCTTATCAAGCAAAGGATTGGGGAACACTTGTCGCACCGACCAATCGTCGCCCCCGCGGGTTCAACTGGGAGGATTGGGGCAGAATGGACGCTTTAGAAGTACTCGACCTTGCCCAGGAAACGTTAAAGCCAGACAGCCAAAAAATTTACTTAACTGGTCATTCCATGGGCGGGCACGGCACCTGGTTCCTGGGTGCTACTTATCCAGAAAAATGGGCAGCAATAGCACCTTGTGCAGGATATCCAACTTTAAAAGGCTACGGATCTGCTGATGGGCTGATACCAGAAAAAGGTCGAAATATGTATGAAGACATATTATTAAAGTCAGGAAATCAAAGTGATGTAATTGCATATGCAAGCAACTACAAACCTTTAGGAATATATGTGCTCCATGGTGATGCTGATCGAACAGTATCTGTTGAATATGCACGTCAAATGCGTAAATTACTCGGAACTTTTCATCCGGATTTTAGCTATTACGAATATCCAGGTGGATCACATTGGTACAGTAATGAAAGTGTCGACTGGAAACCTTTATTTGATTACTTTAAAATACATCAAAGAAAAACAACAAACGAAGTCGATCATATTGATTTCAAAACAGCCAATCCTGGTATCTCAGCGACATACTACTGGAGTACGATCTATCAACAGATTAAGCCACTTGATTATTCACAAATTGTACTTACAAGAAATCTGGAGAAAAGAACCCTAATCGGTAAAACAGATAATGTACAGATATTGAAATTAAATTTGGAAGGTTTTCAGAAAAATGAACCCATCACGATTGATATCGACAGCTCCAATACAATTACCTATCAATGGAATACAATTGAACAATCTGTAGTGTACCTCAAAAGAGAAACCCAAGGTTGGTTAGTTGTTGAAAGACCAAAGCTAGATCAAAAAGGCCCTCATCGGAACGGTTCTTTTAAAGAGGCCTTTAATCACAGTATGGTATATGTTTATGGTACAACCGGAACTAAAGAAGAAAATAAATGGGCTTTAGAAAAAGTACTCCATGATGCTGAAGCATGGTATTACAGAGGTAATGGAACATTTGATGTGATAGCTGACCGCGACTTTGATGCAGAAAAATACATTGATCGCAATATTATATTAATTGGTAATGCAAAAACAAATAGTGCTTGGAACAAACTGCTTAGTGACTGCCCAATTACGGTAACGTCTGAACAAATTAAAATAGATAAACAAACTTATAAAGGCAATGATTTAGGCGGTTACTTTTACTGGAAAAAACCAGGAACCGAAACCAGAGGTGTTGGCGTGATTACAGGAACTGGACTTAAAGGAATGCAGGCCACAGGAGCAAATCAATATTTTGCAGGAGCTAGTGGTTTTCCAGATTATATGTTCTTCAATTTAGATATGTTAAAAAATGGTCCAGAGAATATAATAGATGCAGGATTTTACTCGAATGAATGGAAGATAGAAGCAAAATAAAAAAAATAAGGCAAATAGAATCAGAAAATTAAATTGTAAAGTGATCTAACTTTAAAAAATATTAAACAACAAAATAACTACCTCATTAGCAAAATGATGACTTTTTCAACATTTAAATTAGAGAAGATTGGCAAACTATTTGTTATAACAGCGAAAGTTTTCCTTTTGAAAACTTAAACTAATATTTTTTATAATTATCATGAAAAAAGTAATTCTACCTTTTCTTACTCTTTTTACTTTATTATTTGCCGCTCATCAGAAGGCAAATGCACAAACACCTTATCGTACGGCCATTGGTTTAGGGATAGATTTAGGTGATGGCGAAACTTTATTTGGTCCACAAATAAAACATAACTTTGGCGGAAATGACGCTGTAAATGCACAGGTATTATTTGGGGATAATATCACAGTGCTAGGCGTTGACTATTCCTATAACAAAAGAATTCCAGGAGCTCGTGGTCTTTCCTGGTATATTGGTGTTGGTCCGCAAGTATCGTTTATCGATTATGATAAAGGGTACAAAAAGTATCATTGGAAAGATGGTGATGATACGCATGTAGATTTTGCAATAAGACCAGCGCTCGGTTTAGAATTTAGAATTCCTTCCGCTCCATTGGCGATGCATTTTGATTGGAAACCTTGGTGGAATATTTCTCATGATGTTAACTTTGATCCATCAAGTTTCTCATTGGGATTCAAATTCGTTTTAAAATAAACGAAATTATAGCTAACAAAAAAGGAACTCCTGCACAACATAAAGTTTGCAGGAGTTTTTTTTATCATAAAACCTCAGTTACCCTAACCGATAAAAATTCATCTTCCAATCTGAAATAATAAACGGGAGCTACTGCTATTTTGATCTTCTCCTCTGTCATCTAACCTAAACAAACGTTAATATTTACAACCATGAAATAACCTTAAACATACATATAGTTAAGTTTCCGGATAAGAAGAATTGATTGTTTTTAGTAAACGATAAATATTACTATCTTTATTAATAACTGAGTACCAATAGTTTTTAAATTTTTGTGTTTTATAAAAGGATAAAACTTTATAGAAATGCTGATCTATTCAAAACCATACTCAATTTAAACCACAATCAAAATTTTAATAATGACTATTCATAGAAACATAAAATTGACAGTAGCTATATTGACTATAATATTTTCATCACCTGTATTCGGACAAACTCCTTCAACATTCTATGATCAAGCTAAAATAGAGGTATTTCACCCCGATTTTAAAAAAATAATTGACCCTCTTATAAAAATTGAGTTACTAGCAGAAGGTTTCCAGTGGACAGAGGGACCGGTATGGGTTCAAAAAGGTAACTATCTCTTGTTTAGCGACACAAGGCTAAACACCATATATAAGTGGTCTTCAAAAAATGGAGTAGAGAAATTTATACAACCTGCAGGATACCAAGGAACTGAGATCTACAGTGAAGAACCAGGTACTAATGGGCTCGTGATCAACAAAGAAGGATATCTCGTTGCATGTGATCATGGGAATAGACAAATTGTTCAGATCGATCTCAATAAACGAAAATTTACACCATTAAGTACACACTGGAAACAGCTCAGATTTAATTCCCCTAATGATATCTGTCAACATGATCATGGAGATTACTTTTTCACTGACCCTCCTTACGGACTCCCTAACCGGGAAGTGGATACTATAAATAGAGAGATCATGAGTAATGGTGTATATCGACTAGATTCCTTTGGAAACGCGATCCAAATAATCTCTAATTTAACAAGACCTAATGGTATAGCACTTTCAACAAAACAAGATAAACTGTATGTCTCCATTAGTGATCACAAGCACCCATTTATTATGGAATATTCTTTAAATAATAAATTGGAAGTGGGAAAACCAGAGGTTTTTGTTGATTTCAAATTAAAGTTTCCATCAGAACCAATGGCTGCCGATGGTATTAAAGTACATCCTGACGGATATGTTTTTGCCGCTGCTGGAAGCGGAATTATCATACTGAACGATAAAGGAGATGTAATAGGTAGAATTAAACTCGGAATTGCAACGGCAAACTGTAATTTCGGTGGAGATGGATATCTATATATAACTGCCTCTGATAAACTCTTACGCGTTCCCCTTCTGAAATTATAATATCCAAATTTCAGAACATTCGATTTACGTATCACATAAATCTTGATTTCCAGCACTTGCTATCCCCTTTAGCAATGATGTTTTTGTTTCAGCTGACAACCAAAAGAATACAAAAAAATGTTGTTATAGCAGAATCGCTCGTAAAAATTAAATTTTTACCTGCTTATAATAAAAATGCTACAACGCAAATTCCATAAAAATAGAATCACATCCTAATTATGTAAAGTTATTTTAATTTTCCTATTGCAGGGTTAATTAATTATGATTAAAATTGATAAATAATAAATAAGAAATAAAATAAAAAATGAATTTAATTCCCTAATAAAATAAAATTAGTTTTAAAAAATACCATTCAAATCTAAACTCATTAATTTTTATTAAATATATTTTTATCAAAAACCTAAACACCGTAAGATTCTTATGACTAGATTTACACAAAAAATGATGTTAATTCTGTTGATTTTCACAAGTCAACTTGTTATTAACTGTTCTTCAGACAATGATCCAATTAATGAAGAAATTGAAAACCCAACCGGATGGATGGATGATCTGGAAAGATCACTTGGTACAGGTACTAAGGCCAAATTAAATAATTGGGTAGAAAAAGGATTAGATAATACGAATCTAAAAGAAGCTTTCTCTAAAACGAGTGATAAAGCTGGTTTAATGACTAAACTTGAAACTGCAATCAGCATTTATCACCAAAGAGTTCATATAGAAGATTGGAACAATATTCCAGGAATCGCAAAATCTGATTATAAATCAAATGGTTTATTGGCAGGTATTAAACATCCGGATTGGAATGATCCTGCTTTAGATCTACCAGCTATTGAGGCCGCCAACTTTGTTGACGCAACAGCAACGATTCTACCTTCTGGAACAAAAATTTACCGGGTAACTGGAGGTAATCCTGCTGGAGGATACTGGACAAAGGAAAAACCAAAATCTGTTGGAGCTGTTATTGGTGGTACTGCCGTTCAGCCCGCTTGGAACGATTTTAGTAAATGCTACGAATATGAAGTTCCACAAAAGCAGACTTTAAAAGTTTGGCAGGGAATTACCGCAAAACAACCTATTGCAACAGGTGTAATTAATCCACACCTACCTGGAGGAGAACTGCAGTTATTCATCCCTCCAGCAGTTAGAGACGATACTTTTAAAAAATTAGTAATACAAATTCCATTATCATGGTAAGTTCAGAGAAAATAAAAAATGATTATCTAAAGTTATTGCAACTAATAGAAAAAGAAGCCGCAAATGAAACCACTATTCAAGCATATCTAAACTATCTCAATAACTACAAAGACAGATTCATAAACGAAGATAACATTAAGCACGGTCAGGAATTGAGAGAATTCTTGAAAGGGGCAAATAGATTCTCAGATGAATTTTCATTTTCTAATCAAAATATTTCTCAAATACGGACATTAATCAATAGTATTTATGAGTCACTAAACAACTCATAATAGATCAGACCATAAAAGACTGCTATCTTTTTATGCAGATAGCAGTCTTTTATGTAGAAATAGACATTTTATTCACAATAGCTTCTTGCTTAAAAGGGATAAAAATTACACTTCGATTCATTGGTTCTTATTCAAATTTTGCATAATTTTTTCTACAATTGCTTTTGCATCATCACTTACTCCAAAAACAAGTCCTGATTTTTTCTTCCGTAACCAGGGAAAGCCTATGCAATAAAAACCCTCCGTCATCATTTCACCATCTTCATGCTCAGGTTTCCCCATACCATCAACTAAAGATGCATTTAGATAACTAAAGTCATATCCAAACCCTGTAGCCCAAATTATTGCAACTATATCAAAGTCTCTTAAACATAGTATACGTAAATCGGAAGCTGAAACATAGTTATTATCAGGACAATCTGCAAGATCCTCCTCTTCTTCCGAAATAAATGCAGAATGCTTTTCAAGGTAAGCATCTACTTGACTCTTAATAAAAACCGAGGTTTCATCTGCATAATGAATATTACTTTTAGCATTATCGTCAAAATATAGATTTTCATCATCTACGCCTTTTAAACCACCAAGAATTGTGACCCCTATACTATACAATGATTGATAACTTACCGTATGTCCTAACAAACCTAGACCTGAAACTTGAGGTTGCACAGCAAGTAAATGAGATTTTTCTTTTAACAACTTACTGGACATATCCATCATCCCCATCCGATCCATCCATTCCATGATATCTTTACCTTTATAGCGGCGTGGTGCTCTTGCGACTTTACTTCCAGCTAAATATACTTTTCTCTTTGCCAAAGCCAGTTCTTCAGCAATCTGACAACCTGATTGCCCACCTCCCACAACCAATATACTTCCACTAGGCATTTGTTTCACATTCTTATATTCGGAAGCGTGAAATTGTTTTACATGAGCAGGTACGTTTTTCCATAGCTTGGGCAATGAAATCTTATTCATAATGCCCGAAGCGATTACAACTGCTTTTGATAAAAATGTATAAAATACACCCGCCTGCTCTATATTTACAGCAAAACCTATGTCAGTTTTTTCAATTCCGATTACTTTATGGTTTTCTAATATAGGTAGGTTAAATGTTCGAACATACTTTTTCAAATACATTACAAATTCTTCTTTAGTCATAAAGTATTCCCTTTTATTAATCGGAATATCCATACCAGGAAGAGTGGTCATCCAGTTCGGTGTATTCATTTTGAATGAATCCCAGCGATGCTCTTTCCACGAATAACCAATAAAATGCTGCTCCAATACGATATGTTTTATTCTATGGTTTTTAAGATAATAGCTTATGGCCAGTCCAGCTTGCCCAGCTCCGACAACAATAACATCCTGTATTTTTTCTACTTTCATTTTTAAACTGTCTTAAAAAAAAATTCAACTTATGAAGGAATAAAGCAAATTGTATATCGAGTTCATTCCAAAACAATACATAAAAACTTATTTGCTTACCTTTGTACAAATATTATCATTACATATCGAGAGAAGATAACGCAATAGAGATTAAAACCTACGCAATGATGCAAAATCAGGAATTAACTATTATCCAACGCAATAGTCTAAAAAGCGAAAAGTTTTCTGCTTATTCGGAAAAGAAACATAATATAAAAACAAAATCAGGTGGTGCGTTTTTTTTTCACGAAACGACCTTTGATTCGTTACAATTTATCCAGTGCAATTATAAATTACTTAAAGAAGAGCAACTCCAGATTAATATTGAAAAAGAAGCTCTTGAAATGCACTTCAGATTAGATGGATCTAGTGGAGCTTATCGTTCCGGACAACCATTGAATCTTATAAAAGGAAGCAATACTATATCATATTTAGAAGATTATAGACAAGATATTGTGATGTCTCAAACTCAAACAGGGAGTTTTTTGGAAATTAGGATAGGCCAATCTCATTTTGAAAAATTATTAAGTGATTTTGCTTCTGACACATCAAATCTATTCTCAGGAACTGTGATGACCACTACTCCAGCAATGCGCAATACAATAGCACAGATTCAAATTAACCCTTACAATCAAAAGATGCGCGGGCTATATATGGAAGCAAAAATGACAGAACTTTTCCTCCTGCAATTACAAAAATCCAATAATCATCCCCACCAAAAATCTCTCTCTTTTGGAAAAATGGATAGAGATAAACTCTTTCATGCGAAACAACTAATCGAGCAGCACATGGACCAATTCCTAACCATCACACAACTGGCTCAACTTATTGGCATGAACAAACGGAAACTTATGCTAGGCTTTAAAGAGCTTTTTGGAATGACAGTATACAGCTACATCAAAGATCTGAAAATGGAAGAAGCAAAAAGGCTGTTGTTAGAAGAGGATAAATATGTAAATGAAGTGGCAGACCACATCGGTTATCAGAATCCCCAACATTTTATAACAGCATTTAAAAAGAAATTTGGCATTTCTCCAGGTACACTAAAACAGTAAAACTTCTAGCACTTAAGAAATTTATACCTTAGTAAAGTGAATAGAATAGTTCACTCATCTTGCTCAAAAATAATAAGAAAGCATTCTGTAATAAAAAATGGAAATTACAACTTTAGAAAATATTAGAATTGATTACATTACAGAAATTTTAAACCAATCATTTTCTGATTATATCGTTCCATTTCAACTTACTTCTCAGCAGTTGGAATATAAAATTTTCACCGAAAACATCCGGCTTGATTTATCTTTAGGAGTTTTTTATTCAGGTAAATTAGTTGGTTTTATGCTTCATGCCTTAAATCATACTGGTGAAAAATTGGTCGCTTATAATGCTGCTACTGGAGTCATTCCTGATTTTCGAGGACAAGGTTTGGTAGGTAAAATGTATAATTACTTAATCCCAAAACTAAAAGATCTTGATGTAGATCATATGGTACTGGAAGTTATTGTCGGTAACCAACGGGCAATACGCGCCTATGAGAAAATGAATTATCGGGTTAACAGAACGCTAGATTGTTTTAAAGGATCTTTTGAATCAGATAAGAAATCCAGTTTTTTATCTATTAAACAAGTAGAAAATTTTAAATGGGATGATTTTATATCTTTTTGGTCAATTAAACCATCTTGGCAAAATTCCATAACAACTTTAGAAAAAAGCAAAGATAAGATTACTATCCTCTGCGCGTATTTAGAAGACAAATTGGTCGGATATATAATCTATAATGCTCAGACAAAAAGAATACAACAAATTGCAGTTCCTACAATCCATAGACGGAAAGGCATAGCAACACAATTGATAAATGCGATGACACAATCAACCGGATCAAAAGAACTATATGCCTTTAATATCGACAATAGTTCTTCAGAAAGCACTGGATTTTTTAAAAGTTTAAGTCTTGAAAATAATGTGTCTCAACTTGAAATGATAAAAAATATATAAAAAGCTAGGAAACTAATGATTGGCGGTGTCGCTGCACATATTGTTTTTTGATAATATATAGTTTATAGTAATCATAAGAACCTATGATCAATAGCACAAAACATACTACATAAAATGTCTTATTGGTCAAAAAAGCAAATGATAAACCACTTAACAGCCCACCCGCAACATAAGCCATTACTATACTCAACAATAAATTAAATTTATCAACAAGTGCTTTATTGTGTCTGTTAGATTCCTTTGTAAACATAGAGATCAGAATAGCCAGATCTGTTGTAAGCCCCGTCAAATGAGTCGTTTTTACTACTGAGTTTGAAATACTGGCAGTCAATCCATTTTGTAGGCCCATAGCGAATAACAACGCCCCCACCAAGATTTCTGTTTCCTGTAAAGAATCTTTATAAAAAAAATCCAGATAAATGCCGACAAATAATATGCTTAATATTTCAAGAACTAAAGGTATAGAATGAGTAAGAAAAGCACTAAAACGCCCCTTTCCATGAATAATAATCATATTCGAAAGCATACTGCCAATTAAAAATAATAATATCCAGAATAAAACTACAGCCCCCTGATACCAGTTACCCTTAGCAATCTCTTGAGCAAAAATGGCATAATACCCCGTTACATTTGAGGTAAATGAAAAAAAAACGATGACCGATGCGACATTGACCATACCTGCTGAAAAAGCAGTCAAGGATCCCAATTTAATATTGTCTTGTATCGTGCGATGATTACTATATTTTCTTAGCATAATTTATTTTTTCTCCTTTCTCCAACACAATTCGTGCAATTCCCTTAGCCTGTAGATCTAAATTAAGATGTAGTATTAATCTGGTATCACTAAGTTCATGTATCACAAAACTTTCCACAAGTTTATCGTCTTTCCGTAACTCCAAAATATGACCTCTTCCCTTTAAAAACCAATTATATCTATTATCATGATGATGTGCAATATAACTGCGGCTTCCTTTTCTTTCAAAGTGCCACAAGCCGTCTTGAAGAGGCGGTAAATGTGCAATCAGAGTATTTTTAATTTCTTCATGAATCGTCGATTGCTTTTGAAAAGATGGCATATTATCCACTTTTTCAAAATACCATCCTTTTTCGACCCATTCTCCTTCCAACATACGCTCTGGACTTTCATAAAACATCACCATAGTTGTCGCTAAAAAAAGAAGCAAAGCAAGTAAGATAAAGTTGAATTTAACCAGCAGATTTATTTTAATAATTGACATCCCATTTTTTTTTAAAGAATAAATCAGATAAAACATTACACTCAAATTTCTCAGTACCAGGTTTCTGTATAATTCCGACTTGCCCCAGTTTACGCGCGTTCAACCGCAGTAAAACCTTTCCTACATCAAAAAAATGCTTAGTTCTTTTTTCAAATGCATAATTTGATGGCACTCTGATTTCATCAATCTTTGCGCCTAATAAATAATTATGTAAGTAATTTGAATTGTCGGTACCGATGATATCCGTATATATGACCAACTTCCGATCTTCATAGCGATTACAGATCATCTGGCAAGCTTTAATAAAATCTTCCGAATGAAGATCTGACAGTTGATCCTCCAATTTAATACCTAGCAATTCACTGATAGACGTACTACTGCGGTTGCCATATACCAATACGACCTCCACTTCTTTCGCCTTCGAATGTTCGAGACTTTGGATCACAAATAAAAGCGAATCTATTGTAAAATCACTAGGAATCAATATACGTTTCTTCATATCAAATTACTTTTGATACAAAGTTAAAACCGAGAGATTGCAATGGAATGAAGCTGAAATTAGCTTTCTATTAGAATTTCAAAGCTGAAATTAAAATGAGATTAAAACAAATGAAAAGATTAGAATAGGATTAAAATTTAAGATAAGTAGGGAGCTCTATTTCAACTGTTGTTCCTTTTCCTACAGAAGATTTAACTTTTAACGTCCCCTCGTGTAATTTAATGATATTGCGAGCCAAAGGCAAGCCAATACCATAACCGTCAATACCATCGGTATTTGAAGCCCTAAAATAAGGATCATAAATATGTTCCAAATCTTCTGAAGGGATACCTATGCCCTCATCTTTGATCAAAATAAACACCTTATTAGCCAAAGCACCTAAAGCAATATAGGCAGTCCTATTAGATGAGTACTTACAGGCATTACTAATAATATTGGACAAAGCCAATTGAAGTAAAATAGCATTTCCATTAATTTTAAGACGCATACTGTCATCTGGCAATAAGTCAAAATCAGTAACAATACGAAACTTATCATTAATAGCTTTGATTGTCAACTCCGCATCCATTATAATTTGATCAATACGAACAGGACTAAAAGAAGATGAATTACTGACAAAACCAGTACGTGCCAACAATAAAAGTGCCTTTGTTTTTTTTTCTAAATGCTCAGCAGATGAAATAATTTTCAAAAGAGTTTTTTGATAATCTTCTTTACTTCGCTCTTTTGATAGCGCCAGATCTGCCTGCCCTATTATGGAAGTCAAAGGAGTATTCAATTCATGTGAAGCATTACTGATAAAATTTTTCTGAGTTTCAAATGATGTCTCTAATCTTGTTAACATATTATTAAAAGTGCTGGCAAGATCCTTAAGCTCCCCTTTATATTTAACTTCATCCAATCTTTTATGTAAATTTTCAGAACCTATTTGTTGCACCTCCTTCATCATTGTTAAGATAGGCTTCAAGAAAGAACTTTTCATAAAAACGGAAACTACCAAAATAAAAAGTATACCCAAGATTAAACTAATTATCAGCAGATTTCGAAGATATGCAAGATGATGCGTATAAAAGTAGTTCTCAGCAGAAGCTCCAATTATATACCTCCGCCCATCCTTTTCAAAAAATTTGGTCGAATAAAACTGACTATCGGATTTAAAATTAGAAACACCTTTTTTATCGATCTTACTCCATAGCTTTCGATTAAAACCACGACTCTTCACAATATTCCCAGCGACATCAAACTCGACAAGAAATTCGTGCTGATTATCAAGATTCTCAATAAATTCTAAGCTCCATTGGTTATTTTGATCTGCGCTACCATTATTTAAAAATTTCTCAGCTGCTATATTCCGTCTCAGATCTAACCGTTTATAAAAATCGCGAAACGCAAAATTGGAAATAGAATAAAAAATAAAACCAACAAAACAACAGACATAGATAACCAGAATGGTAATGAGGTAAATAAGCTTTTTATTATAATTATGCATAAAATCTTAATCTTCGACTTTTAAAACATATCCCATACCGATCACTGTATGTATAGCTTTTTTGGATGATACTTTTTCTATTTTCTTGCGGAGATAGTTAACATAAACATCCACTACATTAGAACCAATATCAAAGTTTATTCCCCATACCCGATCAAGCAGTTCGCTACGCTCAAATACTTTTTTGGGATTTTGGATAAACAATAAAAGCAATCGATATTCTGTACTCGTAAGCGTTAATTCTTGTTTTTCACAATAAGCTATTTTTTTATAATCATCGATTTCAAAAAAACCGTATTTATATATCTCATGGACTGGTTCCTGATCCCGCTGTGTAGCCTGAAGTATGGAATGCTTGCGTCGAATCAAAGAACGAATTCTTGCTTTAAGTTCAATCAGTTTAAAAGGTTTAGAAAGATAGTCATCAGCCCCGTTGTCCAAACCCAGAACAACATTTTCGGGAGTTCCCAGGGCAGTTAGCATCATCACAGGTAAATCAGTATAACCCCAAAACCGGATTTGTCTACAAATCTCCAGCCCATTGGTACCTGGTAACAATATATCCAACAGTACGAGAGATATATCATGATTGCTAAGCAGCTCCTGCAATAAATTTGCTTTATTTAAATGAATTACCTGATAACCGTCCTCTTCCAAGCCCTGAACAATCAGATCAGCTACATCTTGTTCGTCTTCTACCAAGATAATTTTTTGTTGCTCTATATTCATGACATAATATCTGATTACCTTTTAATTCCTTCAAAAGATAAAAATAAGCTTTTGGTAACTCACACACAAATTTGAAGACATATCGGAGCAAAGAATATGAAACTAGAGACCATGCTAGAATATAAAAAGTGAAATACCTTGTTATACTTTGGTGTTTTCAGCACGAAATAAATAAAATAGAAGAAGGTCAGAAACGGATCAATTAAATTATAAGAATTGCAAACCAATTCCATCAACTCTCGTATCTAACCATATTTTTTCTCTTGATTTAAGTACTTGATTTGGACAAGAATGACGCAAGATGAAATCATCATTGTCCTCATTCAGATAAGGGTTAATATCATCTTGATCGGATAAATAAACAATATTAAACACAGCATCTTGATCATCTGCATTAATATCAGATTGTAAAACTTTAACATCTTGAGTCATTAGCCACTTTGATGCTTCGCCTTTATTAAAGTATTTTAAATGTAAGATATCTACACCAAACTGCTCCAATTCTTTAGTGGCCCTATCTGGAAAAAAGTTAAGCAGGTAACCTTTATATACCTCTATGTGATTATTCCTAAGCGCATAATTTCTTACAATAAGTCTGTGAGGATTATATTCAAAATTGAACATCATAGGATTTTCCATAAAACCATAATGCAGATTATACTGTAAAATACGCGCATCCATATTGATCTTTTCGTTTTTCATAATTGGCATAGTTTAGTATAATCAATAACATTAAATTACCTAAATAGTTCGTACAATTGCTAATTTCTTAACACTTTAAGCAACATTCTCATTCATTTACTATAAACCACAAAAAATAATATGACGATGAATTCAATTCAAAATCTGAAAGAAGATTATAAACCGTAAAAATCAGAATAGATTAAAAATCAACAAGATCAAGGTATCTTAATCTATTCCTAAATTTTCATTATTAATTTCGGTCTAGCTTCTCCATCCATCTTAATAACAACAAACAACCTGGGGCATAGACAGCACCGTGATCAAAACCCTGTAATTGGAATAACTCCGTTTTAGAATGTTTTAAGTTTTCGAGCACTTTGGCCAGATGTGCATTCTCCTCATATCTGGCAGGTAATTCTAATCTAGCATCACCTGTAATCAACAAAGTCGGAGGAGCATCCTTTCTAGCAAAATGAATAGGTGCATACTGATCAATAATGGGTATTTCCATTGACTGTTTACGTTCCTTCTTGATAGTGTAATGGGTATTTGTTTGCCCGCTGATAGGTGCTATACCTTTGATCTGGTTAGCATCTATATGGTATTTCTTCAGATAGCTCACATCCAATCCGACCATCAATGCCAGATAACCTCCAGCCGAATGCCCAGATACATATATTTTAGTAGGATCACCACCATACTTTGCGATGTTATTGAACGCCCAGGCAATAGCAGCAGCAGCATCATTAATATAATCTGGCCCCTTTACTTTGGGACTCAATCTATAATTAACAGCAATTACAGCAATCCCCTTTTCCTTAAGCTCCAATGGTACATATTTTTCTCCTTCCTCTAATCCTCCGCCATGAAACCATACGACTGTAGCAAAACTCGATTTGTCCTCCGGAAAATACAAATCTAACTTACAGCGCTCTTGTTTATACATATCTTTTTCAGACTTTTCTACATAAGAAATATCTTGCAACAATTTATAACCCTGCGCTGAAGAAGTGAAATTGGTTAAGATTAAACAAAAGAATACAAAAATTTTATACAACATCATGATCTAATTTAAAAACGCATACATAAAACTGGCAAATAAAAATATAGTAGTCATATCTATTCCGACAGTGCAGTCTCTTTATTAATCGCTAATTCTTGATTATAAGCGTTTACAAAAGTTCCTTTCACACGCTCTGAATTATAAAGATACATCCCCCATAGCACACTGTAGATGATATTCTTCACATTTGTAGAAATTACATCGGGAGCTAAAATATTACTCATATAAAAATAATTAAAAAAAGTAAAAACAACATTTGAAAGAAACATCACAGCGAGCACAACAATCATAGTTTGTGGGAAAAGATCTCTTTTTTTACTAAATAAATAGATGCAGTATATAAAACCCATTAAGAGAATGATATTTAATAAAATTTCACTCGCAACAAATATTTTATGAACATAGCCCGGAAAATAATTAGTATACCTATAACTCTCCCAGATCTCCTGAGTTAGATACCCAGACTCAAAAAAATTATAAGCAACTCTTAGAGTAGTAATTACCATCGAAATAATTAATAAAATCAACCATCCCCCAACTGAATGGTATTCGGGCTCCTCGTATAATTGAATCATTGAAGATGATGCTGTTTTATTATAGCGAAGTATAAAAATAACACAGATTAAAATAATGCAAACACATCCAAAAATTGTAAGCATACTGATTTTACCTGAAATGTTAGAGCCGACGATTATTCCATTATCCTCAATGTAATATGCATTGTACAATAAAACATCTCTGTTTTTAAAATCATCAACATATTGTTTTTTATCACTCGATGCTACGAAAGGATTGTGGAATCCAAAATTGTAGCTGATAATAAGCGTGTCTTTTGACGTTTTAACAGTTTTACCAAAATAATAAGAATCACGATCAATAAAAGAGCTCTCTCTTTCTGGATTAAATTCAACCCCGCCATGATTTACGATGCGAATATCATATTCTAAGCAATACGGAAAATACAAACCAAGAGGCGCTAAACCTTCTGATGAATTAAGTTCAGGTAAATTATTATTAATTTGACTCGCATATATGCCAAAGATATTTTTATTTGACGCCTCATCTTTTTCACCAATTTTCTCAATATAATACCTCTCTGTTACATGAATAATATTTTTATCAAACTCATCTTCAAATTTTAGTGACTCTTTAATGGAAATTTTGGGATACATTTTTTTGTAGTAATCCAAATAACTCTTTTGTATCTGATTTTTTGCACTTTCTTTAAATGAAGTTCTTATAAAGTCTGCACTAGAGGCGCTATAGCTCGTTTTAACCTCTAAAATTGCTCCACCCTTACTATCTAGCAAATAAGTTTCTGAAATTTTTGTTAATCCATTGACATTTTTATCAACAGATGTCAAATGCTTCGAATCATCGATTTTTAAAACTCTACCGTAGTAAGGGAAATATAAATCTGTAATCCCGCCACCTTGATTAGTGATGGTAGGGTCAATATACTGTTGTCTGTCTCCAATCTCAATAGCAGCCACAACATGATTAAAAGCACCTGGCGATGGTAGATAATCTTCCATACCATATGTAAGGTAAGAATTCGCTAAAACCAAAGATCCTTTTATTCCTTTCCGTTTTAACATGGAAATCATCAGCAATGATTTATCTTTACAATCACCGTATCGCTGATTAAAAATTTTTTCCGGTGTGTTAGCACGATGAGAAAATTCACCCAGCTCAACTCCCATATAACGAATATCATTCTGCACAAAATGCGTTACCTTTTTCAGAAATTTCATCGAATCTCCCTGAGAATCATCCCAATATCTATCAACTAGAAGTGCTAGCGGAGAACCGTCTTTAAAATCTACAGTTGGATTAGTCCGCGCCATCCAGCCCCCTACTTCTGACCAAGAATTAAATTCTGTACACTCTATCCATTGTAGACTTGTATACCATGCAGGCGCATATTCATCAAATTCAACGGCAGGAAACGACTGCTCTTCCCAGCTATAAGAAACGTGATTACTACCTTCTTCTATAAGCGGTTTACTAGCATTATTATGCGATTTAAAATTTAACTTCCTATTTTTCGGAACAATATAATTAACTACTGCCAAACCGATAGGTTCATAAGATTGCAGATAATATTTGTCAAAAAACTTATTTTCAAAAACAGGATTAAATCCCTTCAAACTATATGAAACAATGATCTTATCGTCTTTTCTTAAATCATCCAATATATAATAAGCAGAATAAGTTCCATTATAGATAAATCGAGATAAATCGGTCTCAGTAGCAACTAAGGTAAATTTACCGACATCAAGCTTATCAATAGTTTTCCCATCCCTAATTACTTTCAATTCATGAAGAGTAACCTGCTGATACTTTGGATCAAAGTTTATTGAAATTTGACCTGCATTTTCAGCACCGTTACTATCAAATAAAACTTTAACATCTCTAAAAAACTTAATTTGCTCCCCTATATTAACCTGATATTCAATCAAATCATAATAATACCCTTGTCCTATATCTTTAATATCAATTTTTGAAGGTGAAAGTTTATTCGCTCTAACCCAAGTTGGAACAGGAGCTTTATTAAGTTTGTTATTAGCCAGAACCTGGCTATTAAACAAAACCGCTATAAAGAATAAAAAAAATAAATATGAATTAAATTTCATTGGTTAATAATCTTATGTTAAAGATATAAAAATTAAATTATTATCGATATGACAAGCAAAATTTTGCTTAGTTATAGACATAAAGATCAAAATAATAAGATATAATATAGATAAATAATATATAGTATATACACAGTTCTAATCTGAAAATAAACAGGGTGATCAATAGAAACAACATCACAAAAATCACCGAATAACGCAATTGTAACTATTTATAATAAAAAGATTGGCTCATTTTACTCATCCCTAAAAAAGAATATCTGCAAACATTTTCGTCTCCTGGCTGTTGATTCTAATAAAGTACACATTAACATATGTGACACAGGTATACAATTTTTAACAGACACCCGAATAAACTTATACGAATTCGTGGTGCATAAATCGCAAAAAAATGGCAATAACAACCAATAGATTATCACAGACTCTTAGTAAAGCTTTGAATGATCAAATTACATTAGAAGCATATTCTGCTCAAGTATATTTAATGTTAGCTTGTTGGGCTGATCAGAATATGTTAGATGGTGTCAATTCATTTCTTATGAAGCATTCCCAAGAAGAGCGCGTACATATGGCCAAAATAATAGAATATATTCAAGAAAGAGGTGGATCTGTAAAAATTGATGCAATAAAGAAACCAGAACCAGAGCCTAAAAACATTCTAGAATGCTTTGAAATGGTACTACAACAAGAAATAGAAAACACAGAATCTATCTATAAAATAGTAAATTTAAGTATGCAAGAAGGTGATTGGGCAACATGGAATTTCCTTCAATGGCTAGTTAATGAACAACGTGAAGAAGAGAAACTTGCCTTAGACTTATTAGACAAAGCTAAATTGGCTGGAGGTGAAGATATGACAGATAATGCCCGATTTGAACTCAACAAACTAATCGGAAATACTGGGCAAGAGTTTCCAGTTGCAGATCAAGTAAACCCGCTGGCATAAAATACATATTAAAAAAAAGGTAGCTTAAATCAAAAGCTACCTTTTTTATTTTTCTGAAATTACTTATAGCGACCGCTTAGCCAGTAAGAAAATATCTAAAGAATTATGATACAATTTATCCACAAGACCATCCATTAATTCTAATTGCTCTCTAATTAATAGCTCGTCACTCTGATCACTTATATGCACTTTTGAAACAGCTGTTTTCAAGGCAAGAATTTCTAATGAATCAATGGCTAACAAAGTATAGGTCTTTTTTAATTTCGAAAGAATCTTGTTCATCAGCCGTTCATGCTCCTCATGAAAGGCTAAACCGGAACTATGGTCCAGCATATTTGTAAAGGCCATAGCATAGGAAATCAATTGATGCGTAAAAATAGAAAAGTCATTTAATTCCTTTGTGAACGGGCGTTGAAATATAGGTTCATTCAATATACGTTCATTTAGTGCATTCAATTCCGCTAAACTGAGATAAATTTCTTTCCTAGCCAATTTATAATCCGCAATATCAACTTTATCACCCGATAACTTACGAAAACTAACAGATAAGAAATGTACATTCGCCTGTATCACATTTTTCAAATACGTCTTTACTGAATCACTTTCCCAAGTAGGAAATATGAAATGAAAAGATAAAAATGAAAGCACACAGCCAATTACAGTATCCAATAGACGTTCCTTCAATAAAAGAACGCCAAAATCATCTACTCCTGTAAAGAAATAATAAGCAATTAGAAAAAAGGCTGTTAGAAAAAATGAACCATAAACATATTTACTTCTTAAAAAAGTAAAAGTCAATAGCATATAAACTAACATGAGACCTAGGAGTACATAAATATTTGTGATCAAGAAAATACTTGATAATCCCAACATGCCCCCCAGAAATGATCCTTTCAATCGATCAATACTTCGTTGTTTGCTTAAACTGAAACCAGGACGCAGAATAACAATTATGGTAATGTAAATCCAAAAACTATGTTTTGTCAAAGCAATGTATTCTGGAAAAAAAACAGGAAGTGTTTTAGTAATAACAAAAGCAACCAACATAACAATAGCGACACGAAGTGAATGTCTAAAAATTGGTGACTTTAAATTTAAATGTGCCTGTAATGCAGGCCACGAAAAGGTTCTTTGTTTAAAGAAACGTTCTTTGTGTGCGAGTAACTCCGAGTGATCATGAACTTCCTCAGATTTAGATAAAATACGATGAACCTCTCTTATTTTCTGCATGACATAACGGATATTAACAAGGATTTTCTTCAATACAATTGTTGTTCCTTGCTCTTGGCTCTCTAAAGCGATAACTTCAGCATAGGCTCTATCCCACTGTCCTGTAAATTGAATAGCTGTCTTCGGTGGCTTCAATAAACTGATTGGAGTCGTCAGTCGCTCCAATTCTTGAGCACAGCTAATTAACAATTCAGGTATGACCTGATAAACCTTTGTGTGTCCATATGTTTCACGAATCTGATAATAATCATGATGAGAAGCATTTATTCTTTCAAACAGTTCCATCAAGGTCGCGAAAATAAAAGTAAGCTGTTTATATTGGTAACTTGCAAATTGCTTCTCAGTAGCCGCAGAAAATAAAACTTCACGTACATTTTCCTGTCTTTGATTCAATATTACATTGATCTGAATAACACGTTTATGAGTCTTTGCAATCGCAGTATGAACATCAAAGAAGCAAGCTTTGATACGCAATAAAGTACCGATCTTATAAGCACACTCTGCCAGAACCTGTTGACTGACCCGATAAGGTCTCATGTAGCGTACTGCTAACACAAAAATCATATACCAGACTGCACCTCCAGTCATCAATAAAGCCTCTGTTATAGGATGACTGCTTTCATGTGTCAATGTCAAACTAAAAAATAGAGCCAATAAACAAGAAGCTCCGATTCCCATAGCTCTGATACCAAAAACAGTGAGCATGCAAGCTGCAAAAGAGAAAAAAGCAATAAACAAACCAAGGAATACATCTGAAAAAGGAAGTATACGCGTAAGCATACTCATTGCGAAAATAACAGCAACATTGATAAACAAGGACTGACGGCGTTCCCGGTAAGGACCAACCAGATCTGGAGTACTTGCAATAATGCTACCTATTCCTAAGGTTACACCATTGTGCAAATGGCCGAAACAAGCAAATATTACAACCGGAATTAGCACTGCCACCGTAATTTTTAATCCTTCATGAAACGGTTGACTATTGATAAAGAACCGTGCCTTTTGCCATACTATTTCTAAATGATCACGCAATGTAGGTTATATTATTAATGTGGAAATATATCGATAAAAGACTATGCATATGCTAATCATTTAACTTTTGCAAAAGTACCAAATTAAATACTACAAAAAGAAATTTTCATCTCCTATAAAGTTCACATATAACCATAAAACATTCATAAAATATTGTTTTACATCAAAAATCAATATTTTATTTTAAAAAAAAGACCTTCTTTAGCAACACAAATGAGAAATAGTCAAAAGAAAACAATAATTTTAGGCACTAAAAATCTTTAAATGCATGAAAAAACTCACGCTACTTTTGTTATTAGCAAGTTCAATGGCTTATGGTCAGCGCAACTTGAATATAGAAGAAACAGTCTTTGGACCTCGTACATATGCCCCGACTGCCCTTATTAGCAGCAATTGGATACCCAACAGCAATAACATTAGTTATTTGGATAAGGGATATCAAAATTTAGTTCAGAAAAGTGCTACGAACACAGGGTCTGAGGAAATAATACTGAGCAAAAATGACTTACAAAATGCTTTAAAAACAAGGATTCCAAATGAGCAGATTAATTTACAGATCTTTCCTAGTGATTATAAATGGGAGGATGCAAATACGATCAGCTTTATACTCTATACGAAACAAGCTCATTATCATATCGCTGTTAACGTAAAGAATAAAGAAATAGTTCATCTGTTGGAAACAAAGTTGGAGGCAACAAATCAAGAATATACAACAGATTACAGTAAAGTAGCTTTTTTAATTGGTAATAATATACAAATTAAAGACAATACTGGGCAATTAACTGTTGTTACTGCAGATACAGTAGACGGTATTCTTAGTGGAAGTGACTATACGCATAGACAAGAATTTGGTATCAAAAAAGGTATGTGGTGGAACCCGCAAAATGACAAATTATTGTACTACCGCAAAGACGAAACGATGGTTACTAAGTACCCGCTTATCCAATGGGACACGCGTGTAGCTTCAGTCAAAGATATTCGCTACCCGATGGCGGGTATGAAAAGTGAAGAAGTTACCTTGGTCATTTATGATACAAAAACAAAACAAAAAATTACCCTTGCGACGGGAGAACCAAAAGAACAGTTTTTAACAGCGGTAACATGGGATCCTTCTGGACAATCAATTTATGTTGGGGTATTAAATCGTGAACAAAATCATCTAAAACTTAACCAATATAATGCACAAGATGGTCGTCTAATCAAAACATTATTTGAAGAAACAGCTTCGACATGGGTAGAACCTCAAAATGATTTATTGTTTTTACCAAATAACCCAAAACAATTTCTATATCAATCAGACAGAGGAGGTTTCAATCAACTTTACCTGTATAATACTGATGGTAAATTGATCAAAAAATTAGGATATCAAAATCTTATTGTACAGCAGCTAGGCGACTTTTCGCCAAAAGGAGATTTAATTTATTATACAGGTGTCACTAATGATGGATTAGATCGTCAGCTTTTTTCAGTAGACCTTAAAACCGGTAAAACAATACAATTAACACAGGGTACAGGAACACACAATGCCAAATTAAACAGTGATGGCTCTTATATTTTAGACCAATTCAGTAATCTGACAACTCCAAATATTGTTCAGATAAAAGCTACAAAATCCGGTAAAATAGAAAAGATAGTGGAGTCAACAAATCCGTTTTTAGGAAAGATCAATCCTCCTAAAATAGAATTTATCACGTTGACATCTGCAGATGGAGCAACACCTTTAACTGGCCGTATCATTTATCCAAGTGATTTTGACGCAAATAAAAAATATCCAGTGATGTATTACCTTTATGGAGGATCTCATTCACAATTAGTAACCAATAAATGGTTAGGCGGTGCGGGTTATTTTGATATGTACATGGCGCAACAAGGTTACATTGTATTCACAATGGACAATAGAGGAACAGACGCTCGTGGAAGAGCATTTGCAACAGCAACACACCGTCAATTAGGACAAGCAGAGATGGCTGATCAAATGAAAGGTATCGAGTTTTTGAAATCCAAATCGTTTGTTGATCAAAACAAGATGGGAATATTCGGATGGAGTTTCGGTGGATTTATGACAACATCATTTATGATACACCATAACGACATCTTTAAAGCAGCAGTAGCAGGTGGTCCAGTAATGGATTGGAAATACTATGAAGTCATGTACGGAGAACGTTATATGGATATGCCTCAAGAAAATCCAGAAGGCTATAAATTGACTTCACTAATTGATAAAGCAGATCAGCTTAAGGGCGACTTATTAATCATTCACGGAGCTCAAGACCCAGTAGTGGTACAACAGCACAGTATGGAGTTTGTAGAAGCATGTATCAAAGCAGGAAAACAGGTTGATTATTTCCTATACCCTACTCATGAACATAATGTTTCTGGGAAAGATCGTATTCATATGTATGAAAAAATTGCCAGATACTTTGACATGCATTTGAAGAAATAAATGATTTGAATAATTGAAAACAATAAAAAATCCCCTTGAGTGATCAAGGGGATTTTTTATTATATAATATCAAATACTAGCGGGCAAGAAGTGCTTCAACACCTAATCGATAGCTATCTAAACCAAAGCCACAAATGACTCCCACACAATTCTTTGACAAATACGAATGATGCCTAAATTCCTCCCGTGTATGAACATTTGAAATATGTACCTCTACAACCGGAGTATTAATAGCTGCAATAGCATCAGCAATTGCAACAGAAGTATGCGTATAAGCCCCTGCATTGAGCACAATACCGTCGTATTCAAAACCTACCTCATGCAATTTATCTATAATAAATCCTTCAGTATTACTTTGAAAATAACTCAATTCAACAGATTCATAGTTATTTTTTAAAGTTGAAAAATAACTATCAAAATCTTGTGCCCCATAAATTGATTTTTCTCTGACTCCTAATAAATTAAGATTAGGTCCATTGAGAATTAATATGTTTTTCATTAAAATAAATAGCTTCTTGAGCAATCAAGCTCGGTTTCTTTTAAACAATTTACGGACTAAAAATCACTATATAATGATCTAAAACTTGAACGAAGGCCAATACTAAATACACCCGATTTATGCGTTAGCGGGGTCTCATATTGTATCTTTTGATAACGTTGCGAATAACCTAATTCGAATCTAAGATTATACTTAGGATTCAGAACGTAAGCAGCTTTAGCATCTGCATATACAACTTGACTTTTTATACCTTGCCCAATATGATTACCATACATGTTAGCATAAGTACGGTAAGACTGAAAAATATCACCTCCCATATTTGAACCATCCTCAAGATCTAACCCCTTTTCATTATAATTCAGCTGCGCAGAAAAATCAAATCTTTTCCATGCATAGTTAGCAATACCAACTACCTCTCTAAAATTAGCGCCCAAAGGATGCGCCAATGGCTCAGCATTATTACTGTAGTTTGAACCAGAATCAAAGTGGGCATAAGTATAAGGTCTGGCTGTATTGTACTCAACTAAAAAGTTTAAGTTTTTTACATCAAATATGTCATATCCCCTTACACCAAACTGAGCTCCCCATTTATTATGCACATAACCCTTTCCTGCAAAAAATTCTTTAGCCGTAAATTCCCCCAACAGGAACTGGCCATAAGCTGTTATGTTCTTAAGAACCTTATACTTTGTATTCAAACCTAAAAACATCTTATCCGGAGATGTTGAATTATTAGATTCGACCGGACGTAAAAACATCACAGGGTTAATATAAGTAAAGTCAAAACCTCGAGTACCTGCGGCATCACGATTTGCCCAGGTGATGGCCTGAAAAAATCCAATCGAAAATCTATTCGTAGCATTGTAATCCACATACTGAAAAACACCCCACTTCTTACCGTCACCATATCGCTCAGTCTCACCTAATGCATTAGAACGTTTATTGGTTGGATCATTCATATACGCCCAGACTGAAGTATACTGAACATTACCAATGGTACCTGTAAATTTTAAATGTGTATAATTCGAAGAAAAATCCGACAATAAAAGCGAACGATATCCATCACCGATAAAATTCTTATCATAAGCTACAGTAGCCTGAAAATGCTTACTAAAATCATAAGTCAAACTAGCAGTTGCATTCATCCAGTCTTTCTTATTATTAGACTGATGTTTTGTATTCCCTTCTCCTGGTATAACTTTTCGATCATCAATATAATCCGATAGGTACTCTGGAAAAACCGCTTGATTTTCAGTTGCACTGGTATAAAACGTAAATTTATCACCCACTGTGACTCCCGCTTGAAAACCTCTAGAGTTCATCCAAGTACGGCGTTTATCGCCCATCATATCCTTCCCAATGATCATATCAGGCAATAAATCAGCATAAAAAGTATAATCATCTTTCTCTACCTCAATAAGATGTTCATTAAATATCTTACGCATAAACCAATTATCCGAAGCTACCGGCTGATTCGTTTTTATAGAATCAAACTTTGCCAATAATTCATCGGTAAATAGAAATGGTTTAGATGATGTATGTAAACGCGTATGTGGCGAATACAGTACATCGTTCATTTTTTGAGAAAGTTGATAGGAATAGGGTTGATTTTTAATTTGTGCGCTTAATTCGTTCTGATTTAGCATACCAAGTGCAAGCACTCCAGCAAATGCTAAAAATTTTAATGACACTTTTTCTTTCATGAGATTTTTTTATACAATAAAATAGGACAGCAAAATCTATTCCTAAAAAACAAAATAACGCTTTTTTAAACTTATAAAGATTACTATTTACAAAAAAAACATGCTAAAACGTATTTGCTTTCCATTTTAACGATTTTTTATTACCTTGCAATACAGAGAAAACCAGTATGATAATAAATAACCTTTTTGAAATTTAATAATGAAACGCAGAACATTCATTCAAAATTCAGCCGTATTGGGTGCTGGATTATTTGCAAGCAAAGTATCTTTTGCTTCGAATCAGACTTCATTCCCAACAGTGCGTATTCCTGCAGATAAACGTCTATTTTCAAGTAAAGCTATTGAAAATGCAATTGTAACATTTGGTAAAGCAACAAGTAATAAAGAATTGGCTTGGTTATTTGGCAACTGCCTTCCAAATACCTTAGACACAACAGTATTCCCATATGTTGAAAATAATCGCAATTATACCTATGTAATTACGGGTGATATTGATGCGATGTGGTTAAGAGATAGCAGCGCTCAGGTATGGCCATACCTCGCATTTATGAAAGATGATAAAAGTTTGAAAAATCTGATTTCTGGATTAATACATAAACAGAGTAAATGCATCAACATAGATCCTTATGCTAATGCATTCTACAATGATCCTACAAAAAAAGGTGAATGGTTCAGTGATCATACAGACATGAAACCAGGGATTCACGAACGTAAATGGGAAATCGATTCGCTATGTTACCCAATCAGACTCGCCTATCACTACTGGAAAGAAACAAATGATGCAGGCCCTTTTAATGAAGAATGGGAAGCTGCACAGGAAAAAATCTATCAGACATTTGTTGAGCAACAACGTAAAGAAAATCTAGGTCCATATAAATTTATGCGTACCACGCCAAGAGGATCAGACACCCTGCAGGTTGATGGTTATGGATATCCCGTTAAACCTGTTGGTTTGATTTGCTCCAGCTTTAGACCTTCAGATGATTCAACTGTTTTTTCTTTCTTGATTCCTTCTAATCTTTTTGCAGTAGTCAGCCTTAGACAATCTGCAGAAATCTTAAGAAAAGTCAAAAATAACAATACTTTAGCCACTAAAATGGAAGCACTAGCCAATGAAGTGGAAGCTGCTGTTCAAAAACATGGAATAATAAATCACCCACAATTTGGAAAAGTATATGCTTTTGAAGTTGATGGCTTCGGCTCATTCTTAATGATGGATGATGCAAACGTTCCAAGTTTACTGTCATTACCATATTTGGATGCTGTAAAAGTAGAAGACCCCGTATATCAACGTACACGTCAATATATCCTATCAGAAAACAATCCGTTTTTCTTTAAAGGTACTGCTGGAGAAGGTATCGGTGGACCACATATTGGTCGCGATTTCATTTGGCCGATGTCTATCATGATGCGTGCCTTTACAGCAAATAATGATAAAGAGGTAATCGAATGTGTTAAAATGTTGATTGCTACACATGGAGATACAGGTTTTATGCACGAATCCTTTCATAAAGACGATCCAAAAAACTTTACCAGAAAATGGTTTGCATGGCAAAATACATTATTTGGAGAATTAATATGGAAAATTTATAAAGAAAAACCATCTTTGCTTAAACAAATATAGTTTACCCTATAGTAATAAAAGTGCTATAAGGTAATACTTATAGCACTTTTTTATGGAGCAAGAAAAAAAACAGATTGGTCCAATAGGGATATTTGATTCTGGGTACGGTGGTTTATCCGTATTTAAAGAGATCAAAAAACAATTGCCTCAATACGATTACATCTACTTGGGCGATAATGCTCGCATTCCTTATGGAACCCGTTCATTCGAAACCGTCTATGAATTTACAAAACAATGTGTATTTAAGTTATTTGATTTAGGATGTAATCTTGTTATTCTAGCTTGTAACACAGCCTCTGCCAAAGCATTACGTTCAATCCAACAAAATGACCTTCCACCTGGAAAAAAAGTACTGGGTGTCATTCGTCCAACAACTGAAATTGTAAAAGAATTCACAAAAACAAATCAGGTGGGCATACTAGCAACAACAGGGACAGTGAAATCGGAATCCTACAAAATTGAAATCAACAAATTTTATCCCGAAATAAAAGTATTTCAACACGATTGTCCTTTTTGGGTACCCTTAGTTGAAAATAATGAAATCAATACAGAAGGAGCAAAATATTTCGTTGAAAAAGATATTGAAAAACTTTTAAAACAATCGCCTGATATTGATACCATCATATTGGCCTGTACACATTACCCCTTACTACTACCCGTGATTAAGCAATTTGTACCCAGCCATATCAATATCATTTCACAGGGACCACTCGTCGCTAAAAGCTTAGAAAAATATTTGGACCTGCACCATGATATTGAATACAAAAGTTCTAAAAATGGAAGCATGCAATTTTATACAACCGATGATCCACTTGATTTTGAATCTAAAGCAGAAATATTTTTCGGTCAAAAAATTAAAGCTACACACATTAAAGTCTCATAAAAAAGGCCTCATCTACTAAAAGATGAGGCCTTTCCATTTTATCGATGTAATTTAGATCTTAATCAGCCAATACCTCTTTTTTAACATAACTATCATTATGAACCGCGGCAACAGCTCTGCCCGAAGGATCATTTAAGTTTTGAAATGACGCATCCCATAATAAAGCTTCAGGAGTACTGCAAGCTACAGACTTAACAGAGGGCACTGTTTTAGCAGCCGCTTCTGAAGGGAAATGTGATTCAAAGATCGTACGGTATAAAAACTCTTCCTTATTTTTAGGAGGATTGATAGGAAATCTTTCTGCTGCACCAGCAAATACGGCATCACTTACTTTACTTTCAGCCTGTTCTTTTAAAGTATCGATCCAACTATAACCTACACCATCAGAAAATTGCTCTTTTTGTCTCCAGGCAATACTTTCTGGTAAATAATCTTCAAATGCTTTACGTAGCACCCACTTTTCCATTTTACCATCCTTAATCATTTTATCCTTTGGGTTGATCGTCATGGCAACATCCATGAATTCCTTATCTAAAAATGGGACACGTCCTTCCACACCCCATGCCGCTAAAGATTTATTAGCACGCAAACAGTCATATAAATACAATTTCTTCAATTTGCGAACTGTCTCTTCGTGAAATTCTTTAGCATTCGGTGCTTTATGGAAGTATAAATATCCTCCAAATAACTCATCAGAACCTTCTCCCGAAAGAACCATTTTTATCCCCATAGATTTGATCACACGTGATAATAAATACATCGGTGTAGAAGCTCTTATCGTAGTAACATCATAAGTCTCTAAATGGTAAATAACATCACGGATAGCATCGAGCCCCTCCTGAATAGTAAAGTTAATCTCGTGATGGATAGTGCCAATATGGTCTGCAGCTTTTTGTGCAGCAATTAAATCTGGAGCACCTTTTAATCCAACTGCAAAAGAATGCAATTGTGGATACCACGCTTCTTCTGCATTACCAGATTCGATACGTTTGGAAGCAAATTTTTTTGTTACAGCAGCAATTACTGATGAATCTAAACCTCCGGATAATAAGACACCATAAGGGACATCAGACATCAATTGACGGTGAACAGCAGCTTCTAAAGCTTCACGCAATTTAGCTATATCTGTTTCAGCATCCTTAACAGCGTCATATGATTCCCATTGTCTTGAATACCAACGCTTAGGCTCTTTACTTTCAATGCTATAAATATAATGTCCCGGAGGAAATTGATCCATAGTAGTGCAAAATCCTTCTAAGGACTTCAATTCCGAAGCAACAAAAAATTGTCCCTTATCATCCGTACCATAGTATAAAGGTATAATACCCATATGGTCACGAGCAACAAAAAATGAATCATTGCGAGCGTCATAAAGAGCAAAACCAAAAATTCCGTTTAAATCTTCTATAAATTGAGGTCCTTTCTCTAAATATAAAGCAAGTACAACCTCAGAGTCAGATTGTGTAGCAAAATCATAATTTGGTAGACTATCGCGCAATTCCTGATGATTGTAAATTTCGCCATTAACAGCTAAGACAACTTGCCCATCTGGACTATACAAAGGTTGACTACCCGATTTTGGATCTACAATAGCTAGTCGCTCATGCGCAAGTATAGCCAGATCTGAACTATAAATACCTGACCAATCTGGTCCACGATGACGTATACGCTTAGACATTTCTAAAACTTGAGGTCTGATTAATGCGACAGATTCCTTTAAATCAAATGCTCCGATGATACCACACATATTATTGTTTTTTTATTGTTTCTTTCTTTTGATTGAATTATTGATACAAATTAAAACAATAAATAATTAAATTCATAATGTTTTTTAAATTTTATTAAAAATTTAACATTAAAAAACTAAATTCTTTACCATTTATACATTAAAATGACTCAATCAGTACCAAATAAAAAATAAAGAACCCTTTAATAACCAGCAATAGAACATTTCTTATTAAATATACTTGTTTCATTTTTTAACCAGATTTGGCATTTTTTGCATAAATTCATATTAGAAAAAAAATATAAATCACCCATTATGAAAGCTTTACTTCATCATTATGAAAATCTAGCAATTAAACAAAGTGACCTAAATAAAATAATGACCGGACATGAGCTTCTTCATTTTTCTAAAAATGATTTTTTACTCCGGAAAGACGAAAAAGCACATGAATACTATATTTTGGAAAGTGGCCTCATAAGGTCATTTATTCATGATTATAATGGAAATGAAATTACAACTGATTTTTTTGGTGATCATGATGTAGTTATCGAAGTCACTTCGCTTTTTCTTCAGTTTCCTTCTCCCGAAAATCTTCAATGTTTAACTGACTGTAGCGTTTGGAAAATTGATTTTAATACCTTTCAATCTTTGTATCATACCATTCCAGCTTTTAATGAATGGGGACGGTCATGGATGACCTATGCTTTACACATTAACAAAAAACGTTTTATTGATATGGTTTCACTTTCTGCTACCGAACGCTATCACAATTTAATCAGTACCAAACCCCAAATAATTAAGCAAGCAGCTTTAAAATATATAGCTTCGTACCTTGGCATAACAGACACATCGTTAAGTCGCATCCGAAAAGAAATATAATTTATCCGAGCAGTAAAATTACTTGTCCTATGCGAAGTCGATTGATTAGGGTTTACTTTACTTTTGAGTAAGATAAATAAAACAACAGATCGTCAAGACTTTAAAACAGTTCTTTTATATTCTGGTTTATCAATAGAAACAAAACTTAAATAATAAAAATATTTTTGACCAATTTATTTACTGACATACAGCTGTCAAATCAACAACTAACTTTGATATAACTTAAATATAAAAAAGAAAATTATGGCTATTTTACATGCTTACTTAAACTTTAACGGTAATTGCGAAGAAGCTTTCGAATTTTACCAATCTGTTTTTAACACAGAATCACTAGGTATATACCGATTCAAGGATATGCCAGCCGATCCAAATTATCCACTACCTGCTGATGCAGGAGATAAAATAATGCATACCGCTATTAAAATCAATGATTCTGTCATGCTAATGGGATCCGATTGTATCGAAGGTTTCGGACATAAAGCAACTTCTGGAACAAATGCTTATTTAATGTTGGATACAAAAACAGCTGATGAAGCAAAAGACTTATATGCAAAACTCACTGCAGAAGCACAAAATATAGAAATGCCATTAGGAGAACAATTCTGGGCTGAGTTATATTCCTCATTCCAAGATAAATATGGTATTTCGTGGATGATTCATTTTGAAGGGAATAAAAAAATGCAATAATGAAAAATGCAGTTGTATACTTTGAGATTCAAGCAACTGATCCTAAAAACCTTGTTTCATTCTATCAACAACTTTTTGGTTGGACATTTATTAAAGAAGAAAACCTTCCAATTGAATACTATCGAATAGAAACAGCAGCTATAATGGGTGGATTATTAAAACGTCCAGCTGAAGTTCCTCCGTCAAATTGTGGTACTAATGCATTTACATGTTCAATGGAAGTTGACGATTTTGATCAGACATCAGCAAACATTTTACATAATGGCGGAAAGATTGCCTTACCTAAGTTTGCAGTAATAGGAAAATGTTATCAAGGATATTTTACTGATCCGGACAACAATATCTTTGGGATATTTGAAGTGGACATCAACGCTCATTAAACGTATACTAAAGGGATTAATAACTTATTTATTAATCCCTTTAGTATATTTCTATAAAAATATCTGCACCCTATTTGCTATCCGTTTCACAAGATCAAGTTTATAAAGGATCCGAATTTCTTTACCATCACTTTGTATAGGAATATTGAAAATTGTAATTTTTCAATATTGTTTTACAAAGATTTATACGTTCTTTGCAAATTCAAAAAAGGAATTTGTGTTAAAAAAATATCTACCCTACTTTTTACTCACTGGTAAAATAATCTTTACAGCTTGTATTTTATTTATTGCACTCATTTTTACTATTCCTTTATTATTTCAGGAACAAGTAAATATAAAAATTAAAGAGGTTATTAATGATCAGATTGATGGCGAGTTAAATTACAGTAAAATTCATTTATCTTTCTTCGACCACTTCCCAGCATTAACAGCTTCCCTTCATGACCTTTCCCTAAAAGGATCTGCTCCATTTAAAGATGTTGAACTATTAAAAGCAAAACAAGTAAGTCTTGGAGTCGATATTCTAAGCCTTTTAAAGTCAAAAATTGTCGTTGAACAATTCTATATCGATCATGGCAAAATCCACGTTAAAGTAAATAAAGATGGTGAGTCTAATTATAATATCGTTAAAAAAAAGAATGATAAAATAACAAATACTGATAAAACAAGTACCGCAATTGACTTAGCCTTTAAAAGCATTTTACTTCAAAAAGTAGATGTGTATTACGAGGATTTATCAGTTCCAATCATCCTAGAAGCTAAAAAAATGGATTATGAAGGTCATGGTGATCTCATGTCTTCACTTTTTGATTTAGATAGCAAAGCAGACATACAATCATTAAGCTTAACTCTCGACGGAGAAAAATATGTAGATGATAAAATGATCAATGCTAGTCTCATGACTAAAGTAAACACCAATACATTGGCTTTTATATTTGAAAGGAACGACATTCGGATCAATAGACTTCCTGTTAAATTTAAAGGTGAATTTGGTTTCTTAACAAATGGCTATCACCTGGATTTTAAATTAAAATCCAGTAAAAGCACTTTATCTGAATTACTATCTTTAGTTCCGGTCTCCTACTCGAAATGGTTGGCCGAAACAAAAATAAAAGGTAACTCAGAACTATTCATAGATCTCGTAGGAGAATACATTGTGGAAGAACATAAAATGCCAGATCTTACCGTGGGTTTAAACATTACAGATGGATACTTTTCCAATAAGACGGCTAAAATCCCAATAGAAGATATACAGACAAAACTTAAGATTAGCCTTCCTCAATTAAACCCAGATTCTATTTTAATTGAATTAAAACAATTTGAATTTAAGGTTGCTTCCGGATATTTCAACAGCAAAGGAATAGTTAAAGGACTAAATCCTTTATATGTAAATACTGAATTTAAAAGTAATCTAGACTTAAGTGCTGTCAGTAATGCACTAGCTTTGCCCACCTTAAGCTTTAGAGGAAATTGGATGTTAGCTGGTTTTATTAATGGAACCTACGCAACGGCTATTAAAACCTCAGGATTAAGAAATAAAATAGATACTACCATTGCATCTATACCTAATTTTGATATTCACAATACGTTACGCGAAGGGTATTTCAAACTCGCAAATTTACCTGCAGCTATCGAAAAAATTGAGTATGATTTAAAAGCAACATGTAATGATGCAAAAATCACCAATGCTCAAATTGCATTAGATCATATTGACATTAAAGCACTGAACAATTACATAAAAGGATTTATACATATCAACGATTTGCTAAAATTAGATGTCAAATCAAATATGCAGGCTGATATTCAATTGGCCGATATTAAAAAAGTATATCCAGTCGATAGCCTTGAAATATCGGGAAAAATCTTTGTCAATATGGTAGCTGATGGTAAAATGGATCTAAAAAAAGGTACTTTTCCACAAACAAATACAACAGTTACTTTAAAAAACGGATTTCTAAAAACACTAAATTATCCCTTTCCACTTGAGAAGATAAATATTGAAACCTATATATCCAGTGAAAAAGGTTCTTTAAAAGATTTAAAAGTTAAAGTTTTACCGATATCTTTCAATTTAGCTGGCGAACCTTTCTTTTTGCATGCAGATTTGCAAAACTTTAAAAATGTACGCTATGCAATTAAGTCTCAAGGGAAGCTTAATTTAGAACCCCTATATAAAATATTTGCCATCGATGGGATAAACGTCAATGGTTATATTAGAACCGATCTGGATCTCGCCGGATTACAAAGCGATGCTACAAGTGGGCAATACCATAAATTAAAGAACCATGGAACATTAGACATCGGGCAAATACAAGTACAATCCGAATTATTTCCTAAACCCTTTAATATCAAAAAAGGACATTTCACTTTTGCCAAAGAGAAGTTAGTTTTTAGCGATGTCGCATCTTCATATGGACACAACAAATTAAATATTACAGGATACTTAGATAATCTTATCCAATACTTCACAAACACAACACAGACATTAAAAGGTAATTTTCAATTAAGCAGCCCCATTATTAATGTAAATGATTTTACATTTTTTGCTGAAACTGAAAACAGTAGCCCAACAAGTACTAATTCAGGCGTAATTTTAATACCAAAAAATCTAGATATCTCAGTTAATGGTATCGTAAATAAAATGAAATATGATCAGCTTACATTAAATCAACTAACGAGCAAAGTATCAATTCAAAATGGAAACCTTTCATTCTCAAATACAGGATTTGAACTTTCAGGATTAAAAGTGGCTATGAGTGGTCAATATAAAGCATTGAACAGCAATAAAGCTCGATTTGATTACCTTGTAAAAGCTGATAGTTTTGACATCCAGCGTGCTTATCATGAAATCCCTATGTTTAAAGAAATGGTTTCTTCTGCGAAAAATGCCCATGGACTGGTATCGCTTGAGTATCAATTATCAGGACTTCTAGATAACAACATGAATCCAATAATACCTTCAATAAAAGGAAGCGGTTCCTTGACCCTTGAACAGATCCAATTCTTGGGGTTTAAACTATTGAACAACATTTCAAAAGAAACTTCAAAAGAAAGTCTAGCTGATGGATCGGTCAAAAAAGTTAAGATCAATACATCCATAGCCAATAATGTAATGACTATTGAACGTACAAAAATGAAAATGGGATTTTTCAGACCTCGTTTTGAAGGACAGGTCACACTGGATGGTAAGATGAATCTTGGATTCCGATTAGGGCTCCCTCCTTTTGGTATTTTTGGAGTTCCAATGCGAATAACTGGTAGTGCACAAAACCCAATAATAAAATTAGGAAAATATAAAGAAAATGATCTGGATACAGATATGGATAATGATGATAAAAAATTATATCAAGAATCATTGATGCAAGATTCAATCACAATATCCAACAAATAGACGATAAAATAAAAAAAGGTATCCAAAATCACAATAGATACTTAAAGAATATTAAAATTAAAAAGGCGAAGGATTGTTTTTATCAAATAATCCTTCGCCTTTTTAATCCATTCAAATTTTAAAAGTCATGAATAATAGATTATCTTTCGATGGATTTAGTTACTTTTTCCAATATTTCAAAAGCCACTTCAGCCATTTTATTCCCTTGGTGATCCAATAACGGATTTACTTCTACCACCTCAAAGCAAACAACCTTCTTAGAGCTTAATATACCTTCAAGCAATTCTGTAACTTCAGAAGCATAAAAACCTTTAGGGACAGGCGTACCAGTTCCATCAGAAATTAACTCGCTATCCATGCTATCAACATCAAAAGAAACATAAATCAGATCACAACCGGCGAGTTTCTTCATCACCTCACGTATACAGCCCTTTACAGATAACTGACGAACCTCATCGACAATATAATTCTTAATTTCTAAATCATTGATTAATATATCCTCAGGAGGTTCAGTATCACGTACACCAAAATAAATCAAATCCTGAGCCTGAAATTTCCCTAAATGTCCACCAATACCCTTTAACTTCTGCCAATATTTTTTCGTCTCCTCATCAGGCCGATTAACTGTGCACAATAAATTATCTATGCCCAATGTAGCTGCCAAAGGCATACCATGTAAATTCCCAGAAGGAGTGGTGTAAGGAGAATGGATATCGGCATGAGCATCAATCCAAATTACCCCTAATGATTGATCGGGGTAAACAGATTTTATTCCAGAAATAGTTCCAATAGCAGAAGAATGATCCCCTGAAAAAACTAAAGGAAAGAAACCTTCTCTTAATGTCCTTTCAACGACAAGTGCAACCTCACGGCATTGCTCGTAGACTTCTTTAATTCTTTTAGCATAGGGATGGAAGGACGGATCATAAACCGCATCATTTCGAGTTTCCACATCAATATGAGGATAATTATGAAAGTATTGGCTTCCCTTATTAATCGCAGCAATCTCAATAGCATCAATTCCTAAATCGGAACCTCTTGTTCCAGCCCCTATATCAGATCTATTTTTGATAATTTTTATGGATCTTTTCATACATCAAATCTAAAACTAGGCATACAATTAAAAATAAAAACCACGAAACATAATATGAATACTTAATATTCACTCATTGGGTTATAATTGTTTATATAAAGATAATTATTTCAAGTTAATAATACCGTCTAATACTAGGATAAGAATCAAAAACAAAACGGGCTTAGAAATATTTCTCTAAGCCCGTTTTTATAAAAAATAAAAAGAATTTAAAATCTTAATGTATTCAGATTTTTATCAACTAAAAACCCTTGAACAGCTTTCAATGTATATTTTAAATCTTTTTTTGCTCTAAGTTTCAAAACAAATAGATCTTCATTTCCATTTAAAGCTTTTTGATCGCCAATATTTACAAAAGTAGGATATAATACTTTTTCACCACTAGTATGAAGTCGGTCATTGGTCAGGTTATCCATCCCTTTAACAGCTAACGCCTGAACTGAAATAAATTCGTAATCTTGCGACTGATATGGTAATCCAAAACTGATGGCATTAACAGATTTAAGATCCTTACCTTTAACCATAATTTCAATGATCTCATCCTTCTTATAACTTGCTTTCGGAATCGATAGGTTGATTTCACCTGCAACTTTTTCGACTTTAGGATCTCTGATACCACCATCTAATTGAGTAGCTACAACTGAAATATCATAAGCATCAATTAAATCATTTTTATTAATATCACCGTTACTAACATAGCCTTCAAAATCAGCATCACCCCTTTTCAAACCAGTATAATTTGTATAAGAAGTCAAATCATTTCGATCGATCAAACGATCGTTGTTGATATCACCAGGAATGTAACTCTCTGTACCAGGAACTTTAAAAACATACATTTCACGACCTGAACCAAATCCGCCGACTCCTTCAGTAATTGCTAACTTAACATAACGAGCTGTAGGCTGATTAGCAAAATTGAAGGTCTTCAGTTCATCATTATTAGCCCAGGTAAATGCACCTGTTTCTGTCCAGCTATCTTTATCTGCGCTATAATAAACTTTACCTTTCAGCACAATACCGTTACCACGACCTGTACGAGGTAAATAGTGAATCTTATCCAATTGATTAACAGACTTTAGATCTAAAATCATATCAAATGGTAATGCATTTTTACCCCATGCAGTATGCCACATATTACCTTCGTCAAAGTCAAACAATTTATCAACTCCTGATCCATCTTGATTCTCAGCTGTTGTTTCGCCTTTAATATCATGAATAGCAAACTCCAGTGGATTTGACTTCGTCACGGACTTAACTTCAACCCAGTCAGAAAAACCACTCTTATTGACAGCTCTTAACTTAAAAGTATACGCCGTTTCTGGACTTAACCCATCAAAGAGCAATTCATTCTCCTTGATCGTCGAATAAAGCATATCTTTAAATTCGATCTCATAATAATCAGCATGGTCTACCTTGCTCCATGTCGGCTTCAATGTATATGCAGCTTTATTATCTTCACTAACAATAGCATTTTGAGGCGCAATCAATGCACCCGAAGAAATGCGGAAACGATCCTGTGGATTAAATTCAAATCCCTCCAACAGTAAGCTTACATTATTTGCTGTAATATCTGTAAAGGCCAATTTAATATGTACTACAGGATTTTTAGTAATAATCTGCTTCTCAAATTCACTACCTTTCGTTGCAAACTTATTCATGTTAGGCGCAGCATCATAAAAATAAACATTTTCTTGATTAGCCAATTCTCCTAAAGAATTTACTTCAACCAATTTAACCTTGCGTTTTCCAATCAGTCCAGTCAGTTTTTTAGGTTTCGAAGTAACGTTTATTCTAAATTCTGTTTGCTTATTTTTCACGAAACCATCAAAATCACCAATTGTAGCATTCACCGTAACAGCTAACCGATTTTTTCCGTCTAAAGATGATTCAATTAAGGTAGAAGATCCTTTACCTAATTTATAAGCTTCAGAAACCCCATCATCATCATACTCCGTAAAAGACGTTTTTCCTTCTGGATAGATTTCATAAATACGAAGTCCTTTATTTATTTCATGAACGTTATTGTTTGGATTTGCCATGGGAATAATGGAACCATTTTTTACAAATACGGGCAATTTCCAGATCGGCGAATCAAAATTATTGAGAATAACATTTCCAGTAAATTTATCACCTGTAAAATAATCTATCCAAGTACCCTCTGGTAAATAAATGCCATTACGCACATCATTACCTTTATCATCAGATTTCGTAGCCTGATAAATAGGAGCTACTAAAAAGGAAGGACCGTATAAATATTGATACTGTGTAGATGTTCCTTGTGTATAAGCATTTGGGTACTTTAAGAACAGTGCTCTGATCATCGGTAAACCATCTACTGCTTCTTTAGCAATACTATAAGCATAAGGAATAAGCTCTGATTTTAATTTCAGATAATTACGATTAATTGAGGTAACAGGCTCACCAAGTGCATGTGGATATTTTTCATTCGAACCCCACCCGTCCATATTCAACTCCATTGGAGTAAAAGTTTTCCATTGAAAATCACGAATATTGACCGCATTATTTTTACCTCCAAAAATACCATCCATATCGGATGTAATATTAGGCTGGCCAGATAAACCTGAACCTAAATATGTCGGAATATGGAATCTGATATATTCCCAGACACCACCAGTTTGATCGCCAGACCAAATGCCGGCATAACGTTGCGTACCTGCCCATCCGTCTAACGAAATAGTGAACGGTCGAGCTTCATTTCCATAATACGGAATAATATGACCAACATCCGCCACACCATTCAATCCAAAAGAATAACCAGCACCTACCCAGGCAACATCCGTTTTCAGAACACGAACTCCAGCATCTCTCACTTCTTTTACGATATCACGTTGCAATAATGCACTGATCTCAGGTTTTGGATGTAAATCAGACTGTGTCCACAATCCAATTTCAACCCCATTCTTACGTGCGTAATCACCAAGACTTTTTAAATTAGCAATATTACCATCTAAAGTTTCTGTCTGTCCGTAACCCGCTCCATAACCATCATTAGGCAACAACCAGCCAAAAGGCATATCATGCTTCCTATAACGATCAATAACAGCACGCGCCGAGAATTGGTAATTATTCAATTCTCCATTTAAAGACTCCTTTATACCGCCATTATCTTTTTGACCTTCCTTATAGCGCTTCCCATCTTCAAACAAGATGCCCTTTTCATCCTCTTTCCAAAAATCTCGGTTGTAAGCATTCAGATGACCTTGATAAAAACCAAACTTCGGAAGTAAAATAGGATTTCCTGTTAATTGATAGAAATCATTCAACAAAGGAACTGCGCCATCATTTACCATGAAGAAGACATCAAGATAGTCGCTGTCATGTGTCAATTGAACTTGTCCTTTTTGTTTTGAACCAAAATCATACTTACCGGGCTTGAAAGTATACCACATAAAACCATATCCTCCGGATGACCAGTAATAAGGAGTAGGCGAAGCAACACCACCGTCGGTCCAGCTATTTTGATTTTCAATAGAGATAACTTTTCCTTTATGAGAAAAACGCCCATTCTGAACACCTCCCCCATAAAAATACTCATCCGGTTTTTCCTGAAGACTTAAAGTTACCTTTCCCTTTTCAAATTGAATAGGTTTTGTAAAAACAATAGACTTGTCTTTATTTTTTTGATTAACAACAGTCAATAAATTAGTTGACTTATTAATAACAACAGAAATTTCATCTGTAGCAATAGTTATCTGATTATTTGAATCGTTAAGATTTAAAAGATGAACAGGCTTTCTGGGATTTGAAACTAATATCGAAGCTGTAGGTTTGGCTTCTGGATCACGAATGATACCTCCGGTATTATCCTGAAACAAACGAAAAATATGTCCTCCGTAAAAATCAAATGTTAATCGTTGATTATCGGAAAATAAAACCTCTATTGTCGTCGCATTTATTTTTTTTGCGCTCACAATAGTTAACGTTGGATTAATTTGCTTCTGCAAAGCCTCTCCCTTGAAATTGGCCTGCGTAGGAGCAATACTAACCATTAAAGGAAATGCCAAAGCAAACATCACCTTTCTGTGTTGTTTATACATTATGTTACAATTTTGTGTTTTCTTATTTTATTTATAGCTGTTTAGACGTTAAATAATAATTTGTTTTAAAACTGTATTTATAGGTCCGTAAATGTAGGAAAGAGATTTGAAAATAAAAGATTGTATCTATTAAAATACATTATTCTTCAATTTAAATTAAAGTGCATATCAATTTGTAACTCCTTCAATCAAGTTCTACTTATCAGAAACAGCTATATAGCATTAGCATTTAGATGAAATAACAAAAGGTCAGAACTAAGTTATAATTCTGACCTTTTGCTATTATTATATAAGTTCAACTATTTATTTGAAGGGGCAATACTGTAAAACTTCAGTTCCTCTTTTTTGAACCGATTATTCAATTCAATCAAGACATCATTTTTAAAACCACCACTATTACCCGAATTATCAATCCAGCAACTAATACTAAGGTAAATCATTTCTTCACTTATATCTTGAACGCTAATGCCAATACCCAATTCAGGTTTACTAAAAGTACTATGCTCAACAGCCTCTGTAATCCATGATTTTAAAGTATCAAGTTCAGCTGTACGATCCACCTGAATAACAAAACTTGTTTTTGCATCATCATTAGATAAAGTCCAATTGACCACACGTCCAGATAATAAATCACCATTTGGGATAATAACCTCGGCCCCATCTCCAGTATTTAAGATGCTCGCGCGAATACCAATCTCTTTTACCCTACCCTTTTTATCAGCCAACTCAATGCGATCTCCAACGCGAAAAGGTTTATCAAAAGCTAAAATAATACCGGAAACAAAATTATTAATGATATTCTGCATCCCTAAACCTATACCAACACTTAAGGCTCCAACGATTACCGTCAATTTATCAAGACTAACACCTAAAGCAGAAATAGCTATAAAAAAACCTATAACAATTATAATCAACCTAAATAAGGGAAAAAGGGTCATTTTCTGATCGTAATCAGTACTCAACGTTCCATTTTCACCACCGATCAACAATAAATTCAAATTCTTTTGAAACCAATTAGCAGCAGCCAATATAATTACCGCTAACAATAAATTACCAAAATTAAAATTAATTCCACCGAGCTGATGATTACTGCTCAAAAATTTAGACACCGAAGATGCTAAAGAAGCAGCAAACTGAAGGTTATTCGCCAGCACAATAATGGCTAGTAGAAGACAAACAAATTTCAAAGCATCTCCTGTAGCCTTCAAAGCACGTTCTTCATTAAATCGTAACCAAAATCCTCTCTTCACACGATTTCTTGAAAACTGATTTCTAACATCCTCTTTTATCATCTGCGTGAAAAAAGTCAAGGTAAAAGATTGTGCAAGACCAACGGCACCTGCAATACTAAAACTACGGGAGTGATCCACATAGCCTAAAATATTCAGAATAATTGCACCAATATTTAAAACGGCAAATATGATAAAAACTGGAAGTTGAATATAGCCCGCGGCAGTAGGATCATTAATATTCTTTTTTAAATAAAACCCTATTCCTAAAGCCACTATATTAAATAAAATACAAACAATCCGCATAATCAAGTCTTCGCTAACAACAGAATTAACAAAGACATCGCATATATAAAAAAGAAGTAAAAATCCTACAATTTTACCATGTTTTACAGTAAATTTATTTCTTAACAAAAGACCAAATATGGCCATAATTAGCAATTGCATCCCTTGAATAACCAAAGTTGGAGTAACAATGGAAACAATAGGCAATAACGTCAGAAATAGAACAATTGCTTTTCCAATAGGAACCCAATAATTAAAAGATGATTTCGTATTAGATAGGCTATTGTTATGCTTATTTAATACATAAGCTGTCGAAATAATCCAATAGAGATAAGCAAATACCAAAATAATCAATAACACCCTACTCGTCCACTCAGTCTTATTCACATAAGTATCTAGCGATTTACTCTTTCTGTAATTATCTTTTAAATTATTTAAAATTTTCTCTTTTGTAACTGCGGCACCTCCAGCTTTCCATAATGAACTTTTTACAGCTGAGGTATCCGACTTCCCTGCATGAGTTTGCTTAGAGACAGCTTCCTTCACATGATGGGATAAACCATAATAAGCCTTCAAATTATCATTGGTAATACTTACAGACACTTGTAAAGAATCAATTTTACGTTGCACATCTTGTTCTGATGTAGTCAAATAAGTGCTTAACCGCTCATTAGTTTCACTTTGACTATACTTTGATCGAAACCCTTTTAGTTGACTTAAAGTCAAATTAAGACTACGGTTGTAACTTTCTAAACTACTGTGAAATGCATTTAAATCAGCGATTTGAGTGCGAACATAATGCGTCCATGAAGTCACAGAATCTGGAGGAAGCGTTCCTGAAAAATTATTTACCTTCTCAATAAATTCAGTCCGTATATCACGCTTGTGTATAGCCTCACTTTCCAATGCGTATGCACGTATATTTGCAATGTATTTTACATTGATCTTTGATAGATCAGCCCGCAGACTATCAACAGTACTATTCGAATGCAAACTAGCGACAGTATCTACAAAATTGCGTCGCATCCTATTTTCTCTACGATTTTCCTTATTACGAGAAGCTTTAACAATGTATTCGCTCTTCCTTGCACTACTGGTATCAACAGCGATCTGAGCGAAACTTTTATCACTAAAGCAGAGCAATAAAAACAAAATCAATATATAATTAGATGGTTTCATTTAATATTCGTTAAATTAAAAACAAAGGATACTCAAGATTAATGTGTGCAATCAAATTCAAGTTCGACAAAAATAACTAAATATCTAAGATTATAAGGAGCAAGCGGAACCTTCGGTCATCCTTAATCTGAAATAAAAGTTCCAATATTTTCATTTAAAGCTCGAATCAAAATAAATTCCTAAATTCATGTTTTATAGATTATTTTATCAAATTAAAATAATGGCATTTCCAGAACAGATCTGACCATTGTATCTAGTAACAGGTGCATTACACGAATTGGTCACAGGCTTTTCCTAAAACTTGCGACCGTAAAAAACCAAAAGCAAGCTAGAAAATAAGATTTAACTGTTAAACCCAGCGTAGATTGAATGTACACGCTATTAAAGAAGCTTTACATAAACGAATAGCTAATTTTCACCATCTTATGTCTATAGATATACATAAACCATATAACAGGAATGAATAAGGCATTTCTTACCGCTTTGATAGATCTAAAAAATTAACATAGCAAAGTTAATTTTTCAATTTCTTGAATTTCAAAAAAACAGCACCAACTTAATAAACATCAAAATCGAAGTATGTTTTTTGGTAAGGTTCATGAATTAGAGTAAAATGCCACCATTCTTTCGCATAGCCTTTAAAACCATGTTTCATCATGATGCTTTTCAACAATGTTCTGTTCTTTTTCTGCGCCGCATTAATTTCCTCAGTATCAAAATGGGATATTGGTCCAAAAAAATCAAAAGGACTTCCCATATCCAATTCTTTATGATCAATAAGAGTGACTATCGTTAGATCGATCGTACTACCTCGACTATGCCCCGATTTATTTGCGATATAACCTAATTTAAATAAATTTCTTTTATCTAGATTCGGATAGAATTCTCTTTTTGATAAAGTGTCATTAATTTGTAGAGCCCATCTTTTAAAATGTTGAACCGCTTTTTGTGGGCGATAAGCATCAAAAACTTTCAATGACATTCCCTGTGCATTTAATTCCTTCTCCACTTTTTTCAAAGCACTTGTCGCTGCAGTACTCCATATAAGGACAGGGGATTTATAACCGTCGATTTTCTTACCAACAAAATTATGTGAACTATAATAACGTAGATCAACATTTATTCCAGGTATGATATCTTTAACATAACTAAAACCTTTCGGCAATTTTTGCTGAGCAAAAATGGTGGTTTGACTAAAAATAAAGATAAAAAAAAGATAGCGATGTATTTTCATTGATAAGTTGTATGCTTGAAGTTAATAAAAATATAGGATACTACTTGAACAACCTGTCGAAATAAAAGAGAATAAAAAAAGCCAGTACTTACGTACTGGCTTGGGGTAAATGATGGGGCTCGAACCCACGACCCTCGGTACCACAAACCGATGCTCTAACCAACTGAGCTACATCTACCGTGTTTGTTGCTACAAAAGTAGAACAATTATTGGTATTTAGAAACTGTTTTTAATCTTTTTTTACAATAAATTTTTACTTCGTTCATAATTAAGAATTTAATTTTCACAAATATCCACTTCAGCCCTATTCATCAAGCATATCGGCAATAAATGCAAAATATAAAACCGCACTTGTTAAATAAAAAACAAACAAATTCACTTTAGAAATTACGTGTGGACAAAAAAACGTAACGCAAAAATATCTACTCTTTCCTAAAACATATTTTTTGTAATCACCATTTCCAATATTTGACTTTTATCAAATTCAATCAATGGCACTTTGATAAAGATGATCGTACTCTGTCTTGTACTTCTGCAAAATCACTTTACGTTTCAGCTTTAAGGTAGGAGTAAGTTCTCCCCCTTCAATTGTAAATTCATCTGCAATGATTATAGGCCTTTTGATCTGCTCCCAATTACCAAAATGTTGGTTAGCCATACGCACCTCTTGATTTATTTTTTTAATAACCTGATCTTGCTTCAGAAAATCTGCCTTAGATAATTTTAGAAGATTAGGATTTTCAGATTTGGCCCAGTCAATTAAATGTCCATAATCAGGAACAATAAAAGCAGAAGCAAATTTCATCCCATCGCCAACCACCATCGCCTGCTCAATAAACTTAGACTCTACTAATTTTTTTTCAATAGGCTGAGGAGTCACATATTTGCCTCCTGAGATCTTAAATAATTCTTTTTTTCGATCAATAATTTTTAAAAATAGACCGTCCTCCCAAACTCCGATATCACCTGTATGCAACCACCCATCAATAATCGTCTTACTCGTTTCTTCCGAATTTTTATAGTATCCCATCATGATATTTGGCCCCTTCACTAAAACCTCACCATCACTGGCCAATTTTATCTGAACATCCTTTACTGCAAGTCCAACAGTACCTACCCGAGTCCCTCTTAAATAATGATTAACAGATATAAGTGGAGATGCTTCAGTCATCCCATATCCCTCATAAATAGGAATACCTGCAGCTAAAAAAACACGTGTCAACTTACTTTGCAAAGAAGCACTTCCAGAAGCAACTGTCTGTAAAGAACCTCCAAGCCCCTCATACCATTTATTCAATACCAGTTTCCTAGCTAGGTTTAATTTAACATCATATACAAAACTTCTTTTTTGAGGATCGGGATCATAATTTTCCCCTACCGATACAGCCCAATCAAATATTTTACGTTTAAGACCATGCAGATCATGTCCCTTCTTAATGATCTTTTCATATACTTTTTCCAAAATCCGAGGAACAGCAGTCATTATGTTAGGTTTTACCTCTATTAGATTTTGACCGATCTTATCAAAAGACTCTGCAATGTAAACGGTTATACCGATATAAAAATAAGTGTATATAACCATCCTTTCATAAGCATGACAAGGAGGTAAAAATGTTAGTCCGCGATCATAAGCCTTACAGGGGGTAATCTCTCGGGCCGATCGAACATTTGCTATGATATTATCATGTGACAACATCACACCTTTAGGCTTTCCTGTAGTTCCTGAAGTATAAATCAAAGTTGCAAGATCATCAGATTTTACTTCATTTTTCAGTTTTTGAAGATGCCCATCCTCAATATGACTTCCTATTTGAACAATCTCTTTCCAATTCCGTACCTCATCATGCGAACTCATACAGAAAATATACTTGAGCGTATAGATGGAATTTTTAATATTAACAATTCTTTGATAAAGACTCCTTGTACTAACTATAGCAACCCGAATCTCGGCATCATTAAAAATATATTGATAATCAGCATCCATAATATTTGGATAAATAGCAACAACTACAGCTCCAATTTGTTGAATTGCAAAATCAACAATATGCCACTGCACACTACTTTCGGCGATTAAACCAACTTTTTCATTAGGCTTGACCCCCAATTCGATTAATCCTTTTGATAGCGCATTAACCTGACTAATAAACTCATCAGTCTTTAGATCAGTCCAGTTTCCATTTATTTTACTGGAGAACATGGCTAGACCGGGATATAATCCTAACTGCCGTTCAGCTAAATCAAATATTCTTAATTTTTCTTCCATTTCAATCCTTAAAAAATCCACCTTCAGAGTAAGGTCATCTCTTAAACAAAATGTTAAGAGAATAAGTTTACAAAACTAACCAATTGTCAATAGAAAATAATTCAAAATATGAGTCCCAATAAAAGAATCTAAATATTTAAGATCAATTGAATTTATTCTGTAAACAAAAAAGGCCTTGAGTTATATCCCAAAGCCTTTTTTGAAGGTTATAAATATTTATTTTTTAGACCAACTTTTAAAAAACTGCATGACCTTATTTTTGTCATAGCCTTTACCAGATTCTAAACTACCACTTTCCTGAATTTTAAGGACTTCACCTGTACTATTCATGACAATAAAAAAAGGATATCCTAATTTTAACGAATCGGGTACATACTTTTTAAATATGGCCTCATTTTTATTCTCTTTGGAATAATTAAGATGGTAGTATAGATAGTTATGGCGGAGATAATCATCAATCTCAGCAGTTTTATGAATATAATCATTAAATCTCAAACACCAAATACACCAATTACCTCCCGCTTGAATAATAATATTTTTATCCTCTTTATTAGCCTGAGCTATTAATTTATCTAAATCCTCTTGTGCATTAGCTTCAGGATGATACGGATATGATAAAGTATCTTTTTCTCCTACAGGCTTCGTTTGTGCAATAACCTGCTGAAAAGTAAAAAAAACAAAGCATAACGTGATAACTCTTATAATCTTGCGCATACAATTCTATTCAAATGTAAAATCAAATTTAAGGAAAGTAAAGCTTAAAACAACCTGCATTCATGAGTTTTTATACATTCAACGACGATTCAAGCTCCATACTATAAAAATACTCCACCTGTTCAACCATGAGTTTACTTCCTATAACTACAGGAACACGCTGATGTAATTCAGTAGGCTGAATATCCAAAATCCGTTCACTGCCAGTAGTAGCTTTGCCTCCTGCCTGCTCAACAATAAAAGCCATAGGGTTACATTCATACATCAAACGCAACTTTCCTGTAGGAAAAGATAATGTTTCAGGGTAAATAAAAACACCTCCACGAATCAAATTACGATGTATATCAGCAACCATTGACCCGATGTAACGGGAAGTATAAGGACGTTTTGAAGCCGAATCTTCAATTTGGCAATATTTAATATAGTTCTTGACCGCTTGTGGAAATTTAATATAATTTCCTTCATTGATAGAATAAATCTGCCCACTTTCAGGAATTCTCATATTAGGATGAGATAAACAGAACTCTCCTATAGAAGGATCTAAAGTAAACCCATTCACACCATTTCCGGTAGTATATACAAGCATAGTCGACGAACCATAGATAATATATCCTGCCGCAACCTGCTTCCGCCCCTGTTGCAATAGTTCATCAGCCATCGAAACAGGTTCATTGTTCGCCCTTCTGTATATTGAAAAAATTGTTCCTACTGAAACATTCACATCGATATTAGAAGAACCATCTAGAGGATCAATACAAACCATGTACTTTGCATTCTTGGAAACAACATCATGCGACAAGTCAATGCCCAATTCATGTTCCTCCGAAGCTAAATAACAGCATTCTCCTCCCCTCTGTAGTGCGGAAGTAAATTGAACATCAGCATAGACATCCAGTTTCTGTTGCACCTCACCCTGTATATTCATATCCCCGCATGCACCCAGAAGATCAGCTAACCCCGCTTTATTAACTTCACGATTTACCACCTTTGCGGCGATAGCGATATCTCTTAACAATCGTGATAACTCTCCTTTTGCAAAAGGAAAATCAGCCTGTTTTTCAATAATAAATTGACCCAACGTTTTCATATATACACAATGATTTAGCCTTTACATTAGACGGTAGTAAAATAGGTATCTTGATATTTTTTGAAGTTATTCTCAAAAAGTGATTTTAGAGCCATGGCCTGCTCATCATAGGCATCATCATTGCCCCACAATTGCTTGGCCCCTAGAATCTGCTCTGGAACTTCTTGACAAAATGTGGGATACTTTAAATTAAAGATCGGATGCACTTCCATAGGATATTCCTCCAGTTCTCCTGATAATGCGGCCTGAATTAAACTACGCGTATAAGCGAGCTTGATGCGCCTACCTACACCATAGGGGCCTCCGATCCAGCCAGTATTGACTAACCAAACCTTAGTATCTGGATTCTTTTTTAATCGATCTCTTAATAACTCAGCATACTCCATAGGATGTAATGGCATAAATGCCTGCCCGAAGCAAGCTGAAAATGTAGCCGTTGGTTTTGAAACCCCCATCTCAGTACCAGCAACCTTTGCAGTATAGCCATTGATAAAATAATACATGGCCTGTTCTATAGTTAACTTTGATATTGGAGGCAAAACTCCAAAAGCATCCGCTGACAAGAAAAATATATTATTAGGTGCATCAACCAATTTAACATCTTTGTAGGAAGAAATATAGGATAATGGATAAGAAACACGCATATTCTCAGTAATACTCGCATCCTCAAAATTAGGAACAGCTGTACCCTCGTGAAATTTAATATTTTCCAAAAGTGATCCCGATTTTATAGCTCCGCAGATCTCCGGTTCTTGTTGCGGATTTAACCCTAAACACTTTGCGTAGCACCCACCCTCAAAATTAAACACACCATTGTCAGACCAGCCGTGTTCATCATCACCAACCAAATTACGATTCACATCCGCAGAAAGTGTCGTTTTACCCGTACCCGATAATCCAAAAAATAAAGCTGTATCTCCATCTTTACCAACATTTGCAGAACAATGCATGGACAAAACTCCATCCTGAACGGGCAATATAAAATTCAAAATCGAAAAAATACTTTTTTTAATTTCTCCAGTATAACCAGTCCCAATGACCAAGACAACACAACGACTAAAATCAATAACAACACAATTTGGAGCATTAAGACCCAACTCCTGAAAATTAGGAACTTGAAGATCCGAAGCCACAAGAACAGTCCAATCGACCTCAGTATATTCAATACCGTTTGTTTCAATAAACATATTGGAAGCAAACAGATCCTGGGTAGCTTTTGTGGAGACAACTAAAAGATGTTTCGATAAATCATCACTCGATACAACCTGACAATCTCTTACAAAAAGTTCCTTAGCCGATAGATACTCAGTAGTCAAGTCATACAATTTTTTAAATGCATCTGGAGTAATTGCTTGGTTAACTTCATTCCAAAAAACTCTGTTTTCAGTTATCTCATCCTTTACGAGATAACGATCCTTAGGAGATCTGCCCGTAAATTTACCGGTCAAAATATTCAAAGCCCCATTTTCAGCCAATGAAGCTTCTCCTTTTTGAATAGCATGTCCAATAAGAGCATTTCTATCCAATTGACAAAATACTTCCTTGGGCTGGTGAATACCCAAAGCAGCTAACTGTTTAATCTTTGATAAAGTCATACTTTTGTTTTAAAATATTGTTCAAATCTAGCTAAATATAACACATAGATACAAACAAAATTTAGCTTATTGTTGAAACTACACATTTATAATACTTTGAAAATAAGAGCATTATTATCACAAATTAATTTAAATATTATTTAAACAGCTAAAATTAAAATATAGATTTAAACATATTTTTGCTAAAAAAAACAAGTCGCAATTCAAAAATAAAGCCCTTGAAATTTAGAATAACAAGGGCTTTGTAAAAATGAATATATTTTAGACCTAAGATTCGATTATAATAGATTGTTTACTAAACAACTTGTATTTTAATATTTCTTCGGAGAGTTTTGAGATAGCATATCCAATAATAGTCACATCATCTATCCATCCCAATACCGGAATAACGTCTGGAATAGCATCTAATGGCGATATCACATATATTATGGTCGCAACGATAACGGATAAATTCCACTTATTCATTTTGTATTTTCCCGAAAATGTATCCTTACACATTGCTATCAACAATTGAAAATCTTCCTTTCGAACATCCAAATTTTTCGCCTTTTGTTCAGCTTCCTCTAAATCCGCCGACGTAATTTTATGTGTTTTAAATCTTTCAAATAGAGCCAGAGCCTTACCTAGAAATTGTTTCTTCATGTCCTTAAATTATAAAAACCATCCCTTAAGACTAAAATATAAGATCAAAGTTTAATCTCAACAATGGTGCAATGTATATTTACTTCAATATCTATTCCAATAAACTATTATATCTCAAAAACAATTAAATACGTTAAGACAGAAATAATCTTATTTATTATCAGTAGCTTTAGTAAGAATTATTATTCACTTAAACATAACTGTTATGGCAAAGGAACAAAATGCGGTAAAGAATGATAAAAAGAAAGCTGAAAAGACGCTAAAAGAAAAAAGAGCTGAGAAAAAAACAAAGAAAGCTAGTAAAAGCAAATCCGAATAAAATAAAATCCCCTTTACTTTTGTAAAGGGGATTTTATTTTATTTGGTTACTAAAAATTAATTGAGATATTTCTTCATTGCCACCTTCAATCGTTCGTCATAACCATAGATATCAGGAAATTGTTGAATTTTATCATCCCCATCTAACCAAGTCGTGTAATAAGATAGGTAAACAGGGATGCCCTCTTTCATTTTCACCCATCTGGAATTATTAACTGAATCTTTGATTTCTGTTGCAATTTTTTCCGCCTCTCTCTCATTATTAACTAAAAAAGCAGCTAAACTGGTAGGATCTTCTACACGTACACATCCATGACTCAAAGCACGGTTACTCACCTTAAATTTCTGTTTAGCAGGAGTATCGTGAAGATAAATAGCATAAGGATTTGCAAAGATGAACTTTATATTCCCTAATGAATTATCAAATCCAGGGTTTTGCTTAAATTTAAAATTCTCTACCGAATCTGCCTGCCAATTTATTGTATAAGGATCAACGATTTGCCCCTTTAGATTATAAACCACCATATTCCGACTCTCAAGATAACCTGGATTAGCTCTTACACTATTTAACAGTTCCTTTTTCACAATACTTTTAGGTATATTCCATACAGGATTAACTTGCATTCTATCCAGTACACCACGCATCATAGGAGTTTCGTGATTTTCCCCTGTTTTAGCAAAAGCTTTGTTTTCAGTCTCTCCCACACAAACATTCATCGTTTGTTCAACAGCCCCTGCTGTGATCATCTGAAGTTTCATTTCCGGAATATTCACGAAGACATATTTATCAGGAAAATCTTCACCCATCCACCGCAACCGTTCCATGGTCATCAAAACTTTGACACGTTCTTCCTTATTAAGATCTCCTTCAAGCAACAGATGCTGAAATTTTCTATAAATAGAATTTGTAGGTTGAGCATGGTTCACAACCTCCGAAACATTTAAAGCACTATCCAACAAGTGCTTTGCCTTATCTAACGAATATCGTTTATGCCCGACAAAATATCTTCCGTAAAGTTTTTTAGGATTTACAATACCGTTTTCCAATACGTTCAAATAGGCAACCAAAGCATCTGAAGAAAGAACTTCCACTTTCGCCAACAATTGGTAAGCCTCATTTAAATCCGTTATTTGCTTACTTTTTAGCCGATTCAAAGCATGGCTTATTTCTACAGTATGAAAAATTGAGGGATCAATACCATGTTCTTCAGATCTTTCTAGATAGTACAATAAAGTATCTGTACCACCCGTAAACAACTGATTAGGTATCCAGGTAAAACCACGAGAGGAATCTGCTAATACACGCATCCATTTCGGGTTAAACAAACGAGAGTTATCACCTTTTAATTCTTTCTCAATAGCAGAGAAATATGCCGTACTATCAAAATCTTTAAATATCTCTTGATCAAATGACTTTGCTAAAATATCACCAAATGTGGGCGGATCTGTTTGACAAGATGAAAAGGAAAGTATAAACAAAAAATATACAAGCACTAAATTTCGCATAATATAATTAAGAAATTGCTCAAAAGCTCAAAGATAACAATGTTTCAAATGATATTGAAATTTGTTATTACAACTACCCTAATTGTCAAGGTCCCGCTACAACCTTATAAAATGAACAGAGCCTAAAATAATGTAATTTTAGGCTCTATTAAAGGTTAAGAAAGACTTAAACTGTCTGTAGATACTGTGCAAAACAATACCCCTCTTCATTATCTTTTGTCCGAACTAACCACCACTGGTCATTAGCTTTACTAATCAATGTGATGATTTCATCCTTTGCAGCTTTCCCAACGATAGGCTGATCAGTACCAGGTCCTTTACGAATGTTCAGATTTGAACTATCAGTAATAACCCTGACCTCACTTCCTGGAACCTCAGTAGCTACCTCTACATCCATAACCACATCTCCTGTTGCAAAATTTGGGTCTATATTTCCATATATTTCCCATAATTTATTCTTAACATCTGCAGAAGGGGCAGTACCCCTAATTTGCAATACGCCATCCTGCTCGGCATAATTTAAATCATTAATACCAGATGATCTCGCAGTATCCAATAATACTTTATATTTTTCTTCTAAAGCCATGATATTCGTTTTTTGAATTAGTTATTTAGTGACAACCGCACTCAGATCAACTTTTTTGGGATGTAAATTATCCAAAGCTTGTTTTAGTGTTACTAACTTTGCTTTTTCAATAGTTCCAGTTACTGAAATAACTCCATCTTTAACAGTAGCCTGTACAGTTGGAAAATCTTTTGTAGCATCAACAATACCTTTAGCTAATGATTCATCCACAGTATTAACAGAAATCTCTGCCGGAGGAACAGCTTGCACGATAATATTATTCACAACAGACTTGATAGACTTATCAGCAGCTTTGACGTCAGTTTCAATCTGAGCCTTCTCTGCATCTGAAGATGCGAAACCTTCCAAAGTAACGACACCATCCTTAACCGATGTCGTTATACCTTGATGGCTAGTAATCACCGTTTCTACTTTAGCTTTTAAATCAGCATCAGAAACTTTAGATTTACAGGAAGGCATTGCAACAGCTAAAGTGCCCGCCATCATTAACATTGGGAATACTCTTTTTAACTCCATAATCACAGTTTTTTATTTTTTTTAAAGCCTAAATCATCCAATATAGACACTTAAATCTAAACAATTATCAGAGTAAATAGTTTCGATCCCCAAACTAATTAATAGAAAGTAGACGTTGTTCTACATTATTGAAGACAAATGATTCCCCAACTTTCTTTCGTAAAAGCAACTTTCCGATTGGCGATTGATTAGATATTACAAACACCTTATCATGATCGATTTTCACAACACCAATGCTAATTGCTATAAAATAAATACCCAAATTTGTTTCCACTATACTTCCATTCTGTACAAAATCCAAATGATTAGGTTCAAGAAGCCCCGTTAATATTAATTCATCCTTTTTTGCTTCTGCCAACTGCATTTGACATCTCGCGATATCCTGTTGCATCATTTCGCGCGTAGTTTCATATTTATCACCCGCACTACTTTTAGTATCATCAGTACTTGCCTCGTGAGCTGATTTCAATGCCAGTTCTAAGTTTGCAATGCGATCCTCAACATGTAATTTACATGATGACATTAACAACGATCGTAATAAAGTATAATCCTTCTCCATGATTGCAAACTAGGGATAAAGATTTAAAGAAAAAAATCAAAATAAAAGTAACTTAAAAACAGCATGATACAGCTCACAATAGATTAAAACAGCTTTAATTGCCAAAATAAATTTGGTAGTGAGCTTAAAATTTGTACTTTTGTGACGGAGAGCTGGCAGAGTGGTCGAATGCGGCAGTCTTGAAAACTGTTGACTGTCATAGGTCCGGGGGTTCGAATCCCTCGCTCTCCGCCAACAAAAAATAAAGCCCAACTGCAAAGTTGGGCTTTATTTTTTGTTGGAAGTTTTTTAAGCTTGCTAAAAAACTTCCAAAACAACAATTCCTGATAAGGCCTCAAACACAATTAATCCCAAGTATGCAATTTGGAAATTGCTAATTTCCCAGCACCTGAGAATAATAAACTCAATCCAATTAGCATGTAAATTGCTAATAATTCCAACGCCCACCCCCCATAGTCGTTTAATTTAAACAGGAACGGAATCTGAGTTAATAATATTGCAGTGAAACAATTAATAGCTAGCACAGCACCAGCTATGCGTGTACGATAACCAATAATGATAAGAATAGGAGCAATGATTTCTCCTACATAAACACCATAACCAAGAAATGAAGGTAGACCGCTAGCGGTTAACAGATTCTTTATAAAATCAATACCTGTAAATAATTTATTTATTCCATAAATCAACATCGGGAATCCAATACCCATCCTTACTAATAAAAGTCCTAAATCAACGTTTTTGTTCATCATGTATATATTAAATTTGTTTTTATTGTAATCTAATTTGACTCATCCTCAACCAAAATCATCAAAAAGCACGAGTAAAAAATATCCCAGCATTTTTAAGAGTTTTCTGATTATTATTCCATTGATCAAGATTCAAAGCCAGACCATAAATAATCTTGTGTTGTTTCCTTCCCAACCTCAACCATTGAAAACCCCGCTGGTATTCATTCCGATCTATATTCGCTACCATTTGGAAACTTATATAACCTTCTATATTTTGTTTTATTCGAGGAAAATAGACCAATTGTAACGATTGTTCAAGTGTCCATTTTTTTTGATATGTACCACCGATAGTATAGCTTGCTCTGAATGTTTTTCGAGTGAGCTGATACTTCAAGGATAGTGTAGAAAATTTGCCTGGATTTTTCACCCCCACCCCCATATTAATAGCGATGTTCTTATGTAGCTTATAAGTAAATGTATTTCTGATGAAAAAAATATTATTTTTGTCACTCCCATATTCGGTATCTAATAAACTGAGATTACTAATAGTAAATTTCTTATTGAAAGTGACATGCACGAGGTGTGTATAAGCCATAGAGCGATACCCGCCGACAAACTCCGGAGCAAAGGAAATCTCTTGTGCAGAAACAAACTGCAAAGTGATAAAAAAGAAGATAAAAGATAAAATTTGTGCGTTCATTTACACCCTTGTTTTTAGTATAAAACAAAGGTAGAACGACTATTTAGGACGAAAATTAAGAATTCTTAAGAAAAATCAAGAACATGCTTTTTTTTGAGCGCACTTAAAAATTCTGGACGCATTCCTAAATAAGAAGCAATGACATACTGAGGAAGCCGTTGTTCTATATCCCTGAATTGAGTGCGAAAATTACTATAGCGTTCATAAGAATTAGTACTAAGATTCTCTATAGTTCTTTCTTGAAGCGCGACATAAGCAGATTGAATTTTCAGTCGAAAAAAACGAGCTATTTCTGGCACCTCTAAATACAACGACTCAAGATTATCTCGATGAATTTGAACGAGTACTGTTTTTTCAATAGATTGCACATACATACGTGAAGGTTGACGGCTTAAATAGCTGTGAAGATCATTAATCCACCAATTTTCAATACCAAATTGAAGTGTATGCTCCTGACTATTTTCATCTAAATAAAAACTCCGCATACAACCACTAACAATAAATCGCATATACCTAGAAACATCACCAGGTTGGATAAGATATTCTTTACGTTTTAATTTCTTGATTTCAAGTTTTTTTAAAACAAAATCAACATCCAAATCTGATAATTTAATAGTTTCTTTAAGATGATCAATAAATCGTAAAAACACTTCCTGTGACTTCATATGCATTCAAAAACTTCTATATTTTTAATGTTTATTAACAAGGTATAATGATACCCAAAAAAGTCTACTAAGATACCTTTTTTAGGAGTAGCAAAACAATCAGACAAAAACGACATCTGAAATTTAGAAGACCAGTTGAAGAATTAGCATAATAAAAAACTGTGAGCTATCTGTAACAGAACTCTATTTTACAGAAAAAACTGAACAAAAAAATACCCATTTACTAATCTTAATGATCTTCAAATGGGTATTATTTATTTTAATTTCGTAATCAAATTTGTTTACAGAAGTGGTTATGCTTTCTTTGGAGGAAGATCAAAGGCAATAGCCTCATGTTCAAAATGACCATTGTGAGCACCATCGCAAAAAGGTTTATTTTTGGATAATCCACAACGACAAATCGAAAGTACTGTTCTTCCCTGCAAACCATAAGTGTCACCATTTCTATCAACGATTTCAAAATCGCCTTCAATTTTTACTGATCCGTTATTATTAATTGTAAGTTTCGTCTTCGACATATCTATTTTATTAATGTGTTTTCTATACAAAACTAGAGATAATGAACTAACTTTACGCAATCTCACTTCTATTTAGAAGCGTTCCGTTTAACGAGACAAAATTCCATAAAAACAATCTACATTAAGCAATAAGACAATATTGATGTACGTAATTTTATTCAATTGTATTAAATAAAGATTAAAAGACCAAAGTACCGTTAACAAGCATAAATCATTTTTAAATGCACAAGAATGAGGTTAGAATAAAGTTGATTGCCAAATAAAAGATATAAATCTATAATCCTGTTCTTCGAACCGTTTTAGAGAACCGTTCGTAAAAGATTCGAGACTGTGACGTGTTTAATTTACCCGATGTTCGGCATTGTTTCGACTATTGTTTTCCTCGCTGTCGAATATCAGTCGATGCAGACTCGAACCAGACTCGAACCAGTTTCGAAGAGATGTCATAAGAATACCGGATCAATGTCGGATCACTATTAAGTGATGTATGCACTTTTACGGACTTTCATGGACTTATACGGACTTTCATGGACTTTAGCAGACTTTAAAATTTTCATCGGACCAATAATGACATCATTTACGAGTAATTTTCGAAGCGGCAATTATAAACAGCTGTCCGTTATAAATTAATAAAGTATTACGTGAGCAAGAAAAAGAAATAATAAGGAAAAAGGACAATTATACGTATAAATGTCCTTTTTCCTCTCTAAACTATGAAAGCTTTAAATCGACCATTAGATAATGCCATGCAGTGAACCACCTTTTGCTCCCATTGCATCTACTCTTTTTTCAACTGCAGGATCTTTAATTAAGTCAGGGGCATGATGCGGCTTACGTCTTGCATCGATAATAACCGGTCCATAACAACCCCAATGTTTATATTTAGTAAAGCTATTGACACCATAAATATCATATGCTGGATTCGATCTTGTAAAGGTTACCCATACAAAATTGTTTTCATTTGCAGCAGTAAAAGATGCGTCATCAACTAAAACAATCATCTGTATGCCCGTAAAATCAACATCTTTCATTGCATCACACCAGTCCTTCAAAATCACTTCCTCTTGCTCATAAGATGAAAATGCAGCACCATCGACAACAAGGATACCAGGCATCGCCATCTTAACATGATTGAAAGGACGAGGAAACGATAATCCCAAAGGAATTTCATTACTCAATATTCTTTTCTTTGAACCTGCGGCAGCAAAAATAACTTTAGAGCCGGAATTAAGTCCATCACCAGAATAATCGAGAGTATCTATAGTAGTATTAGTATGAAAATGTAAATCTCTTGAAAGATCGATTCTTTCTAACATATGACGCAAAAAACCTGAAACATCATAAATATTCAGATCAGGATCATCTTCAATCGCTGCAATAAATAGGTACTTCGCTAAACTAAGTTGATTTTTACCCAATGCCTGGCTGGCTATCGTCAAGATCTCCTGCGGTCTATCCACTTTTTGATACGGCGTGTAGCTTTCTCTTCCTATAGCAAACAATAAGGGATGCACACCAGCGGCATCAACAGCATGAACAGCCTGTAGACCATTAATTTCCTTAGGAATTGCGGCACCTGTAATTTCATGAATCAAATTACCAAAACTTGTATCTTCCTGTGGAGGGCGACCAACAACGGTAAAAGACCAAATCGGATCTTTTTTATGATACACATTATGAACTTTCATTAAAGGAAAAGGATGGGTTAAACTATAATAACCGATATGATCACCAAAAGGACCTTCAGGCTTATTCTCATTAGGATACACGGTTCCTGTTATCACAAAATCAGCATCTGCTGAAATACAAAATCCCTCATGATCATAAAAATAACGGAATCGACGATTTCCTAGAGCCCCGGCAAAAATCATTTCTGACAACCCTTCAGGTAAGGGCATTACTGCTGAAAGAGGATGTGAAGGAGGACCTCCAATGAAAATACTAACTTTCAAAGGTTTCCCTAATTGATTTGCTTTTTGTTGATGAATACCAATACCTCTATGTAATTGATAATGCAGTCCTATTTCTTTATCTTGAATATAATCATTACCAGAGAGTTGTATACGATACATCCCTAGATTTGCCTGCATGATACCCGGCTTAGTAATATCCTCGGTATAAACTTGAGGCATGGTTACAAATGCACCTCCGTCCATAGGCCAATTTACTACTTGAGGCAACTTGCTAATTTCAGTTTTACCATACAAAATAGGCGCATTGGATTTCTTTTTCCAAGGAAGAGCTCCTAATGCGACAGCCGAAGAGCTTAAATATTTAAACGGATTTTTTAAAACTGCGGTAGGGTCCATCTTGACATCAACCAGCTTTTTAATATGATCTAATGTATCCCTAAACATAAATTTAGAACGGTCTAAAGTTCCAAATAAATTAGAAACTGCTGGAAAATCTGTGCCTTTTATATTTTCAAAATACAAAGCCGGTCCCTCTGCGTCGAAAACACGCATGTGAATGGCTGCCATTTCTAAATAAGGATCTACCTCTTCCTTAATTCGGATCAAATGTCCATGTTGCTCTAAATCGCTAACACACTCCGCTAAACTTCTATATCCCATATAGCTCCATTCTATTGTTCTATTACAAAATTAACAGAATAATTGGGAGGAAAAAGTTTTAAAAATACTTACCTTGATTTATTGATCAAGCAAAAAGCAACGATTAATTGTGGTAAAAGTGAAGTGCACTTTTCTAGACCAGCTGGTATTATCAACTTCAGCTTCATATTTCATCACTCTCCTAAATTCATCAAAATTCTCTTCATGAATTCGATAAAAACGAGTGTACACCAATTTTACCAACCATTTCTTGATCGAAAATGTTTTATACTCACGATCAGGATGGTAAACTTCCATGTATTGATTAAAAAGCTGTTTATAGTTTAAAGACTCCTCCCCGCCCAAATAAATTACCTCACCAATAAAATTATCTTCCCAGGGAATTGTCCTAATCCAACGATAAACATCCAATAGTGGGATAGGCTTAAATTTTAAATCGCCGATAAGTTTCCAGTAAGGAATAAATTTACTCTTGGCCAAGCGACCGAAAATATCACTAATAATAGTGCCCTTCCCTACTGCACTACATTTAAGGACAACCGTATACTTAACTCGATGTTCCTCAAATAAACTCTGAATGGCATCAATGTAGAACGAATCCATCAACTGTGCAACATACACAATTCTATTGCACATGTTTTCCTTGCAAACTTGAATAAAATTTCGAAGTGAAATAAGCTCCATTTGCATATTTAATTGGTCATTCAAACCCGGAACCTGAGTAAAATAAATCCCTAACTGCAAATTTCCTAAAGAGAAATTTTTACTCAAAGTATTTGTTTTAAATAAATCAATTTCAATTAAATCTGCTGTTACAGGTTCATTTAATCGTTTATTAAAAAGTTCCAAATTACGAACCAATCCAGTGACTTTAAATTCCGCAGAATTTAGATGACTGACAGCCCTTCTACCCAAATACGTGTTTAAACCTGTAATTAATACTTCCATGAATGAACCATTCAAATTTCTTTAATTAGAGATTAAACAAATAAAAAACACTAAGGTTTAATCACCACCATTTTTTTACACTTACAATTATTGTCCTTTTATTGTCAATATGTAAATAATGTCCATAAAACAAACAATAACCTTATATATTTGTACTTCCTATAAGCTTTTTCGAGGAAAATAATACAAAAAAATTATATCTGTATGGAAAAAAGGGCCGCGTTGATCTGGTTTAGAAATGATTTGAGGCTTCATGACAATGAAGTGTTTTTAGAAGCATCCTCAAAAAGTTCCTTTATCATCCCTATCTTTTGTTTTGATCCCAGATATTATGCTAAAAACCAATACGACTTCTTAAATACAAATGTTATAAGAGCTGCTTTCCAACTAGAAACAGTTAAAGCCCTGAAAGAAAAATTACAATCCTTAGGAAGTGATCTGATTACTTTTGTCGGCTATCCTGAAGATATTATTCCTCGCATTGCACAAAAATATGAGGTCGATGAAGTCTACCATCATCGTGAAGTTGCTAACAGAGAAACTACAATATCCGAAAAAGTAGAAGAAGAACTCTGGAAAAGTAAAATTAATTTAAAGCATATCATCGGTCACACCCTCTACCATAAGGAAGATTTACCTTTTCCAATCCGTGATATTCCAAATTCATTTGCAACATTCAAAAAGAAAATAGAGCGGGAAAGTTTTGTAAGAAGATCAGCAGATTACCCTACTAATTTTGTAACAGCCCCTCATCTCGAGAAAACAGCTCTACCCACTTTGGAAGAGTTAGGTTATAGCAAAGAAGAAATACAACTTGTTAAAAACAAATTCATTGAAGGTGGAGAAGATCTAGCACTTGAAATGATGCAGGCTGTACTGGATGATCCTAGAGGGTCAGAACATGACTATACATTACTATCTCCTTTTATAGCACTGGGCTCATTATCGCCGATAAACCTGTATCATGAAATTAAGAAAAGGGAAAACGGTAAGAAAAATAAACGTTTTGACAAAATCATAGATATGTTACTCTGGAGAGACTATTTCAGATTCATGTTAAAAAAATATCCAAATGTTTTCTTTAAGGAGAAAGGATTTAAAAAAGAGCAAATAATGAGTAAAAATGATCAATTACTCTTTGATAAATGGAGATTTGGAGAAACAGAAAATGATTTTGTTAATCAAAGCATGATCTTACTCCAAAAAACAGGATACCTCCCTTACTTTGCGAGAATTATTGTATCGAGCTTTCTTGTGCAAGAATATAATATCAATTGGCTAAAAGGCGCATATTGGTTTGAACAAAATATATTCGACTACAGTCCCGCAACCAACTATGGCAATTGGTCGCATATAGCAGGGGTCGGTACAAGTGAAAAAGATAATACACCAATAGATTGGCAAAAGTTAATTAATACACATTATCCAAAAGGAATTCAAGAACCAGAGGATTATTGGGGTTAATAATAAAATGGCTTATTTGAATAATTAAATTGCAAATCATCATATAGAGTCAAATTTTTATTCACAATAAAAACAAGATTAAAAATGAAATTCGTTACTAAAATAATCAATCACAGTACCTAAAACTCTATTTTTATTCCTAACTTTGACACATTCATATTTTTTCAAATAGATGGACAAACTTACATATTTGAGTAACGCTGATTCGAGCTATATCGACGGCTTATATCAAGCGTACAAACAAGATCCAGAATCCGTAGATTTTGGATGGCAAAAATTTTTTGAAGGTTTTGACTTTGGTCAAAATGCTGGCGAAAGTGTTGGTGTTTCTGGAGATGCAACACCAGATCATGTTTTAAAAGAGATTAATGTCTTGAACATGATTAATGGCTACAGAGACCGTGGTCATTTATTTACGCAAACAAATCCGGTACGTGAACGTCGCAAATATTATCCTGGAAAAGAATTAGAGACATTTGGCCTTTCTGAAGCTGACATGAGCACAATTTTTAATGCTGGTGTGGAAGTTGGCTTAGGTCCTGCCAAATTAAAAGATATTAGACAATTAATTGAAGATACTTATTGTCGCTCAATTGGTGCAGAATTCAAATACATCCGTAACCCGGAAAAAATTAAATGGTTACAAGATCGTATGGAGGCTGATCGTAACAAGCCTACCTATTCTTTAGACATCAAAAAAAGAATCTTAGACAAATTAAACCATGCAGTTGCTTTTGAAAGTTTCCTAGGAACAAAATTCTTAGGTCAAAAACGTTTCTCTTTAGAAGGTGCAGAAAGTTTAATTCCAGCTTTAGATGCTGTTATCGAAAAAGGTTCTGAATTAGGTATCCAAGAATTTGTAATCGGAATGGCTCACCGTGGCCGTTTAAATGTATTAACAAATATCATGGGTAAACCTTACAAAACTGTTTTTTCAGAATTTGAAGGTAAAACTTATGCCGAAGACCCTGAAATTAACTTTGGTGGTGACGTAAAATATCACTTAGGCTATTCAACAGATGTTAAAACAGATGATGGTAAAACAATCCATTTGAGTTTAGCTCCAAACCCTTCTCACTTAGAAACCGTAGATCCAATTGTTGAAGGTTTAGTTCGTTCAAAAATTGACATGAAATATGAAGGCGATTCATCTAAAATCGCTCCTATTGCTATTCATGGTGATGCTGCTATCGCTGGTCAAGGTGTTGTATATGAAGTAACACAGATGTCCAAATTGGATGGTTATAAAACAGGTGGTACAATCCACATTGTCATTAACAACCAAATTGGTTTCACAACAAATTATAAAGACGCCCGTTCTGGTACATACTGTACAGATGTTGCAAAAATTACTTCTTCACCTGTGTTCCACGTGAATGGTGATGATGCTGAAGCTTTAGTATATGCCATTAAATTGGCAGTGGAATACCGTCAAAAATATAAAACTGACGTTTTCATTGATTTATTATGTTACAGAAGATTTGGACATAATGAGGCTGATGAACCTAAGTTCACGCAACCATTACTGTACAAATTGATCGAAAAACATCCGAATCCAAAGGAAGTTTATGCTAAAAAATTAATCGAAGAAGGTAGTATAGATGAAGCTTATTCTAAAAAAATAGAAAAAGACTTCAAAGCAATTCTACAAGAGAAATTAGAAGAATCAAAAGAAGTTGTTAACTTAACAGAAGAAACTCCAATGTTCTCAGGCGCTTGGAAAGGTCTTCGTCCTGCTAAAAAAGGTGAATCTTTCAAACCTGTAAAAACCAATGTATCGGATAAAACATTCTTACAGTTAGCAAAAGAAATTACAACACTTCCTAAAGATAAAAGCTTCTTCCGTAAAATCTCTCGCTTATTCGAAGATCGTGCAAAGATGATTGAAAAAGATTCTTACGATTGGGCAATGGGCGAATTAATGGCTTATGCTACATTATTAAATGAAGGAAGCCGCGTACGTATTTCTGGTCAAGATGTACAGCGTGGTACATTCTCTCACAGACATGCTGTATTAACATTAGAAAATTCAGAAGAAACTTACACACCATTAGCAAATATCAATGGTGGAGATAAATTCTCAATTTACAACTCCCTACTTTCTGAGTATGCAGTATTAGGTTTCGAATATGGTTATGCTTCAGCAAACCCACATGCATTAACAATTTGGGAAGCACAATTTGGAGATTTCTACAATGGTGCACAGATTATTGTGGATCAGTATTTATCATCTGCAGAAACGAAATGGAAACGTTCTAATGGTTTAGTCATGTTATTACCTCACGGTATGGAAGGTCAAGGTCCTGAGCACTCTTCGGCTCGTATCGAAAGATTCTTAGAGCTTTGTGCGGACGAAAACTTGATCTTAGCAAACTGTACAACACCTGCAAACTACTTCCATTTATTACGCCGTCAACAAGTTCGTGAATTCCGCAAACCATTAGTAGCGTTTACTCCAAAATCGTTGTTGCGCCATCCCAAAGTTGTTTCTTCATTGAAAGATTTCACGACCAGCACTTTCCAAGAGGTAATTGACGATGCAAATGTAAATGCAAAAGATGTAAAACGTGTGTTGTTCTGCTCTGGTAAAGTATACTTCGATTTATTAGAAAAACAAGAAGCTGATAAACGTAAAGATATTGCAATTGTGAGGTTAGAACAATTATTCCCTATTCCTGAGGAACAATTGAAAGCTATCCGTAAAAAATACAACAAAGCAAAAGAATTTATTTGGGTTCAAGAAGAAAACGAAAACATGGGAGCTTGGTCTTACTACTGTCGTAAACTAATGAATACTGAAATTGCATTCACTGGATTTGTAGCACGTAAGGAAAGCGGTAGTACTGCTACTGGTTATATGAAACAGCACGTAGCACAACAAGCTAGCATTTTAAATAAATCATTCGAATAAAAACAATTTTTATCCAATTGCGTCTTTTATCAAAAAGACGCAATTGTCTGTAAAGAACATTATATATGAGCTTAGAAATTAAAGTACCAACCGTAGGTGAATCCATTACTGAGGTAACCTTGTCACAATGGTTGAAACAAGATGGCGATTACGTCGAAATGGACGAAAACATCGCTGAATTGGAATCTGATAAAGCAACTTTTGAATTACCAGCAGAAAAAGCAGGTATTTTAAAAATCATTGCTCAAGAAGGTGATACTTTAGAAATTGGTGCTGTAGTATGTACTATCGAAGAAGGTGGTGCTCCTGCTGGTGATGCAAAACCTGCAGCTGCTGCTTCTGAAGAAAAAGCTAGCACTCCTGCTGCAACAGCTAATGTTGCTGATGAGAATCCTGATTCTTATGCTGCTGGAACTGCTTCTCCTGCTGCCGCTAAAATTTTAAGAGAAAAAGGAATTGATCCTGCTACTATTAAGGGTACAGGTAAAGAAGGTCGTATTACAAAAGAAGATGCTGAAAAAGCACAAGTAGCTCCTAAAGCAGCTGCTCCTGCTAAAGAAGCACCAAAGGCTACTGCTCCAGTTGCTGTAGCTGGTTCACGTAACGAACGTCGTGAAAAAATGACTTCATTGCGTAAAACAATTGCGAAACGCTTAGTTTCTGTTAAAAATGAAACAGCAATGTTAACAACTTTCAATGAAGTTAACATGCAACCGATTATGGATCTACGTGCTAAATACAAAGATACCTTCAAAGAAAAGCATGGTGTAGGTCTAGGCTTCATGTCATTCTTCACGAAGGCTGTTACAACAGCATTAAAAGAATGGCCTGCAGTAAACGCTAGAATTGAAGAAAATGAATTAGTATATTCCGATTTTGCAGATATTTCAATCGCAGTTTCTGCTCCTAAAGGATTAGTCGTTCCTGTTCTTAGAAACGCAGAGTCAATGTCATTACATGAAATCGAAAAAGGAATTGGCGCATTAGCTGTAAAAGCACGTGACAACAAATTAACGATCGACGAAATGACTGGTGGTACATTTACAATTACGAACGGTGGTGTATTTGGTTCAATGATGTCAACTCCGATTATCAATGCTCCACAATCTGCTATCCTAGGTATGCACAACATCATCCAACGTCCAGTTGCAGAGAATGGTCAAGTCGTTATCCGTCCAATGATGTATATCGCACTTTCATATGATCACCGCGTGATTGATGGTCGTGAGTCTGTAAGCTTCTTAGTACGTGTAAAACAGTTATTAGAAGATCCTGCTCGTTTGTTATTAGAAGTTTAATAACAAATAAAAGCTATTAAATAGAAAATCCCGATGAGAATTATTCTCATCGGGATTTTTTTATTTAATAAAACTTAAACCCCTAACCTAATAGTGTTCTAATTTATTTATGCTCTCGCCTGCAAAGCCAAGGCGTACAATTTCATTTGTTTCACCATGGATAGCAATCCATTGGCACGAGTCGGCGAAAGATGTTCATGAAGACCGATCTGATTAATAAAATATAAATCAGCATCCACAATTTCTTTTGCTGTATGACCAGACAAAACCTTTACCATCAAACTCACCAAGCCTTTTGTAATGATTGCATCACTATCAGCAGTGAAATACACTTTTCCATCTTTCACTTCAGGAAATAACCAAACTTTCGATTGGCATCCTTTAATGATGTAATCATCTTTTTTATGTTCTTCACTTATTAATGGAACTTCCTTTCCTAATTGAATGATATATTCATATTTTTCCATCCAATCTGTAAAAAAAGAAAAATCCTCAATTAACTCATCTTGTATTTCGTTAATAGTCATTACTATTTATATTTTTTTAAACTAACATATTTGCAGCCCTCTTTAGACCTGCAACTAAAGTATCCACCTCTTGTTTCGTATTGTACAAGGCAAATGAAGCCCTTATTGTACCTGGAATACCGAATTTGTCCATAACCGGCTGTGCACAATGATGCCCTGTACGAACTGCAATTCCTAACTTATCTAAAATAACCCCAACATCATAAGGGTGAGTACCATCAATCAGAAAAGAGATTACCGAACTCTTATGAGCCGCTGTACCAATAAAACGAATTCCTGGTACAGTTTCCAATTGCTCTTGTGCGTAAGACAATAATTCTTCCTCATAAGAAGCAATCTCATCAATACCGATAGCATTAATGTACTCGATAGCAGCATTTAAACAAATACCTGCTTCAATATTTGGTGTCCCTGCCTCAAACTTAAATGGTAATTCATTATACGTTGTCTTCTCAAAAGTCACTTCTTTAATCATATCTCCCCCACCCTGGTAAGGAGGGATAGCATTCAAAGCATCCTCTTTTCCATATAAAACTCCAATACCCGTAGGGCCATACATTTTATGTCCAGAAAAAGCAAGAAAATCGACATCTAGATCTTGTACATCAATTTTTATATGTTGAATAGCTTGAGCTGCATCTAAAAAAACAGGAACATGATGTTCATGTGCTATAGCAATCATATCTTTAATAGGATTGATCGTACCTAATGAATTTGAAACATAAGTAAAAGAAGCAATCTTAGTTTTTTCAGAGAACAACCCTTTATAAGCTTCGATATCCAGTTCCCCCTGCTCATTCATAGGAATAACCTTTAGAATAGCACCTTTTTCTTCACAGATCATCTGCCATGGAACTATGTTTGAATGATGCTCCATTGCCGAAATAATGATCTCATCACCAAGGCCAATATTTGCTTTACCAAAACAAGTCGCAATTATATTAATACTATGGGTTGTACCTGTAGTGATAATGATTTCATGCTCATGCCTAGCATTTATAAAAGACTGAATATTCCTTCTAGTCACTTCAAAAGCGTCCGTGGAAATTTGACTTAAATAATGAACTCCTCGGTGAACATTACTATTCATATCTGAATAATAATGAGTTATTGCATCAATAACAGACTGCGGCTTTTGAGTCGTCGCTCCGTTATCTAAATAAACTAAAGGCTTTCCATTGACTTCCCTTTTAAGTATTGGAAAGTCTGCTCTTATCTTACTTACATCGAAATCTTTCAATTTGTTTTGCTTCATGATATGAGCAAAGTTAACAGTATTTTAGCGAAAAAATGTCTTCGTTATCTACTTTTTAAATATAGCGACACATTTGTCCCATTTTTTTAATTTAGCTCTATACTTGATTTTTATCACATAAACGTATAATCTTTTTTCTAATACAATTAATATTGAACCTATTTAATTATCTTTGTATTGATATGCAAGAATTACCTCTAAATTTACCCGAAGGCTCACGAAAAGAAGTTATGAGCTATTTGGAACCGTTCATGCTTAACGAGATGAGCGATTATTTAAAGCCTGTAGACGAAATGTGGCAACCTGCAGATTTTCTACCAGATGCTTCTAGAGATACATTTTTTGAAGAAATTAGAGATTTGCAAGAGAGTGCAAGAGAACTTCCATATGATTTAGTTGCTGTATTAGTTGGTGATACGATTACAGAAGAAGCGTTACCTACATACGAATCCTGGTTAACCATGGTTGAGGATGTAGAGAAAAATGAACAAGGTGGCTGGATGAGATGGGTACGTGCTTGGACTGCTGAAGAAAATCGTCATGGTGACCTTCTGAACAAGTATCTATATTTATCAGGAAGAATTGATATGCGTCAATTCGAGATCTCAACACAATATTTAATAAAAGATGGTTTTGATATTGGTACTGGAGCAGACCCTTACCGTAACTTTATTTACACATCTTTCCAAGAATTAGCAACCAATGTTTCTCACCGCCGGGTCGCAGGTCTCTCCAAAAAGAGCGGTGATAAATTATTAGCAAAAATGTGTGGTGTTATTGCTTCAGATGAAGCACGTCATGCCAAAGCATATATGTCATTTATATCCCATGCATTAGTCGTTGATCCTAGTGAAGTAATGATTGCTTTTGAAGATATGATGCGTAAGAAAATTGTTATGCCTGCACAATTCTTAAGGGAGTCCGGAGAACCACAAGGGGAAGCATTTGCGCACTTTTCTGATGCAGCACAACGTCTCAATATCTATACAGCGATTGATTATGTTGATATATTAAAAGAATTAAATGCTGATTGGAAAATCGATCAAGTGACCGGTTTAAATGAAAAAGGAGAAAAAGCGAGAGATTATCTAATGAGACTACCAGATCGCTTACTTAGATTAGCAGACAGAATGAAGGTTCCAGAAACGGAATATAAGTTTAAATGGATCTACGATCAGAAATAATAAAAAAAGCTCGATAATTAATTATCGAGCTTTTTTTATTATTTCACAAAATTATGGATAAGTGGATTATTTCACTCCCCCCATTAATTTCTTCACCAATGGTGATAAAGCAATTAAAACCACTCCGGCTATTAAAGAATAAATACCCAGTTGCTTATAGCTATCCGTATAAGTGATTAATTTATCCGCCAAAGAATCACCTTCTCGAGCTTCAGCCATACTAGCTCCTATTAAACCCGCTACATATTGACCATAAGCACTAGCTAAAAACCACATCCCCATCATAATTCCCTGCAGCTTCCCTGGCGACAGTTTAGTCATTATAGATAAACCAATAGGCGATAAACATAATTCACCAACAGTGATCACTAAAAGCGCTAAAGTAAAGATATCTAAAGATGCGATTCCATCCTGCGCAAAAAATTTAGTTCCAAATAATACGTAATAACCTAAACCTAGAAAAATAAATCCTAAACCAAATTTAATAATGGTATTCGGTTCCATCTTTCTTTTTGACAGCCAAATCCACAATAGTCCAAAAATTGGAGCCAAAATAATAATGAAAAATGCTCCTCCCGAATTATTAACGCCATTAGGATCTAAATGAAATAATCCACCTAACATGGAGTCATTCAAATTCTTCGCTGCAAAAATGCTCAATGAACCACCACTCTGTTCGTAAATTCCCCAAAAAATGATAGAAAATAAAATAAAGACCAAAGCAGCAATCAATTTATTTCTTTCGACCTTATTTAGTTTTGTCATTTCATAGAACAAGTATATCAATGTCAATGGACCGATTAGGTACATAAAAATATCCGTATACTCCGTTTTAGAAACCATCACCTGCACTAACGGTATTAATAATAAAGTCGCTAGATAAACAGCATATTCTGCCCACTTAGGTAATGCCTTAACTTTAACAATAGCATCTGGATGTCCTGGCTTTAAACCGATAGGTCCTAAGTGAAACTTGGTAAAATGAAAATTAATGAGACTGATCAGCATACCGATAGCAGCTAGACCAAAAGCAACATTCCAACGATGTGCCTCATCAATTACTGAAGCTAGCATATATCCCTTTCCAATTGCAACACAAATGTACCCACCTAGGAATGCACCTAAGTTTATCCCAGCATAGAATAATGAAAATCCCGCATCGCGACGATTATCATCCGAGCGATATAATTCACCCACCATTGTTGAAATATTTGGCTTAAAAAAACCCGTCCCGATAATGATAAATGCTAATCCGAAGAAGAAAAATTGATGTGGATCTGTTGCTAATAATGCACTACCAACAATCATCAAAGTACCACCCCAAAAAAGAGATTTTCTAAATCCTAATATTTTATCAGCAAATAAACCACCGATAAAAGTAAAAGCATATACAAAAGCCTGAGTCGCTCCGTATTGCAAATTTGCTTCCTTTTCTGCAAAATTAAGCTGCGTGATCATAAAGAAAACCAGCATACCCCGCATACCGTAAAAGCAAAAGCGTTCCCACATTTCCGAGAAAAATAAACTCCAAATCTGCTTTGGATATTTTCCTTCAAAATGTTGAACTTGTTCTAATGTTTGTTGTCCTTGTTTTGACATTTCGATTATTATTAAAAAGAGCTTCCTTATTAGGAAGCTCTATCAGATTTCATTATTTAACGCCGTGCATCAATTTTTTAATAATAGGATTAAATACCATTACTAACAAACCTGCTGCTGCTGGAATAGCAGTAAACAAAAAGAAGAAGTGACTTAAGGAATATTCCTGCTGAATAGTCTCCACTTGTCCACCTAATACGGCGGCAACTTTTTGCGCAATCGCAATAGCTAAATACCAGATACCAAACATAAAAGCCAGCATACGGCCCGGTACAAGTTTCGAAACATAAGAAAGACCTACCGGAGAGATAAATAACTCACCCAAAGTGTGGAATAAATAAGTAAGAATTAGAAATATCATGGAGATTTTAACACCCTCACCAATTCCCCATGAGCCTAAACCAATGACCAAAAATCCAATCGCTACTAAAATTAAACCGTAACCATATTTCATCGCGGCTGAAGGATTATACTTAGACTCCCATAGTTTAGAAACCGTTGAAGCTAAAGCAATAATAAAAAAGGAATTTAATGTTGAGAACCAAGAAACAGTAATCTCCGAAGCTTCTTTAGAAAACTCATTTTTCAACATCCAGATTGCTGCACCCCAAATAAGTACAAAACAAATAATCAAAATGATATTAGATAAAGCAATTTTATTCCATGTCGCTTTTGCTAACTTGATTAATACCCAAGATATAAGTCCCAAAGGAACAATCGTTAATAACGCATTTACAATATTAAAAGTAGTCAAAGCAGCACCAGTTAAACTTCTATCGATATAATCCCGAGCAACTATAACCAATGAAGTAGCTCCCTGCTCAAAACTCATAAAGAAGAATATTAAAAAGAAGGCTAGAAATACCACAGCTATCATTCTATCCCTTACAACTTTATCATATCGTCCTATACGAGATGCAATTAAATAGATGAAAAGAACTAAAGCAATAAAGATCATCAGGTATTGACCTCTCAAGAATGGTAAGTCCAATGCACTAAACATATCTATAATACCATTTTTAGACAATGGATCATTAAAAGCATATAAAAATCCTATGATCGAGATAATAGCTATTAAGATGTAATCAAGGGAAGTAAAAGGATTTCTTTTGTCAGCATCTTCTAACAATTTATCTTCAGCACTTAAGTCTTTCGCTTTACCTAATATCCCTAGATTACCCATTAAAGGTTTAGCAAACACAAATTGTAATGTCCCTAAAAGCATAAAAATTCCGGCTAAACCAAATCCCCAGTGCCATCCTTGTGTTTCGGCAATATAACCACAAAGCATCATACCAAAAAATGCCCCCGCATTGACCCCCATATAAAAGATCGTATAGGCGCCATCTTTCTTTTCAGGTAGATCTTTATACATTTCACCTAATATAGATGGCATATTAGGCTTAAAGAAACCTGTACCGATCACTAAACATGCTAAACCAATAAAAAACATCATCTGTGTATCAAATGCCATTGAAGCATGACCGATTGTCATGATAATAGATCCAATAATTACAGCTTTACGTGATCCAATATATTTATCGGCTATAATACCACCCAAAATTGGAGTTAAATACAGCATCATCGCATATGTACCGTATAATGCTCCGGCTTGTTCTGCACTCCATGCCCAGCCTCCTTTTAGAACTGCAGCAGTCAAAAACTGGATCAACAATACCCGCATACCGTAGAACGAAAATCGTTCCCACATTTCGGTAAAGAATAGGACAAATAATCCCGATCGTTGTCCTAAAACATTTGATTTATAAAAATCAGAAGTCGTCCCTCCTGAAAATGAAGCCTTAGATGCTTGACTCATATCAATAATTTAAATCTATTTATGCGTATTAAAAAAATGTATTAACAGTCTACAAAGAAACAAAAAACAATCGCATTTTTTACTGAATAATTGTATTATCTCTATTATAAGGCATCATTTAAAAACAAAAAGAGACGTCTCTACCGAAACGCCTCTTCTAAATATTATATAATGAGCACAGATTAATTGATACCGTGCATCATTTTCTTTAACACTGGGTTTAGAATTAATAAAATTAAAGCTGTAGCTGCTGGAACAATGGCAAAAATCATAAAGAAGTATGACATAGAATGTTCAGCAGTAATTTTATCAATATATGATCCTAAGTAACCACCTATAAAGTTAGCGATTGCAGATGCACAGAACCAAAATCCAAACAATAGACCTAATAATTTCTTAGGAGATAACTTACTTACATAAGATAGACCAACTGGCGATAAGCATAATTCTCCTGTAGAGTGAAAGAAATAAGCAATAATCAACCAGATCATACTCACAGTTGCAGTCTTAGCTCCTTGAGGTATTTCACTTGCGCCGTAAGCTAAAGCGGCAAAACCGACACCTACCAAAGCAAGTCCTAAAGCAAATTTCACTGGACCTGATGGATTCCAGACCTTTTCCCAAAACTTACTGAATGAATTTGCTAATGAAATGATAAAAAAAGCATTTAAGATTTGGAACCATGAAGCAGCTACTTCTGTTTCTGTAGCGCCAAATTCTCTAAAAACTTTCCATAAACCTAAACACCAGATAACTGCAAATGAAATTCCTGTAAATATAATAGTTAATGGGTATTGCTTATAGATACGTTTTGCTAATGCAAACAAGACAACACTAACAATAACCATTGGTGCAATGGTTAAAATGGTATCTATCCATTTAAAAGTAGTAGCTGTGTTTCCCGAAAGAACACGTTGTGTATAATCTTTAGCAAAAATAGACATTGATCCTCCTGCCTGCTCAAATGCTAAGAAGAAAACGATACTTGCAATCATTAATACCGCAATCACAATCAAACGGTCCCTTACCACATTTGGAGGAATCACTTCATCAGGTTCTTCTTCGTGATTTTTTATCTTTTCATCATGAAAAGCTTTGGTAGCTTTTGGAGACTCACCAATGACACCAAAAATCTTCTGGGCAAAGTAGAATTGCAACATTCCAAAAAACATAAAAACACCAGCTAAACCAAATCCGTAGTGCCAGCCAACCTTCTCTCCAATATAACCACAAAGTAACATACCAAGAAAAGATCCCGCATTAATACCCATATAGAATATCGTGTATCCCGCATCTTTCTTAGCACTAGCATCTGGATAAAGATTTCCAACCATGGAGGAAATATTTGGTTTGAACATACCATTACCAAGAATCATTAAACCAAGACCAACGTAAAAGAAATTTTGGTTTATCCCTTCAAACGCCATAGATAAGTGGCCCATGGTCATAATCAATGCACCAATTAAAATTGCTTTTTTAAATCCAGTCAACTTATCAGCTATCATGCCACCAATTAATGGTGTCAAATAAACCAAACCAGTATAAAGTCCATAAAGCTTCATGGCTTCCTCATTACTCCATCCCCATCCTTCATCAGCAAGAGAACTGATTAAGAATAATGTCAGTAAAGCACGCATGCCATAATAACTAAAACGTTCCCACATTTCGGTAAAAAATAGGACAAATAATCCCGCAGGATGTCCAATTACCATCTTATCGTCCACACCTTGTTTTTTCAAATGGATAACAAGAGCTTCATCTCTTTCTTGATACATATAATATATTAATAGGGTTATCTAAGTTTAAAATTTTAGCAAATTAACAAAAAGTTATGGATTAATGAATACCGTGCATCATTTTCTTAATCCCCGAACTACACAAAACCAATATTAGGGCAAATATAAAAGAAACAACGGTAAACATACCAAAGAAATAAGACATAGAGTGCGTTGCCGTAATATCATCTATGTAAGAACCTATAAAACCTCCTATAAAATTGGCAATCGCATTTCCGCAATACCAGATACCAAATAGAAGACCAATGACTTTCTGAGGCGATAATTTACTTACATAAGAAAGACCAACTGGTGATAAACAGAGCTCTCCAACTGTCTGCAGAAAATAAGCCAATACCAACCAGATCATACTCACTGAAGCTGTTTTAGCCCCTTGGGGGATAGCTAAACTGCCATAGGCCAACGCTGCAAAACTTAAACCAACAATTGCTAAACCTAAAGCAAGCTTTATAGGCCCCGAAGGATTCCAAACTCTTTCCCAGATACGACTAAAAGAGGTCGCTAAAGTGATGATAAAAAACGAATTTAGCATTGGAAACCAAGAGACAGTAACTTCAGAACTCAACGAATTAAATTCCCTAAATAATTTCCAACCGCAAAGTACCCAGATAATTAAAAATGAAAGTGCCGAACATATAACAATAAGTGGATACTTGGACCAGATCTTTTTTGCTAATGCAAATAAAACGGCGGAAACGACAAGTATTGGAAATACCGTCAAAGCCGCATCGACCCATTTAAAAATAACGGCAGTATTTCCCTCGAGAACCCGTTGGGTGTAGTTCTTTGCAAAAATCGTCATCGATCCCCCAGCTTGCTCAAAAGCTAAATGAAAAATAATACTCGCAAACATAAAAATACCGATAACAATTAATCGGTCACGGGTTACATGTGCAGGTGTTTTTAACTCATTAGGATCATCTATTTCTTTTACCTGATCAACGTGTTGCAATTTGGGCGAATCACCTATAATTCCAAATATCTTTTGAGCAAAATAAAATTGCAACATACCCAAGAACATGAAAACACCTGCTAAGCCAAAACCAAAGTGCCAGCCAACTTTCTCTCCGATATAACCGCATAACATCATACCCAAAAATGCCCCACCGTTGATACCCATATAAAAAATAGTGTAGCCGGCATCTTTCTTACTACTAGAATCTGGATATAATTTTCCAACCATCGAAGCAATATTTGGTTTAAACATTCCATTACCTAAAATCATAAGTACTAATCCTAGAAAGAAAAAATTAGAATTTATTCCTTCCAACGCCATGGAAGCGTGACCTATGGTCATCGTTAAGGCACCAATTAAAATTGCATTTTTATATCCAAGCAAGCGATCAGCAATTACTCCTCCGATGAGCGGAGTTAAAAACACAAAACCAGTATAAAGACCATACAGCTTCATCGCTTCAGCATTCGTCCATCCCCATCCCCCACTTGAAATTTCACTAATTAAGAAAATTGTCAGCAAAGCGCGCATACCGTAATAACTGAAACGTTCCCACATTTCAGTAAAAAATAAAACAAATAAACCCGCTGGATGACCTTTTACTAAAATGTTTTCTAATTGCAGCTGATGCAAATGCGTGGCAAGAGCATCATCTTTTACCTGACTCATATTTTTGGTTTGTTTTAATATTTGTTTTTCTTTAAATAAGGAGTTGCAAAATACTAATTTAATTCAGTTGCCGTATAAACAATCGAATTTTTCATAAAACTGTTTTTGCCTTATCTTAAGCATTTAAAAGTCATACTTCAACATGCTAGCGACATGAGACAGATACTAAATGGTGTTAAAGTAATACAATGACACGCAGTTTCTTCACAGCTTAGAAAAATAATCATTCCCACAAATAAGCTTAATAGAGATTTAAATTCAACAAAAAACCCTTTATTTATGCAAATTCATAAATAAAGGGTTTCAGCTATCTAAAAGTTTTGTACGCTATTATACTTAACTATTAAATTGTTGGACGTAAACGCTCCAATAATTTTTTTGAAGCAAAAATACCTGCTTCTTCACTGATATTGCTTCCTTCGTATTCGATACCGATATAACCTTTAAATTTAGCATCTTTTACTATTTTAAGCATGCGTGCGTAATCAATTTGAGTTTCATTACCATTTGCATCAAAATCATGTGTTTTAGCACTCACTCCTTTGGCATACGGCATTAAATCCTGAACACCTTGATAGCGATCATATTCGTAAAAATTACCCAAATCAGGTAAACTTCCACAATTCTTTTTACCTACAGTTTTTAAAGTATCTGCTAACCAATCGCCATGTGATGAAATACCACCATGATTTTCAACGATAACACTTATTTTCGATTTTTTACCATAATCAGCCAAAGTAGATAAACTTTCTACTACAGCTTTTTTAACTTCTTCTGGAGTACCTTTACCAGCGGCATTTACACGTACTGCGTGACATCCCAAAAAGTTTGCCGCATCAATCCATTTATAATGATTCTCAACAGCTTGTTTACGTTTAGTAGCATCTTCATCACCTAAATTACCCTCGCCATCGATCATAATTAAAACGTTACGAACACCATTGTCTTTAGCGCGATTATTAAGATCTTTCAAATACGTCATATCTTGTGCTTTATCCTTAAAAAAAGCATTCACGTATTCAACTCCATAAATTCCGAATTTTTTTGCCGCTAATTCAGGAAAATCGATATTTTTAAGATCTCCCTTAAATAATGTTTTGTGCAATGACCACTCAGCTAATGAAATATCGAACCAGTTTTTAGGTGCTGCCAGCAAATCTAAGCTCGGCATTAAGGCTACTCCGGCAGCCGTTAAACCCAAATTTTTGAGAAAATCTCTTCTTGAATTCATAATTATAGTATTTAGTTTAAGTTCTTTATTTTTAAATATTACCCCAACCTGCTGTTAAAACATCAACCAGGTGAATAGTTTTTATTGGTAATCGATATTGATCGATATATGCTTGTAACTGAAGTAAGCATGAGGCATCTGTCGAAATAATGTAATCAGCATGCATATCCATGGCATTTTTTACTTTTTGCTCTGCCATAGCAGAAGAGATTCCTTCAAATTTTACTGAAAATGTTCCACCAAAACCACAGCAAACTTCACTATCCTTTACTTCCACCATTTCTAGACCAAGGACTTTACTTAATAAATGCCGCGGTTCATCTTTGATTTTACACTCTCGTAATGCTGAACATGCATCATGATAAACAGCAATCCCCTCTAACTCAGCACCAAAATAATCCTTCTTAACGACATTTACTAAAAAATCAGAAATTTCAAATATATTTTTCTGTATCGAACGACAGTGTGACTGCTCAATAGAGCCTGTGAATAAATCATTGTAACTATACTTCACCATTCCGGTACATGATGTAGATGGCGAAACTATATAATGATCTGCACTAAAATCTTTTAAAAATTTTTGCCCAACAACTGTTGCCTCATCCCAAAAACCGGCATTATAAGCAGGTTGACCACAACATGTTTGCTCTGCGTTATAAGTAACTTCACATCCTGCTTTCTCTAACAGTCGAATAGTATTAAAAGCCGTTTCCGGATACAACTGATCTATAAAGCAAGGAACAAAAAGTTCAACTTTCATATGTTAATATTCTAAAATTTAAATTTAGGATTTATTGAACCGCAACAGACGAGCGAGCAGTAACAATCCAATTACAAAAAATAAAGATAAGGATAATGCCGAATATCTAATATTATGTGTCATTTGTTCAATCAGCGCAAATGAAAACAAACCCACCACAATTGCTAATTTCTCTGTAACATCATAAAAAGAGAAAAAAGCCGTTGTATCCTGTATACCTTCAGGAATTAATTTAGAGAATGTCGATCTTGAAAGCGATTGAATTCCTCCCATTACCAGTCCAACCAAAGCTGCCAATATATAAAATTGAATTTCGGTTGTTAAAAAATAAGCAGAAATGCAGATACTGATCCAAATAACCACAACTAACATCAACACTCGAACATTTCCAATACGAGCTGAAATAGCCGACATAATAAATGCACCTGCAATTGCAACAAGTTGAATCAATAAAATAGTACCAATTAATTTAGTCGCGCCCAAATGCAATACCTTCTCTCCAAATGCCGATGCGACAATCATTAATGTCTGTACCCCTATACTGTAAAAGAAAAATGCGGGAAGAAATTTTTTGATCTCCTCTATTTGCTGAATATGCCCCCAAACTGAAGAAATTTCTGCTTTTACCTTGTTAATTAATGACAAACCCTCACCTTTTCGGGTAGCCGGAATGTTAGGAAGATATTTGAAAGGAATAAGAGAAAATCCCAACCACCAAATTCCAACCATTAAAAAGGAAACCCTTGCCGGTAAAGAAGGATCAGTAATACCAAACCAATCAGGTTTAAGTACAATAATAAAACATAAAATCTGTAAGGTAACACAGCCCACATAACCATAGGAAAAACCTTGTGCACTCACCTTATCTTGCTGTTCCACAGAAGCGATAAGAGGAAGATAAGAATTGTTAAATAGAACACCGCCTATATACCCCATCGCGGCAATCACAAAACAGATAATACCAACTTCCAAAGTTTCCAGCTTAAAGAAAAAGAGTCCCATACATGCGACTGCTCCAGCAGTAGTAAAAAACTTCATAATTTGTTTCTTCTTGCCATTTGCATCTGCGTACGAAGAAATAAAAGGTAAAGTCAATGCCATGACCAAATAAGCAAATGCTAAAGCAAAATTTGATAATGCCGTATTAACAAATTCAAACCCAAAGAACTTAACCACATCACCATGTTCTTTTGTATTGGTGATTGTTGTATAGTAAACAGGAAAAATCGTTGATGTAATAACCAGATTGTAGGCCGAATTAGCCCAATCAAACATGGCCCAAGAACGAATTAATTTTTTATTATCTTTTTTAATAACAGACATACTGAAGGTTTAGTCGATAAAAATAATAATTAAGCAGTATAAACTGAAATATTAATAATTCTGCCTGATATAAGTCATGATATTAACCATTTCCTTTCTAATAATCGCGCTTCTTTCATCAATAAAATTATTATTTAAAAAAGAAAAAGCAAGTTTTTTTCCAGATCGGGTTATTAAGTATCCACTTTGACAGTAAACTGATGTAATGGTTCCTGTTTTAGCAAACACAAATGGAACACCACGGTCAGTACTGTATGAACGTTTTAATGTACCATCAACGCCACCTGTAGAAAAAAGTTTAAATCGTTGAGATTCATCTGGAAGCTTATTTTTTATAGCCACTAAAACATCAATCATGTTTTGTGGCGTTATCTTATTATAAGAAGAGAGACCAGATCCATCATGTAATACAATTTCATCCGAGTAATATTTAAAATAATGCTCCTTCATCCAGTTGCGGACTAAATAAGTATCAAACATCTTAAATTTCTGTAGTGATATCATCATGAGAATTTGCTCAGCGAGGTAATTATCACTAGGTAACATCATTTCACGTAAAACATAACGGGTAGCATTAGAGTAAAGAGTTTTTACCTCAGTTGGTTTACTATATTCAATGATCTGAATAGATTTATTTAAAGTGTCAGATAATAATCTAATGGCTAAAGTATCCGAATATTTAAAAGGAATTTCGTTAACATAGTTGGAAGGTACCTTTTCCCGAGATTGTAAGAATTGATTTCCAACAAATGATCTACTTAGTGTAAACTTACCTTTATCTAAAGAATGATCAATCGTTAACTTATCTTGGAAGAAGTCTGGAACAAACTTCAGACCATTGTTCGAATTCTCTCTAAAAGTAACGACATTTCCATAAATTGGAAATGTTGCAATTTCGGGTTGATAATAAGAATCAAAATCATCCATTGTCCAACCTGCAGCAAAAAAACGATTCTGCATAGGAGTTGGAATAAAGAACAACTTTTTTTCTGTCTTCTTTAAAAAGTTGTAGACAATATGTGAATCCATTTTACTGTGTAAAAAAGTCGGATCACCTGTTCCCCAAAATAAGAGCGAATCACCTTTTTCAACATACTGTAACCCAGGAATTGAATCACCAAGCATTTCTAGAGCTGTATAAAGTGTAAAAACCTTAGTATTAGAAGCCGGTGTAAAATGCTTGTGACCATTAATATCAACAACATAACGATTACTGTCTAAATCGTATAAGGAAAATCCAAAAAAATGATCATTAAGTATTTGAGATTGCTGCAATTTAGCGTAAACATCACTAAACACCTGGGCATTAACATAATAAATATTAATAACTAAAATTAAAACAATAAATATTCTCTTAAAAAATTCCATCCCTGTAAAACTACGAAAATTGAGACATAATACGGATTTAACTTGTTTCCCTCATGGCCATAAATGAGCATGAGGGAAACAGCCAAACAATTATTATTTAACCAGTAAACATTTGCATTCAATATGAAAACAAGCAGAAAGCTATTACACTAAAAAACATTGCTTAATTAATGATCAGTTCCTTCAAACATTTCGTAGGAGTATTAATGAAAACTTACAGACAATCAATAAATATAAAGTAAAAGGTCCTTATATTTGTTCTTAATGAATGTAAGCAATTTATTAGAAAAAGCCTTAAAATTTGAGTTCTTAACCAAAGAAGAAGGCATATATTTATATCATAATGCAGCCACAGCTGATCTAAGCTATGTTGCAAATGAATTACGTAAAATACAAGTACCTCATGGAAAGGTAACTTGGCAAATCGATCGTAATGTAAATACCACAAATGTTTGTATTGCAAACTGCAAATTCTGTAATTTCTTTCGCAGACCTGGCCATGAAGATAGTTACATCACAGATCTTGAAACATACAAACAGAAGATTGAGGAAACCTTTATGTACGGAGGAGATCAATTATTGTTACAGGGGGGACATCACCCGGATCTTGGTTTAGAATTTTATGCGACTATTTTTAAACAATTAAAGGAGCTCTATCCAACATTGAAACTCCATGCTTTAGGTCCTCCAGAAATTGCCCATGTTGCTAAACTTGAGAATCTATCTCATATTGAAGTATTAAAAGCCCTAAAGGAATCCGGATTAGATTCACTACCAGGAGCAGGTGCAGAAATCTTAAATGATCGTGTGCGACGCCTTATATCAAAAGGGAAATGTGGCGGTAAAGAATGGTTAGATGTAATGCGTGCAGCACATCAAATTGATCTCCCAACCTCAGCAACAATGATGTTTGGTCATATCGAAACAATCGAAGAACGTTTCGAGCATCTTGTCTGGATTAGAGAAGTGCAAACTGAAAAGCCTGAAAACCACTTCGGTTTTGTAGCATTTATTCCTTGGCCATTTCAAGATGATGGTACTTTACTAAAAAGGCTCAGAGGCATTACAAATGACGTAACTGGGGAAGAATATATCCGTATGATTGCATTAAGCAGAATCATGCTTCCAAATATTAAAAACATTCAAGCTTCTTGGTTGACCGTTGGTAAACGAACAGCTCAATTATGCCTACATGCCGGTGCTAATGATTTTGGTTCCATCATGATCGAGGAAAATGTAGTATCCGCTGCTGGAGCTCCGCATAGATTTACAGCAAAATCTATTCAACAAGCGATCAAAGAAGCTGGATTTGAACCCCAACTGAGAACGCAGCGTTATGAGTTCCGCGAGCTTCCTGAACATATGGTAGAACAAGTCATCAATTACTAAAATCAGTGAAGGATATTATTCGTAACATAGAAGCAATTATATATGCTTCGGAAGACGGCATTACGCCGCAAGATATCAAACATGTATTGCAAGAAGCTTTAGCGATCGAAATTTCAAAAGATGAATTGCAAAATTTAATAGATAAGATCATCATTAAGCATCAAAGCGAAGATGAAGTGTTGGAATTAAAAGTGATTAATAACAGCTACCAATTTTTGACAAAATCAACTTACCATGAAACGATCAATCAATTACAGTTGCATCGGGACAAGAAAAAGTTAAGTCAGGCGGCATTGGAAACTTTAGCAATCATTGCATATAGACAACCTATTACAAAGCTAGAAATCGAACAGATAAGAGGGGTGAGCTGTGACTACTCCGTTCAACGACTTTTAGAAAAAAAACTAATTCAGATTGCTGGGAAGTCAGATTCAATCGGAAAACCTCTGCTGTACAGCACAAGTGCTCAATTTATGAACCACTTTGGCATTAATGGTGTAAGAGACCTACCACAACTTAAAGATATCGTTTCTGTAGACAATGAAATTGGTGAGGTCGTCGAATAACGACATTAGTAATTTTGCTCCACATTTACAAATCACCTAATAACACTAATAATCAATCTTTTAGATTGATTATTTTTTTTCAAAAAAAGTTTAAAGTTCGAATTTTGTTATATAATTTTACATTATTAAATAAGCAAAAAAAAATATAATTTTATGAACACGGCAATGATGAAAAGTGAATCTATGAATGTAGAAGATGATAAATTTGGTTCATTTAATGGACCTGATGATGATTCTGATGATATCTTAGAAGATGACTTTAATTTAGAAGACATTGACTCTATTGGAGAATTTGACGATTTCGGAGACGAAGACGAATTTTAATCCAAATCAATCACAAAGATCTATAGAAAACAACTTACGTTGTCAGTCAAAAAGTAAGAAGGCTTGCAGATTAATATCTGCAAGCCTTTATTTTATTCATTCCCAAAATTGAATAAAACCTATTTCTTATGCAATTGCTCGTAAAGATCAATAACTTTCTTTTGCAACTCGATAACTTCAGTTTCACGGGATTGCAATTTTTTAGTTAATTCTGCCAATTCATTGATAGCTTCTTTATCCTCTTCCATATCGGAAGTTGATAAAAGCTGAACTACTGACAAATTAAATAATTTCGAAATTTGATTTAAGCGAGAAAGGTTAACATCTGTAATTCCTGTTTCAATTTTTGAAAAAGCTGGAATTGAGATATCTAATCTCTTTGCAACATCCTCTTGGCTCCACCCTTTTTGGTGTCTCAGTAGTCTAATTTTTTTTCCTAGTGCATTCATTTGGTAGATTTTTTTATTTACAAAACAAATATAAAATAAAAAATCTTTTATTCAAAGTGTTAAGGCAATTTTATTAATAATTCTTAAAAAAATGATCCGCCAGCTCGGTCAAATTAACCCCACTGTAATTGCCGGAACTCATCAGCAATAAATTATTGCCTTTTGATTTAAAATTCTCAAGGAAATCGTAGAGATCACCTAAATTCGTCACAATGTCCAGGTCTGATCGATTGAACGCGTTTCGGATGTCTTCCAATAGATGTGTAGTACACTTATTTACCTCCTTAATTGATTCCATATTTATAAAAACAACCGGAAGATCCGCTTCATTCATCGTATCTTTATATTGACTGACAAATTTCTCATCCAAACTGTCATAAGCGTTTAATTCAATTATAGCAACCAACTTTTGACTTGGAAATTGCTCTTTAATAGCATGAATACTTGCTTTCAGTTTCTTAGGAGTATGAGCAAAATCCTGATAAACAACAGATCCCTCGAAACTTGCTACAAATTCCAGATAACGAATTGAACTCTTAAAAGTTTTTATGGCGTCAAAGAAATCCTCCTTCTTAATACCAAGCCACTCACAAACCGTATATGCCCCAGCAATGTTTGAAAGATTATGCTTCCCAAATACCTGCAAAGGAATATCACCTTTTACGGACTTAATATATGTGGTACCTTTATTAATAGCATATTCAGGAATCTGATATCCATGCCGATTAATTTTACAAGATTTAGTATCTGTTATAATCTTTTGCAGGTATTTATCTTCTTTGTTGTAAATCAGAGTTCCCTTAGACTCTATCGTATTAATAAAATCTTCAAACTGTTTTAAATAGTTATCGAAAGTTATTGTCGTGCTATATTCATTCCAATTTATACCGCTAATCAAGGCAATATTTGGTTTATAAAACATAAACTTTGACTTATTGCTCAAACTAGAAGCTACATTTTCATCACCCTCGATTAATATAATTTTGTTTGTTTTTGTAATTTCGATCAAATTATCAAAACCTTCAAGTTGCGCTCCAACTAAATAATCAAAAGGTCTTTCAAGAGTTTTTAAAACATGCATGATCATACTCATGATCGTAGTCTTACCATAACTACCTGCTATGATTACCCTCGTTTTATCTTGAGAAAGTTCTTGAATAAATTCGGGAAATGAATAAATCTTTAATCCTAACTCCTGTGCTTTTATAAGCTCAGGGTTATTTATAAGTGCATGAGCTCCTAAAATTACAGCATCAATATCATCGGTAATTTTTTCGTCAAACCACCCTAGTTGCTCAGGCAATAGACCTGCATCAATGAGATGACTACGGGAAGGTTCCACAATCTGATCATCAGACCCAGAGACCTGATGCCCCTGCCTTTCCAAAGAAATAGCAAGGTTATGCATGATACTTCCTCCTATCGCAATAAAATGTATGCGCATATTATTATTTTACTTTCACGAACTTAGCCGAGCACCAGTTGTCCATTACTTTATTGGAAACAAACTCAAAACCTATAGCTTCTGCACTCGTTCTCAAAATTGATAAATCTTCCCCATCAAAAAAACCACTAATATACAACTCTCCGTTTAATCGAAGAGACTTGCTATACTGCGGAAATTGTTCCAACAATATATTACGGTTTATATTAGCTAGAATGATGTCAAATTCCCGACCTATTATTGTTTCATATGAACCTAATTTTGATTCTATATTACTAACGTTATTCAGTAACTTATTTTCCTCAACACTAGCGATACAAACATCATCAAAATCTACAGCCAATACATGTCTTGCTTCTTTTTGTGATGCTAAAATAGCCAATATACCTGTACCACAACCCATATCCAAAACTTCTTTATCCTGAAAGTTATTTTCCAGGATATAACGAAGTATCATAGTTGTGGTCTGGTGATGCCCCGTACCAAACGACATCTTAGGATCTATTATTATTTCATAACGAATTTCCGGTTTAGCCGGATGAAAATTAGCTCTGACATAACAATCATTATCAATTAAAATCGGGCTAAAGTTACTTTCCCATAACTTATTCCAATTTTGATCTTGTAGATCTACTACCTCATAACGGACCTCGAAACCGTCTTCTTGTTGAAGAATAACTGTTTCCAATGCCTGAAGATCAAGGTTTGCAGTTGGAATAAAGGCTGCAAACCCTGTCTCAGTATCTTCAAAAGTATCAAAACCTATATCAGCTAGCTCGGCAATAAACAAATCCTGTTGCCACTCTTCCCCTACTATTCGCGTAAATATTACCTCACTATATTTCATAATAGATTTTTACTTATTAAAAACTTTAACGATATCTAAGAAGTCTCTTGATTTTAAAGAAGCTCCACCGATCAATCCACCATCAATATCAGCCTGTGCAAACAATTCACCTGCATTTTTAGGGTTACAGCTTCCTCCATATAAAATACTAGTCTCATCCGCAACAGATTGATCATAATGAGCCGCTACAGTAGCACGAATAAAAGCATGAACTTCTTGAGCTTGCTCTGGAGAAGCTGTTAAACCTGTACCGATAGCCCAAACTGGCTCATAAGCCAACACAACTTTCGCAAACTCCTCTTTGGATAGATGAAACACCCCTTCTGTCAATTGTGTTTTTATAATATCAAAAAACTTTCCAGACTCTCTTTCCTCTTTCGTTTCACCAATACAGAAAATTGGTAACAAACCATGCTTTAACGCAGCATCAACCTTCTCACTTAACAAGGCATTTGTTTCTCCAAAATAAGCTCTACGCTCAGAATGTCCCAATATAACATAATCAGCACCTACAGATTTAACTTGACTTGCAGAAATTTCTCCTGTATAAGCTCCAGATTCAGCCTGGTGGATATTTTGTGCACCTACAGCAACATGAGAAGCCGTCTTTGCCAATTGCGCAATACTATGTAAATGAATAAATGGGCTACAAACAACGACTTGTTGGTCACCAACAATTTCATCTTTAGCCATATTCACAACTTCAGAGAACAAGCTAACTCCATCCTGATAATCCAAATTCATTTTCCAGTTTCCTGCTACAATTTTCTTACGCATAATACTTTAGTTTTTAAATGTTGATTGATTAATTTCTATAATTCTTTCAATTAGTCTCTTGTCTAATCTTTTATTTTTTGATAAAAATACAACTTCTAAATCAGAAATAAACTTTTGAAGTTGATAAGCTTCCTTTATGTCCCCGTATAGCCAAGTAAATGACGGAACAAATTTAGGATAAAAATCCGTCAATGCTAACATACATCCTGTACCAATAACAGTTCCGGTATTAAAAGCTGACTGTATTCCAGATCGACTGAAGTCTCCCATATATAAACCACACTTCATCAATCCTGTATCACGCAATCCTTTCGATAAATAATCATAAAGTTCAACAGGAGATAAATTATTCTTCAAGTTTGAATTTGTTGTGCCCGCACCAAGGTTACACCAATCACCAATTACCGAACAACCCAAATATCCGTAATGCCCTTTTGCACTAAAATCACCGATACTTGAGTTCGTGATCTCCCCTCCTACTACTGCGCATTCACCAATTGAAACATTTCCGTAAATCGTTGTCCCCATCTTAACAACAGCATGCTTTCCAATATACAGTGGTCCTCTTAAATTAGCCCCTTCCATAACGACAGCACCCTCTTCTATATAAATTGGACCTGTCTTTGTATTCAGGGTCACACATTCCATCTCAACGAAATTACCGATATACAATTGATCACCAATCACCGTATTGCTCTCAGAATAAAGTGCACCTGAAAAATGTTTTGTCAAGACCTCAAAATCATGTATAATCTCCGGACCAACATGTAAATACAGATCTTCTATAAATCGGACACGAATGAGGGTCTCATCAAAAGGTTTATGGGCCACCCTCACTTTAGAAGGCTCGTCAAAATCAGCCCTTAATGCAAGTAGATCATTACCAGATTTAAGATACTGGCCCTTCGACAACAAAATTAATTTTTCAAGAAAGGATTCATTGGGAATAACATTTACAGATACAAAGTAGAGTTCCTGTGCTTCATGAGATGATAATGCAATCTGTTCATCGATAGATAAAGAATTGTCTAAGCAATCATATAAAACAACAGCATCTAAAGCATGTTTCCACTTTTCAAACAAGGGAAGTATTCCAATACGTAATAAAGCGGTAGGTTTAACTTCTGTAAAGGGCCACAAAGAATCAGAGTTAAATAGATCCCCTAATCCATTAAAACATTGTAAGTACCTTGACTCTGTTGACTGATCAAATAAGATAACTATCACCCTATAAAAATAACAAAAAAAACTCGATAATGGATATTATCGAGTTTTAATATTGTGCTACCCTTAGGATAACAAAAATTACTTTTTGTTATAACGGCTACGGAATTTATCAATACGACCAGCCGTATCAACCAATTTCATTTTACCAGTATAGAAAGGGTGAGAAGTATGAGAAATCTCCAATTTCACAACTGGATATTCATTACCATCTTCCCAAGTGATTGTCTCTTTTGTATCAACACATGATTTTGTGATGAAAGAATAGTCATTTGACATATCTTTAAACACAACTAATCTGTAATTTGAAGGATGCAAATCTTTTTTCATTTTTATCTTATGATTACGTATATTCAATAATTGAGGTGCAAAGATAATTTATTAAAACCTTATTTGCAAGAATATTCCGTAACAAATATTCCAAATAAGGTATTTATTTTTTACCCTTTACTCCTACTGCAAATATAGTCAATTTTAGCATAAAAAAAGATAATATTTATTCCTTATTTAAGGAATATTGTTTAATTTAAACATAAATTAGAAACTACTTAATTTAACAAGACCACATTATGAGCAAATTAGATGAAAAAATCTCAGCATATATTGCAGAGGCAAAAAAATTAAAACTATCCTTAGAAGACTCTCTTATCGAATCTGTTACAAAAGGGTTAGGCCCTTCTATTTACAAAGCAGATGCTGAAACAATCGCATCTTCTGATCCTGAAGAAATTAAAAGATTAAAAAACAATTTTTTAATCAAAAAATTAGGCCTTACAGATGATGCAAAATTAGATGCGGCTATTGAAGAAGTTTTTACTCAAATTGGCAAATCAAACCGCAACAAATACCGTGCATTAGTGTATGCACTGCTTGTTAAGAAATTCAAGAAAGAAAGTTTATACAAATAATTTGAATAAGAGTCATCCAACTCTTATTCAAAAATCAATTCACCAAAGAATTCAGGTAAATGAAAATTAGGAGTTGGATGATCTATTTTATTCCAAGATAAAAAGTGAGGTCGAGGTAAATGATCTCCACATTTATAAAAATTAGCAAAAATCTTATTTTCCTTTAAAAAGGAATTTGTAATTTGATTATGTGTAAAAGTTGTAAATGGAATGTATTGAATCAAGCTCCATTTAGAGTCCGTTTGAGTACGTTCAATAGTACTAAATACATCAACTTGATCAATTTGCTCTTCTGTTAATCGCGAGCGCTCAGTCTTTACATTAGTACCATACCCAATCAACCCTGCTCCAATAGGATTAAACTCAAAATTGTAATAGTGCTCTTTGTTATCAAATGAAATGAAGAATTCAACACAGCTATCTTCCCAGATATTATCATTGTGTACATGATATTGTGCCTTGATAACTTCTTCCTCGATCTCATACTGAATAATTATCGCTTTTTGATCATACGCTACCCTAAATTTAGCTAGAGGAATATATGGGTAATCTTCATTCCAGTTCGCGACATTTATATGATTCCAAGATGTAGAACGTAATAATTCATTTAAAGATTGATACCCCTTTAAATCACTATTTTCCAGATTAATTGATGATATAATGATTGAATTTGTCATATACAATAATACTAAATTAAAGCAAAAAGAGAGCATTGAAATATCAATGCTCTCTACTATTTGATTACTAATCTTGCAAAACTGAACTAATGGCAGTTTTTAACTCCTCTTCTTGTCTTTCCATCTCTTCAACCAATTTCAATTGCGTTTTGGTTCTAACGAGATTATGATCATCATACTTTGTTTTAAAATAATGATCTCCTTCAAGATAATCTGTCAAAAATCGTACACCTTGCATATATGGCAGTAAAAATACGCCTTCTAACAAAGAGTGCACCTCAATATCAGTTAAAAACTCTTTAGCTTCATTTAAGTAACCTTCTGCGTATGCTGCATAAAGAGGAATATTTAAAACAATCTTAGACAAGTCTTTCTCATCTTCCTCCACTGGATTAATAATCGTACGAATTGCATCTCCAAAATCATATGCTACATATCCAGGCATGACCGTATCTAAATCAATCACACACTGCGCCTGATCATTTTGATCTAATAATACATTATTAAATTTTGTATCATTATGAGTAATACGTAAAGGAAGATCTCCTTTAGAAGCTAGATCAAGAATTGTTCGCATACGCTCCTCTCTAGAGAAGATAAATTCTAAAATATCTTTTACGCCCTCAACACGTCCTTGTGAATCAGCCGCAATTGCCTTCCTTAAATTATCCAACCTAAACTGGATGTTATGGAAATTTGGCAATACTTCAACAATTTGAGTAGCATCTAAATCTGCCAACTGTAATTGAAATTGACCAAAAGCTTTCCCTCCCTCTGAAGCTTGCGTTGTGGTCTCCACAACATCGTAGCTTTTGGTACCATCAATAAGAATAAACATCCGCCAATAATCTCCATCTTCATCAAGATGATATAAATCATTTGATTTAGTCGGAATTATAGTGAGTACCCTCGACTCTTGAATTTCAATTGGTAAATGCGCAATTTTAGTTTTTAAATGATCGGTGACATGTTTAATGTTTAACATGAGACCATCAACATTTTGAAAAATATGATGATTTATCCTTTGTAATAAAAAGGTTTTACCAATGGTATTTCTTGTTGTTACACGATATGTATCGTTGATATGTCCTGAACCAAAAGCTTCCACACTTATGATATCTTCACTTAAAGAAAACGCTGCTGCTGCTTTCAGACCATTCATTTGATTCGAATTTGACATTAAAAATTATACTAACTATAAATAATTAAGTTTTTAACTGGACTGCAATATCCCAAATAGTTGTGAAAAGTGCTAATAAAATATCAACACAAACGTTTGTTCTTTTTTTTCATTTTAGACAAACGTTTGCACATTAAGTTTGTATTTCCAATTTTATATATTTGTTTGATAGCGAATTAAGTTATATCACACTAAACTCACAATATAACTTAAAAGGGATATTTAATATCCTGATTATAAAAGAACAAAAATTATGGACAGAAGAAATTTCATAAAATCTACAGCACTTACAACTGCTGGACTGGGTATCCTTTCTAGTACAGATTTATTTGCAAAAGATGGTAAAGTTAGGTTAGCATTTATTGGAGTAGGACTTAGAGGCCGTAACCATGTTGCTATCGCATTAAACCGCGACGATGTTGAAGTTGTTGCAATTTGTGATACACAAGAAGAATCTTTATCACAATGTCGTAAGCAATTTGATAAAAAAGGAATTAAACTTCCGAAAGAATACACTGGCGGTATCGATGCTTACAAGAAAATGTTAAGTAAAGAAAAGTTAGATGCTGTAATTATTGCAACTCCTTGGGAATTCCACAAAGATCAAGCAATTGACTCCATGAAGGCAGGCCTATATGTAGGTTGCGAAGTTATTGCAGGACTAACAGTACAGGATCACTGGGATGTAGTAAAAGCATCTGAACAAACAGGGAAACCTTACATGACTTTAGAAAATGTGGCATATCGTCGTGATGTATTAGCTGTTCTTAACATGCACCGCCAAGGATTATTTGGAGAATTACTTCATTTAGAAGGTGGTTACCAACATGATTTACGTGAAGTTCTTTTTAATGATGGAAAAAGCTACTACGGTAAAGGTGTAGAATTTGGCCCTAAAGCAATTTCTGAGGCACAATGGCGCACAAAATATAACGTAGAACAAGATGGTGATTTATATCCGACGCACGGTTTAGGTCCAATTCTTCCTTTCGTCAATATTAATGCTGGAAATCGTTTTACACACCTTACGTCTTATTCGAGTAAAGCTAGAGGCTTGGCTGCATATGTTGAAAAACAATCTCCAGGTCATCCAAATGCAAAATTGAATTATAAAAATGGTGATATCACTCAAACAATGATTCAATGTCAAAATGGAGAGACGATCATGTTAACACATGATACACACTTGCCAAGACCATACTCAATCGGTTTCCGTGTTCAAGGTACAGAGGGAATCTGGATGGACGTTGCACAAGGTATCCATATTGAAGGGAAATCAAAACCTCATACTTGGGACCCTGCAAAGGAATGGGTAGATAAATACGATCACCCAATTTGGAAAAAGTATGAAACATTAGCAACAGGCTCAGGTCACGGTGGAATGGACTGGTTTGTCTTCAACTCTTTTATCCAAGCTACCAAACAAGGAAAACAAACTCCTTTCGATGTTTACGACTCTGTTACAATGAGTGCAGTATTCCCATTATCAACAGAATCAATTAAACAAGGTAATAAAACTGTTGAATTTCCTGATTTTACTTCCGGAAAATGGAAAACGAAGAAAAACACATTCATGCTAGATGATAGCGGATTATAAAATAACGAAAAAAGGCTTCTAAGTAGAAGCCTTTTTTCGTTATAGACGAAGGCTAATGCCCTGAAAAAAGAGATCTCTCAATCTTTTTTACATATAAATTTCTAAAAATTTACTACATTTAGCCTAAGTATAAAAAAAACATGCTCACAGAAGTCCTTATTATATTAGCTCTAATTATTCTAAATGGAGTATTATCTGCATCAGAAATTGCAATCGTCTCCAGTAGAAAAGCCCGACTGCAAGCAGCATCTGACAAAAATAACCCTGCAGCTAAAATAGCCTTAGCTTTAAAAGAATCTCCAAACAATTTTTTATCCACTGTTCAAATAGGAATTACTTTAATAGGGATTCTAACAGGTTTTTTTAGCGGCGGAAGTATTGCAGTCTACCTGAAGCAGATATTTGTTCAAATCTCATTTTTAGCACCATACAGTGAACAGTTGTCTGTAGTAATCGTTGTTTTTATCATCACTTTTTTTTCTTTGGTACTTGGAGAACTGGTGCCAAAAAGAATCGGTATGGCTATTCCAGAAAAGTATGCCATGGTCATCGCTTATCCAATGAATTTACTGAGTAAAATAGTTCGTCCCTTTGTCTGGCTACTCAGTATTTCAACAGATTGTATTGTCAAATTGTTTAATATCAAAAGCACACACAATTCAGTAACAGAAGAAGAAATAAAAGCATTGGTTGATGAAGGAGTAGATAGTGGAGCTATTGAGGGGATAGAACACGATATTGTAGACCGTCTATTAAGCTTAGGCGATAAAAAAGCAATAAATCTAATGACCCATAGAAGTAATATTGCTTTTTTAGATCTAGAAGATAGTTTCGAAGAACATCGACATATCATTATGAATACAGAGCATACCATGTACCCAATTTGCGAAGGTAATCTTGATAACATAAAAGGAGTCGTACATGTAAAAAAATTACTGTCACAATATTTAAAAGAAAAACCGATAGATTTAAACAGCTTGATAGAACCTATTAAATTTGTTAACGAGCATAGCTCCGCTTATAGTATTTTAACAAGCCTGAGAGCATCGCACATACACCAGGCTATCGTAATTGATGAATATGGCTCTACACAAGGCGTTATTACCCTTCGAGATATTCTATCTGACCTGGTAGGTAATTTACCTGAAGATCAATCAATCGACAGACCTCGAATTCGTAAACGTGAGGACGGATCCTATATTGCAGATGGGCAATACCAACTGGATAAGTTTATGGAAGAGTTTGAAATTGGTCTCTCTGAAGAAGACGAAGATGAAATAAATAATATTACCACTTTAGGTGGACTTGTATTTTTGCTCCTTGACCACGTTCCCGAAGAAGGAGAACAGGTCCAGTACAAAAATATAAAATTTGAAGTCCTGGATATGGATGGTAATCGAATTGATAAAATTTCATTCAGAAAAAAAGGAGATGATTAATCATCTCCTTTTTTATTTGTGAGCATCAATAAGCTTATGTAGATCTGTTTTAGTAATCATTCCACTTTGTCTCCATACTTGAGTACCATTTTTAAATAATACAAAAGTAGGAACTCCACTTACTTTATAAAGGGATGCTATCTTAGGATTTTTATCCACATCAATTTTTATAATTGACAAACTTTCATCATAAAACTCTTTTACATCTTGTAATATGGGTGCCATGGTCTGACACGGTCCGCACCAAGTTGCAAAGAAGTCTACCAGTACAACATTATTTGATTTAATAATCTCATCGAATGTAGCCATTATTTCTCCTCTTTTAATTGTTTCAATGCCTGATATCCACCTCTAATATTTATTACATGCTCAAAGCCCTTCTTCTTCAAAATAGACATAGCAATCATACTACGATATCCAGAAAGACATTGGACATAATAATTCTTATTGTCTGGTAAATCAAGATTAAAGTTACCTAAATCTTTTAATGGAAAATTCATAGCATTGTCAATATGCCCTGTGGCAAACTCTTTTTCCGACCTGACATCTATTATTTGACCTTCGTTTGATAAATCTAAATAAGTCGAAGCATCGACTTCTGCTATAGAATCTAAAAGATATTGCTTTTTATAACTACGCAAACCTCCCTCAAGATACCCCAATACATGCGTATAACCCAATTCTTCCAGTGTTAAGCATACCTGTGATACTGTTTCCTGATCTGAAAGGAGTATAATCGGTTGATCTTTGTTGACTAATATTTTTGGAACCCAAGCTTTAAATGGTCCGTTCCAACCGATAAACACCGACTTAGGAATATAACCTGCTGCAAAATCTTTTACCGATCTGGTATCTAAGACCAATGCTCCTGTTGCTTCCAATGACATAAATTGCGTTAAATTCAAAGCTGAAACAGAAGAGTCAAGCGAAATAGAAGTAGGTTTCTTTTCACTTTCCGATATTACTTTTCCAAAACCTATCTGGGTAAATGTTAAAATAAAAAATACTGTTGCACACGCGCCAACTATATAAGTTAAAAATTCTTTTTTCATCTGTATTAATTTTTAAAAGAAGATAAAGCAATTAAGACCGATCCTTTCAACTTCTTTTGTGAATTGATGTGCGATGCTGATCGCTTCCTCCAGGAAATAATGATGTATGTTTATAAGTTTCAAAGAGGAATATACCCCCTTAAACATCCTCTGTATTTAATGTCTCAAGATTATGTAATTTCAATTTTTAAAAGGAATAGTAATTTCTTCAAGTTCTTCAATAGTACCATTAAAGATATTTAGATCAACATTCCCCTTAATCCCTCTAACAGTCCCCTTCTCGGAAAACTGCCAAAAATTCCAATGATCTTTAAGATCTTCGACCCAAAAATTATAATTGGCAATCCATAAAATATAATTACTAAATTCTTTTTGAAGAAAATCTGTATAATATTTATCTCCTGAATACAAAATAGGCTTTACCCTATAATGTGATTCAACTTCGTCCAGCCACCGTTTTAAACCAACTTTCAGACTGTCCATGGATTGATGTTTAGGCAATTCCTCAATATCTAATACAGGCGGTAGATCTCCTGATTCAAGTTTAACAGTCCTAATAAAATTTTTAGCCTGCTTAACGGAATTTTCATTTGGTCTAAAATAGTGATAAGCCCCTCTTAAATTCGCTCTAGTAGCAACTGCTTTCCAATTATCATCAAATCGATCATCCACCTTACTTTCACCCATCGTTGCCCTTACAAAAATAAAATCTATTGGAAATTGATCATTGATTGTATTAACTTCTATCCAGTTAATATCACCTTGATATTGCGATATATCTAAACCAAAAATCTTATCTGAATGGCTCGACATAATCTCCACATTTCGAATATCATATTTAGCCTCTTTATGAGCAGTTCCTCGAGCTTTCCCCAAAGTACTGAGGTAATATCTAATTCCCGCACGATAATGCCATGCAAACGCTAAAAGAACAAGAAGAATAAAAGCTCCAGAAAATGCGATATACTTCCATCTTTTACCATTGTCATCTGTGATCTCGCCTGATTTCTTGCGCTGAACTTTCTTTTTCTTCATTTGGCAATGAATTTAATCTATCTTTTACAAAGAATCAAAATTAAAATAAACATTTTGTATTTTTGTCTATGATTGTTTACAACCCAAAAGATTGGCTTACTTCAACTCTCAAACTCCATAAAACGGATACTTTCCGTAAATTATTTCCATATCTTATCTTAGCATCTTTATATTCTTGGGGCATTGCGTACCTAGAACTGGAATATCTAAAACTAGCTGAAAAAAGTTGGATTAAAAATATCACTATAGTTCATAGCTTACTTGGATTCGTACTCTCCCTTTTGCTAGTATTTAGAACTAATACTGCATACGACCGTTGGTGGGAGGCTAGAAAACAATGGGGTTCATTAACAAACATCAGTAGAAGTTTATCCTATAAAATGAATGCATTTCTGGAAAACGATGATAAGGTAAATCGCAGCTTTTATAGGAAAGCGATTCCGCTTTATGCAGAAACACTCTATACCTTTCTTCGTTCGGACTACACCAAATTTATGCTTGATGAAATGTCACATCCGGAATTAGAAAATCTAGATGATCAAAAACATGGTCCCAATCAAGTAGCATCATTAATTTTTAAAAAAACAAATTCACTCTATAAAGAAGGAAAAATAACAGGAGATCAATTTCGAATTATCAATAATGAACTTGAATCTTTCACCAATGTATGTGGAGCTTGTGAACGGATTAAAAACACACCAATACCGCTATCCTATAACGCATTCATAAAAAAGTTCATCATCCTTTATACAGCAACGCTACCCATCGGATACGTCTTTTCAATTGGTTATTTTGTCATTGCAGCAGTACCATTTATATTTTATGTACTAGCATCATTAGAATTAATTGGAGAATCCATTGAAGAACCTTTCGGAACAGATAGTGATGATTTACCGATTGACAAAATCGCACAGAACATCAAAAAACACTGTTATGAAATCTTACTTCCATAGCCTTTAAAAGTAATTTAAGCCTTTTTTTTAACTAAAATATAGCTTAAAAAATTAATCTCCCTCATTTTCAATGGAGTAAAAAATAAGTTTTGGCGACTAAATGAATTTTTCTACTTTTGTGGCGGAGAGCTGGCAGAGTGGTCGAATGCGGCAGTCTTGAAAACTGTTGACTGTCATAGGTCCGGGGGTTCGAATCCCTCGCTCTCCGCCAAATAACAAAGCCCAAAGCAATTTGGGCTTTTGTCGTTTATAGCACTTTATATACTTGCTTAACAAAGAAATGAGCAAAGCGAATGGTTTATTGTAGTATATCCTCATTTGGAATCATGGGATAATCCCTCGCTCTCCGCCAATAAAAAAGCCCAACTGCAAAGTTGGGCTTTTGTTGTTTTTTAAGTATTATTTATCCATACTGATTCTTTCTGTTTTTTCTACTTTTTCATCTTCTTTGGGAAATCCAGAGCGCATGATCTCATCCCACAAAGCTGAACTTACACCGAATCCGTGTTCTGGATCAGAATAATGATGCAACATATGGTGTTGTTTAATTCGTTTAAAAATTCCACTCTTAAAGTTAGCATGATGCATTGCGTAGTGGCATTCGTCATAAATTAAATAACCAATCATAAAACCCGAAAAGAAAGAAGCCAATATAATATCCGAACTAAAAAAGAAAGTAAACAAATAATAAACCAATGCTGCCAAAGGTATACTCGCAGATAATGGCATAACCAATCTTAATCTATCCTTTGGATAATCATGATGTACACCGTGAAAAATAAATGCTATTCTCTTACCCCACTTAGTTGTTGGATGATAATGAAAAACCCAACGGTGTAATGCATATTCGAATAAAGTCCAGAAAGCAAGTCCAAAGACAAAATACTGGATATAACTAAGAATACTCATATCTCCAGGGCCTAAAGCAGTCCATGAAAAGTAACCAATTATTGGTAAGTAAAATATTAAAGGAACACTCCAATGGACTTTTGTCAATGATTCTAAAAAATCACTTTTAAACATCCTTGAAGATTCAGTTGAATTTGAAACAAAATTACGCTTTGCCATACAATTAATTTATTAATAAAATTGCTACAGATTATCTTTTGCAAAAATAATAATTATAAAAAAATATATAAAACACCATTCATCAAGTTAAAGTCACATTACTGACTTTTTAAACATAAAAGTTAAACCTATAAAAATATCTATAAAAGAAATCTAATTTAAAAATCATTATTTCATCAATTCTTTCAATTCATCTTCACTAAAAGAATTTGCACCTTTGATATATTTATATATAATTTCTTTTACATCCCGATGCTGAAGACTATAAAGGTGATCAATTATATAAGATTTATCCTTTTTGATATCATTGCTGTAGTTTAAAATAGAAGGTGCATGAGTTTGAACACTCCACCTGATAAAACGAAGTTCAACATTACTGGGTTCTTCCTTAATTAAGGTCTCTAATAAATTTTTACCTTTATTAAATTGACCAAGTTTCCGGAATGGATTACCCATATGTTTAGCAAAAACAATTTCATAAACAGCTAAATACCCTTTATCGGTCGTTTCTTTCGCTTTAGCCCTTAGTAAATTCAGATTATTTTCACAAATACTTTCATCTTTCACTGCTAAAGAATACTCTTTACGAATTTTAAGAAGATTCAATTCTTGTGCTGAAGCATGCGAACCGATCATTAAAAAAAATAAAAGAATTCTAATTGTCATAAATAAAAGGTTTAAAAATTAAATGTGTTAGTTTATTCTTGCTCTCTTAAAATTACTCAAAAAAAGTGCTAAATCTTAAAAAATTATCAGATATAATTATCAATGGCTAATAGGTTGAAAATACAACGTCAGTAAACAACTACAAATAAAACTAATGAAACCAAAACTGATTAGGAAAACCAATCTAATTACGAGTTTTGCATCATGAAATTACAATTAATACAAATTCCCTCTTGGTTTAAAGTAACTGGTTCGTTAATATTAGGAATACTGCTGGGTTGCTTTATTGGGGAGATTCTTTTTTCTTTTTATCAATTGCTGACGTAAAAAGCAACAAAAAAGAGTTTCATAACGAATAAAAAATTTCTAACAAAGCTTTCATTACTAATTGTTTTTGAGTATATTTAGATTACCGATTATAAATAAAAAACAGCTGAAGTATGGAAGCAACTTTAGAATATGAAATTTGGGACAGCATTGTTAACAGTGCAAAAACAAGGTTTGATTACAAACATATTTTATCTTTATTCAAAGAAACTGATAGTGAGATCATCGATAAATTTCTATTTCATGTCTTAGTTGCATTCGCATGTGGCGAAGATCATGCAACGATTTCAACAAACCTTTTTAATGAATTACAACAAATTGGTTTTGATTGTAACGAACAACAAATTGATGGGTTTATTGCTGACAAACACCAAACTTTCAGTATTGAAATATATGCCACCTATATTGCTTTTTCACTTTTAGAAGATGGTGAAGATCCTGCAATAATTTCCGCAACAATTCAAGATCTACTGAAGAAGCCAGAGTAAAAAATAATATTTTTTTTCGATTATACGTATAAGTCCTTTGCAAATTTCACCTATTCACTATCTTCGCAAAAAAAAGATGGTAGAAAGGGACAATTCACTGGATATTATACGTAGTGTAGGTTTATTGTGCATTATTCTCGCACATGTAAACCCGCCCTTTACAGTTTTTCAAATCAGAAACTTTGATGTTCCTTTAATGGTATTTATCTCAGGATATTTATTTGGGAACAAAAATCAAACCTTTAAATCCATAACCGATTTTACATCCTATCTATGGAAACGCTTTTTCCGTCTTGTTGTACCCGTATGGATTTTCTTATCGATATTTTACATCATTCAGTACTTTTTCCCCTTATCCTTTAAGATCAATTACACACAGTTTCCAGATATTATGATTTCGAGCTATCTGCTATTAGATGGCTTTGGCTATGTTTGGATTATACGCATCTTTTTAATGATTGCCATCCTAGGGCCATTGTTCAGTAAAGTCATTAAAAATAAATGGCAATTACTTATTTATTATGCCATTTATGAAATGGTCGTTCAGTATTCAACTGATTTATTTCAACCAGGCGTACAAAAATACTTCAATCAATTTGGCACCTATAGCTTAGGTTTTCTCATTTTCTTCATGCTAGGAGCACAATACCGAAATTATGAGGTAAGAACTAAAACACTATTATTTATCATAAGTGCTTTGATAAGTATTGGAGGCTTGATATATTTTAAATTCCACCTGGGAATACCATTTGATATTGGAGCATTGAAATATCCACCACATTCGTTTTATATTTTTTATGCAGTAAGTATTTTCTCACTTATATTTTGTATAAAACCAACTATTCAAAAATTAAACAAACCTATTTTAAATTTCATAGGTTCTTCAACAATTTGGATTTATCTTTGGCATATATTATTTCTGTTCTTGATCAATTTAGAAAACTGGTATTTAAATTGGATCGCTATTCTCACACTATCCATTATAGCAACATTTCTACAACAACAACTCATTAACAAAGCAATAAATAACTTTAAAATTCCCGCTAAGCAATCAAAACAAATACGAATTATTTTTTGCTCCTAGTTTTTTTAAGTTACAAATGACAAAACTTAACCAGAATAATATCATATTTTAATGTCAAAAATGTACCTTAGCACTATGAGTAATTACGCAGTTATTTTTGATATGGATGGTGTTATTTGTCACACCAATCCCTATCACGCTAAAGCTTTTGAAGCATTTTTCAAAAAATACAATATTGAAAGTAGTGAAGAAGAATTTCAGGAGCATATGTATGGTAAACACAATAGCTATATCATGCAACATTTTTTCAAGAGAACAATAGCTCCTGATGAATTGATCAAGTTAGAATTTGAGAAAGAAGAACTCTTTAGAATTATTTATAAAGATCAGATCACACCAATACCAGGTTACTTAGAATTTTTAGAAGACCTCAAGAGAAATGATTTAAAAACCGGAGTGGCCACTTCTGCACCTAAAGAAAATATGGATTTAATCTTAGATGCACTTCATATCCGATCCAAAATGGGTTCGATCTTATGTAGTGAAAATGTTAGTCATCATAAACCACATCCAGAAGTTTATCTAACGTCCGCTAATAATTTACAGGTAGAGCCTAAAAATTGCGTCGTTTTTGAAGATTCTTTTTCAGGAATTACAGCAGGTCTGAATGCGGGAATGACTGTAGTTGGAGTATTATCTACCCATACCAAAGATCAACTTCCAATCTGTCATGCATACATCAATGACTACACGGAGATATCAACTGACAAGATTTTTGAATTACTAAAAAGGGCTTGATAAAATTATCAAGCCCTTTTTTCTAATCTCTTTTAAGACCAAATTTTTCGATCTTACTATATAAATGACTTCGCTGAATATCTAAATCATCAGCAGTTTTAGAAACATTCCACGTGTTTTTCTCTAATTTATATTTAATAAATTCCTTCTCTGCAAAATCCTTAAAATCTTGAAAAGAAGCAAAGTTATCTAGATCAACCTTTCCTCCATTTTGAGTCGTATGGCTAGATCCATTATCCATATGTGCATGAGAAGAAATAGCATTTACCGTATTTGAAGGATTTGCAAATGCAATAACATCCCTATCCGTAATAGATTTATCACTTAAAATAATTAAGCGTTCAATCATGTTACGTAATTCGCGGATATTACCTGTCCAAGGAAGATTACTCAACTCTTTTAATGCAGCAGGTGTAATTTCTTTTATTGGGACCCCATATTCATTACAAATTTCTTCACAAAAATTCTTCGATAATAAAGGAATATCATCCACACGTTCAGTCAATGAAGGTACATGAATAAGAATTACAGAAAGGCGATGGTATAAATCCATTCTAAAATTTCCTTCATCAATCTCTTTAAAGAGATTCTTATTCGTCGCTGCAACAACACGAACATTCACATCAATTTCCTTATCACCACCTACACGGGTTATCTTATGCTCTTGTAAAGCCCTTAACACCTTAGCTTGGGCAGAAAGGCTCATATCGCCTATTTCATCCAGAAAAAGTGTACCATTGGTAGCTAATTCAAATTTACCAAGACGTTGTTTAATAGCGGAAGTAAAAGATCCCTTTTCGTGACCAAATAATTCAGACTCAATCAATTCCGATGGTATTGCAGCGCAGTTAACTTCAATTAAAGGACCTTCTGCACGATTAGATTTCTCATGCAACCAACGTGCAACAAGTTCTTTTCCTGCACCATTTGCACCTGTAATAAGTACGCGAGCCTCCGTAGGTGCCACCCGATCAATTGTTTCTTTAATACGACTAATCGCTTCAGATTTACCTAAGATTTCTTTCGTCTTATAGCTCGTTACCTTTTTCTTTAAAACTTTTGTTTCAGTAACTAATGAGACTTTCTCTAAGCCATTCCTTACTGTGATAAGTAAACGATTTAAATCAAGTGGCTTTTCTAAGAAATCAAAGGCACCTTTTTTAGCGGCTTCGACAGCAGTTTCTATCGTACCATGACCCGAAATCATAATAAAAGGAAGATCTGGACTTGTTTTTTGGGCAGTTGCCAAAACCTCCATACCATCCATCTTATTCATTTTAATATCACAAAGAACAAGATCAATTTTTTCCTTCTTAATGATCTCTAAGGCCTCAATACCATTATCTACATCTAGTATATTATAATCTTCATACTCTAAGATGTCTCTTAGTGAATTTCTGATTGCCCGTTCGTCATCAATAATTAATATTGTACTCATAAAAGTATTATTACTCTTCCTTAAAGGTTATCTAAATTATTGGTAATATAGTAAAAAAGAAGCAAACCTTATAAGCCGGGTTCTGTAAACCGAAAAAATCGGAGTTTCTACCATTTATCTAGGCTAGTCATCACTAACTAGCTCCATCAACCTACCCATTACGAATCTTAGCCTAAACTAAAAGAAGACGAGCAGCCTTCGAATTTCGCAACCTATTTGGTCTTTCAACACACGAGGTTTACCGCAATGTATGTCGCCATACAAGACCGTGAGCTCTTACCTCACGTTTTCACCCTTACTCCGAAAAGCGGTATATTTTCTGTGGCACTTTCTGTCTGCTGTAACAGCATCCTTCCCGTTAGGAAGCGTGTTGCTCTGCGTTGCCCGGACTTTCCTCTCCTCCTAAAGGGAGCAGCGGTAGAACCAGTTTGCTTCTTCTGCAAAGGTAGGATTTAGATTGATAATTATTCCCTATAAATAAAGAAAAGAATGAAATTTTGAATTTAAAGTGCTTGTGCTATAGCATAACCAGATGCCCAAGCCCACTGAAAATTGTAGCCTCCCAACCAACCGGTGACATCAACAGCCTCTCCTCCAAAAAACAATCCCGTTACCCGCTTACTTTCTAAAGTCTTAGCATGCAGCTCTGCAGTAGAAACACCACCACGCATTACCTCTGCTTTATCGTACCCTTTATCTCCAGCAGCCTTGACTTTAAATTTATGAATAGTATCAATAATCAATTTTGCATCCGCTTTACTTAAAGATGCTATTTTAGTTTCTAAAGGAAGAAATTTACCCAGTGCCTCCACCATACGTTTAGTAAAGTAATCGTTCAAGATACTCGAAACCAAACGTTTTCCACCTTCATTACGTTCATCTTTAATTATTTTATCCAATTGAAACCGAGGTAAAAGATCAATATAGAACTCTTCTCCAGCACGCCAATAAGATGAAATCTGTAGAATCGCCGGACCACTTAAGCCCCAATGCGTAAAAAGGATGTTCTCTTCAAAACTAATCTTATGATTATAAACTCTAGAAAAAACTGAATTACCAGCTAAAGAAGCATACCATTCGGCCTCCTTTCCTGTAATAGTTAGAGGTACTAAAGCAGGTGCGGTAGGTACAATTGCCATGTCAAATTTCTTAGCCGTACGAATAGCAAAATCAGAGGCCCCCAACTTCGCGACAGGTAAACCTCCGCTAGCCATAACAACTTTCCTTGTCGTTAACTGCTGGATGCCCTTTTCACTTTCCACTGTTAAGACAAAGTCATCCTCAAGCTTTTCTATAGCTTTAACAACCGTGTTTAATCTTATATCCTGACCTGTTGCAAATAAAATCTTAGTAAAAACGGCTACAACATCTTTAGCCTTATTCGAAGAAGGAAATAATTGCCCCAACGTTTTCTCCTCACCAAATATACCATGCGACTCAAAAAAACTCAATGTATCATCTACCGTCCATTGACTAAATGCAGATCTTAAAAAGTCTGCATTATCGGACACAAAATTATCGATGTCAGTACCCAAATTGGTATAATTACACCTTCCTCCGCCCGAAATTAGAATCTTAGCTCCAACTTTATCATTTCGCTCAATCACTAAAGTTCGCTTACCTAATAATCCAGCTTGAGCAGCACACATGAGCCCACACGCCCCTCCCCCAACTATAATGGCATCATATTGCTTCATATTTATATATTAATAGGCTATTAGTTCATTATCTAATGAAATGACACGGCGTTCCGTCTGACTTTGTATACCCAATTCGATAATACGAATAACATCACGTCCTTGTTCTGCCGTAACAATTAGAGGAGTTTTCCCAAGAATAGCATCTGCTATATTTTGGTAATAATCAGGATAGCTGCCTAATTTCGAAGTAACGGTCTCTTCGAGATCTTCGCCATTCCAAAGTAAATTTAATTTACCATAAATAGCTGGATCTTCTTTGCCCCAGTTTGGATCTTCATCAGGAAATGCCCCAGCACGTAATAACTCCTCTTGAGGATCAACACCATTTTTAAGGAAGTTTCCGTTTAATGCAAATACAGTGTATCGCGGAGTCGGCTCCTTAGCAAGCATCCCTCCTTTCAAAGAAACACGCATTTCCGGATAGTAAAGTAGTAATTCGAAATTATCAATTGCCCCAGCTCCAGGTCTTTGAATAGTCAAATCTGCAAATACAGCATTTGGTCTACCGAAGAGTTGTAGCGTCTGGTCAATTAAATGCGCTCCAAGATCATAAAAGATTCCTGAACCAGGCAGATTATCTTCTCGCCACGCACCCGGTCTAAGATGGTTACGGAAACGATCGTAACGAACTTCAAAATTCTTGATCTGCCCCAGTCGTTCATCCTTAATCACCTCTTTGATCGTTCTAAAATCTGAGTTGAATCTTAAATTATGGTATACAGATAAAATTTTACCGCTTTCTTTTGCCAATGCGATCAATTCATCAGCATGTTCAGATGTATTGGTAAACGGTTTTTCGACTACCACATGTTTCCCTGCTAGCAATGCCTGCTTAGCAAAAGGATAGTGCATATCATTGGAGGTAGCAATAACCACCAAATCAATGGAATCGTCATTTAATATTTCGTCAGCATGATCTACAGCCTGCGCTGTAGGATACTTTTCACTTACAATTAATTTTTGTTCCGCTTTACGAGCAGTTATTTTTACTAATTCTAGGTCAGCAATAGATCGCATCACAGGAGCATGAAATACTTGTCCTGAAATACCAAAACCAATTAAACCAACACGGATTTTTTGAGCCATCATGAGATAAATTACATACGTTCAGGAACTTCAATTCCTAATAAACTCATTCCTTTTGCAATAACTTTTGCTGCAGAAGCCGAAAGGTGCAAACGGAAATTCTTCACTTCTTCAATTTCTGCCTTTAAAATAGTCTCTTCATGATAAAACTTATTGTACAATTTAGCTACATCATAAATATAATTAGACATCTGCGCTGGACTGAATTCTTGAGCTGATATTGCTATAATACTTGGAAAATTACCCAAAGTCATAATCAAATCGCGCTCATAAGCCGATATGGATACTGGCACAGATACTTTCGACTGTTCATCAAAATTTACTTTAGAAAGAACAGACTTAATACGAGCGTAAGTGTATTGGATAAAAGGACCTGTATTCCCTTGAAAATCAACAGACTCTTTCGGATCGAACAATAAACGTTTTTTGGGATCAACTTTCAATAAGAAATATTTCAATGCCCCCATACCGATGGTATTATAAAGTGCATTTTTATTTTCTTCAGACAAGCCCTCCGTTTTACCCAGTTCCTCTGTGCGCTCTTTCGCTGTTTCGATCATCTCACTCATCAAATCATCAGCATCTACAACTGTACCTTCACGCGATTTCATCTTTCCAGAAGGTAAATCGACCATCCCGTAAGATAAATGGAATAAGCCATCTGCCCAAGATTTACCAAGTTTTTTTAAGATCAAAAACAATACTTTAAAATGGTAATCTTGTTCATTACCGACCACATAAATAGAATCATTCATCTTGAACTCATCGTATTTCAATTGAGCTGTACCTAAATCTTGAGTAATATATACAGAAGTACCATCGCCTCGCAGAACAAGCTTTTCATCCAATCCGTCGGCAGTTAAGTCAATCCAAACAGAGTTATCTTCTTTCTTAAAGAAAACACCACTATCTAAACCCTCTTGAATGATATCTTTTCCTAACAAATACGTATTTGATTCATAATAATATTTATCAAAGTTAACACCTAGTTGCTTATACGTTTTTTCAAAACCAGCATATACCCAGGTATTCATTGTTTTCCAAAGATCAATCACAGCCTCATCACCAGCTTCCCATTGCTGTAACATCGCTTGTGCTTCTTTAATCAATGGCGCATTCTTCTTAGCCTCATCTTCCGTTTGACCTTCAGCTTTGAGTGTTTCTATTTCTTTTTTATATTCTTTATCAAAAACTACATAATATTTACCCACCAAATGGTCACCTTTCATACCTGTAGACTCAGGAGTTTCTCCATTTCCGAATTTTTGCCATGCAAGCATAGATTTACAGATATGAATACCGCGATCATTTACCAAGTTGGCTTTTATGACATCATAACCATAAGCCTTTAGAAGCTCTGCAACAGAATATCCTAATAGGTTGTTACGAATATGACCTAAGTGAAGCGGCTTGTTGGTGTTTGGAGAAGAATACTCCACCATTAATTTTTTACCATTCGAAGGAAATACCCCAAAATCAGATTTCACGATAGTCTCGTTTAAAAGAGAAATCCAGTATTCATCCGAAAGACAAATATTTAGAAACCCTTTTATAACGTTAAAATCAGTAATAGCTGAGATATGAGCTTTCAAATACTCACCTATTTCCGCACCAGTCTGCTCAGGAGATTTCTTAGAAAATCGGGTAACAGGAAAAGTTACAATTGTAATTTGCCCCTCAAACTCTTTGCGTGTCTCTTGCAGAGCAATTTGATTTTCAGAAATATCTGCATTATAAAGCTGTTTTACAGCTTGAACAGTGACTTCAATAAGTCTGTTTTGAATAGAATTCGCCATGTAATGATTATGTAAAATATGCAACTCCCTGAAATAGAATACAAAAATAATTCACATTCGCTATTCTTGTATTCATATTGAAAGTATATCTTTGCAAAAATAATAAAAAATGCAGAGCTATCAGGAATTTCTTGACCTAAGTGTTGGTTTTCCGCAAGACGGATTCGAAATCATCGACGACGAATTGTATTTCCACGATTTGAATTTAATGGAAATGATAGAAACGTACGGTACGCCGTTGCGTTTTACTTATTTGCCAATCGTCAGCAAAAAAATTCAACAAGCGAAAATTTTGTTTCAAACCGCAATTTTGAAACACAACTACAGAGGGTCCTACAAATATTGTTATTGTACCAAATCTTCCCACTTCAAACATATTGTTGAAGAGGCATTGAAGAATGAGATTCACTTAGAAACATCATCTGCATTTGATATGCCGATGATCGATTCCTTAGAACGTCAAGGTACAGTAAAAAAAGACATTACAGTGATTTGTAATGGTTTTAAGACATACCAATACAAACAGTATATCATCGACATGATCCATGATGGGTATAAGAATATTATCCCCGTCTTAGATAACAAAGAGGAATTCAATCTCTATGATGATGAAATTGAATTGGATGAACCATGTGCTTTAGGTATCCGTATCGCATCGGAAGAACAGCCAGACTCACAGTTTTACACTTCAAGACTAGGTATTCGTATCGAAGAAGTTATAGAATTCTATAACAACAAAATTGCGAATAACCCTAACTTCAAAGTAAAGCTGTTACATTTCTTTATCAATTCAGGTATATCGGATACCCCGTATTACTGGAATGAGCTAGAAAAATATGTTACATTGTTCTGTAAGTTTAAAAAAGTAAACCCAGACTTAGATACTTTAGATATCGGTGGAGGCATGCCTTTCAAAGATTCATTAGTGCATGATTTTGACTATGAGTACATGGTCAATGAAATTGTGAACAGGATCAAGCAGATCTGTGCACAACATGAAGTAATGGAACCGGATATTATTACTGAATTTGGTAAATATACCGTTGCCGAAGCATCAGGTATCCTTTATAAGGTTTTAGGTCGTAAATTACAAAATGATCGTGAAAAATGGTTTATGATCGATGGCTCATTTATTACAAACTTACCAGATGTTTGGGCTTTAAATCAAAAATATATCTTACTTCCGATCAACAATTGGGATTCTGAATACGAACGGGTAAACCTAGGTGGTATTACCTGTGATGGCCAAGATTATTACAATCAAGAAGCACATACTAGTTCAGTATTCATGCCTAAAACACGTAAATTACAATATCTAGGTTTCTTCCATACAGGAGCATACCAAGATGTATTGAGTGGTTATGGCGGTATACATCATTGTTTATTACCATCTCCAAAGCATGTACTGATTCGCCGTAACCGCGACGAAACATTCAATTACGAAGTTTTTGGTGAGGAACAAAATTCAAAGCAGGTTATGAAATTATTGGGCTACCAATAAGCGCGTAGTCAACTCATAATAAAAGGTTAGAAATGAAAATTTCTAACCTTTTTTGTTTTATTTAATATCTGTTATTCATGATTAATTTGTATTTTAGGTATATAATACTTTAACCCAACCATAGTTATGACAGATTCAATTTATAATTGTTTATGGTTTGATGGTCAAGCCCAAGATGCAGCGAACTTCTACTGTTCAGTATTTAAAGATGGAAAAATCATCTCATCCAATTCTCTGGTCGTTATTTTTGAAATTAACAAAACTCGATTTATGGGACTTAACGGAGGTCCATCATATAAACCATCAGATGCTGTCTCATTTGTCGTTGAATGTGAAGATCAACAAGAAATCGATCACCATTGGAATATGTTGACCGCAAATGGAGGTCAAGAAAATATGTGTGGCTGGCTAAAAGACAAATTTGGTTTTTCTTGGCAAATAATTCCTAAAAGAATTCATATGCTCATTTCAAACCCAAAAGCAATGGAAGCTTTGGTCAAGATGAAAAAAATTAATATAAAGGGTTTAGAAGAAGCGTGCTAAAATAAGATGAATAACAGACTGAGATCGCCAGTAGTGCTACCAGGAAACTCTTATGCCGAAAATAAGATTATTTGTCTACCCGAAGCACCATTATCATTCGACCCACCAAAACAATATGCATGCAATTGATATTATATCCATATAAAATATAACAAACCATGAAAGAAGAATTCATCAACTTACCTTTAACTAAAAATGATCAATTAAATCATTTTGAACTTCATATAGGAGAATACCAAGCCTTTATCGCATTCAAAGAAAGGCCTAGTAAAGTTTGGCTCATTCATACCGAATCCGATCCTCAATTAGCGGGTCAAGGAGTAGCAACTGCTGTCATTGAAAAAACATTACAATACCTGAAAGAACATCATTACACCCTTTTTCCACTATGCCCTTTGGTATACGGATATATAAAAAAACATCCAGAATGGAAAGAAATCGTTGACCCAAGTTTTGAAGGATTTCAAGAGGATAAGTAGGTATTAATCATGTTTTTATATGATATTAAAAATAAATGTTTCAACAAATTTCAGTTGCAATCCATAAAATTAAGCTACCTTTGTCGCTTACAAATAAATAAATTAGATTGCAATTTCAAGATTTAAAACTCATAGCACCAATCCTTAAGGCATTGGAAGCTGTTGGATATACTACTCCTACCCCAATTCAGGAACAGGCGATTCCTATTATTTTCAGAAAAAATGATTTATTAGGTTGCGCTCAAACAGGTACTGGTAAAACAGCTGCCTTTGCCATTCCTATACTTCAAATGTTAAGTTATTCAAAAGTTAAAACTGCGAAAAAAAATATTCGTGCATTAGTTTTAACACCCACACGTGAACTAGCAATTCAAATTGAAGAAAATTTTAATCAATATTCCAAAGATCTTCCACTTAAAAGTCTAGTTGTTTTTGGAGGTGTTGGACAACAACCACAACGTGATGCCTTGAAGAGAGGTATTGATGTGCTTATTGCTACACCAGGTCGTTTACTAGATCTATACGGTCAAGGATATATCGATTTAAAACATTTAGAATTTTTTGTTTTAGATGAAGCTGACCGTATGTTAGATATGGGATTTATCCATGACGTAAAGAAGCTAATTAAAATAATCCCTGAAAAAAGACAAACATTATTTTTCTCAGCAACAATGCCACCTGAGATTCAGAAATTAGCAAATCATATTCTTGTTGATCCTATCAAGGTCGAAGTAACTCCAGAATCTACTACCGCAGAAAAGATCCAACAGGAAGTTTATTACGTTAAGAAAAACGATAAAAAAGATTTGTTAATCCATGTTTTAAAGGAGAAAAATATAAACCACGTGTTAGTTTTTTCTAAGACCAAACATGGTGCAGATCGCATCGTTAAAGATCTTGCAAAAAAGAATATTCAATCTGCGGCCATTCATGGAAACAAATCTCAAAGTGCCCGTCAAAACGCCCTTAAAAACTTCAAAGATCGTACCCTACGTGTACTGGTTGCTACCGATATCGCTGCGCGTGGTATTGATATAGATGAGTTGGCATTTGTAATCAACTATGATTTACCCAATATACCAGAATCATATGTACACCGAATTGGCCGTACAGGTAGAGCAGGTAAAGATGGTCAAGCGATTTCATTCTGCGACGAAGAAGAATATGCATTCTTACTCGATATCCAAAAATCCATCCGTATGGAGATCCCTTTAGTTGAGAAGCATCCCTATGCTTTACATATTTCAGGTGTAGCACCAAAGAAAGCTGGTACAGCAAAGAAATCTGGCAGACCATCATCTACATCCAGAAATGGCCAAACTTCAAATAACGCTGGCCCTGGAGGAAATAGAAGAAGAACGTCATCCGGTCCAAGATCTGAAAATAGAAACAGAACTTCTTCGAGAAGAAGAGATTCTTAAAGCAAAAAAATAATTAAAAAAAAAGAGAGGCTTAGCCTCTCTTTGGTTTTTTATTACCATACTCCCGATCACGTTCGAAAGTATTCATATGTCTTTCTTTTTTCACAGGATAAACATCATCAATAATGATCAAAATCCCTGTTTCTTCAACTTCACCAAACTCATCGTTAATTGCTGTCCCAAACGATTTCATCGTTGGAGATAGATTCATATAAGTATTAATCAGAGGAGGAATATTTTCACCTAACGCACGAACCTTACTATTTAATAATTTATAAGACTCCTTATAATCTAAACCATCGAAAATACCTTCGAATTTAGAAAAATCATTTTCACAATTTAAACTTGGGATTGGTACAACTAAATTTTCATGATCAGGGAAGTGATACTCCATGAAATAAAGTAACAAATCACGGGCTTCTTTATTATAATGCGGATACATGGTCACTTTACCGAAAAGATACTTAATATCTGGATTAATCATCACTAAAGCACCTAATCCATCCCATAGATTATCCAAAGAAAAGATTCCTTTGCGGTTATCAATTGCTGGTTGAAATTTTGGCTGGACAAAAGATCTGCCTAATTCAATTGTATAGGGCAAATAATCCGTTTTAAATCGTTCGGAAAACTGAAAATAATGAGCTGTTGATAAATTTGGGACACCATCTTTTACCGAAGCATTGGCACATTTGATGACACGATAGCCTGCAACAACTTCTTCTTCTTCAGGATTCCAGGCAATCAATTGATCGTAGCAATCTTCGCATGTATCATTTTCATCAATATCAATTGATAAACCAGTTCCACCACCAGCACCTCTAAACGTCAATTCTCTTAATCGTCCTATCTCCCGCATCACATTAGGTGCATTATGATAGTTAATCAAATATATTTCGTTATTTCCATTGTTGGTATATCGTATAAAAGCATCTTTACCTAATTCTGCCTTTAACAATTTTCTATCAACAGGAGCAATAATTTCTTGCATAATTCTATTTTTCTTGAGACATTCCGTAAACCAATCGCTTCACCTCTTCAGCCCATTTTTTTTCGCCTTTAGATTGATCAAAATGTGTGTAAGATATTTTTTTGCCAATAACAATCGTCACAGTTTGGTTGCGTTGAGAAAACATTTCATCAGGTAGATAAAGCATTTCCAAATTTGCCTTTAAGCCAATCTTCTGTCTTAGCCTTGCAAAATTATAAAAAAAGTTAGAGTTTTTCCCCTCAATATAGACAGGTACGATATCTTTTTTATATTTCTTTGCCTTATTTATAAAACTTTTCTTCCATTCAAGATCTTCAATTCTTCCGTCTCCCTGTTTTCTAGAAACTAAACCCGCAGGAAATACCAATAAAGCACTATCAGACGCGTAGGCTTCCTCTATGGCAGCGATCCCACTTTTTCCTTGTCCTCCTAATTTATTTACGGGTATAAATAGCGGCTGAAGATTACCGACATTCATCAATATATCATTGACTAAAAATTTAACATCTTTACGGTACTGTCCAATAGCATGCATAAAAGCAATTCCATCTAAGCCACCTAAGGGATGATTTGAAGCAAAAATAACGCTTTCATCAATCGGAATATTAGCCGCACCTTTTAGCTCAACATTAACGCCCAGATCTTTAATTAAAGCATCGACAAAATCCAAACCTTTCAAGTCCGAAAACCGAGTCATAATATCATTGATATCGTCCTCATGAATAGTTCGTTCCAAATACTTTAATAAAAAAGATGGAATCCATTTTATCAACTTGGGACTTTTCTTGCGAATTACTTCTCTAACTTCAATAAATTTCCGACTTGCAACCTCACTCATAAAATTTCAGTACTATGATTTAACTTCATTATATATTCAAAATATAAATCGCACTTTTGTAAAAGTAGATAAAATTTGTACAATCCATTATCAATAATATATAAACTGTGCAAAGTTAAAGTAAAAATTTAATGACCTTTAATGCAAGAAAGCTTTTTTGTTAATAAAAAAGGTTTTCTTTAAACATTTTACTAAATTTAAGGTCAATAGTATACAGATAAATTATCCATATGTATATAGCGAACATTCCTCTTTCACAAAACACGACGATAAAGCAATCTGACACAATTGCTTTTGCTTTAGATCGAATGGAAGATTTCCAATTTCATTTGTTGCCTGTTGTTGATGGTGATAATTATTTAGGATTTATTTCTCAAAATGATTTACTGAATGCCCTTGATGATCAAAATACAATTGCTTCTGTTCATTTAAAAACTGACCCAATTTATATCAAGGCAAATCAACATCCATACGATGCGATCCGTTTAATGACAGCTTATAACATAAGTACTTTACCTGTGTTAGATGAAAACAATAAATTTGAAGGAGTATTGACTTCTTTAGAGTTGGTAAAAACGATTTCAGTATTGCAATCACTAAATGATATAGGAGCAATTATTACCTTAGAAATTGGAATACATGATTTTTCTTTATCTAAAATAGCACATCTAGTTGAAGCAGAAAATGCTCAAATTTTAAACTGTTCAACAAAAACAGTCCCTGAAAATGCGACATTGCTTGTGACAATGAAAGTAAATAAGTCAAACATCGCTTCTCTACTATCTTCCTTCGCACGACAAAATTATAAAGTCATTGCATCTTTCAATACACTGCAAGAATTTGATGATTTAGAAGATCGTTACCAACAACTCATGAATTACATCAATATTTAGCAATACGCTAGTTTTTTCTCATCTTTGGCAAAATAATGCAATCATTACTGCTAGAATAAAAAATACTGTACAATATGAGAATAGCAATTTATGGTAGAGAATTTAGTCCTTCAGTTATTCCCCATGTAAAGCATTTACTGGAATATTTAAATGGGAAAAATGTTGAGATTTGGATCTACGACAGCTTTTATACTTTTCTACAAAAACAATTTGACTGTAATAAAACCTTCTCCACTTACAGCTCTAATGAGAATCTGCCAAAAGACACAGATTTTATGTTAAGCCTTGGTGGTGATGGAACTATGTTATCAGCAGTATCACTAATCCATAATTCCGGAATTCCTATTGCAGGCATAAATTTCGGAAGATTAGGTTTCTTAGCATCCATAAATAAAACAGATTTTGAACCTTCAATTGATCAAATTCTAGCTAAAAACTATAAAATACAAAAAAGAGCATTATTAGCCGTAGAATCGCCTGACAGAGAATTATTTGGCGGAAACAGTAATTATGCCTTGAATGATATTACCGTTTTTAGATATGATAGTTCTGCCATGATCACGGTAAATGCGTACTTAAATGGCGAACTTTTAAACTCCTATTGGGCCGATGGTTTAATTATCGCGACACCAACAGGATCTACGGCATATTCATTAAGTTGCGGAGGACCTATCATTATGCCTGGAAGTGGCAATTTCGTAATTACCCCAATTTCACCACACAATTTAAATGTTCGTCCAGTAGTTATATCATCTGAATTTGAATTAGCATTAGAAATTGAAAGTCGTTCCGAAAAATATATATTGAGTTGCGATTCTAAAAATGAAACAATAGAAAGTAATGTCAAACTAAAAATAACTAAAGCGCCATTCTATATTAATTTAATCAGATTAGAAGGTGAAAGCTATTTTGAGACACTTCGGGAGAAACTACTTTGGGGCTTAGATGTAAGAAATTATTAGCGTTAACATGAATTTGTAATCCGCTATTCGTCAAAAAGATTTATATTTACCGCACGATATTTTAAAGAATCTGGTTAATATAAGTTATCCTTATGCAGCAATACTTAAAAATTAATGAAGAAAAAATTGCTTAATGGCAAGCGCAATTTCTTGAAGATATTAGGAAATTACATTTTTCAAATGAAAATCACACCTGATACAAGGAAATCTGACGTAGCACTTCACACTAATTTAATAATTTAATTGCAGTGGTAGTTTGTATACAACGACATTAAAATAAGTATACACGATTGAAATTAAAACAGGCATCAGGCCAATTTCAACAACTATCTTACGTAAAAACGATACACTTGTAGCATATATTTAGAAATAAATGTTTTTACCAATCGTGAGATAGGCAGAAGTAAAGAAATAGAAAATGAGCATAATAGATCATATTGACAAAAACAATCTTCCTCAACATATTGCTATTATTATGGACGGCAATGGAAGATGGGCAAAAGAAAAAGGAAAATTACGGATTTTTGGTCATCAAAGCGGAGTAAAAGCTGTAAGAGAGGCACTAGAGGCAACTTTACAGGTTGGCGTAAAACACCTTACTTTGTATGCTTTTTCAACAGAAAACTGGAATAGACCCAAACTAGAAGTAATAGCGTTAATGGAGTTGCTGGTATCTTCGTTAAAAAAAGAAGTGAAAACTTTCCAAAAAAACGGTGTTCGTTTAAATGCAATTGGAGATCTATCTAAGCTCCCTAAAAATTGTCAAGAAAAATTGCAGGAAACAATGAATTTAACTGCCGGCAATGATAAATGTATATTAACATTAGCATTAAGTTATAGTTCGCAGGAGGAAATCGTCCAAGCAACAAAAAAAATAGCTGAAAAAGTTGTTAAAGGAGATCTGAAAATTGAGAATATAACAACCGAGGTCTTTCAGGAAAATCTCTATACTTCAAACTTACCAAACCCAGATTTATTAATCCGAACAAGCGGAGAATATCGAATTAGTAATTTTCTTTTATGGCAGATTGCTTATGCTGAATTCTGTTTCCTAGATAAGATGTGGCCTGAATTTGAACAAGAAGACCTTTTTAAGGCAATTCTTGACTATCAAAAGCGAGAAAGAAGATTTGGAAAAACAAGTGAACAGATCTAATCTTTATTAGTAACTTTGCTGACTGATTTTAAACCTTCATATCTGCTGGTTCTTAAATTTTTCTTAATTAACAAAAATTAACAACTGATTGGTGTACTTTAGCATCAATAAAAATTTATAAATGAAGCGCATACTATTTGTTATATTATTTTTAGCATGTACCCAACCACAATTCGCACAAGCTCAAGTGAATGGAACTGCTATAAACCTGAATGACCCCGACCAGATAAGTTATTTATCCCCTAAAGACTATATTATTGGTGGTGTTACTGTTTCGGGAACGCAGCATCTTGACAACAATGTATTAATTACCATCTCCAAACTTGTCGTTGGCCAATATATTGAAGTTCCTAGTGAGGCCACATCAAATGTCGTGAAAGTGATGATGGCACAAGGCCTTTTTGATGATGTCCAATTATGGGCTGAAAAAATAGAAGGTGAAACTATTTTTCTAAACATTCGTGTTAACGAAAGACCTCGATTGACCCGTATAGACATTAACGGTTTAAGTAAAAGTCAAACAGAGGAAGTTCGTAAAAGATTAAAAGATAACGCAGGTAAAGTTGTCAATGAAAACTTGATCAATACAACACGCAATACAATTCAACGTTTTTTAAGAGAGAAAGCTTATTTATATCCAGAAATTAAGATTAGTACTATTAAAGATACTACTCAAGCTAATAATGAGATATTAATTGCTGATGTTGACCGTAAAAATAAAGTTCGTGTTAAAAAGATAACATTTACCGGAAATAAGGAATTCACACAAAAACAGCTTCGTAAGAACTTAAAAGGGGTTAAGCAAAAAGCTTGGTTCCGTATTTTTGGACCTGGAAAATTCAAAGAAGAAAAATATAAAGAAGCAAAAGAAACCTTAGTTGCGAAAATGCAAAACAAAGGTTTCCGCGATGCCGAAATTATCCAAGATTCCGTAATTAAAGTTGATGATAAAAATGTCTTAGTCAATATCGATGTGTATGAAGGCCCTAAATATTATGTTGGTAATATTAAATGGTCAGGAAACGCAAAATATACAGACACAGTTTTAAATAGAATTTTAGGAATCCGTAAAGGTGATATTTTTAGTGAAGAAAAATTAACAACTAAATTGATGGGTGGAGGAAGAAATAGTGATGATATTTCTTCTCTGTATATGAATGATGGTTATTTGACATTCTCAATTGATCCTGAACAAACGCGTATTTATAACGATACAATTGATTTAAATTTACGCGTATATGAAGGTGCACAGTTCACCATCAACAATATTATAGTAAAAGGAAATGACGTGACCAATGATCGCGTAGTATTAAGATCTATTCGTACAAAACCAGGTCAAAAATTTTCAAAAGAAGCTATCATGACTTCTGTTCGTGAAATTGCACAGTTGGGTAATTTTGACGAACAGAAAACAAATCCAGTTCCAGAAAATATTAACCATGCTGAAGGAACCGTAGATATCGTTTATAACGTTACAGAAAAACCTTCCGATCAAGTTGAACTATCAGGCGGTTACGGTGCTGGACAAATTATCGGTACCTTAGGTTTAACGTTCAATAACTTCTCGACAAGTAACTTCTTTGATAAGAGCTCTTGGAAACCACTACCACGCGGTGATGGACAAAAATTGAGTGTTCGTGGACAAACTTCAGGTAAACGTTACCAATCTTATAGTTTCTCATTCTCAGAACCTTGGTTAGGCGGTAAAAAACCAATTTATTTTGGTCTTAGCGCATATACATCAAGCTCTTCTTACGGAGGTTTTAACTACTATACAGGAGAGCAGATGGTAAAAGATTCAGATCTTAACCGTATCTGGATGACTGGGGTTACCGCAACATTAGGTAAGCGTGTACAATGGCCAGACAACTGGTTCCAGGTAAATACTTCCCTTTCGTTCCAACGTTACAAATTACAGAACTATTCAAACTATTTCTTGTTTGACAACGGTACTGCTTACAACATTAACTTAACACAGGAAATCAGCCGTAATACGATTGATGCACCGATTTACCCTACTTCAGGGTCTAATCTAAAGTTTTCAGTACAACTTACGCCTCCATATTCATTGTTTAACAAAATTAATTATGAAACATCTGCACCGGAAGTTAAATATAAATGGACTGAATACCACAAATGGAAATTTGATTCACAATGGTATGCAAAGATTGCTGGTAAATTGGTATTCAAAGCACAGGCACAGTTCGGTTTCTTAGGTAGTTACTCCAACAAAACAGGAATCTCTACATTTGAGCGCTTCAAACTAGGTGGTGACGGTATGCAAGGATTTGATTTCCTACAGGGGTCTGAAATCATCGCGATGCGTGGCTATGCAAATGGTTCCATTATTCCAGAAGGAACACAAAACGTTAATATCGCTATGCGTTCAGGTAGTCCAATTTACACCAAGTACCAAATGGAATTGAGACATCCTGTCATGTTAAATGAACAAGCAACAGTCTTTGTATTAGCTTTTGCTGAAGCTGGTAATACTTGGAACAAATTCTCTGAATACAATCCATTTAAAGTTAGACGCGCAGCGGGTGTTGGTGCACGTATCTTCTTACCTATATTTGGTATGTTAGGTATCGATTACGGTCACGCATTTGATCCGATTCCAGGTTTACAAAGTAGCCAGTGGAAACAAAATTTCACATTCAGTATCATGCAAAATATGGGCGGGTTTTAATCGCTGGATTTATCCAACCCTCAGGTACTATCAAAATAAAAGGAAAGGCTTTCACCATTGTGAAAGCCTTTCTTTTTACCACCAATTCCTAAAAGGGTTGAGAAGTTTGTTTTAAACATTAAGTTTTCAATTATTCTAAAAACGCGTTTCATCTCCTATGCCAAAAGTATAAAATACCATACTCACATCCAGCAACTCGATTATAAACTCCTCGAAACAGCATCTATAAAAAACGACTATAAGTGATAATACTATTTAACGAAACAAATAAAAAACACGCATTAAATGCTACATATCATTGATAATATTTCAAAAAAAGTTCCTACAAAAAAAATAATAATTCATCAAATTATCATTAACCACTAGAATCTATACTACTCATAACATGAAGGAAAAAGGGCAAACAAGTTAAATAGTGTTAAACCCGAAAAATATCGCATAGATTGCTTCTTTTTTATTATTTTTGGGCAGTAAGTTTACTGGAGATGATTTTCCCAAATTAAACTATTGGGTTTATCCATGGTCTTAAAGTAAATTAGTGTTAAATAATATATTATAGTCTATAAAACTTTCAGAGAATATGAAAAAAATAGTTTTAGTAATAGCATTTGTCGTAGTTACCATATCAGCTACTTTTGCACAAAATTTTGCCTATGTTAATTCAGAATATATTTTAAAACATATCCCTGAATATACAGCCGCACAAAAACAGTTAGATGATCTTTCTCAAAAATGGCAACAAGAGGTAGATCAACAATATGCTGAAATAGAAAAAATGTATAAAGCTTATCAGAATGATCAAGTTTTACTAAATGAAGATATGCGCAGACGTCGCGAAGATGAAATCGTGAAAAAAGAAAAAGAAGTAAAAGATTATCAAAAACAAAAATTTGGTTTTGAAGGCGAGTTATTTAAACAACGTCAGCAACTGGTTCAACCTATACAACAACGCGTGTCCAAAGCAATTCAAGATGTAGCGCAATCACAAGGATTCGATCTTGTGTTAGATAGAGGTCAAGAAGTAACATTCCTATATGCAAATCCAAAATTGGATAAAAGTAATGACGTCATTATTAAATTAGGATTAAAACCTAATTCAGCACTTGCAAACTAAATATTAGTTTATTAATATTGCGAGAACAAATACCAGTAGTAGTAAGTATTAAATTAGAAACACAAAAATTTGTCTCATTTATAATTTGAAGAGACGATTTAAGATTAAAATGAAAAGAATGAGAAATTTATTTAAAGGTGCTATTGCATTTGTAGCAGTTATTTTCGCTACTCAGTTAGCTCAGGCACAACAAAAAATTGGTCACGTTAATTTAGCTGAAGTTATTCAGGCAACACCAGAATTCAAAACAGCGGAAGGCCAATTGAAAACTTTAAGCGACGGAAAAACGAAAGAGCTTCAAGATATGTATGCGATGTATCAAACGAAACAAAAAGAAGCAAATGATAAAGCACGTAACAGAAGCGAAGCAAACAAAGAGACTGTTGATGTTGAATTACAAAAATTAGGTACTGAATTACGCGATATCGAAACTCGTATCAACGAAAACCAACGTGTTGCTCAAGAAGAATTAAACAAAAAAGAAGAAGAGTTGATTTCTCCTATTCATAGAAAAGTATCAGATGCACTTACTGCTGTATCTAAAGAAAAAGGATTTGCTTATGTTTTTGATATCTCAAGCACAAACATTCCTTATTTCCAAGGCGGAGATGATTTAACACCTGCTTTAAAAACAAAATTAGGTATTTCTGCAACAGCTGCTCCTGCAACTCCTGCAAAAAAATAATTAATTAAATCCTGAAATAAATTCAGGTCATAAGAAAACAGCAGTCCCTTCAAGGTCTGCTGTTTTTTTTATGACCTTACCTTACCTTACCTTACCTTACCTTACCTTACCTTACCTTACCTTACCTTACCTTACCT
>NZ_JBHUPE010000007.1:0-605069 GCF_042686355.1 Sphingobacterium anhuiense
ATAAAAAAAGCATCGATAAATCGATGCTTTGATGTGGAGAATACTGGGTTCGAACCAGTGACCCTCTGCTTGTAAGGCAGATGCTCTGAACCAGCTGAGCTAATTCTCCTTTTTTCTTTCAATGAACCATCTCATTTGCCAGTGACCACTCCCGCTATATCGGGATGCTCTGAACAAGCTGAGCCAATTCACATTTAAGTATTTTGAAACACTTCTGTTTATGTGGAGAATACTGGGTTCGAACCAGTGACCCTCTGCTTGTAAGGCAGATGCTCTGAACCAGCTGAGCTAATTCTCCTTTTTTCTTTCAATGAACTATCTCATTTGCCAGTGACCACTCCCGATGTATCGGGATGCTCTGAACCAGCTGAGCTAATTCTCCTTTTTTCTTTCAATGAACCATCTCATTTGCCAGTGACCACTCCCGCTATATCGGGATGCTCTGAACCAGCTGAGCTAATTCTCCGTTAAGTATTTTTAAACACTTCTGTTTGCGTGGAGAATACTGGGTTCGAACCAGTGACCCTCTGCTTGTAAGGCAGATGCTCTGAACCAGCTGAGCTAATTCTCCATTTTTTCAGACTTTCAATAAATTAGCTGAGCTAATTTTCTGCTTTAGTTCTCGGTATATAATGCCTTTCCCTAATTGCGTATGCAAATGTACTGCAAAATTTCGACTCTCAAAATTATTTCAAAAGTTTTTTACGCTTAAAAACGCAATCCACTAGAAGCCACGCATATAATTTTCAATATTTTTAGTCATAGAATTTCCAAGAAACACCAAATCTTATATTCGCATCATTCATCGGATAACGACGAACAGTATAATAGCCTTTTGGCATGCCCAAATATTGATTTACAAAATTACAACTGATAAAAAGTGTCACGCGTTGTATGTTTGCTGTAGCCCATGCATCAAATATAGGATAAGTCGAAAATTTAATTCCTGCATTATCATTATAAAACTGACTTGCATTAATTGAATAAGATGGAGTTGTAAACGGAGTGTTGAAACGTGCATCAACTCCAATATTGAAATCAACCACCTTATAAAGCACATTGCTGTAATACAGACTATGCCAGGTATATATTTCAGGAGTTGCAAGTGTTTCCTGCTGATCTGTTTTTTGATATACAATTAAGTTATCCAAAGTGAATTTACTAAACTTGAACTTTTGTCCTACTGAAACCTTTAATAGATTAACAGATCCCAATTGCGCCGGTTCAATTAATTTAGCCAGACGTGGATCATTTTTCGGATTATCAATCTCTTTAAAATAAAGATAGTTATCCATTAAAAAGTACTCAACCTTTCCATTGAACCCAATTTTTGGATTGCTATACTGAAAAGCTAGATTTTGTGTTTTTGTTTTATTAAGATCTCGCTCCCATTGGTGGTAGGTATAATTCATTCGATTAAACACCATTTCTGGTGATTTATTCTGCGAATAAGCCGAAAGCGTAATTTTACCGACATTCGAACTTAATAAAAAGTCGGCTTTTGCTTCATAAAGATAATCACCAAAATTATGACCCATCACTATCTGATTGACTTTACCTGTCAGATTAACTCGATCTGAGAACTTATACCCCAGCTCCCCTTTTAGCATACCATTTTGATAAAATCTGTTATTGATACCACTATCTGAATACCAATACATATCATGTTGAAAAGCAACATTTAATTTCGCTTCATTTTTAAAAATAGATTTTCCCCTCAAGTAAAAGCTATATTCAAATTCATTTGAAATAGAAGTAATTTCCGTTGTATCCTGCGTTAATCTGGAAGAGCCATAGGGGAAAGCACCATTAGCATCGGTTTCATTTTTAAAAAAATTATATTTCTGAATTCGTACAGAACTGTTATGTGCAACGCTATTTGTAGGGTAAATCTGCATTGTAGGCTTACCTGCATCAACGGTATCAAGATGACCAAGAAACATCGATTGGCGAATGAAGAATGAATTATCACGCCATTCATTTCGAGGTCTATTGTCCCCTAGTCCCTGCAATCTTACGGGGTAACGATCGGACGATTGTTTTTCTTTATCTTTAAATATATTATCTGACAAAATCGAACCATTCTCTGAAGCATCAAGTTTATTAAACACCAAATTTGTCAACAAATTATAGCGGTGATTTTCTGACTCGTACCAAGCGAATAAAGCCGATTTGATATCGGAATACTTTTGATTGGTATAATATCCATCAGCTCTTGTTGCATGAAATTCTCCACCTATATTAAGTCTTGGATTTATATTTTGTGCAAGTCTTGCACGAAATACTTGATCATCAAAGAAAAATCCTACAGCATAAAGTTCCGAAAATCTGGCACGTGCCCTAAAATATTGAATAGAATCCGGCCTGTACAAGGTACGTTCCAAACTGTGAAATCCACTTTGAAAACCTATCGTTTTACTAGGTTGAAATAATAGGTCACGCGTTGCTAAACCATAGGAACCTAAATTGATACTGGGATTCCATGGTAAATTCTGTTTATTGTAATACTGAAAATTACGATGTGATGTATCTATTTGAACGGTGTAGGTTCCTTTTTTCATCATATCCAATGTTGTATATCGAATATATTTAGCAGACAAAATAACAGAATCCTGTTTCGCATCTTCTTTTGCCCGAGCAGAATCTAAAGCACTACTCCATTCATCATTACTTTGTGCTTGAACTTGATTTACAAAACCAAGAATACAACAAAAAATCGCTAATAAGCGCAGGGTCACCTTCATTAATATTTGAACTAGTATTGTTTAAAAACTATTGCAAAGCTATTAATTCTTTCAAAATTAACGTCATCTTTGGTTCAGCTTTTGCAGCTATATCTACGATGTCCTGCAAAGAAACAGGTTGCAGATTATCATGAAAACCCTCATCAGTAATCACAGAGATCGCAAAAACAGGTATATCCATATGATTAGCGACAATAACTTCAGGCACAGTACTCATCCCCACAATATCACCGCCAATCAATCTCATGTAACGATACTCGGCTTTAGTTTCCAAATTTGGTCCTGGGGCAGCTACATATACAACCTCATGTGCCCTAATTTCTTTGTAGACAGCAATGTCTAAACCTTGCTTTACCATTTCACGGTTATAAGGTTGACTCATATCAGGAAAACGCGGGCCGAATGCGGCTAAGTTTGAACCACGTAGCGGATTATCTGGCAACAAATTAATGTGATCGGAAATAATACCCAAATCACCTTTAAGAATATTAGGGTTTAAAGATCCTGAGGCATTTGAAACAAAGAGCTTCTGAATGCCCAAGACTTTCATGATACGGATTGGAAATGTAATTTCTTTCATATTGTAGCCTTCATAATAATGAAGTCTACCCTGCATCGCTACAACCCTACGACCATTCAGCGTACCGAATATCAATTTACCGGAATGAAATTCAACTGTAGAAATGGGAAAGTTGGGGATATTGGAATACATCAATGAATACTGGACGTCGATCTCATCGACCAACTTACCCAATCCAGTACCTAGTATTATTCCAAATTCAGGCTGAAAATCGCCTATTTTCTTGCGGATAAATCCAGCGGTTTCTTCTATCAATTGATACATACGTGCAAAAAAACTAATTTAATCAAACTTAACTTAATTTTTTTGCACGTACAAATCACTTAACTTTTTTTAATTATGTGAAAGCGCTCTATCGGAGGCTTTACCCGGAGAAGTTAAAATCAACAATAAGAATGTTATAAAACCATTGATAATGATCAAGTCTAAACCGATCACATACGGCGTATAAACTTCTATTACATAAGTTTTCAAAATATACAAAATAGCTGGTGATATCACACAAATGAAAGGCACTAGTTTGTCTCTAACTGCATATTTTGTCGCAATACCTACCACAAACAGTCCCAACAATGGACCATATGTATAACTTGCCGCTGTAAAGATTGCGTTTACCACCGAATCATCATTAATTAATTTGAATACTAAAATCACCAATAACATTACAATAGAAAAGCCAAAATGTACATAATTACGTTGCTTAACCAATACTGGGTCATTTGGATTCTCTTTTTTATTAAAATTTAGGAAATCAATACAATATGAAGTCGTCAAAGCAGTTAATGCTGAGTCAGTAGTTGCAAATGTAGCTGCCGTCAATCCCATCATAAAAATTATTGCCGGAAGAATAGCCAAATGATTTAAGGCAATTTCGGGATATAAATAATCACGAGTAGCAAGCTGACTGATATCAATTCCATTTTTCTCTGCATAGATATAGAGCAGTGCTCCAACTGCCAAAAAGAAAATATTGATCACCACAAATACACTGGTAAACGTAATCATATTCTTTTGAGCCTCTTTGATTGTTCCCATGGAAAGATTTTTCTGCATCAGATCCTGGTCTAATCCTGTCATGGCAATGGTTACAAAAATTCCCCCTAGAAATTGTTTCCAAAAATTAGCTTTGCTACCAACAAAATCATCCCAAAAGAATATTTTAGAATAGCTACTTTCTTTAACTGCTTCGAAAGTATCAACAATTCCAAAGTTTAGTCCTTTAGCCATAAAGTAGATGGAAAGAATGACCGCTGTTATCAAAAATGTTGTTTGCAGTGTATCTGTAACAATAATTGTCTTCAACCCGCCTTTATTTGTATAAAGCCAAATTAACAACAGACAGATGACAACTGTAACTACAAAAGGAATATTCCAAGCGTCAAAAATAAAATGTTGCAATACAATAGCAACCAAGTAAAGACGAAAAGCAGAACCGATCGTTCTTGAAATTAAAAAAATAGCAGCTCCTGTTTTATAGGTTGTATGACCAAAACGTTCTTCTAAATAGGTGTAAATAGAAGTTAGGTTCATCCTATAATATAGCGGTAACAAGACATATGCGATGATAATAAAACCAACGGCATTTCCGAGTACAAACTGAAAGTAGCTAAATTCTGAAGCACCAACTGCTCCCGGTACTGAAATAAAGGTCACTCCTGACAATGCAGTACCAATCATTCCAAAGGCAACCATATACCATTTCGAATTGCGATTAGCCACAAAAAAAGTGGAGTTGTCTGATGATCCCTTTGAAGTAAAATGCGCTACGGCAAGTAAAACAGCAAAGTAGACCACCAAAAATGATAATAAAATTATTGGTGACATAAGTTTGTTTTATAATAGGTGATTTAGTGTTTTAGTGTGTTTCTTGATATGCCTCTATTGCTTGGCGCACATGACCAAATTTTTCTAATAATTCTGTCGCTTCAGCTTCCGTTGCATTCGTTTCATCCATAATAATACGAACCCCGCGAGCCACTAATTTATGATTAGATAATTGCATGTCGACCATTTTATTTCCCTGCACACGTCCCAATTGGATCATAATGGAGGTACTTAACATATTCAGTACTAATTTCTGAGCAGTCCCTGCTTTCATACGTGTAGAACCTGTAACAAACTCAGGTCCAACCACAACTTCCACAGGTAATTGCGCTTCTTTTGCTATAGGAGAACCACTATTGCAAACGATACAGCCTGTTGCTAATCCCGCGGCATTGGCAGCTTGTAAACCTCCAACTACATAAGGAGTCGTTCCTGATGCGGCAATACCGATAACAACATCCGTTTTATTGATACTATATTCAGTCAAGTCCTTCCAGGCCTGTTCTGTATCATCTTCGGCAAATTCAACTGCTTTTCGGATAGCCGTATCTCCTCCTGCAATCATTCCGATAATCCAATCAAATGGAACACCATAAGTTGGAGGACATTCTGATGCATCCAAAACACCTAATCGTCCACTTGTACCAGCACCGATATAAAAAACACGTCCCCCATTTTTCATCTTAGCCACACACTCATTAACCAACGCCTCTATCTGCGGAATAGCTTTTTCAACGGCCATCGGAACGGTCTTATCTTCGTTATTAATATTCGTCAACAACTCCAAAACAGTCATTTTTTCTAAATCCTGGTAATGCGATTCTTTTTCGGTTGTATTTATCATCCTATCTTCTATATTATCCTTTATTCTATTGTAATAACTCACGAATATCGACAAATTGATATTCCTCTTTCTTTAACTTATCTATTATTTTACCTAAACGGTGATAAAATTTATCTTTTCGACGTGAGTCTGTGCCCATATGTATGAGTATGATAAATCCATTTAATCCGTTTAGCTTTTTATTTTGTTCCCATAGCCCCTTTTCAATATCATCGGAAGATAAATATCGTTTACCCATTTCAGGATAACTATAATCGGCGGCAGTTCGTAATCCAGGAGTATAATTAATGGGCACATATCCCATTTCCTCACTCCAAGTTACAATCTCCTGATTGTACCATTCATACGAAGGAATAAAATATTTGTTATCGGTTTGAAAACCTAATTTTTCTAATTCCCTGAAATTCATCTCCAAATCTTGGATAAATGAATCCTTTGTTACTAATAAACCTTGTCTATTGCCCCAGTCACTAAACAATAAGTGTTTATCAGAATGAGCAGAAAGATAATGTTTATTGCTTTTAATCTCCTTTACAACAGAATGAAATTTCGACGCTCTCAAAAAGTCTCCTGTCAAAAAGAAAGAACCCTTTACATCCTTTTCTTTCAATATTTTTAGCACCGTCAATCCACCATCAGCTAAATCATGTCCTGTAAAAACCAGCGCTAGTTGCTTTTGCGAGCTATCTCCTCTCACGATAGCTCCAAAAGAATCTTTGACTACTTTTTTATTTGAGGCTCCTCTAAGGCCTTTTGTTCTTGAGAAGCTAACAAATAGATCAATGAAGCAGTACCATCCATTGTGGGTTCATTTGTACTATAGTCACCATAATCATCATGATAAACAACAAGATCACTTTGAAATGCCGCATACGGATCCTCATTGAGCAATTTAATTCCGATCAGATTACGATATGTCGAAGTCATTATGGGACCATCAACCAACCCACCATCAATTGGAAAATTTTTTAAATGAGTAAAAGCAGAATGCGGATTAACCGGTGTATCGCCCCACGAAGGCAAACCATAAACCATGCTTGTACCCCAAGGATTTGTACCGAAGATCCAATCTATATTTGCTTGTGCCAATTCATCATATTGTGTATCCTGTGTCAATTCTTTATACCATAAACATTGAATAGCGAAGGATACAGTCAAATTATTACTGCACCAGATAAAAGGGACCCCCCTATAAAAGGCATTTGTTTTTGCTCGTTCAAAGACCGACGCTATTCCAGACTTATAATATGAGACAATCTCCTCGCGATCATTGCCTTTTAGCTGTTTTCCCAGTTCATAATGCCCAAGATTAATAAATGGATACCATTGATAATGTGCTGCGGTATCTGTTTCCATCCACGGCGTAATTTTCTCCTGCCGCGCATAAGCTATCGATTCATTTAAAAACCTCTTCTTATTTGTTGCTCCATAAAACATTGCTCCAGCCAGCTCCATATCATCAACCCAATTATCCTCAGCATAAATATAAGGAGACTTCACTGATACTGTTTGTGTTACCCCTGGTTTTATCAATGCAAAGTTATATGCTGTTTTGGCTTTATTAGCCAAATTTTTAGCATATTTAATATCATCATTTCTAAACAAAGAACTACCTAGATGGAAAGCACTCGAAAATTTGGCTGCCGTTGAACTTGTACCTGTTGTATTATTCATAAACTTACCTCGTTGCTGCGGTTCTCCATTTATAAAATAAACAGGTCTTTCAAAACCTCTTCCATAAAAAGGATCTTCACCTGGCATTCTCATATTCGTATGATCACGGTCATCTGCAATCTGGTTAAACATTAAGTTTGGCGCAGGATGCATCTTCAGCAACCAATCCAAACCCCATTTTGCTTCGTCCAGCACATCAGCGCGACCATTCTGACCATCCAATCCATTTGCCTGCTTTTGATCCCCAAATACTTTTGGAAAATCTCTATAAGCCGCTAACAAATGATAAGTAGCATTAGCCGAAGTCGTTGAATATTGCAAATAATCGGAAGCATCATGCCAGCCTCCTCCTGCATCAATACGTGAGCTATCTGCAATACCTACCTTATTAGCATGCAATACAAAACCATCGTGTGTATGACAGCTATCTTTTAGATACGGGTTAAAAAGTGTTCTTTGTTGCCGCATATAACGAAGCGCAAAATCAGCAGCTCCTTTATATACATCCTTTCCAATTCTAAAAACTGGTGATTTCACTTTTCCAACTCTTAAATAATAAGAACCCGTATCGCGATATGCTGAAAAATCAAACCTAAAGCTTTGCACAAATGGCCCATAAGTTCCAAAATCTTTACCGATTAAATTCGAAAATACACTTTTCTGCGTTTTCACATCAATCAGTTCAAACCGAGTATAATCAGCCTTTTCCTTTGCTCCAAATACCGCAACTTTAATTCCTGCAGGTGTATACCCTAATTGGTTCACTCTTATCCATGCCTGTTCTTGCGCTTTCGCAAAGTTAAAAACAAAACATGCAAAAACAAGCATAAAAACTCGCTGTAAATGTAATAAGTTTTGCGTAGTTAATTTCATAATTTAGAACTTTTATAAAGTTAAAATTTTAGTTTAACAATTTTACCATCCATTGTGCTGCAAACTAACCCTTTATTACCCATAATCAATGGCGGATTGACCATACCATTTGATATTTTATATTGCCACAATACAGCTCCTGACGAGGCATTAACAGCTGACAGCAAACCTGAATGACTTGGAACAAAAACAATTTTATTGTTAGCGGTAATCGCTGATGGGGTTAGTTCATATGGAAGTTTCAAATCTGATTTCCATGAGACTTCCATTTTATCAGCTTTGGTGGAAATACCAAGTAAATCACCATCCATTGTTTTCACATAAACATATTTATGATCAGTTGATAAACCCATTGACTCTCTAACGCGTATTGTATCCATCTTCTCTCTCCAGATAACCTTTCCATTTTTTGCATTTAAAGCTGTCATAAACCGATCTGGAGCTACCACATAAATGGCGTTATTCACCGCAACGGGATAACAAGCAGCTGCTGAAAACATCCGATTTGCATGACCATTATTCCATTCCCACTCTAATTTACCTGACTGCGCATTTAGGGCATAAAAACCATTACCCCAAGAACCAAAAATTATTAGATTTTGATAATAAGTTGGGAGCGTGGAAACATACCCTTTTACACCCTTAAAATTCCACTTTTCCTTTCCAGTCAATACATCCAATGCTCTAAAAACTCCGTCCGAACCGCCGATGTATGCAGTACCACTCTGAATCAAAGGCGACCCCAAAACAGCTTTTTCTGTTTTAACTTTCCATTTTAACAGTCCACTTTCTGCATCCAACCCATAGATATAATGATCTGAAGAACCGACGACAACAACCCCCTTCCAAGCAGCTGGTGTTGAATAAACTTTACCACCTGTTTTAAATGACCATTTTTTCTGTCCCGTATTATTATCCAAAGCAAAAACATCACCTGAAGTATTTGCTGTAATGATCAAATCTTTATAAAGTGCCATTCCAGAACCGATATCACTTTCATCTTGAAAAACCCAATCCACAGCAACTTTAGAGGCAAATTTTTCATTAACAGCGTAATTTGGTCTCGGATATTTCTTTTTATCTAGTTCAAAATGATGATTTTCTAGCTTGATCACTGCCCAAGGGTTCAAGTAACGTCCATCAACTGTACGTTCTTGATAAGTAGCCTTACCCTGGTCAATCGTCACAATATTATAACCACCATATTCATTCTTCGCGCGCAAATTTGACCTTCCCATGATCCCAGGTATCCCCTCCCAGTCGTACACTTTATTTATATGACCATGTCCGCAAAAAGCCAATTGCACATTTCTAGCTTTCACACGATCCAACGCTTCAAACCAATTATTTAAAGAAGAATCTTGCGGATAGTGATTGATATATATGAGAGGGGTATTACGATCAGGATGAGCACTAAACACAGAATCCATCCACACTAGGTTTTCCCTCGGAATCTGACCAGGACTCATCCGCATATTAGGACCAGAGTTTGTTCCCAAAAACATAAATCCTTTATGTTTAAAGAAGAAGGTTTCACCTCCAAATACGCTGCGAAAAGTATTGGCCCCATTTTCAGACCAGTTACCATCATGATTTCCAGGTATTACATACCAGGGCAATGACAAACTATCCAGTATCTGCTTCGCCAATTTCAATTCATGATCTGCACCAAATTCTGTGATATCACCCGATAAAATAACAAAATCAATATCTTTTAATGTATTGAGATCTTTTACGGTTCGTCGTAAATCTTCTTCTCCAGTTGCACCGCCAACATGCGTATCTGTTACATGGGCAAATTTGAAAGTTTGCGCATGCAAGAAATTGAAGGCAAAAATCATTATGCAAATAATCGTATAGGTTCTTTTTATCATGATAGGAATCAGTTATTAACGTAAATATACTTAAAAAAATGCATAAACATGCATGTTTGTGCAATAATACAAAATAATAACGCAAACAAACACTTTGTAAAATGGTCAATGGGACCAAATAAAAAGAGCCACTAAAATTAAGTGGCTCTAATACCCCAGTAGTCAAAGACTACCAGCCTGCTGTTTGTGTTAATGTATATCCTCTGTCCACGTATTGTTGTACTTGATTAAGTCCAACAGGTGACATATATGATCGTTCTGTGAAAGCGACTCTATTTGTAAAGTTTGCGACAACATAATAACCTATCATATCACCTGCATTTGTACCTGTAAATGTCACTATAGTACCATCTGCCTTCATAACTTTCAACTTATTTTTATATGAATCTGCTAAATTAGTACCAGCAGCATTTTTAGGCAAATCTTTCAATGCATTGATCCAAGGACCAGACATATAATCAGGCTTATTAAAATTCATATAATCTAGTTTCTTCCAACGCCTAATATCATTCAAACGAGCTCCTTCATATACAAACTCCATACGGCGTTCACGTCGAATCTCCCACATTAAAGGAGACACGTCACCATCTTTAGTAGGATCATTTGGAATCGCAGACAGTAATAATGGCGCTGTTTTCTTAACACCTTTTCTCACCGCATCTGCATCTAATGGTCGATTTCTTATTGCATTGATTGATTTATCCAAGTCATTCTGACTCACAGCAGCACCACCATAATTCTCAGCCAACACTTGTTTAGCTTCAATCCAATTCAGCACCACTTCTGCCAAGCGCGCTACAGGAGCATCATTTGTATTTGTATTACTTGTCCATTTCGCAGGATAAGTTTTACCGATGTAAGTCAATGCGTCTCTACTCGAAAATTTATGAACATAAGCCAATGTAACCGCAGCCGTATTGACCGTATCCATAAAAGTTGCTTCAAATCTAGGATCCCGAGATGCCGCCAATGCCTTCAATGAAAAATCACTTGCTTTAGCTGCTGTTGAGTTTTGCCACACCTTACCATCATTACAGATAAAAGATTTCAGCAAGCTCAGATTTGATGCTTTATCCTGCCCCTCATATCCATTACTGTACGAACCTATTGCATGTGTAACTTTTACAGCATCATTATAAGCTCTAAAGAAAATCACTTCCGGATTACCCGTTAGATCTTCAGAAGCAAATAAACTCTTAAAATCACTTCCAAAGGTATATTTACCTGAATTCATCACATATTGAGAAGCCTCAACCGCTAATTCTAAAAACTTTTTTGCTCTTGTTTTATCGACATTATGATAATGCTCCCAAGTTCCCTCGAACAACATCCAATTTGAGATCAAAGCAGCAGCGGCATAACGACCAATATATCCCTTACCATCATCAACACGCATATTTTCAAGAACAAACTTGCAGTCGTCATATACTTTATCCATTACCTCCGTTCTTGGGGTCCGGGCTTTATACATCGTATCAAAATCTTTTGGATCGACCTCAGCATCAAAGTAGGGAACATCTCCGAACACTCCTACTAAACGAGCGTACTCAAAAGCTCTGAAAAATTTCGCAACAGCTGTCCAATGATTATACTCCTCTTGTGATAAATTAGGCTTTGCTTTATTTTCCAACCTGTTTAACATTACATTAGCCTTTCGCACCCAATAGAAATTCCAGGAAGGTCCTGAATATTGAGTTAACATTTCAGTTGTAGCTGAAGAAGATCCACGAGTGGTAGGAACGGTTGATTCAAAACTCGCCTGTGTTCCTTCAGATGTAAAATCATCAGCCCAATTGTACCCTCTTAAAGGAGCAAATGCGACACCGAATCCGGAATTATATCCTACAAAAAAGTTTGTATAAAAATCGTTTGCATATAATCTAACATCAGTCTGATTTCTCCAAAACTCAGCATCAATCACTTTAGTTGTTTCTGAACGATCGAGCAAGTCCTTATTACAAGAAACTAAACCTGTCGCTGACAGTAAAACTGCTATAATATGTTTATTTAATTTCATTTCTCTAGTTTTAAAAGTTTAACTGAACACCAAATGAAGCACTTTTAAATGTTGGTGTACCAACACCTGTGCGACCACCATTATAGTTCGTAGAATTAAAAATCGATTCCCCTTCTACCTCCTCTGGATCAACAGGTAACCCATTCAATTTATCCCAAGTAAAGAAATTCTCCAACGACACATACAGTCTTAAATTATTGATTTTTGCGCGATCCAATATTTGTTTAGGAATCGAATATCCCATTGTTAAATTTTTAATCCTTAAATAAGACATATCCAATAAGTATCGCGACTGAATCTGCATATTATTCACATTGGTACCGCCTGCATTATTAAATGCTGCTGGATAAAATGCACCCTGATTTTCAGGTGTCCAATAATCATCCACAAAACTTGCTGGCATAGCACCATCAGAGACATTAAAACCCGGTATAGCTAAAAATCCTGTTCCCCAAACTTTACGCTGACCAACACCTTGAAAGAAAGCCGAAATATCAAAACCTTTAAAATCTGCACCGATCCTGAATCCATATTGATATCTTGGTGTTGAATTTCCAATAATTTTCATATCTCCAGGATTATCAATCGTACCATCACCGTTGTCGATTTCTCCATCACCATTCAGATCCTTGAATTTCACGTCCCCTGGACCATAATAAAAATTAGATGAATTTTGATATCTCGGTTGGTAAACAGCCTTTTCGCCGTCAGGACCATCTTTTAATAAATAAGCTTTTTTACCACCACTTAGGTAATACTTGGACATACCTTCAGTAAGGTCGACCAATTGAGCTTTGCCATTTCCATCCAATACAAAATCATCATATTGATACAAGCGATCAGTTTCAAAACCCCAGATATCACCATACACACGTCCATTATAATTCACACCTGTAGTTCTTGATTCTGTATATCCACTAAATACCGATTTTGAATCGTCGATATTAGCTCTTAAGTTAATCCCAAGACCATTTTCGAATCTATGATTAAAATCAACAGCAATTTCCAATCCTTTAGTTGTCAATGTACCATAATTACCTACTGGAGCTGCAGCTCCCAAAGTCCAAGTTGTTCCCTCTAAAGGAGCAAACATATTGTTTGTTTTCTTTTGATACCAATCAACTGTAAGGCCTAATTTATTTTTAAAAAAACGCGCATCTAAACCAAAATCCAAAGTTTCCAAATCTTCCCAGCTTACATCAAGAACGTTTAATTTCGGTGAGCCAACAGAGTTTGTCAATGTTCCATCAATGACCCATCCTGTCTGACCAGCAGACATGTTAGATATATAAAGATCAGAAGGTACAGTTTGGTTACCAATAATACCCCAAGAACCTCTAAACTTCAATTGATTCAACGTGGGTTTTGCCCATTCCATAAATCTTTCTTCCGAAGCCACCCATCCTGCAGAGAACGACGGGAACCATCTCCATTTCAAATCTTTTGGAAATTTAGATGAGCCATCATAACGAAGATTTGCCTCTAATAAATATTTGTTCTTATAAGCATAATTAACACGTCCAAAATACCCTAATTGCGACTCCCAGTACTCTCCTCCGCTACCCGTAATTGTGCCCACAGCAAGATCAAACTGCGGATTTGTAATATCAATTAAATCGGCTCTTTGTGTCCAATGATATTGACCGGCTGAAGCAACACGATTCATACCTAACATAAATTTAAATACATGATCGTCATTTAGATTTAAATCATATGTACTATAGGCATTAAAGGTATGTTTTTGCTCATTTTCAGACCGCATATAAATATGATCTTGCGCAGAACCATTCGCGGTATACATATCATTTGATAAATCATATGCCTGTATAGCTCCTTCATCAGTAGCAGACACAACAGCACCATCACTATTAACATACACCGGATTACCACTAGCATCAACTCTTTTCTTCGCTGCTACCCATGAATTTGCTGCTGTATATCGTGTACCATTTCTTCTCCACGAAAAATCTTCATTCGTAAAACTATAATCAATATCTACTCGCCAATTTTTCTTAATATTAACTGTCGCACCTGCATTTAAGTTAATGTAGTTGCGCAACATCGATGCATCATTAGCTGCATTATTTTCACTCCAAGGACTTCTAATTGGGTTTCCATTTTCATCATTGCCCATCGGATACAAGGAACTCCATCGATACATGTATAACCACGGATCTGCTGTAGTGGAGTTTGTGGCATATGGATATGTCTTATTTCGTTGAGCAAACATAGCACCACCCCGAACAGTTATATATTTATTAAGCTCAGTACTAAGGCGTAAAGCAGCATTATACCTTGTGAATTTATCTGAATTTCCAGGTTTCAACATGCCGCTTTGGTTTAACGAACCGAATGAAGCAGTATATTTTGTCTTATTAATACTACCATTTAAGGATAGATTATGAGTTTGCGTAGGCGCCCACTCCTTAATCATATAATCATATGGATCATAAGTACGTATACCAAACTTCTTAGTTGGAGCTGTAGGATTCACATACCAATCCCTTCCGTATACTGTCGGATCATCTGCTCCGATAGTAGAGCCATATTTTTTATCCCAATCGACAGCTTTCTCGTAGCTTTCTCTATTGATTTTATAAAAAGCTCCAGTCTCCGTTTCCCCTACTCGATCCATAGCGTCTACCGTATATTTCAATGCGTTCAAACGCCCCATCTCATATCTTTTAAAGGGATTCTGAAAAGAGAAATTGTTGGAATAATTCACATTGATTTTTTCGGTTGTGTTTCCCGTCTTACTTGTAATCAATATAACACCAAAAGCGGCTTTAGCTCCATAAATAGAAGAAGCTGCGGCATCTTTTAAAACGGTAATCGACTCTACATCTTCAGGATTGACATATTGAATACTTGGTATTTCAACATTATCCAATAAAATAAGTGGGTTAGATGTCCCCTGGATTGAAGAAATCGCACCACGAATTCTAATTTTCGGATCAGCCCCCACCTCTCCACTAGGTATTGTAACACTTAATCCTGGTGTTGTTCCCTGAATTGCACGACCAACATCTGCAATTGGTCTACTCTGCAAATTTTCTTTGACATTAATAGTCGATACAGCACCTGTTACATTTCCTTTTTTCTGTGTACCATAACCAACCACAACGACTTCTTCCAAAGCTTCATTGCTTGATTCTATGGTTACATTGACTTTATTAGAAGTTACTGTCACCTCTTTTGTTGCATAACCCACAGAAGTAAATCTTAATTTACTTCCAATTGGAGCAGCAATTTTGAAATGACCTTGGCTATCAGTTTTTGTAGATGCTGTCCCTCCAACAACTACTACGCTTACCTCGGACATGGGCCCATCTGGTCCAGTCACTACCCCCTGAACTGCATTTTGAAGTACAGATTTGGATGAAGCTAAAAGTGACTGTGTTACTTTAGGATTATTTAGAATACTCTCTTTGCTCACATTACTGAAAGACTTAGAAGGCACACTTAATCCAACCGCAACAGAAAATAGTATAAATTTTCTCATTGTATTGTAGCGTTTTAAAATAAATGATTGCTTATATTGATATTTAGTTTGTTTGTTTTATTCAAAATCTGGGTAGATCAAATATTTTTTACGCATCAATTTATATGCGTCTAAATCCTTAGCCCATGATGCTCTAATTTCATCTTCCGATTTACCAGCAAGAATCTGCAGTCTTAATTGATCTGTTCCCGCTAGCTTGTCAAAAAAGGCAGGTCGGGCAAAGAAAGTTGATTTATCAGGAGTTTTATTGTAAAAATCCAAGAGATATTTCAGGGTAAACTTGTGCTGCGAAGGAATTATATTTCGAAGATCAAGACCATAATTAACAGCACCTTTACCTTCGACATGTTTTGTCATACCATGGCGATCACCTGGAGTAAAAGTAAATGAACCATAAACTGGATTGGTATAACCAATAATTTGAAATGGCCAATCCGTTCCACGACCCACCGAAATATCAGTCCCTTCAAAAAGACATAATGACAAATAAAGCCGAACCGATAACGCATTTGGAAGACTTGGTGAGGGAATAACCGGCAGTTCATACATCATCTTATGATCATATCCTTTTACAGGGACAACCGTAACATCACATCGCTTTCCATTTTCCAACCATTTTTCACCATTAACCATCTTCGCCAATTCACCAATTGTCAAACCGTGAATCATCGCTATTTTGTGCCAAGAAACATCAGATTTAAATTTATCATCATGTCTTACTGGACCGTCCACTTGATCTCCATTTGGATTAGGTCGATCCAAGACAATCAATTTCTTATTATGTTTTGCACATAATTCCATGACACGATGCAACGAAGTGATATAAGTATAAAATCGAGCACCTACATCCTGAAGATCGAAAATCATAACATCGATAGTGTTTATGATTGAATCCTGTTTCTGATTACCGCCATATAAAGTATATAAAGGCAATCCTGTTTTTGAGTCAACATCATTTCCAAATTTCTCCCCCCTTTCTACATCACCTCTAAATCCATGCTCAGGAGCAAAAGCGAATTTTAAATCCACTTTCTCCCGAAATAATAGATCAACCAAATGTTCCTTTGATCGTCCAACAACAGAAGTTTGATTACCCATTATCCCAACCTTCTTACCTTTTAACATGGGTAAGTAAATTGCAAGTTGATCTGCTCCAGGTAAGATTTCTGAATTATTATTGACAGAAGAAGTCTTGCTTACAATTGCTGATTTACTAGCACACGAATTGAAAGTAAGAAAACTTGTCAATGCAAGGAATGCAAATAGTCTTTTCATAGTTAAATTAAAATTGATGACAGCATATCTACCATACTGCCAAATAGTTGATAATTCGTCAATAAATGTAAGTAGATGTTTTCGTTTTTTAAATTAAATCACTCATAAAAACGCAAAACAAAGTAAGTGATCACTTTTATCATATTCAAACATCGCCACTCCATATTTAACATTTTTTAACAAAAATATCTGTATTTAAATCATAAATAGTTAAATATCAAGCATTTAATATAAAATAAAACTTAAAATAATACGTCAAATAGTGTAACAGATACACTCAAATGTAACATTACTGATACACGTGCATAGTGTAGCATAAAAATGCAAATGCTAGTTTAATATTAGAATTACAACATACTTATCTTTCGCACACTAAAAGCAAGAAAAAACTCTGTAAGTGCAATGAAATCCTTAAAAAAATATAAATAACAAAAAAAGGAGCCCTTACGAGCTCCTTTTATTTCATTGATCGGATTCGATCTTTTATAAAGATAAAAGCTTCAAATCAGCCAGATTTTCCCTCAGCTGTAACATAAATGCATCCCCTGGATCTGATTTAGACGTAAAATAATCAGGATCTGTCTCCTTCCAGTACTTAGTCTTTCGAAAAGCTCTATATTCATGATGGCCAATTACAAAATCAATTGGATACTTACTTTTCAAGTGTCTAATAAGTTTCTCATTTGCTTTTAATTGCTTTTCAGTAAGTGGATACTTATCTCCTCCAATATTTTCAATACCAATAGCACAATAGTTTAAGCCGATCGTGTGCCTTGCAAACACTGTATCGGGTAGAAACTGATAAATGGTTCCATCTCTGTCAATAACATATTGGGAAGAAACATTTAAAGCACTTGCCTTTCTTAGTTCGGGCCTTCCGGGCAATAGCACTGGATTGAATGTATTAAATGTTGCCTGAACACTGTTATTCGCGGTCCAGTGCACCACTACCATTGTAGGCTTAATAATGGCTTTTTGCTGTACAATACCATGCCTGTTTTTCAAATAATCTAAAGACAATTGCTCACGCTCAGCATTCCAAATAATTGGTTTTTGAATAACAATTGGTGTTTGAGCCCAAAGAAAAACTGGAAACAGGATAAAAATAAATTTTAAATAAAATCTCATAAGCATAATTATTGCAGTTCAAAGAAAAGAAAGCCGCAACAAAACGCGGCTTTCAAATATAGATTATTCTTTTATATCCCACCACACAGGGAATGACCAAATATCATCACTCAATGCATTTGGATGTGATGCTCTCAAATTTTCTGCATTATAATTTATTTCATGCGAAACCTGACGCACTCTTCTAAATTGCTTTCCTAAAGGAATTTTAATCTGCGCAGCGGCTGTCACAGTATATTCATACGGCACAGACCACCCTGGGTAAACCAAATTACTAAAATCATACCTTCTCATATCATTCCAGTTTTGTTGTGAAAATGACAAGGCTATTGATTTTTGAATCATGATTTTGGCTAAAGTAATATTGGCCGCGGTACCAATACCATTATTCAAGAAATTGTCAATTTTAGCATCTGTCATTGGAGACTTGCTCGGGTTTATATTACCGTAAGTATTTAACTTCATATTCATTAAATCAATATGCCCCTTGATTCCTGATTTGTATGCTTCAAATGCACCTCCTTTATCTCCTTTATTAAATAATACCTCCGCTTTGATAAAGCACATCTCAGGATACCCTAACAAATGCGTTGGCGCATCTGGTCGAGAATAAAATGTCCCAGAAGCAGCCACGGTACCATCTTTCCATCTAAATATATCCGAAACATCATTATTATATCCTTTTGAACTACTTTTAATTGAAACATAAACAGTATCTCCCCAGCGCGCATTATTAGCTGAATTTACATACCATGTATGTGGTGCAATTGTACGATTATTATTAATAATCGGCGTATTTCCGTCATTGTATGAAGATGTCAATGGCCCTGCATTCATACGAATTGTTGATTGCATATCCACCCCTTTGCTACGAATAAATTTCTTTGGAATACCGTATTCTGCCCAAGGAAGAAGTTTATCCGCTCTTGGATCCTCAACACCCTTTTGATCAAAATTAGTCAAGATATCTTCGTACCATTTCGTAACCAGTGTATTTGTATTCATCCCTGCATTATTAAATACAATAGAAGTTTTTACAGGATCTGCAAATAAAATATCGCCAAGATTATCGGTCGGATCATCAATATGAGACACCGTTGTTCCTTCACCAATCGACAAAGGAGCATTATCTAAAGCTAACAATATGTCATCCGGTTTATAAAGGCTTGATTTCTTAGATAGGTTATTCAGCCATCGCGCTTTTAAGCCATAACACATCTTCAACCATTTATTTACATCTCCACCATTCCAGCTATCGCCTTCTGATAGTGGAGTGGCTGTACTTGGCTGTTGCATTTTAAAATATTCAATCGCTTGATCGATATCTGCTAAACACCCCTCAAATATGGTTTTTCCTCCGTCAAACTTGGGCGTGATAACTTCACTTAATGCCTCAGTATATGGCATTTCACCGTACCAATCCGTCATTAGCATAAATCCCATTGCACGAATAGCTTTAGTAGCCCCCAAATAATGATAGGCACCTTCTGCAGTAGCTTTAGCTTCCATATCTTGAAAATTTGAACCAGCACCTACAAAAAAGAATTGATATGGTGTTGTTGACATTCCTGCAATTGGATTCCAGCCAGCAGTCATACTTTGTTGCGCCGCACTGCTTACAAAAGTCAATTGTTGTGTTATAAAATTTGCTCTTGTCCCAGCAGTCCCCTGAGCATATAAATAATAATGTTGAATCCAGGCCAATCGACTTTTAACTGAAGCAACAGTACTAGATGGTGTATTGGGGTCGACGTTAATATCCAACCATTTTTTACTACAAGATGATAGTGCTAAAACCAGTAGTAATGTTAATATTTTTCTATATTTATTCATGAGCTTTCAATCTTAAAATTTAAAGTTTAATCCAAACATAATTCCAGCTGTACTTGGCACACCATTATAATCAATACCTACGGAACTTGATCCTACTACTCCAGAACCCGCTGCGGAAGTTTCAGGATCCAAACCTTTATAATTGGTCAATAACCACAGGTTGGTTCCCGTCAGCGTTGCCGTTAAGCCCTTTACAACATTTGAAATACCTGCATTCTTAAGAACCCCATTTGAAAAGTTATATGACATAGAAATAGTTCTCAATCTTAACCAATTAGTTTTGGTCATGAAATTTGCACTTTCACGAGCGTAGTAATCACTCCAATAATCTCGAATTATACTTTTTCCGCTTGTCCTTACACCCTTAATATCATAAAATTCATCGGCTAAAAAAGTAAATGTTTTATCATTATAAATTGGCTCTAAATCTGTGCCTCCATTACGTACGGCACCACTCAAAATCAATTGATCCCGATCTTCTGATCGCTTACTCGTACCATTTAATGTCATTGCATAATCGGTTCCATTATAAACATCTCCTCCGATTCTAAAATCCAATAAGAATGATAAATTGAAATTTTTATATGTCAAACTATTATTAAAACCACCTGTCAATTTTGGTTCACGATTACCAATATTATATGTAGCCAGATTATCACTAACAGGCATACCCGTATTTGCATCTAAAACAACTTGACCATTAGATGTGCGTGTCCATCGAGATCCAGATATTCCCATAAAATTACCACCATTAAATGATGCTGCTTTTGCATTTCCCACCTGTACATCAGTTACATATAGAATATCAACTCCTGCCAATAAATTATCAACAGTTCCTTTATTTCTAGACATATTTAATGTTGTTTCCCAAATAAAATCCTTCTTAACAATCGGTTTACCTGTTAATGACAACTCCATCCCTTTATTATAAATATCTCCACCATTAACAGAGACAAAAATGTAACCCGTAGATTGACCTAGACGGGGAGAAAGAATCTGATTATAAGAATTATTTGTATAATAAGCGTAGTCGATACCCAATCGTCCGTTAAAGAATCGTAATTCAGCTCCTACCTCAAAAGAACCTGTTGTTTCTGGCTTTAAATATGGGTTTCCTTTTTGCCAATTATTCCCAACTCCAACAATATCTCCGAGATGGGATATTGGTCGCCACAAGTAAGTATTGGTTACGTATGGATTTGCATCTTTACCTACGCGTGCGTAAGAGGCACGTAACTTACCAAAGTTCAACCAGTCTAAACCCTTATCCTTTAACAACTCTGTAAAAACAAAACTTCCGCCGACTGATGGATAAAAATAGGATTGATTTGCAACCGGCAATGTTGACGTCCAATCGTTCCTTCCTGTTACATTTAAGTAAAGCATGTTTTTATAAGAAGCACGTAACTCGCCATACACACCGAATAAACGTTTCTTAGCATTTGTTACACGAAATTGTTTATTTGCCGCCTCAATATTTTCGAAACTATAAAAATCTTCAACTTGTAAACGATAACCCATTTTTTGGTTGTTATTCGTTTTTGTCTGTTCTGAAAAGAAACCTATTAGAGCGCCTAAGTCAAAATCACCTACTCTTTTATTGAAATCCGACATTAAATTTGACGACCAATAATTAAATTTATAATCGCTTTCAGACATCATCCCATCTTGCCACAATGGTTTAACAGCACCACCAGCGGCTAAAGTTGTTGAATTTTTGGTCAAATAACTATCTGTTCCTACACGGTAAGAAACATTCCACCAATCAAAAATTGGCATTGTCGCATTAATACTACCGGTAAATCGCTCAGTATTATCACCAAGTTTGTTTTTATTGATCGTCCAATAAGGATTTTCAACATCATCTTCTAATGGCTGTAAACCTGCAAATAACCGATACTTTGTCCCGTCATCATTGAGATATTTTTTCATATTCTCACTTCGAGACCAGCCATAGAGTGATTCCAATGCTCCTGAGCCTCCAGAACCCCACAACCCTGCAGAGGTCAATGTTTTATCGGTATTTGACAGTGAATAGGCAACATTTGCACCAACTGTTAACTTGCCAAATTTTTGATCACCATTAAATCGAAATGTTGTTTTATCAAAGCTTGTATTCGGGATAATACCCTTTTGATCAAATCGGGAACCCGACAAATAGAATGAACCATTTTTATTACCACCCGATAAATTCACTGAATTATCAAAGATTGTTGAGTTCTGGAAAAAGTCTTCAATATTATTATACATAATATCACTATCTCCAAATCTTTCTCCCCAGGATTTTGTTGTATTATTATCTAATAGTCCTTGCGTGTTATAGATACCTCTTTTGTATTTACTCTGTTGTTCTGGTAATCTATTCACCCAGTTAGTAGAAGCACGACTTGAAAAACCAATTTCAGTACTTCCATCTTTTCCTTTTTTTGTTGTGATAATAATTGCACCGGCCGCTGCTCTTGATCCATATAAAGCCGCGGCTGCAGGACCTTTCAAAACTGAAACATTCTCAATATCTTCCGGATTTACATCCATAACACGATTGCTATTCGAAGTTGAAGTTGCTTGAGCTCCATCAAAAGCACTATTACCACCAATCACCGTTGAGTTGTCATAAATAACACCATCCACGACAAATAACGGTTGATTATCACGTTCTAAAGAAGTACCTCCTCTTAAAATAATTTGTGCTCCTGCACCCGCAGCACCAGATGATTGTGTAACATTAACCCCAGCAATTTTACCCGCTAAGGAGTTAATTACATTTGCAGTTTTATTCTTCATCAGCTCGTCGGCCTTAATATCCTGAACAGCATAACCTAAAGCTTTTTTCTCCTTCTTTATCCCCATAGCAGTTACAACTACCTCGGTCAATGCTTCTTCACTGTTGGAAAGGGCAATATTGACGGTAGAGCTTGAGCCAACAGTCTGTTGCAATGGTTTGGAACCAATAGTGCTAAAAATAAGCACATCTCCAGGATCTGCTTTAATGGTAAAACTTCCATCTGGATTGGTCTGCGTACTTACTGCTTTGCCTTTGATGCTTACAGTCACATTCGACATGGATGTCCCATCAGATGCATTGGTCACTTTCCCCGAAATAGTTTTCGTTTGTGCCCACAAGCTGGTAGATAACATCACTCCCGAACAGAATAAGAGTAATTTTTTATTCATGATAATAATTTAGTTAGTAGCAATTGTTTATATCGGATGTTTCGATCCCGACAGGTTTATACGAATTACTCTACAATAGTATAAAAAGGTTCTAAGCTTTGCAAGATTATGCGTAATTATTTTCAAAAAATGCCATAAAACACACTTGAAAATCATTAAGTTACCATACAATCGATTGATAAACCTTAAAAACAAAAAAAACAATATGCAAAAGACCGCACCACTAAATTATTATCACCATCATCACAAATTTATTTTCACATCGTAATGTTGTTTGATATATTCCTGTTGTTCTTGAGAGTCAAATTCCAAATCGAGGGTAGCCCGCTCTCTTTCCTTTTCAATTTCTATTTTAATCACACTTTTATAAAACCGAAAGATCTCCTTTTCACTTTCCAATATAAGTCGCGGAACACGAACAGATTTTCCTTCAGCATTTTTTGCAATCATTGTAAAATATGATGAGTTGCAGTGTTTTGTCTCACCAGATTGAATATTCATCGATTCAACACGAATTCCAACTTCCATCGAACTATTTCCTACATAATTGACCGAAGCGATAAGTGTTACCAACTCCCCTACTTCAATAGGCTTTAGAAAGTCCACTTTTCCAACGGACGCTGTCACACAATAATTTCCGGAAAACTTGGAGGCAACTGCAAAAGCAATTTGATCCATCAATGACAAAATATAGCCGCCATGAATCTTTCCGCCAAAGTTGGCGTTAGAGGGTAACATCAACTGAGATATCCGTATAACAGATTCACCAGCTTTTTTATAAGTATCTTCCATATCTAAATATACTTCAGATAAATACGAACTCCAAATCGCTTGTTATCAAGCAATGTAATTAATACACCGAGACTATAATGTACGCTACCACATCAAAACACAAATTCCCAGAACAAAAAAAGGGATACCTTTTTAGATATCCCTTTTTATAGATTTATTTTAAATTACTTAATCCTTTCCGCCATATATGGACTCTCATTACTCAGACGATCCACTGCTTTTACTGCCACATATTGTAACTTTTTACCATTCTTACTTTTTGCAAGTTGCTTGGCAGTAACCGAAGGATCAAAAATCTCATATGACCACTCACCACCATAATTGCAGTAAAGTATCCAGTGATAAACTTGATCTACTTGTTTATGTTGCCACTTTGCAAAAACAAAATCTTTTTCTGCGGTCAACAACAAAGTTGGCTTCAGCATCGGATTTGCATTCAACCAAGGCGTTCTAGGTATCAATACTTTATTTTGGTAAGGACCTTCAAAAATTGCTCTTGTCATCGTAGGGTTTTTAATTAAGCCAGCTAAGCTCCAATGAACAATACCTTTACTATCTGGCACGATATTACGCATCGCTGCAATTTGGTTTACAATTTCAGTTGAATATTCTGCTGTACGTTTCCCCACGGTATTGATACCCGGCCAAAGGTGTCTATGCATTGTATTTTCGCTCTCCCACCATTTCAACAAAGTTGTAAAACTTTGTTTAGCCGGCTGTATAGGCCAATACAATTGTGGCGTATAATAATCTACCCAACCTTTATTCAGCCACAATTTTGCATCTGCATATAATTGATCATATTGACTAGACCCCTGAATACCGGCCGGATAACCTGGTTTCCAGATCCCAAAAGGACTAATACCAAATTTCACAAAATTCTTTTCAGCTTTTATTTCTTTATAGATCCGTTCAATGAATGTGTTTACACTATTTCTACGCCAATCTGCACGAGCCAATGTACCACCATTCTTTTTGTAATCATTCCAACTGTCATTATCCGGAAAATCCTGCCCTCCATTATATTCCGCATAAGGATAAAAATAATCATCAAAATGTACTCCGTCAATGTTATAACGTTTTACAATATCCATTACTACACGTGCAGCATGGTCTTGAGTAGATTGTTTTGACGGATCAAACCAATACCATCCCTGCTTCAAACGGACAACGGAATTGGGCATTTTTTTAGCCATAGATGCCTCTGTCAACTTACCGCCAGAAGTATGGTGAGCACGATAAGGATTTAACCAAACATGTAATTCAATCCCCCGCTTATGTGCCTCTTCAACCCAAAACTCCAAGGGATCATAATATGGAAAAGGAGCTTTTCCTTGTTCTCCTGTTAAAAAATATGACCAGGGCTCGAGATCACTCTTATACATCGCATCCGATGAGGGGCGAACCTGAAAAATTGCAGCATTGAAATTATTTGCTTTCAAAAATTCTAAAATTTGGATCGCTTCCTGTTTTTGTTCATCCGTAGATAAAAAGTTTTTACTTGGCCAATTTATATTCGCGACAGATGCGATCCATGCAGCACGAAATTCACGTTGCACTTCAGGAAGCTCCACGGCAATTTCTTTTGGTGCTTCAACCTTTTTCTCCTGTATATTAATGTTAACTTTTTCACGTTGCGGTTTATCCTTTTTATCAGGATGCTGTACAATTACTGCAGGTGTGGTTTTTACCTCTTCTGTTTTTCTATTCTTTTTGGAAGAGCATGAAAATAAGAATAAAGCAACTGAAAGTATTAATAAGTGATGTTTCATTAAAAAATGTTAAAGAATAATTTCAAAATAAGTTACAAATGTACGGATTATGATTTTGTATCAACAGCACTAGTGCGATATTAACTTTCCTTTAACCAGAACATCTTGAAGTTCAAAATCAGAAGTAAATATGATCACATTAGCTATACTTCCTATATTCAGATTTCCAATATCTGTACGCTTTAGCAATCTTGCTGGATAAGTAGTTCCCATCCGTATCGCCTCGTCCAATGGAACACCAATCTGTTGCACTATATTTCTAACCGATTCAAATAGAGAAATGGCTCCTCCCGAAATCGTTCCGTCGGGCAGTGAATAATAACCGTCATTCAACACATGTTGATAGATTCCTTGTGTACAAGCAGCAACTGCATCTGATATCAAAAACAATCGTTCGCCCATTTGTTTTTTAGCCACTTTAACTGCCTCGAAACTGACGTGATGTCCATCTGTAATTATACTCGAACATGCTGTTGGATGATTGAAAATAGCTCCTACCATACCAACCTCCCGATGATGTAAAGAAGACATCGCATTAAATAGGTGGGTACTTGTGGGAATCCCCAGATCAAAACCTTTAGTGCCTTCATTAAAGGTTGCATCACTATGTCCTGCACTTAATAAAAGTTCATACGATTTTAGGTACTCAAGAACATCATCATCCATACATTCTGGAGCAATGGTCATCATTTTCACAACAGTATTGTGCTCGCCAAGCAATTCCTTAATATTTTCTTTTGTTGCTTTTACAATTAGATCAGCCGGGTGAGCCCCTCTCTTCTTCACATTCAAAAATGGCCCTTCAAGGTGCAATCCCAATAATGCATCATGTTTAAAATTGTCAGCAACCTGAATTGCTTCTTGAAAAACTTCAAACGTATTTGTCGCTAAAGTCATCATATATGAAGTCGTTCCTTTTCGAACCAAACGATCAGAAATGCGCTGTAAAGATGCTGAAGTCAAATGCGCCGAAAATAAATCGTCACCGTCGCCATACAGCTGTAAATCAATGAGACCTGCACAAATATTAGCTCCATTAACAACAATCTGTTCAAAATCAGCTGGAACTTGATTAGGCTCTACTATTCCAGTAATCTCTCCGTTTTCAATAAGCAATGTTCTATCTTCAATAAGATTATAATCTGAAAAAATTCTTCCACCAACTAAAGCGAGTTTATTCATTATCTTTTATTTTTGATTGTTTAAAGATAATCATTGCGATTATCAATTTACTAGCGTAACTTAGTTCCATGTACTTTTTTAGAAAAAAAGACCCCAATCGCCCAACGAACGGCAATCTAAAAGCTATGCATATTATCAATGCTATAGCGATCATCGTTTTCATTCTGGCGCTGATTTACAAGTTTTTCTTTGCATCCTAAATACCATCATATGTCTCAAAAAATTATTTTAAATACCGAAAAAGCACCAGCCGCAATTGGTCCTTACAACCAAGCTATAAAAGCTGACAAAACATTATACGTTTCTGGACAAATTCCTTTAATTCCTGAAACTATGGAATTAATCACAACAGGAGTTGCAGATGAGGCACATCAAGTGTTAAAGAATGTTGATGCTATCTTAAAAAATGCAGGTTATGGATTTGAAGATGTTGTTAAAGCATCAATTTTCTTAAGCAGTATGGATGACTTTGCTACTGTAAATGAAGTGTATGCCCAATACTTCACGACCGTACAGCCTGCACGTGAATGTGTTGCTGTAAAGACTCTTCCTAAAAATGTAAACGTAGAAATCTCCGTGATTGCTTGGAAAGATTAATGACAAACGTACAACAAGATACTGAAGGCCGCGGAAAGTATTTCTTAGCGGCTTTTTTAGGCCCTTTAATCTGGGGGTTTATGGCAGTCCCTATACGCTTATTAAAAAATTGGTCAGCCGAGGATATTCTCCATTACCGCATCATATTAGCGGTTTCACTTCTTTGGCTGTTCAATATTCTTTTCAGAAAAGCGGACCTTAAAGCTGATTATAATCATTTTTGGCAGTTGTCCAGGGAGAAAAGAATTAAAATTATCTGTCTTACCGTTATTTCTGCTATATTTTTATTTGCAAACTGGTATACATATATCTACTGCATTAATAGCATCAGTGTGCAGGCCGGTGCTTTTGCTTACATCCTATGTCCATTAATCACTACTGCAGCAGGCTATTTAATTTTAAAAGAAAATCTAAATATAGCCCAAAAGCTATCATTGTTTGTTGCTAGTACTGGCGTGCTCATGTTGGCAACCGGATCACTTACAGAAGTACTATGGTCCCTAACCATAGGCGCACTCTATGCCTTTTATTTGGTATTACAGCGTATTATACAAGGGTTTGACAAGCTCAATATGTTGGCGATCCAACTTGCCATCTGTACATTATTTATTATCCCCCAAATGCTAATTGATCAAAGTCCAATACCTCAAGACAGCACATTTTGGACTGTTACTTTAACAATAGCACTATTGTTCACAATCATACCGCTCTTCTCGAGCATGTATGCATTAAAGAAAATATCTTCTTCCACATTGGGAATCATGTTGTACATTAATCCCATCATTGCATTCGCACTCGCTATTACTTACTTTCGGGAGCAGGTAGATCCTTACAAATTTTGGGCATATGGTCTTATTTTCATTGCCATTCTGATCTTCAATTCTGATAAAATAAAATTTCTCTTTAAAAGGAAAAAATACATGTAGCACAACCTTCGTTAGTTACGTTTACATGCTAATAAACTAATATTAACCATGTAACCTTAATGCAATGAAAATCTATCGATTTTTTACACTTTCTTTTTTAGTGCTCACGATAATATCGTCGTGTCAAAAAGATCATCCTTCTTATGAAGAACTTTATAAAAAAGCATCAGAAAAATATCAAGAAATGAACTTGCTGACACAGCGTATTTCGTGTGAAGAAATCAGCAAATCATATGTTGATACCTTATTATTAAATCCTAATGTTAAAGGTTACTTACCTGTTTCCCCTACAATAAAAAAACAATATGATCTTCTAAAAACCGAACATACAAAACTATTAACAGAAGCAATGAAAGCCGATGATCGACCATACCTAAACCTTGCATATCTACATATGCCTGTGCATTTCGGGATTATATGTCAGAATGGATTTGCAAAGGTAAAAACTGTCGAAGATTTCAATATCGAACAGACACGAGCGGCTTTAAACGAAAGAAGTGAAACACTGCAAAATTACTTTAAAGATAAACCATGCACAGCAGCAGGCGATTGGATAATTACTGGTATAAAAAAAGATTGCTCCCAGATATGGATTCCGACTATTGCTGATCAAACATATCGTAATGGATTTTATATAATTCTTACAGAATATAATACCTTATATTTTCATCTAACCCAATTAGATAAAGAACTACAAAATTGTACTCCGAATAGTGCCCCCGCCCCCAAATCCGTGCGATGTGAAAATAATAAACCGATTTTAGTCTTTTAGACTTTATACTTACTCGATATGAAATTTATAAAACTACTCAGCTATTTGTTTCTATTTCTGTTACTTTTTAGTGCTTGCAAAAAAGACGATTTTACCTCTGAACAATGGTCTGCTAAAGCTGAAGAAAAGAAAACCGAAATTGATAAACTTATTGCTTCAGAAAAATGTGGAGATCTGACAGACTGGAACATTGAGAAAGTCAACAACTTTTGGTGTGGGCATGTTTATTTTCCTGTGCATAAACGTTTCAAATCACAATTCAACAAACTATGGGAGGAATATTTAGCACTTAGATCCAACGAAGTCAATGCCGGTATCAAAGAAGGAATTATTTACGAACCCTGTGAGGAGTATATTTTGTTTAATAGTGAACCTACTCAACTTTCCTGCGAAAACGGAAAATCCAAATTACTATACATAAAAGATTTAAGCTTATCAGAAAGTAAAATACGTATTGCCCCTTTAAAAATAAAGATCGACAAATACCTGAATAATCTTATTTGTAGCGGAACCGAAAACTGGGGTACGACAATACGCTTAAAAGACTGTGGAGTTGAACATATAGCATATATTAGAACAGCAGAACGTCCGGAAATCATGAAAGATATTGCACTTTACAATTCCTTAAAAAAGAATATCATAGAACGTGAAAAGCCGAATTGTTCGACAGGAAAATATACATATCCCAAAGGAGTAAAATGCGTCAATAACAAACCCGTTGTTGAGCTCTCAGAATAATAAAACAAACAGCAGTATTTTTAAAATCGGCTAAGCTCTTAAAGTATTGGCCGATTTTTTTTGATCTCCCTCTCTACGTCTGAACATATATTTTTTGAGATTAAAACAAATTATGATACAAAACTTAATTTCCCTGTAAAAAACATTGAAATAAAACAACCTGATAAATAACCACTTATAGGAAACAAGTGTTAAAATGTATCACATATGTTATAAAACTCTTTTAAATTTTATAGAACAGTAGTACATTAGATTCCTAGAATAAGAATCCTTCTTATTTTTACCTTGTATTGATATTTATTCACATTTACGAAATTGCGTATCCTACCTATCTTCAATATGAGACATCTACTGACCAATGTGCTAAATTGAATTAGCCATTTACAATAAATCTATTCTTATGAAATGTGTAAAGACATAATTAGATCATAACACATATTACTGAATGAATAGTAAATTACAAACTACATTAAAGATACTGGGTATTGTTCCGACAATGCTTTTTTCAGCTTCTTTACTCCATGCCCAAAACAATCAAGTAAAGGGTACTATTGTGGACAGTCAATCTAAAGCCGCAATAGCTGGAGCAACCATTAAAGTTCTAGGTACTTCTAAAGCTAGTTCTACGGATGCTAATGGTGTTTTTCAAATTAACGTTGACGATAAGAATCGTATTTTGAGCATTAGTGTGATTGGTTACGAAACCAAAACTGTTACATTAGGGCCAAATGAAACCACTATCAACGTGAGTCTTGTACCGCAGACACAGCAATTAGAAAGTGTAGTCGTTACAGCACTAGGAATTAGCCGTTCTCAAAAATCCTTAACTTATTCGACCCAACAACTTAAAGGAGATGAACTGAATCGTGTAAAAAGCACCAATTTAGCCAACAATCTAAATGGTAAAGTTGCAGGTGTTAATATTGCATCAAGTTCGTCAGGACCAGGCGGTTCTGCTAAAGTTGTCCTCAGAGGTAATAAATCTGCATCAGGTAACAATCAGGTATTATATGTTGTTGATGGTGTTCCCATTAATAATCAGACATTAGGAACGCAGCCTGATAACGTATTTGGTGGCCAACGCGATCCCGGAGATCCAATTGCTATGATCAATCCAGAAGATGTGGAAAATATCTCTGTACTAAAAGGAGCATCTGCTGCGGCTTTATATGGTAGCCAAGCGGCAAACGGTGTTATTCTGATTACAACAAAGTCTGGAAAAGGAGGACGTACAACCGTCAATTTCTCTTCCAGTGCACAAATCGAACAAGCAACATCTTTACCCGAATTTCAAAATCAATATGGACAAGGATCGGGTGGAAAATCTAGTGCGACAAGTGTATCCAGTTGGGGAGAGAAAAGCGATCAAGCTAATTTTAATAATGTTGACAAGTTCTTAAGAACAGGTAGTAATTTTACAAATTCATTGACATTATCAGGCGGAAACGAGAAAAATCAAACTTATTTTTCTTACGCGAACACCTTAGCAAAAGGAATCACGCCAAATAATGACATGACCCGTCACAATTTCAATCTGAAAGAAAGTGCTAAATTCTTTGATGACAAATTAACGGTTGAAGGAAGTGCCAATTATATTACCCAAAAATTGGATAATGCACCGACATCTGGTTTTTATTATAATCCTTTAGTAGGGCTTTATTTATTGCCTCGTAGCATTGATATTTCACCTTACAAAGATTTTGAGAAATTTAATCCAAGCCGTAATCTTTATGATCAGAACTGGTTTACTTTATCCGACGATCCTACAACCCAACAAAACCCATGGTGGATCGTAAACAGAAACCAGAACAGTTCAAAAAGAAACCGTTTATTATTAAATGGAAGTGCCAAATATCAAATTGCACCATGGATTAATGTTCAAGCACGTGGAAGTGTAGATCGGACGAGTGAAGTTTGGGATCGAAAAATATATGCAGGTACTCAAAATATTTTAGCTAGACCAAATGGCGGCTATAATTACACGAATACAACCATCACACAACAATATGGTGATCTAATCGCTAACATGAACTTCAATGTGAACGATAAGCTTCAGATTACCGGTGTCGTGGGAACAAGTATTACAGACTGGAAGACTGAAGGAGTAGATTACACCAGCGGAACAGCAGGTCTGCAATATCCAAATCAGTTTATCATTCAGAATTCGACTACACCTACTCCGACAGGTTTATCAAATAACAGAAGACAACTGCAATCTGTTTTTGCCAGTGCTAATCTATCATACGATCAATGGTTATATCTTGATTTAACTGCTCGTAATGATTGGTCAAGTACACTTGCTTTCACAGAATCAAATTCATTCTTTTATCCATCAGTAGGTTTAGGTGTTGTTTTGAACGACAAATTGAATATGCCTGATTTTGTCAATATGGCCAAAATCAGAGGATCATATGCTATTGTTGGTAATGATTTACCTCCTTACACCACCTTATTAACCAATAATCTGAATGCTTATGGTGTTATCAACCTCAATGACATCGCTTTTCTGAAAGGTCTTAAACCAGAAAAAACCCATTCATTAGAGATTGGTACTGAATGGCGCATGTGGAACAACCGTTTAAACGTAGATGTAACCTACTATAAGACAAACACGAAGAATCAATTTTTCAAAATTGCAGCAAGTCAAGCATCATTGTATGATCAATATGCTATCAATGCTGGAGATATCCAAAATCAAGGGGTTGAAGCATTAGTTTCATTAGATGCCATTAAGAACGACAATTTTACCTGGACAACAAGTTTAAACTTCACCTATAATAAAAACAAGATTATCAAATTAGATGATCGCATTAAAGAATTTGCATTAACTGGAGATGGTCGTAACAATTACGCTTCCAAATTTGAAGTAGGGGGTTCTTTTGGTGACATTTATGGTCAAGATTTTGCACGTGATGATCAAGGCCGTATCCTAGTCTCGGCAGATGGTACCCCTCAAAAAAATTCTAACTATACTAAATTAGGAAACTCAAATCCTATTTGGCAGATGGGATTGAACAATAGCTTTAGTTACAAAAACTTCAACTTAAGTTTCTTGATCGACGGCAAGTTTGATTACGAAGTGATGTCCATAACACAGGCGCTTCTTGACGGTTATGGTGTTTCAAAAGCAAGTGGAGATGCCCGTGCTAATGGAGGTGTAACAATTAATGGCGTTACAGCTGCTGGTGCTGAAGTAACAAATGTTGCAGCAGAGAAATGGTATACAACCGTTGGTGGTATGGGACCTGTAAGCAGTCAATATATTTATGACGGAACAGTTGTTCGACTACGCGAATTAGTGCTAGGCTATGACTTTAATCTTAATGATAGTTTCTTTAAAAAGCTACGCGTTTCGGCAGTCGGAAGAAATCTATTCTACTTTACTAAGAAAGCACCTTTTGATCCTGAAGTGACCATGTCTACCGGCAATACATTAAGTGGAGTCGATATCTTCATGATGCCTCCAACTCGTAATTATGGTCTTACTTTGAATGCAACTTTTTAATAAAACAACGATGAAATACAATTTCAAAAATATAACTAAGTTGATGTTAGCTTTTGTGGTACTTGGAAGTGCCATGAGCAGCTGTACAAAAGACTTCGAAGAATACAACAAAAACAACAACGGCTTGACAGATGAAGATTTAGCTGCCGATGGAAAAGATTTGGTACTATTCTTCAAAACAGCACAGATGGCCATTTACAATTTTTCCGGAGGTGGTGATCCAAATTCATATCAACTTCAACAAAATCTGAATGCCGACGTATTCTCTGGTTATTTCATGTCCCCTACACCTTTCAATAGCGGTCAAAATAACCTGAATTACGCTATGGTAAATGGCTGGAATGGTGAACCCTTTAAAGTGCTTTACCTTGATGTGATCAAATCTATTGATAAACTACAAAAAAATGGATTGGATAAAAACTATCCAGCACTTGGCGGAGCCGCAAAAGTAATTAAGGTAGCAGCTGCTAATCGCGTAACTGATATTTACGGACCTATTCCATATAGCAAAGTAGGCACATCTGGAGATATTCCTTATGATAAGCAAGCTGATCTTTACACTGCTTTTTTCAAAGAATTAGATGAAGCGACTGAGGCTTTAAAGTCATTTAATGCCCAAAGTCCAATGACCGACAAAATTGAAGAGATCGATTTAGTTTATCCGAATTTGGATAACCAAACACGTTTTAAGAACTGGTTAAAATTAGCTAACTCACTTCGCTTGCGTCTTGCTGTGCGTATTGTAAAAGTTGACCCTCAACTAGCAAAAGTACAAGCAGAGAAAGCGTTAGATCCAGCAAATGGTGGCGTTATTGAAGCGAATAGTGAAAACTTCAAAGTGAAGGTTCCTACAGACGGTACATTCAGCAATCCCCTTTGGTTTATTTCAAAGAATTGGGCAGATACCCGAATGAATGCTTCTTTACAGTCATACATGACAGGTTACGGCGATCCACGTATTTCCAAATATATGGAGCCAGTACCAGTTGACAAACAGACAACCGGCTTCGCGGGCAAATACATTGGTATCCGTACAGGTGCAGCAGGTATTGAAAAAGACAAATACCAGATGTTGTCAGCGCTTAATACAGGAGGAAGTACACCTTCATTCACGGCAACCACTGCCCCAATTTTAATGACGGCTGCTGAAGTCTATTTTTTACGTGCTGAAGGCGCATTGAGAGGTTGGGCAAATGTTGGTGGAACAGCAAAATCACTTTATGAAAAAGGTGTTGAAACCTCTTTTGCACAATGGGGCGTAAGCGGTTTATCGGCATATTTACAAGACAACACGAGTAAAGCTGCTGCTTACGTTGATCCATTCAATGCAAGCAATAATGCAGATGCACCAACTACCTTAACTATTCAATGGAATGATGCTGCCTCTAATGAAGAAAAATTGGAACGTATTATTACACAAAAATGGTTAGCGATCTTCCCGGAAGGACAAGAAGCCTGGAGTGAGTTCCGTAGAACCGGATATCCAAAATTATTCCCTGTTGCGGTTAATAATAGCGCGGGTCTTATTGACACTAAGATTCAGATCCGCCGTTTACCATTTCCGCAAAATGAGTACAACACGAATGCAGCTGAGGTACAGAATGCCATTTCATTACTTGGTGGTGCTGATAACGGTGGTACACGTCTATGGTGGGATGTAAATAAAGGAAATTTTTAGTCAAGATCTTATCTCATTTAAAAGGCTGTCTTTTGCAGTGCCCCCAAAAAGTTAGACACTTTCTGGGGGCATTTTTATGAATAAGAAAAACAAGCACAGTTTTGAATTTAAGTTGAGCTGTGTTAGACAAATGGATGAGCATTATCGTTCTGCAAAGTCTTTGGGAGAAGAATTCGGGATTACGTATTCTTTGTTTGAGACCTGGTACAAAATATATAAGTATCAGGGGGAATCGGGGCTACTTCCCAGGAAAGGGGAAAGACACTTTAGTGCTTCTTTTAAGCTTTCTGTCCTTACCGCAATCCGAGAAGAATTGTCCAATATTTTGGGGGCACTGCATAAAGGGCAGCCTTTTTTATTATTATTGGGAAAAATATCTGATACCACATCACCGTACTAAATACTCCTTTTTAATTAGCAGGTACGACAACTTTAGCAATCATCTATACTATTTTGCTAAATTTTTAAGTAAAATCCTTAAATTAGCAAAGTAGAAGAATGGCTGATTTATCTTTAATAACCCCAATAGAATATCTGAAAGGCGTAGGCCCTCAGAAAGCTGATGTAATTAAAAAAGAATTACAGATTTTCACCATTGGTGACCTGCTCAGCTATTACCCTTTTCGCTATATTGACCGTACCGTATTTCATAAAATAAGACAACTCGATGCCGATATGTATTCGGCCCAAGTATTAGGGAGACTTATTGGGCTTAAAGAAGTTGGTGAAAAAAGAGCAAAACGTTTGGTTGGCCAATTCAAAGATGAAACAGGGAGCATCGAACTGGTGTGGTTCCAATCGATCACCTGGTTACAAAAATCATTAAAAGTAGGTTCCGCTTATGTGCTCTATGGGAAACCATCTGTATTTAACGGACAGATATCGATCACACATCCCGAAATGGAACCTTATCAAGCTCAAGTAAAAAACTTGGGTAATATGACTTTGCAACCTGTCTACTCCTCCACTGAGAAACTGAAGAAATTCAACTTGGACAGTAAAGGGATTCAAAAATTACAGCAGACGGCTTTAGAAACCGTATTTCGTCAACTCACTGAACAGCTACCAGCTTATTTATTGGCCAAGCATCAATTGATGGACCAAGCCAGAGCCACTGTTGCTATTCATTTTCCACAGAGCCAAGAGGAACTGACACAGGCTATCAAACGTATCAAATTTGAAGAATTATTTTATATTCAGCTCAAATTACTAAAAAATAAACAGCTCAATACTAAAAAATTCAGGGGACAGATTTTCTCTAAAGTCGGGGACAAATTCAATACCTTTTTCAAAGAACGAATTCCTTTTCCGTTGACCAATGCACAGAAACGTGTCGTCAAAGAGATCAGACAGGATACTGTTACCGGCGCACAAATGAATCGTTTGGTGCAGGGCGATGTGGGATCCGGGAAAACAGTGGTTGCACTTTTAACTATGCTTTTGGCCATAGACAACGGCTTTCAAGCTTGCATGATGGCTCCAACAGAAATATTAGCAACCCAACATTATACGGGGCTAAAAGAGTTACTGGGAGAGGATATCTGCAATATTAAATTGTTAACAGGCTCTACGAGTACTAAGCAACGCCGTATCATACATGAAGAATTGGAAAATGGTTCGTTGGATATCCTGATAGGAACCCATGCCTTAATTGAAGACAAAGTCAAATTTAAGAATTTAGGTTTTGTTGTTATTGACGAACAACACCGGTTTGGAGTTGAACAGCGCGCTAAACTTTGGCGTAAAAATAGCATTCCACCACATATGCTCGTGATGACCGCTACCCCTATTCCGCGTACTTTGGCAATGACTATGTATGGCGATTTGGACATTTCGGTTATCGACGAACTCCCTGCGGGAAGAAAACCGATTAAGACAGTTCATTTTTTCGAGAGCTCCAGATTGCGCATGTTTGGTCTTATCCGTGAAGAAATAGCTAAGGGGAGACAGGTGTATGTTGTATTTCCACTGATCAAGGAAAGTGAGAAACTAGACTTATTATACCTAGAAGCAGGTCTAGAAAATATCCAACGTGAATTTCCGCTTCCTGAATTTAAGATCAGTATTGTCCATGGCAAGATGCCTGTCAAAGATAAGGATTTTGAGATGCAACGTTTTGTGAAACATGAAACCCAGATTATGGTTGCAACAACCGTAATTGAAGTCGGTGTTAATGTTCCCAATGCTTCTGTCATGATTATTGAAAACTCGGAACGATTTGGTTTATCACAGCTCCATCAGTTGAGAGGACGGGTTGGCCGTGGTGCAGAGCAATCGTTCTGTATCTTAATGTCAAGTAATAAATTAAGCAAGGAAGGGAAGTTGCGATTGAATACAATGGTACGAACAAATGATGGATTCGAAATCGCAGAAGTTGATTTAGAACTTCGTGGTCCGGGCGATATTTCAGGTACGCAGCAATCTGGTGTACTGGAATTAAAACTGGCCAACCTTGCAACAGACCAACAGCTTCTGTCAGAAGCCCGTAATTCTGTTATTGATATCTTCAAGGAAGATCCAGAAATGACAGAAGAACGTCATGCATCACTCAGACAATACCTCGCTAGAAAAACGGACGGTATTGCATGGGATAAGATCTCATAAAGTACTTATCTCCCTCCTATTCCATTATGCATTAGTCTGTAAGCTTCTTTAATAAAATTATAGGATCCGCTTTTGGCATAAAACAATTAAACTAAAAACGATTATCTTTGTATTATTATTGAGTCATCGTGCTATGACGTCACATCATTTTCACGTCTTTTTGCAGTGCCCCTTGGCCTACTCATGCAAAATCTTAATAAGCAATACAAAATTAGAATAGAAAACAATGGCAAAAATCAAAATATACGACACCGCAGTAAGACCGGAAACAGCTTTACTCGTGAGTGTAATTCCTCAGGGATTAAGCGAGGAAAAAGCACACGAGTATCTTGAAGAATTAGAATTTTTAGTTCAAACTGCAGGCGGGATAACAAAAGGTATTATCACGCAAAAATTAACTTATCCAGATCGCTCCACCTATGTAGGGGCAGGAAAATTGGAAGATATTAAAGCTTTTGTAATCGCAGAAGAAATTGATATGGTCGTTTTTGATGATGAATTATCTCCTTCTCAATTACGTAATATCGAACGTGAGCTTCAAGTTAAAATATTAGACAGATCAAATTTAATTTTAGATATTTTTGCAAGCCACGCTAAAAGTGCGCAAGCAAAAACACAAGTTGAATTAGCACAATTACAGTATTTATTACCCAGGTTGACAAGATTATGGACCCACTTGGAACGCCAACGTGGTGGTATCGGTATGCGTGGTCCTGGTGAAAGTCAGATTGAAACTGATAGACGTATTATTTTAAATAAAATAACTGTTTTAAAAGAACGTCTTGACCTGATTGACAAACAGAACGAAACACAACGTAAAAATCGGGGTGAAATGATACGTGTTGCTTTAGTCGGCTATACCAATGTCGGGAAATCAACCATCATGAACATGATTTCAAAATCGGACGTTTTGATTGAAAACAAATTATTTGCAACATTAGATACAACCGTTCGTAAAGTAGTGATTGATAATTTACCCTTCTTATTATCCGATACTGTAGGTTTTATCCGTAAACTTCCCCATCATTTAGTTGAATGTTTTAAATCAACATTAGACGAGGTCCGCGAAGCGGATGTATTGATTCATGCGGTCGATATTTCACACCCAAATTTTGAAGATCATATTATCGCTGTTAATGAGACATTGAAAGATATTGGAGCTTTAGATAAACCAATCATTACGGTATTCAATAAAATTGATGCTTATGTACCGACAGTTGAAGAGGGTGAAGAAGGTGAAAAAACAGTAACATTAGAAGATTTTGAAAACAGCTGGATGGCCAAGAATGCTGATCCAGCAATCTTCATTTCAGCTACAAATAAAACAAACTTAGAGGAATTTAAACAAAAATTATACGATATCATTGTGGAAATTCACCGTGAAAGATATCCTTATAATAATTTGCTTTACTAATCCGAATTTATAAGTACTTAAAGTACGCTTGAATGACAGGGTATACCCGATGTAAAATCAAGCGTGCTTTAATCATTTCAAACTGGGCTAAAACGCATATAGCCACATCACTATGCAAAATAAAAAAGTAACCTTTATCGATTGGGGCTTGGTAGATTATCAAGAAGCCTGGGATAGACAAGAAGAGATTTTTAATAAAACCTTAGCTGTAAAACATGAAAACCGGGTTAACAGCACAGAAGTTCCAACGGAAAACTTTTTAATTTTCAACGAGCACCCTCATGTATATACCTTAGGGAAATCTGGGAAACCTGAACATCTTTTATTGGATGAAAAAGCGCTCGAAGAGAAAGAAGCAACCTACTATAAGATCAACCGTGGCGGTGATATTACCTATCATGGTCCTGGTCAGATTGTTGGATACCCAATTCTGGATTTAGATAATTTCTTTACCGATATTCATCTTTATCTACGCACGTTAGAAGAGGCGATCATCCTAACCCTAAATGATTATGGAATTCAGGCAGGAAGATACCCAAGTTTTACGGGTGTATGGATCGATGGGGACAACGAAAAGGCACGGAAAATCTGCGCGATGGGTGTCCGCGCAAGCCGATGGGTAACCATGCATGGATTTGCATTCAATGTAAATGCCGATCTAAGTTATTTTGGAAATATTGTACCTTGTGGTATAGACGACAAAGACGTTACCTCTATGGAGCGAGAACTGGGCTATAAACCCAATATTGACGAGGTAAAAGATAAGCTAAAGGGGCATATCGCCAATCTCTTCGCCATGGAACTGGTTTAAAATAAAAAAGGACTTACAAAAGCTGCAGGTCCTTTTTTATTTTATCTTTAATTGACTTTTCTAACAATAAAACATACATTCATAACGGACGGCTTTTCCATTTTCAAAAGTGATCATAAATAGGCCTGCGTCACCATCGGGGATTCGATAAACATGCGGGGGACCGATCCAGTCGGTCGAAACCAGATGTCCAAAATGTTTCACAAATTCCTTTTCATCATAATTCATATCGATTCGCTCCTCTCCCATCCACAAGGCTAGCTCATTGCTGAGGGTAACCTGATATACGGACCCAAAAACTTTTCCCTTGACATTTTCTTCAAATGCCACGATATTATTATCAGATCGATAATAATATACAGGTTCCCAACCGCATTCGGGCATATCCGGAATAACCGATACTTTTTGCATCTGAAGTTGCTTCATCTGACTTTCTGTTATCTTCCCATCATAAAGAAGCAACCCCTTCCAATCGAAATGCATCCGTAAAGATGTCACCTGCTTCTCCACCACATCGAATGCCGGACGAACTTGAAACCGATCTGCCAGATACAATTCAAAATCAATATCAACTTTCGGGTCCTGTAATCCAGCATTTTCAAATGACTCTTTCCAAAATGTCAATGCCTGTTTTAATTTTTTATCATCGGTCCAGGCAATTTCCCTGAGTCTTCCTACCCATAAAATTTCCTGTTTTTGATCCTTACCTTTTACTTTGAGATATTCTTTTAACACTTTATCATAGGTCAATTCCGCACCTAGAAATTTTGCCTGAATAAATTCCGGTCTCTCATGAAAGTGATCACCCACATATACCCAACCGTCCGTGTAGAGCGGAAAGTAATCGATACAGACCAGCTCATTGAGTCTTGCTCTTCTTACTGCAGTGCTTGAAACATCTGGAGCTTTACGCACCCGTAATTCCGATACCTGAACAAAAAAATGAGGGCACTGGCTTCCTTGTGTACCCCGATAGAAATATTGCGTAGGCTCACCCGCTGATCGCTTACCAAACATTGCCCGTTGGAGAGGTTGCTTCATTATAAACCCAATATCCCCATTACTCACCTGCACCTTATATTGTGTTTTTGTAGAGTCCAAAACATATACAGGAGCTTCCGTCGGAAATATCCCCAGCAGATCCATTTTGTTATTTTCGGTTCTATAGAGATGCCCCCATTCTGAAGTGTAAACAGGACGATCACCGGCCGATTGAGCAACAGTATCAAGTGTTGTAAAACAAAGTAACACAGCAAACAAACGATATAGTCTTCCCAACATAAATATGGTATTATTAATTATTAAAAGATCTTAGCAATGATAATTCTTCTATTCGACAGTTTACCTCCATGAGACAAAAATAAACGAAAACCACGGCAATAAAATCACTTGAATCCGTTATTTTTTTTAAAATTATAATAACGAAATATTGTACTATACAAATTTTCTTGAGTCAATATTGGCCTAATTTATAGAACTAGGTTCAATGATACCCGACCCTATTCTTTTTCCAAGAAACCAATTTGCTTTTCAAGGGCAAGAATTGTCTTCTCTTGTGTTCTTATCGTCAGTTCCAAAGCATTGATCACTTTATTCATTGCCTCGTCCATCTTAATTGCATTATCATCTGGGCGCTGCTTGGAATGTTCAAGAGAACCCCTTTCATCACCGTTACTGTTCCTATACATTTCACCTGTACCCATCAATAACCAGGTTGGACATATATCATTATATTTAGTTAAGATCGCTATCATTGCATCCGAACTAAGTGCTGAAAATTTTTGAACGCCTTTAAAGTTAGCATAAGAAAATCCCAAGCCTTCAAAAAAAATAGCTTTGCTTATCCCCTTACTTTCCGCAATTAATAATACACGTTCTTTAACTCCCGACATGATTTCTCTTTTTTAACCTATACTTTATGATGCAACACAGCGCTCTCATCATTATAACCTCTTAACTCGCAATTTCTGCGTGTTATTTTACGCTATTTCAATATTACTTTATCCCTACTTAAATATCACCCCGTATGGGTTACTCCTTTTTTGACGATGTATTTTCCTGTTCGTAAACTGATAATTGTCGTTCCATGAAGGAAATTATCTTTTCCTGGGATTTAATTGTTGCATTTTGAGATGCTATTACTTGATGTAAGGCATTAATAACAGCATTGTTAATTCCTTCCTGTTCGGCGGTTAAATAGGTCTCATTAAATTCTTTAACGATTGATTTAGCACATAACATCGATCCTTCACCTCTTAGTAACCATTCTGCTGAATAATCGGGATAATTTTCTAACAGGCTGATTAGCCACTTTGATTGAATATCTGTGCCGTTGGTCAAGGCTCTTGTAAAAACGCCTTTACTGGCTCCAATAGTAGCTTCTAAAGCAGAAACACTCATTCCTTCCCGGTCAGCAACAAGCTTAATTCTCTTCAAATAATCACTCATATATGCAAATTTAATCTTAAAATAATTTGTTTTGACTTAAAATAATTCCTAAATTAGTTTTATGAAGATAATTAAAACCATTTTAAACCAAAATTTCCATTATGAAAAATACGCAAAAGAAACTAAAAGCGAAACAATTTCGCTATTTAAGTAAAAAGAATATCAAAAATCCCATGGTCTACATCCGTGATTTTTTCCAACAGCAAACTGATATCATTAACTGGCAAAATGATATCAATCTCTTTGTAATAACTGGAGCTTATCCAGCGATGTCGACCGGTGGTTATCCCGAAAATGGCTACAATTGCCATCAAATGATTAAGCAGATGGAAATAGCTTATGTTATTTTTAAACAATGTGGACTACCCAAACATAAGGATCCCTTAACATTATTTGACACAAGAAACGATTACTTCAACTATTCGTATGGACTTGAACTCACTTGTAATAATAAAAGAAGCCCCTACGATTTGATTCGTAAGTTTTTCTCTTATCAGCCCTTACAAAAATGGTATAAAACCATGGATGACCTGATGGAACAGCTAACTTTAAAGAGATCTATCGGCAATGAACATTTTGGTGATAAAATTGTCGTTATTCGCGAATTTCTCATTCGTCTGGCGTACGCACTTTATTACATCTATGAGCATGGGGGTATCTCTATTCCTCTTCCTCCCTATGTTCATATGGAATCGAGGAAACCACGTGAAGAAGCGGAATCAAATAATGAATCATTAGGTGGTCCTCATGATATACGAGATGAAGAAAAAATGTCGGAAATGAATTCAGCAGAACTGGAAACAAAAAATAAAGGCGCAAATATAAAAGAAGACGCTACACAGAAAATAACAGGACTATATATGGAAGCAGCAGATCATCTTGACACGGTAACCACTTTAGAAGAGAACATGACCTGTATTCAGCAAACCTTACAGTCGCCATAATCTTAAAAAACAGAGCAGTTAACAAAAAAATTATGTTATAAAATCGATAAATAATCAGGCGTCTGAATACAATGTTACATTTCATCTCCATATCTCACCAAAAAGATATTTCAAGAAATAACACAAATTAAAATGTAGCAAATGAACACAACACACACCCCTTGATATAGCCTTTCAGACAGCCTATTTAATGCTACCCCAACAGCATAATAATCCAATACTACAATCATGAAAAGAAAAAAACTAAAATGGAAAGAGTTTAGGTATTTACCTAAATATACCTTTAAGAATTATTCAAATTCTTTAGAGAATTTTGCAAAAAGCAGTACGGACTGGAGTAAAAATTTCAACCACCTTGTTAATATTTCTGTCAGTAGCATAATGCGATGCGAAGGCTTTAACTATGGTTACATCTATGTGAATATCGGCTATGCAATTGACCTCGCGTGGTTGATTTTCATCCAATCAGACCTACAAAAATGCAAGAAAAAAGATTTATTCTTAAATCATAAACACGAGATAGCTTGTTCTTGCAATAATAACTTAGGGATCTATCCTCCTGATTTCTTAGCTCGAATGTTTCGTTTCAAAACTCATAGAGAATGGTACGAAATCATGGATGAATTAATAGAAAGTTATTCCATTAGCTCATTAAAAGATTCTTTCATACAAAGTGCGGATAGTATAATTCCCATTGCTCAATTTCTCACTAATCTTCCCATTGCTCTGCAGACGATATATGCTGTGGGAGGAATAGAAAAATGTTTGGAGCATAAATTAAACTCAGGAATAAATTAGGTAGCTAAAAAAAGTAAAAGCCCTCTAATATATGCTAGAGGGCTTTGTTATTTTGATAAATTATTTACCAAAATTTATTACGAAGTATTACCGATCAGAAACTACGTCTGGATAAGGAACAGTAGCTTTAGTATTTTTAATTATTGGCATCTGTGCATCTACATTTCGAAGATAAGCACCCAATTTATCGGATAACCTTTTTACGATTTTAGGATTATTCATCGCAAGATCTTGCTCTTCTCCGATATCGTTCTTGATATTAAACAGTTCTTTTTTCTGTGTTTTATGCCAATAGATCAATTTCCAGTCACCGTCCCTCACTGTACTTGTTGCACCTATTCCTGGACCAGTCTCGCCCCAGCTATTTGGATAGTGCCAATACATGGCCGATTTACGGTTTGTCTGCTTATTTGTCTTCAATACCGAAACAAAATTTTCTCCGTCTATGTGTTGCACAGCTTTTGTTTTTTTAACACCTGCCATGCTCAATACAGTCGGAAATATATCCTCTATTATAACGGGATATTCCGTTACCGAATTTTCTTTAACAACAGCTGGCCACTTAACCAGCATGGGTACTCTTATCCCACCTTCATAGGCCGATCCTTTGCCACTTTTTAAAGGTTCATTCCATCTGTGTTTTTTGCCTGTTCTACCACGATCCTGTATGGCATAACCACCATTATCAGAGATAAAGAGGATAATTGTATTCTCAGTCAAATGTTTACGGTCTAAAAAACTCATCATATCACCTAGGCTCTTATCCATACCTTCTACCATTGAAGCATATTGTGCTTCAACATGAGTGGCTCCTTTATCGATATATTTTTGATAGAATCGCTTATCCGCATTAAAAGGTACGTGCACTGCATAATGTGACATATACAAAAAGAAGGGTTTTTGATTTGACAATGAGTCATTCAAAACTTTTAGTGTCTTCTGCGTCAATGCTTCTGTCAAGAATATATCCTGACCGTAATATTCTTCCAAACCCGGTACTCCCCAAGGACTTTTTGGCGTTCCATCTTTATTATTTCCAAAATTTTCTGTTCCCAGAAAGCTACCAGGACCACCCGCTGCATGACCGGCAATATTCACATCAAATCCCAAATTTATAGGATCAGCTCCTGGTGTTCCCACAGCTCCAAAGTGAGCCTTTCCTGCATGAACGGTTAAATATCCGTTTTCCTTTAATAGTTGAGGCAAGGAATTGACAAATACAGATCGCTCTATAGTATCCACGGGCTGCATACCATTTACGTTCCACAAAGGAAAATCCAGTTTATCATCTTTAGCATCTACCGAAGCATTTCTGTTTAATGTCCAATTGGTTACCCGATGCCGTGCGGCATTCATCCCGCTCATTAAACTTACCCGGCTTGGAGAACAGACACTACTGGCATAAGCCTGTGTAAATTTCATACCTTGACTGGCAAGACGTTCCATATTCGGGGTTTGATAAAAATTGTTTAACGGAGTTTTTTCTTTCCAAAAAGGAACCGAAGTATCTTCCCATCCCATATCATCTACGATAAATACGATAATATTCGGTCTTTCTTGCTTTTGGGCATGAACTTCGCCACTTCCGATCGTAAAAGAAAGTAATAACAGGAGGAAGGTTGATTTTTTTAATAGCATGTTTAGATTTATATGTCCCAATTTACAAAGTATTATTCTTTAATCAAATTGATTCATAAATAAAAAAGCCCTCTGAGCAGATCAGAGGGCTTTTTGCGTTTATTTATTTAACTTTATATGGATATAAACTTTTAAAAGAGCATTATTTCACAAAAGCTTCCGTCACTGCCTTTCCTCTCCAGGGTTGCGGTTGTTCAAGCCCCAGGATCGTTGCCAAAGTTGCGGCAGTATCATAAGTTATAATCGTGCTTTTCAGTTCAGTATTCTTTTTAATACCCGGTCCGCTCATGATCCACGGTACTTGCACTTCATCCAAAGATTTTCCACCATGACCTTTATCTATACCACCATGATCTGCTGTTACCATGATAATGGTTTCATCGGCAATGCCTGCTTTTTTAACCGCATCAATTATTTTTCCAATACGTGCATCTACTTTTTTGAGCATATCGTAATATGCCTCCGTTCTGTGTCCTTTACCATGCCCAGTATAATCAGGTTCACTAAAATGCACAAATGTAAATAGCGGTTTGTCTTGAAGAATCACATTAACAGCTTTCTCTGTACAAACATCTTCATTATCGTCTGCTGGTAAAACATGTGTTATCGCATCTTTTTCAATCAGATAGCCGATCCCTGGCCAGCTATACACCGCTGCAGTAACCGCTTTGGGTTTTTGATCGCGGATCACACTGAAGATAGAAGGAAATTTATTATATTTCTCATGCTTAACTATAGATGGAATTTCCGGCTCCTGACTTCCCCACTCTGTATACCCATGCATAGTCGGCGAACTCCCCATTAACATAGATGCCCAATTGACAGCACTGGATGAAGGAAGCACCGTTCTTGCTTTTAAACTCCAAGCTCCTGTTGCCATTAATTGTTTCACATTTGGCATTTCTGCATTTGGTATGGCATAGGCGCCTAAACCATCGCATCCAATAACAACAATATGTTTTACTTTTTTAAACTGTGCCGTTGCACCGAATGTACATATTAGGATCAGCAACAATTGTATTGATATTTTTCTCATTATTTTATAAATTTTAATTATTTAATTTTCCACATGATACCATTCTGCGTATCAGCACCACCAAATTGACTAGTGATAGCGGTTTTAACGTTTTTTTCATTCACCGTATACTCCGATGTAGGGTATGCCCATCTTGTCGGTATCGCATTGTTATTGGCATTAGAAGGTCCTATATTAAACATTGGAATACCTGTTCTTCTAAACTGATAGTAAGCTTCACGTCCGGAATTTTGAAAAAATGCCACATATTTTTGATTTAAGATCTGTTTCAGACCATCTGTATTATTTCCTTTATAAGCGTTATTACTTATGAAACTTTCAATATCCTCACTCTTTACACCGTAAAAATTCATTGAACTCTTGATACCTGATCGGTAGTACTCGGACGCATCGCCTGTTAACCAACCTCTATTGATTGCCTCAGCGATTGTGAAATGAGTTTCATATGCTCCAAATTGTACACAAGGAATTCCTGAGGGGGAAGCCATCCAGTAATCAAAATTAATCATCGACAGTTTTCCATCAACAGTTTGTTTCTGTAACGTAGATTGCAGATCGCCTGTATTTCCACCTCTATATGATGTAAACTTTTTCGCATAGTTGGCATCACCACTATTTTTTGCAGAGTCCGTTGGCCAAGCAACAACCATCAATCGCGGATCCTTTGTATTTCTTGTAATATTAACATAAGTAGCTGCCAGTGTATTTCTATTGTCATACTTAATCACTACACCATCAGCCGGCCATAAAGGGTAATTATTGGTACGGTTATTACCATTATACACCAACTGAAAATTATCCGCATTTTCCAACATTAGCGGATATTTTGGTTGATTATTGACTATAGCAGCAAACTGCTGTTTGATATTCAGATCCGGCGTATCATCAGCTCTTTTACTCAAAGACATCAAAATTCTCAATTTAAAAGAATTGACCAATCTTTGCCATTTTGCTAAATTACCATCAAAATAAAAGTCTCCATCCACCTTGGCACCATCGGCGACCAAGGGAGTCAACAGGGTATTTGCCTCATCCAGTAATTGCAATATTTGTTTATACACCTGCTTCTGGTCATCATACTTCGGAACAAAGTTTCCATTACTTGCCCCCTGCAATGCTTCACTCATTGGGATATCACCAAACCTTTCTGTAAGTCTCGTAAAAAAATAAGCTCTAAAAAATTTGGCCAATGCCAAATATGGAGCTCCAACAAGTCCGGATTTCTCCGCCTCGATCTCCATCCGGACTACATTACGCAATTGATCATATTCAGTAAATGAACTTGTCGACCAACCGTATGATTGTGTTCCGTAGAGTTCAAAATTGAGTACCATATATTGATTGTGTCGTTGATCTGTATTCCAGGGACTATCCGAACTGTTGAGCAATAAGCCTGTCAAGATCAGCTGTGGTTTCGCATTGCTTATAGCTGATGTATCCTTCTGGAGCGAATCTATCTTTTGACAGGAAGATATGGCGGATGCAAGGACGAGCAATAATGCTATTTTAATATTTTTCATTGAAATATATTTATTTTTTAACTGTTATGAAGCTATCATAAGCATATTCATTGCTGTTTGTAGGCTGTGTGCTTATGATGCTTTTCATCTCCTTATTTTAGTTTTAATTATTGATTATCACATTTAAAATTAGGTGATCTAAAAGGATGCATTAATGTTCAATCCAAAGCTCTTAACCGATGGAGTCTGAAAACTTGCGTCACCAATAAACTGATCAAGGTCCATATTTTTGGTTCCCTTACCTGTAAAGTATAACAGATTACGCCCTACTAGCGATACACTTGCTGTTTTAAAGAATTTTGATCTATCCAATAGTGTTTTAGGAACATTATAGCTTAAAACTACTTCTCTCAATTTGACAAATGTGCGACTACGCGCCAGCATATCACCAGACCTGTAGTAATTACGGGCCCAAGTCTGCCACAGGACTGGAACATCATTTGGTGCAAATTTGCGTGTATCTGATATTACATTTCCATCTTGATCTGTATTTAATTGGCCACTGACGACTTTCAAGCCATCACTCATCACAGAACCATTCCAAGCATCATTATCTCTATTCTTCCAGTCTAGATCTCTATATTGATTTGCAGATTCCACTGCTGTACCTGAGCTCCATTGATAGCTATCTACGTAGTTACTTATCAAACCTCCAAAACGTCCATCAAATTGGAAGCTAAGTCCAAAATCTTTGTACTTGAAACTATTGTTCAAGCTCAGTACAAAATTATTATCGCTATAACCTATTTTTGAGCTATACGGGTTGTACGCAGGAAGCCCATCTGTTCCAACGATCATTTTACCATTTGGATCGCGTTGAAAATCACTGATAAAATACCCATCTACGCGATCGCCCAGTTTAGTCATTCCATTACGTTGTAAAACACCGTCAATTTCGTGCAACCATCTGTGGTTTGTGGACCAGTTTGCAAGCACATTCCATGTGAAATCTGTTGTTTTAACAGGAGTTCCATCCAATGTAATCTCAAACCCCTTCCGGATGTAGGTATATGCATTTTTTTGAATCCCGGTAACACCTGAGCTATTGGACACACCTACGTCAACAATGCCAGGTCCTTCAATATTTCTAAAATAAGCAACATCCAATCCCAAACGTCCATTAAACAGTCTGGTTTCTAAGCCGAACTCAGAAGTCTTTACTCTAGACGGTAATATTTGATTGTTATATAAAACTCCGCTATAGCCTACCCCCACATTATTATCCCATCTTGTGCTATACGCACTATACGTAGGAAATAATTTGTAGATATTATAAGGATCATTTTCGGACACTAAATCACTAGCAACATTGGCGTAAGAACCTCTTAACTTCAATAGTGAGAAGGCTTTTGGCAATTCAATCATTTCAGAAAGCACGGCACTTAAAGACGCTGAAGGATAGAAATAAGTGTTTTTATTTTTAGGCATCGTTGATGAACGGTCAAAACGACCGGTCAGGTTTAAGAAAATAAAGTTCTTATAATCAAAATCTGTAAAACCGTAAACACTGGCAACCTGACGTCTAGCATTGTCATTTTGAGGAAGATACTGTTCTACCGAATTGGACAAGTCATATACGCCAGGAACGATTAATCCGCCCTTAGTCGAACCATAAAGACTATTCAATCCAACCGTTCTTAAATTTGCAAATGCAGATCCTTTAAAACCAAAATCACCGAATTTATTTTGATAGCTTAAAGAGGCTTCTGTATTGTTTTCCCAAAAATTATCCATTGTTTCTTCATATCCACCTACTCTTCTTGGTTCATAAAAATCACCTGAGAGCGGATACTTAACGGTTCTTTTACGATTCCAGCTGCTTACGTTAGTACGGACATTAAACGTGAACTGATCATTGATTTTATAGTTCATTAATAGGTGTCCGAATATATCTTCTTTGTGATAGCTTCTTAAATTCTCATTGGCCACGAACCAAGGATTATTATAGATGGTATATTCGCGGTTATATTGCTGTATACCTTCTTGTCCTGGGATCCAATAGTCACGAAGGTCATTTACATCATAATCTGCACCTCCCCAGACTTGCATCAGATAGATGTAGTTCATCGGCCCATAGCCCATGTTAGGATAGTTTGGGGTATACTGTCTATTGTAATTTACGTTAGCTTCAAAGCGTAGTTTCTTACCTGCATTAAGTCCGCCGGACATATTAAAATTGGTGCTCCCCAATTTCGTATTAGGCACCTGTCCCCGTTGATAATTTTGGGAGATTGACATTCTAACTTCGCCTACATCACTGCTTGTTGATATGGCAAGATTATTTGTTGTTAGAAATCCATTTCTCAAGAAATTAGTCAGATTGTCCTTTCCTCTGGCCAACCAGGGAATGGGAATAAGCTCACCAGTTTTTTCATCAATAGGACTGTTATACTGTGGAATAAGCTGTCCTTCAAATTTCGGCCCCCAGATGTTGTAATCATTATCGTTGATTCCACCACCACGTCCATCTTTAAACGCATACTTATAATTGTCACCAGGTCCATATTCTGTCTGGGCTTTAGGTATTGCATTAAAGCCGGTCTGCAATTGATTGCTGGAGTTGAATTCGACTAAGAAACCTTTACCGGCCCCGCCTCCTTTTTTAGTCGTAATGATTAAAGCTCCATTGATCCCACGCTGCCCATAAAGTGCGGCGGCACTTGCACCTTTCAGTACAGAATACGAAGCAATATCATCGGGACTTAAATTCCATGAATCAGAACTTACAGGAACTCCATCGATTACGATCAATACACCGCTACGTCCACGAAGATAGATACCTGGATCGCCAAAAAGATTACTGGATGGTGTGATGGTCAATCCCGCTACTTTACCGGTTAGCGCAGCAATACCATTCGGTTCACGCGCTTTAACCAGATCAGAACCCTTTACCTCCTGCACTGCATATCCCAAAGCTTTCTTTTCTTTTTTAATACCCAATGCTGTTACAACAATTTCGTCGATTGTATTAACCTGTGGATCTAGCGTGATATTTAGCACTGTATTGTTACTTACCGCAACTTCTTTACCTTGATATCCAACAAAAGAAAAAACTAGTGTTGCATTTGGCGAAACTTGAAATTTATAAAAACCGGTCCCATCTGTTACACCTCCGGTCTGTTCACCTTTCACAGTTACAGATGCTCCAGAAATAGGTTCTCCGTTTTCGTTGGTGACCACACCCGATATTTCCCGTTTTTGGATCAGGATCTCTTTTTCTGTAACATCGAGTGATTGCACTTTCTCAATGATGATGCGGTTTCCTCTAATGATATAGGTGAGAGATTGTCCAGAGAGAGTCTTCTCCAGAAGTTTATCAACAGACACATTCTTGAGATCTAAAGATATGGGCTTCTTATTCCTGATATCTTCCTCCAGATACAAAAAGTGATAGCCAGAATTTTTACTGACCTGACTGAAGACCTCTTTCAAGGTTTTATTCTTCACATTGATCGATACATGCTGTGCCAGCACTCGGGCACTTACCTGTGACATCGAAAGAATAGAAGTTAATATTATCAACTTTAACATAAACAGGAACTTAAATAGTTCATTACCGCACCACAAAGGATATGCGCGATTATTTTTATACATTTGTATAGGTTTAATGGTTTAAGATTTAGAGACTTAATAGTGTTACGCCTATGCACATTCATGCGCATTTTTAGCCAGAAGTGTTGGTCGCACTTCTGGTTTGTTTTTTGGCGCTATGATCGGGTATTAGTAGACCACTTGCACCTCCTTTCCCTTTCTAATAAATTTTACACCACTCAATAATTCAAGATCTTTGAGCAGGTCGTCCAAAGATGCTGTATTTGGGAAAGTACCTCCTATTCGCTTTGCTGGAACTTTTCTTGGAGCGGTCACTGAAATGTTATACCATTTAGCAACATGCTTCATGACCGATACCAGATCCATATTGTTAAAGACAAAATACCCATCTATCCAAGCCATTACCTGATCTTGGTCAAAGCTTTTCATTTCTACCGAGTTTTTATTGCCATCAGCGACAATTTCATATCCGGGTTTAAGCGGGTATTGCTTCTGGTTTATGTGAAACGCTACTCCACCTTCTATCAATGATGTAATTATGCGTGGATCTGCAGGGTAAGCTGCTACATTAAACTTGGTGCCAGTTACCTTGATCTGACTTTCCTTAGCATTTACCATGAAGGGTTTACTATGGTTTGGCATGACTTCAAAATAAGCCTCACCTTTTAATGTCACAGTCCGGTCTACCGCTGTAAACTGTGTCGGAAACGATAAACTGCTACCTGCATTTAACCGGACTTTAGTGCCATCCATCAGCACCAGAGCAAACTGATGCAAACTTGGAACACGTAGCGTATTTAATGATCCTGAAGGATTCCACTTACTATCCTGCGTACTTAGCTTCCGCAGATCAAGTATTTGTTCTTTATTTTTTAATACTGTAACGCGACCTGTTGCATCAGTTAGGGTAACGTCATTATATATTTCATTTATTGCTTCTGCAATCACTTGCTCATCATTAATCGTTTTATGTATCTTAAGATAGAAAAAAGTACTTATTCCGATCATCAACAGCAACGATGCGACAGCGGTCATCCAGTAAGATTTTCTTCTAATATGTTTTCCAAGATCGCGGTCTACCTGATTAAAAATCTGTTTCCGCATATTATTTTTAATCCGATCTTTATGCAGCTCACTTTTCCATTTCCAATTTTTTGAAAGCGGATATTTTAGCATGAGCCTTTCTACTTCCCGCTGTTCATCAGGAGCGCATTTGTCCGTGGCATAGCGGTTCAATAAGTCTTTAAAGTCTTGCGGGTCCATGTATCATTAAGTATAACTGGTTATTATAGATAAGAGGGATTAAGGGATGCAGAGTAGTATATCATTTCACGAAATAATCACAAACACCTGACTATCAGCATAAAAAATATTTTGCATCAAAAAATCAACGGCAGATATCAAATATTAAGAAGAGGATCAGATATGGAATATATTCTTCATCGACTTTCATTCTTAACAGTTTTAAGGCATTGTGGATCTGCTTTTTCACTGTTTTATCAGATATATTCAACCTTTCGGATATTTCCTTATAAGACAGATGCTGCTGTCTGCTCAATAAGAATACTTCGCGCATTTTTACCGGCAACTGCTGAATCTCGGCTTCCAGAGCTACTCCGAGTTCTTTACTTTCCAAATGCTGATCGATGCTGTGATATGCATCTGCATATTGCGCTGTATAAAAATCAATCAGATCTGTGTTCGCTAATTTTGCACGTAGCTGTTTAAATGCGAGATTACGGGCGATAACTAAAAGATAGGCTTTTATGGATTTAAGTTTGGGAATTGTAGTTCTTAATTCCCAGAGTGTCAAAAAAGTTTCCTGAACCACATCGCAAGCTTCGTCTTCATCGGGTAATATTCTAATAACGTATTTGAGCAGTGTTTCCCAGTATTGTTCATATAATTGAGCAAAGCCTTCTCTCTCATCCGTACGGATCATCGTTATTAATTCCGAATTACTGATTGAAGTCATGGAGCGTATTGCTGAATAATATGGTTATTTAATCATTACAATCTTACAAAATATTCGCTGATTTTTCAAATCGAAATTTTGCAAAAGTATACCTATATTAAACATTATACAGTTGCGATTTTTTCAGAATATTGGTCTATTCTGAATAAATAGGAATTAGTCTCCTATGCGCTTATTATAAATTATAGTTTTTATTACACCCAATCTAGTTCTTCATCTGAATCTGGAAATTCCGGAGAATGGCTTTCTTTATTTGTTTCCTCTTCAAACTTGCAGATCTGACCGTTACGAATCAATATGGCATCAAATATTTCTGCAGTCATATATTTCGTGTTTCGGGTCAGAAATTCCTCTTTATGATCTGTAGATAATAACCACATCCGTACAGTGGCCACACATAATAACAGTACATTGGGTCTATTTTTAATGGAAAAAATGACTGATCGTGATTCGACATCATCTCCCTTAACTATAACCAACTCTTTACTTGAACTTACATCAACTGTATTTTCATCATCTATGGCCACTTTAATGATATGCATCTTCAGAATAACTTTTCTAACTCTTTCAGGAAGTGTATCAAGTTCACGGGCTAAAATCGGTGGGGTACTTATACATAGTTCTACTTTCTCTACATCAAAATTTGCTGTAGGAAAATTCATAAAGAAAGTTTGCCAATTGGTCTTTTTTGAAAAACGGAAATTCTTTAGCGGATTTATGTTCCCATACCCTAATTTCAATTGACCTAGAGCATGTTGACGGTCATTTCGAATAACCATGTAAAGCTTCTTTTTGAGACGTAAGAAGGATTCATACTTAGCGGAATCATCTTGTATGATTTTCATCTGCTTATAAATCCTGCTGGCTAATGTATTGGAGTATGCGAAATCTGCTCCTGCTAATTTGCTGTTCTCAGACAAATTATAATCTTTTCCTTTTTTTCGATATGGATTCTTAGGTTTTTCGAAATCGAACATGATTTATGCTATACTGGTTTACTAAAAATAGTCTATTTATTGGATAAATACAATTTTTAGCTTTATGATTCAACTAGCTCATATCTCTACATTAAGCAAATTTAAGTGCGTAAAAGTCCATACAAGTCCGTAGAAGTCCGTGAAAGTCCATACTTTACTCGGGATTGAGTCGGTAGTGGCTTGACATTTATAGGGTACACCTTCGGGACTGGTTCGACTCTCCTTCGCCTATTGTTCGGGAGGGGTTCGACAAGGAGGCAAAGAAACGCCGAACAGAAGGCATACCATCGTCGAACTTGTCTCCTACTTGTCTCGAATGATTCTCAAAGAAACTTCAAACCATTGCCGATTAATGGCGTGTTTTAATTGGTTTTAATGAAAATGATGTGCCACCTGTAGAATAAGTGATTTTTTCTTGTATTACATCAATCTTTATAAAGGACATATTTCTGACGCATCTTTTTATAGCTTTCTAAACCTGATTTCCAACTTGCTCTGATTTCCTGATCGCTCACATTGTTCTCTATCTGCTTTCTAAACTCGTCCACTCCAGCCAGCTTTTCTATACTTCCGATTTGCTTGGAATAGCTCTGGTCAAAGAATTTCTCTTTTTCTGGGGATTTATTGTACATTTCTTTTATCCATGAAAGATTGATCTCTTTGCTGTCAACAAGACTTTGCAAATCATAATCTCGTAAATCTAATCCGTAACAGACTTCATTCATGAACAGTGGTGTTTCACTCATTCCTTTTTTACTAACAGGTGTGAAGGAAAATGTGAAGATTCCTTTATATATCGGACTGCCAACAATGGTGAATGGAAAATCTGTTCCACGACCGTGATTCAGTTTGGTTCCTTCAAAGAGGCAGGTGCTGGGGTATAAAATTATACTTTGTTCAGTATTGAGATTCGGTGATGGGCTGACAGGTAATTTATATAGCATACTGTGGTTATACCCGTCTATTGGAATGATCTTCAATTTGCATTTACGGACTGTTGCCATCCACTTCTCTCCGTTGATCATCTGAGCAAATTCAGCCGTAGTCATACCGTGGGCAATGGGTACCGGAAATTGGCCAATTCCTGATTTATGTTTCATATCGAGTATGGGTCCATCAATGAGGTATGCATTGGGATTTGGTCTATCAAGGATAAGCAACTCTTTACCATTTTCGGCACATGCTTCCATTATATCTCGTAAGGTATTGATATTGGTATAAAAGCGAACGCCCATGTCCTGCACATCAAAAATAAAGACATCGACATCTGCTAAATCTTTTGCTGTAGGTTTTTTCTTATTTCCGTACAGGGAAATTATAGGGATCTGTGTCACTGGATCTCGTTCGTCCGATACTTCGGTTCCATTACTTGCATTTCCTCTAAAGCCATGCTCTGGTCCAAAGATCTTGACAATATTGACTCCTCTAAGCAAAAGGCTATCGACAAGATGGCGCTCTTTTATTACTGTTGATGGATTGCCTAATATGGCAACTCGTTTATCTTTTAAATAGGGTAGGTATTTTTCTGTCTGTTCTGCTCCGGTTCGTATCTGATCGTTGCAATATTTCAAATTTGTCTGTGCGTTACCAATGTTTAGCATCATACAAATGGCTATCGTAAAACTGACTAATTGTCTAGCATTCATCATAATAGGGTTGTGTAATCTATATAAAGATAGTGATTTCATTTGTTTGGAGGTAAGAAATAATTGGGGTATAAAAAAGACGCTTAACCAAAATTAGTTAAGCGTCTTGTATTTATTCAAGAGTAAGCAATTATTTTACCCTTGTTACTTGAGGTACGATTACATCAATTTGATATGTTCCGCCAACAAATGCTTGAAAAGAGAAACGAGCATTACATGAATACGTATTGTAAGGTAATTCTAAACTATCATCAAATTTCACATATTTTGACGGAATTCTGTAATAGTAATTAAATCCATTTCCTAAGGAGACCAAAGGAAAAGGCACTACCCCATAAGTAAATTCCATACGGTCGTCAAATAAGGTGGTTGTTAAAGCATAATCCTGCATCGTCTGCAAAAACCCTACTGAAGTACCACCCAGTGGTCGACGATCAACTTCACCCGCTTTTGGATTAAAAGGTTCACCGTTTTTATCTACAATTCGTACAATGATCTTATTCTCTTTTGCCGCCAATTTTTCCACTTTGATGTGGCTTGCATTACTTGAAATTGATTTTGTTGTTGTTTCAGCACCAACTTTCATTGCAACAGTAGATCGAACAGCAGGAACTTCGTACAACGGTGCATCTACTAATGTGAATTCTCCTATTTTAGGAAAATAACGGGTTCCTGTACTATTTTTAATCTCCAGATCAAACAAATAGTTTCCAGAAGGTAATAGTAATGTATTTTCATTTGATTCTATTGCTCCTGAAAATTTATTGATTGATAAGGCCGTCATTACAGTATCTTTCCTTTTTGCATCAATTTTTTCGATTGTGTTGTCTACTTTTGAATCGTACAATCTCGTCCAGATTTTAATCGGATACGTTTTCAGAAAAATATCGGTTACATCCTTACCAGATTCTTTCTCATAAATCTTTAATAGCTTATACTCTGTCGGTTTTGAAGAACCTGCTGGATTAATCGCTGTAGAAACCTCTGATCTACCTTTTTTAATCTGCATGGGCAAAACTTCATAACGTATGATATCACTTAAATTTCCATCTGGCAATTTTTTACATGCCGTCACTGCTAATAATGCGATAGCTAGTGAATATATTAAATTCTTTTTCATATTGATTATCTATAAAAGAATAAAGTATGGGAGTTATTTAAAACATGTACAACTCCTGTTGTTGTTTGCGCATTTGAAGTCTGTACCAGTACTCGACTACCTACCGGAGGAACGATACTCGTAACATTAACGTCGTCAGCAACTGGCTTAAACAAATGCGTAAACATAACCACTCTCGGAATTACAGTTGAATTGGGGTTATAACCTAATGCAGGATCTCTTGTTTCTTCGTAAGAGATAATGAACTCTCCACCTTTAGCATTTTTATATTTTTTACCTTTTTCTGTTAGCGATCCATTCAACAGGCTTTCTTTAGCTATATAAATATCTATAGAGTCTTTAAATCTATTCAGTTCATATTTGATAATGGAATCTACCGTCCACATCTTCTTGGGGTCTACTTTTTGTATTGCAATACTTCTAGCCTGTACGTAATTGTAGACATCATAATCTGTGGGTGCGAAAAAAGTAATACCAGGTGCATTGATTTTATCTTTAACACCTGCTTTATCAATTAACATTAACACGGTGTCAAAAACACCATATTTATTACTTTTCATCCAATCGTAAGTGGTCATATTGATTTTGGGATTATGCAAATCGCCACCTACAAAATAATCATCTTTTTTACAAGAACTTATTCCTATTATAATCCCAAGAAGGATACCTATATTTAAAATTATTTTTTTCATGACTTGTCAAATTAATGGTTCATCCAATACGGATTTTGTGTTAATTTTTCGTTTTGAGGTAAAAGAGCACGCATATTTAATGGCCAGTAATAACCTTGTTTAGCGATTCTTTCTTCAGTATAGTAGGCCGAATAATCATCAAATGCTGTAAATAGATTCATTCGAATTAAATCGAACTGAATCGTACCCTCGCCAATTAATTCCCTTCTTCTTTCTAGAAAAATTTCTTTAAAAAGATCATTGCCTGATAATGTTATATTTTGTAAACCAGCTCTTCTTCTAATTGTATTCAAATCCTCTAATGCCAGATTTTGTTTACCATTTTTATAATAAGCCTCTGCACGTAATAAAATGATATCAGCCAATCTGATCAATACCAAATTGTTACTTACAGCATACAGATCTTCATCATTAGGATTATAATGTTCAAGGTTGCTATACTTCGTTATCACTCTTTTAGCCGCATTGTCCGGGAATGGAGCTGTTATCGTATCATAACGCACCGATCCATCCTTGAATCCCTCTTCCTGATCTGCTAGGAATTCTGGATCAATTTCCCATACAGATGCACTTCCTTTACCCGGTACATTTGCACTTGTTAAATACACATTGAAGAAATCATTCAGCCATTCTCCACCACTTTGACTGTACGCCATATTGATTTCAAAAATTGATTCTTTGGAATCTCCTTTCCAGATTTTTTTATAATCTTTTATATCTTCTAATGCATAACCTCCCTTTAAGGCCTCCGCAATATATTTCTCTGTATTTACGTAGTCATGTTCCCAAGCGTAGACTTGTGCTAAAAGTGCATTGGCTGCACCTTTAGATGCAAAGCTCTTAATAGCTCCTTGCTCTAAGTTTGTCGATGCATAAATTAAATCTTCTTTACATAATGCTAAGGTTTCACTTTGTGGACTCCTTGGCATATCCGGTATATTCTGCGGATCTTTAAAGGTTTCTTTTACCAAAAGTACATCACCCCAAACACGTTGCATGTAGAAGTAGGTATATGCGCGCAAAAATCTCGCTGCGCTTATATATTGTTTTTTTTCATCTTCACCATTTTCGAATAAACTTACGTCCATCTCGGACGTGTGTTCAATAATCAAATTACATTGATTGATGATTTTGTAAAAACGTGTCCAATTCCATAAGCTTCCTTCTAAATATGGAGCATAACTAAACTTATACCCTCCCCCTTTTGAAAGATCAGTATAATTCCAATAATCTCCTCCAGTTTTCAATACTCCTGAAGCAATATCTCCAAAAATAAAATATGATCTTTCATTACGAATCCCATCACGTAACAATGCATACGCACCTAAAGTTGCCTTTTGCACATTTGCGCCATCTATCCAAAACACCTCATCGTAAGTACTCCCTTGTGGAGACAGGTTGAGGTATTTTCCACAGGAAGATCCTAGCATTAATGCGCTAGAAATTCCAATAACTGATAATATATGTTTAAATTTCATGTTTCAAGATTTTAAAAGTTAACTTCTAGACCGATAGTGTACTTCTTAGGAAGTGGATATGCACCACCACTGTATTCTCCTTGTGGTGATACCAATTCAGCATCAGGCACAGAAGCTTTCTGGAAAGTATGCACATTATCCAACATCGCATAAAAGCGAATCACACGTGCTCCAATTTTCATCCGATCCACAATTTTCTTTGGAACTATATATCCCATTGAAAGTGTCTTAATCTTAAAGTATGATCCATTTTCATTGAACATGGTACTAAATGGTAAGAACTGGTAGAAATATCCTCCAAATGGTGCTATAGAAGGAAAGTCTGCTACATAATTTGGATCTTTCGCTTTCTCCGGTGTCCAATAGTTCACTCCTTCCAGATCAGGTAAACGATTGTTTGTAAAGTTCGTGAGACTACCACCGATTGTGTTAAACTGATTACTTTTTAGATTGTTGATGATATCTCTACCGATCGTAAAGGTATTCAACATACTGAATGAGAAGTTTTTGTAAATAAACTCATTGTACAATCCTCCCGTAAATTTCGGATTTGGATTACCAGTAAGGACTAAATCACCATCTGCCGCTCCTTTGTCTTCATCACTCCAAACATCCCAATCTTGGTTGACATCATTCCATACTGGATAACCTGGTTTTACTACATAGTTTCCTTTAAAGTAAGTAAGGGGTTTTCCTGTAACCGGGTTAACAGGGATCTGATCCTGGTTTTCATACACACCTTGATACTTCATTTGTGCCCATTGATAAATTGGACTACCTACTGTGTACATCAATTGCTGATTGTAGCCTCTTGAATCAGCATAGAAACTACGGTCATTGAAAGGTAAGGAACCAATACGATTTCTGTTGTAGGTTAAATTGAAGTTAGTATTCCATTGTAACTTACTTTCTTTCGAAAGGTTATGTGTGGCAATTGTCAAATCAATTCCTTCATTATACACGGTTAGCGGAACATTAAATGATAATGATGTATAACCGGTGTAGTAAGGAAATGGGAATGCCATAATTGGATCCTTTGTAATCTTACGATATGCATCGAATGTAATATTCAAGCGGTTATCGAAAGTAAATAAATCAAAACCGATATTCGTTTGCTCCGATTTATTCCATGTTAATGTATTTAGAGTCAAAGGCTTTGTAAATGATGGATAAGAAAATGTTTCCCCATTATACGTATTGGAAGATGTTGCCCACATATTAAATGGTGCATAGAAATCTGTCGGTAAAGTACCTGATAAGCCCCAACTACCTCTTAATTTTAATAAATTAATCCAAGAGGTATTTTTCAAGAAGTTCTCATCTGACACTATCCAAGCACCTGAAATTGCTGGGAAATAACCCCATTTCGTATCTTTACCAAAACGTGATGAAGCGTCTGCTCTCCATGAAGCATTTACGATATATTTGGATTTATAATCGTAAGAAACTTGCCCCATGTAAGATAAAAGACCGGACTCAAGAATGTTAGAATTAGCATACAGATCCTTTTGCGCCACACCTTGGATGACTTTTATATCATCTGTTGGCAAATTGTAAGCCGTGATATTATCTGTCATCTGCTTATCGTACTGAAAAGACTGCATCGCTGTTAAGATAATACTATGCGTTTCATTAAACGTTTTATTGTAGTTTAAGATATTCGCTAAGTTGTAAGTGTATGCATTACGGCCATTAGATGCTGCATAATTCACCCCATTATTTAACTCTCTAGGCTGAAATTGTGTACGCTTATCTAAGTTGACCTGAGCAGAGGCTTCAAGTGAATATTGCAAACCTTTGATAATATCGACATAGGTCTTTGAGAAAATATTCAAGTTATCCGTCTGGTTATCATCTTTCAATTTATCGAATTGACCATAATAGAAATCATAATCTGACTGACCTAATCCAACAAATGAAGAAGGCATCGCACCTTGATTGACTGGAACTACTTCATCAATTCCTCTTCCTAAACCGCGTTTTCTATTGATACGGGCTGCCGAAACCATAAAATCAGATTTTATGATTGGTGATATAGTAAAACCAAAGTTACCACGTAATGAATAGCGTTTGAAACCCGTATTGCGAACAACACCATCTTCATTGTAATACCCTGCTGATAAGCGGTAATTTACGACCTCGTTTCCACCTGAAATACTTGCATCTGCATTATCAATATTTCCTGTTGTGTAAAACAAATCTTGCCAATCGGTTGCATTGTTATAGCTCGGATTTAAACTATCTGTCAAAGGTTGATTGAATCCTCTCATTTGAGACCAATTGGCGTATTGTGATAAAATATCCATTTTAGCACGACGTTCTGTTGCTCCACCTAAAGTACGTTGCAATTGCGGGCGTTCTGTGATTCCTTTGTAATACGAAACACGTGCCTGTGGCTTACCTGAAAGACCTCTTTTTGTCCTGATCACAATAACACCATTGGCTCCACGAGATCCCCAAACCGCAGTTCCTGCTGCATCCTTTTGAATGACGATGCTTTCAATATCATTGACATTGATACCTGCCACATAATTCGTTCCTGTAGCACCAGAGTTTGCTAAATCGGTAACTGAAAGTGGCATACCATCAATGATATACAAAGGTGAACTCATGGTATTCGCGAGATCAATTTCTGCATTTAAATCTGGTGAGATGGTTGAGTTACCTCTGACCGTAAATGTATTACGTGCACCAGGCTCACCTGTAAAGTTCTGAATGTTTACCCCTGCCACACGGCCTTGTAATAAACTCTCAAAACTTGGTGCAGGTAGATCTTCGATAGTTTTTCCAGAAATAACCTGAACTGCACCAGTGGATTTTTTTGCTGATTGCTTTTGGTATCCGACTACTACAACCTCATCCAATGCTGAATTATCAGTAGCTAATACAATACTGATCCCTTTTTCAGATTGAACTTGCTGCTCTTTGGACTTAAAACCAATACCTCTGACCACGATGGTTGTTGGCAATTTTTGAACTTTAAGTGTAAATACGCCATCACTCCCGGTGGCGGCTTGGTTGGTGGTTCCTTTCTCGGATACTGTTATCCCAGGGAGTACCCCTCCTTTGTCGTCTTTTATTGTTCCAGTAATATTAGTTACTTGTGCAAACAATAAATTACACGACATCAAAAAGAAGAGAAAAATTGGTAAAATTTTCTTCATAACAATTGATTTGGTTAGTAAATTTTAGGTTAATTTACAGCAATTGAAATGGTAACTCAAATTTTACATTGGCTTAATTTTCATACTAAGCAAAACAATTAACTTCGTTGAATCGCAAACGATTGTTCTATTTTCACGCAATCGTATGCGCAATCGTTACGATTTTTTTTCCTGAATTAGGGAAATTTTTACATTATTTAACATATTGATAACGTTTAATTTTTCCCGTTTTTAGGATTATTTCATCATTTATTGTTTCGGAATAATTAAGCTGTTTTTTTATGAAATAAAATATTAATATACTATGCAACTAAATTTAAGTGTTTAAAAAATCATCACTTTTACAAATATTAAACATTCTACCTTTATCAATTTACACCTCCAAAAACAATACCTCTGAATTTTAGCTCATTAAGAATTTCAATATAAGAACAAAAACGCCAAAGTTGTAAACTTTAGCGTTCTTGTTTGTTACTTTAAGAAATTATACCATTTTTTTATCCGCACTGACTAATAACGTGTCTATCTTGTTGTATCTGGAGGTCTAAAACATCAAAAATTTCTGTCTCTTTATATCGCGTCGCGACTGAAAGAAGAATGTCTTCACAATGAACTCTAAATGTTTCATGCACCAGTTCCACGGTGTTATTTTCGCCTGAAAGGTGCGTTAGCATTAAGTGTTTGAGACGGGATGTTCGGTATTTGTTGAATAATTCTAACGCAACTGCATTGGAGAGATGGCCCCAGCCGCTGCTGATTCTATTTTTTAGAAAATAGGAATATCGACCATTTCTAAGCATCTCTTCATCGAAATTGGATTCTAGCAATAGCACATCTGCATGTTTGATGACATGCTGCACATTTGAACACGGACGGCCTATATCGGTCAACACGCCAATATTATGCGTTCCATCAGAAATCAAAAAGCTGCATGGTTCTTTTGCATCGTGATATTTAGGTATACCATAAATCTTCATCTCTCCAATCTCGGTGACGGCATCTGGGGTAATGATGTGCACCAAGTGACCGGGAAGATGCAATCTTGTTCCATCGTAACTGCCCTGAGTGATATACACCGGTATATTATATTTTTTGACAAAAACAGATAAACCCCGAATATGATCTGTATGTTCATGGGTAATAAATACGGCCTTGATCTGAGTTGGAATTATACCAAGATTATACATACGGAGATGAATGTGCTTATTATTAATACCTGCATCTACCAAAATAGCTGTATCTCCTTTCGCGATATAATAACAATTTCCATTACTGCCTGAGGCAATAGCACAATACTTCATATCTATTTCATTTATTCTTTATTGACATTTATGTTGCATGATCCTACCTAATTCATGCAACATAAATATTTTTATGACAACAGGTTGTCATAAGTTAACATTCTGGTAAACTTAACGGAATCTGCACGGCCAAACCACCATCTGCCGTTTCTTTATATTTAACGTTCATATCTAACGCGGTCTGCCACATGGTTTTCACGACTGTATCGAGACTGACTTTGGCTTTATCCGGATTAGATTGCAGGGCCAATTGCGCTGCTGTGATGGCCTTTATAGCGCCCATGGTGTTCCGCTCAATACATGGTATCTGCACCAAACCTCCAATAGGATCACACGTTAGACCCAGGTGATGCTCCATCGCAATTTCAGCGGCCATGAGAACCTGTCTTTGCGATCCGCCGAGACATTCGGTCAATGCTCCAGCTGCCATTGCTGATGATACTCCAATCTCAGCCTGACATCCGCCCATAGCGGCAGAAATAGTTGCTCCTTTTTTAAATATGGAACCGATTTCGGAAGCTGTCAGAATAAACTGAATGATTTTATCTTCTGAATCTCCATTATGGAAGGTAATAAAATATTGCAATACGGCAGGAATAACACCAGACGCTCCATTTGTTGGCGCGGTAACGACTCTTCCAAATGAAGCATTTTCTTCATTAACGGCCAAAGCAAAACAACTGACCCAATCCAGGATATATTGAAAATTTTCTCCTCCTGCTTTTATTGCTGCGATCCAGCTTTCATAATCGTGATAGCTTCGGTTTTTAAGCAATCGCTGATTCAGTTTTGCAGCTCTTCTTTCAACATTAAGTCCTCCTGGTAGTGTTCCCGCTGTATGGCACCCACGATATATACATTCGTATATGGTTTTATAGATATTTAATACGCCGGCGCGCGTTTCTTCTTCTTCACGCCAAGCATGTTCATTTTCTAATACGAGTTCTGAGATTTTCAAACCAGTCTTACGGCACCAATGCAATAAATCCTGCGCGGTATCTACCGGAAAAGGTAGATCGACCTCTGTTGAAGAACTGCTCTCATCATTTTCCTGAACAACAAATCCACCACCAATTGAATAATAGGTTTCACTAAGAGCTTTTCCATTATTCAAAAATGCCTGAAAAGTAACTGCATTGGGATGAAAGGGTAAGCTTTCACTATATAAAAAAAGCAAGTCTTCTTTGTATGTAAACGGAATTGTATGTGTACCAGCCAGGCGCAACTGATTTACAGATTTGATATGTTCAACTTTCGGTGTTACTTGGTTGACATCAAAAGTTACAGGATCATCTCCGCTTAAGCCCAACATAACAGCAATATCAGTTCCGTGTCCTGTACCTGTTTTGGCTAAAGATCCATATAATAATATCTTAACAGATTCGACGTTATTAAGTACATCCTTATCCTGCAGTACTTTTGTGAACTGCTGTGCCGCACGCCAGGGACCTAAGGTATGTGAACTGGAGGGTCCAATACCTATTTTAAACATATCAAAAACGGAAATTTGCTCTTTGCTCATGCTATACTAATAAAAGCGCTATAAAAATAATGTTTTTAGGACAGTCCAAAAACATTGCAATTTACAGAATATAAAACAACCACAAAGTTCTTACAAAGATTTAATACTTTATCAACAAAGCTTAATTATCTTTGTTAACTTATCATTAAACAAATGAGAATTAAACACGTTCTGCACTTACTTGGAGTATTTTTTTTAATAGCATCAACAGCACAACTTTCGTTCGCTCAACCTAGCCCCAAAAGAGAAGTTCGCGGTGTTTGGATTGCCACTATAGGTAATATTGACTGGCCAACAGTCGCCACTGGCACTAATGTTGAAAAACAGAAACAAGAGCTGATACAAATACTTGACCAGCACAAAAAGTCGGGTATGAATACTATTCTTTTCCAGATTCGACCTGCGGCAGACGCTTTCTATGGTCGTGGTAGAGAAGGGTGGAGCCGTTATTTAACGGGAAAACAAGGAAAGGCTCCTGAACCTTTTTATGATCCTTTGGATTTCATTATCGCTGAATGCCATAAAAGAGGGATGGAACTGCATGCCTGGATTAATCCTTACCGTGCTTCGACAACTTTAAATCCGAACCATTTTTCAGAAGATCATATCACGAAAAAGAAACCCGAATGGTTTTTTACCTACGCTGGAAAAAAATTATTTAATCCGGGAATACCGGAGGTACGTCAATATATCATCGATGTCATCATGGATGTCGTGAGCAATTATGATATTGATGGTGTTCATTTTGATGATTATTTTTATCCTTACCCCGACAGCCGCAACACTGCTATTCCGGACCGCCTAACGTTTGGCCAATACAGCAACAACTTTTCAAACATAGAGGATTGGCGCAGAAATAATGTCGATGTGCTTATTCACGATCTGGGCGTTGCGATAAAAGCTAAAAAACCTTATGTAAAATACGGTGTCAGTCCTTTTGGTATCTGGGATAATAAGGATGCAAACCGTGACGGTTCTAATACACATGGTTTAAGTGGTTACCGGACTTTATTTGCGGATGGCGTGAAATGGATCAAAGAGGGTTGGATAGACTACATCAATCCCCAGATTTATTTTCCTTTCCAAAACCGTGCTGCCGCTTATGAAATTCTAGTTGAATGGTGGCAACATCATACTTATGGCAGACACTTTTATATTGGTCATGGCGCTTATCGCGTGAATGAGCAAAAACCCGGATGGACTGACCGAAGCCAAATTCCGCGTCAGATCCGTTTTTTACGTGAACAACAGAATGTACAGGGAAGTATTTTCTTTAGTTCAAAATCTTTAACGGACAATCTTGCCGGTCTTCAGGATTCTTTGCAACGTAATCTGTATAAAACATCGGCTTTGCCTCCGACGATGCCGTGGATCGACAGTATCCCGCCCAATGCACCTTTTGGATTACAGTTGAGGTCTTCGGAAAACACAAAATTAAATCATCTAGTCTGGCAAAAACCTGATCGTGCTTCTGATGGTCAATCTGCTTATGGTTATATTGTCTACCGATTTAAAGAGGGCGAACAACCTGATTTGAATAATAGTAAGAATATCATCCATATTTCTTACAATGAGGATGACCTTCAATTTGATGATAGTGACCTGGATATACATCAACAGTACTATTATATGGTGACGGCACTGGACCGAATGAAAAATGAGAGTGAACCATCTAACATAAGAAGTACCCAAAAAACTCATCTATATAGTACAAATCAAGAAGTAACGCGGCAACAATAAAAAGTTATACAGTACTGGTTTCAAAATATGACAAAAAGAAAGCCGATTAGTATATAATCGGCTTTTTTATTATTTTAATAAAGCATTACGGTATTCATCTGTTATAGCCGGCAATTGGATTTCTTGCCCTTCTTTTTTTAAGGAGTCTGCAAATGCATTGGTATTGGCTATTGCTTTCAAATAAGCTACAACCACAGCATCCGAAACCGCAATTTCTTTTCCTTCTTTGATACTTGCGATATATTGATTGTCGACCAATTTAACTTGTCCAAAAAAACGATAAGCAGCGGCTTTTAATAGTCCTAAATCTTCTTTCGACAATTCTTCAATTCGAGCTCCAGGAGGCAATTTAACATCTATAAAGGCTTTGCCTTTCGCTAAAGTATCGATAGGCTTGTCTAGTGGGATTGCCGCTAATGAGGCAAGGTTCAGAACGGGTACTCCCGCTTCTTGTTTGTTTTGGCAACTGACCATTAACACGGTCGCTACGATAAGGGTTAAAAAAGTACGCATGTACAATAGTAAAAATAAAAAGGGCTTTTCAACGAATTGAAAAGCCCTTTTTAAGATATCCTTACACTGCTATTACTTTAGTAATTCTGCTAATTTAGCTTCTAAAGCTTCACCTCTTAAATTAGAGGCAACAATCTTTCCTGTCGGATCGATTAAAAAGTTCTGTGGAATACCACGCACTTCATATAATCCTACTGGCGCAGATTTCCAGCCTTGCAGATCTGATACTTGCGGCCACTGTCCTAATTGATCGTCTGCAATCGCTTTCAACCAGGCGTCTTTTTTACCTGGATTATCTAAAGAAACTCCAAATACAGTAAAGTTCTTGTCTTTAAATTTATTAAATGCCGCTACAACATTGGGGTTCTCTTGGCGACATGGCCCGCACCAGCTTGCCCAGAAGTCTAATAATACATATTTACCTCTTAAAGAAGAAAGAGAAACTTGATTGCCTGCAGTATCAGGCAATGTAAAGTCCGGTGCTACTGCTCCGATAGCTACTGCTTTTAACTTTTCAATTCTTGTTGCTAATTCTTTACCTTTTTTACTATTTTTTAGCTCTGCTGATAACGCTTGATAACTTGGAATAATCAATGAATTGACATTTTCAGCATCTAATTTATCTCCTAATAAATCCAATGTAATGAAACTTGATTTATTATTTTTAATAAACTGCTCGTCCACCAATTCTTGTTTCTCATTGATTTCTCCAGCTTCTTTCTGCAGACCTGCAATAAAAGTCTGGTCATTACGCTGTTCTTCAGTAGCTTCTGAATAACGCTTATTTAAAGCCTGAAATCCCTCTGAGAAAGGCTTAACAGCAGTTTGGTATTTTGCAAAATCATTATTGATCGCATTACCCGAAATAACTGCATTTTTCATCTCACCAGTAGATTCTACTTTGATCACTCCATTTGACAAGTATACTTGCGTCAAATCAGGATTTTGTATTTCTTTGATGCTAGTTCCGTCTGCTGAAAGAATTAAGTAAGCTTTAACAGGTCCAGCAACTGTACCGTTAAATTTAAACTGTCCGCCTGTTACTGTTGTTGAATCTATTTTGCGCGCATTGTTTTCAGCATATTGCATAAACACTTTGGCTTTATCTGTCGCTCCTTGTATTTTACCTGTTACGGTAAAATTCTCTTGTGCAAAAATTAAAGTCGGGATAAGTCCTAATCCTAATAATATTCCTTTTTTCATCTGTATATAATTTGATATTTTTTACTTCATATATAGGGGTTGGATTACCATCTGCCGCTGGCACCGCCACCACCGAAGCCACCGCCACCAAAACCTCCGAAACCACCACTATCTCCCCCGCCACCAAAGCCGCCACCTCCGGAACCGCCTCGTCCAAGTGTATTTAAGAGTGTCCACCAAAACAGATCGGAAGTTCCTGTACCATTCATGACTTTACCACCACCATTTCCACCGTTTCCTCCTTTTCTAGAAATCACTGCGATGACAATGATCACAATAACAATCACGATCAACATCTTTGAAGTGCCTCCTTTTCCTTGGGGTTGCTTAGGATCTGCTTTATACTCTCCTTTGGTATAGGAAATAAGAGCATCTGTTGCCTTATTAACTCCTGAAAAATAATCCTGCGCACGGAAAGCTGGCTTTATTTCGTTTTCAATGATACGATGTGCGATCGCATCAGGAACAGCACCTTCTATACCATACCCTGTCTGAATAGTGACAGCACGATCTCCAATTGCGGCAAGCAACAGTATACCTGTGTTGTACTTTTTATTTCCTACGCCCCACTTTTGAGCTAGTCTTACGGCATAATCACTGATATCATAAGATCCTGTTGAATTCATCAACACTACCGCAATCTGTATGGAGGTAGAGTCTTCAAAAGCCAGTAGTTTTTGCTCTAACTGCTGTACTTGAGTGGGCGATAATGTGTTTGTATAATCGTTGACCAATCTGTTGGATGTCGCCGGAAAATCGTCCTGTGCAAATACACCTGCAATACTAAATAGTACTGCGACTGCCGTCATGACAAAAATACGTATGGCTGACAATCTAATTTTGGTCAATGACCTATTTTCTTTTCGTTTATCCATTTTTTATTTATCGCCAAAAACAATATCATTCGGTAATTCATTAATATCATCGTCTTCTCGTGGATAAAATTTCGCCAGTTGTTCGCCTGCATGCTCAATGCCTTGGATCAAACCATTCACATATTGTGCATTCCGAAATTCCTGAACCATAATTTCTTTCGTTTTCTCCCAGAAATCGTCCCCAACTTTCTTGTGAATTCCTGCATCTCCTATAACGGAAAATTTATGGTCTTCGTGTGCTAAGTAGATTAAAACTCCATTTCTTAAAGCGGTCTTATGCATATCCAACTTTTCAAAATAGTGGGTTGCACGTTCGAAAACTTCTCCAGGACAGTGTTTCTCAACAACCACACGGATCTCACCGGAAGTTTTATTTTCCGCGATACTGATCGCATGTACTACTTTTTCCTGCTCTTCTGATGAAAATGTTCCCATTACTAAAGTCTTTTTTAAATAAAAAAAGATGAATGCGTGCACAAATTTCGGCCATCATTCATCTTTTCTAGTAAACTAATACGCTGTATTTAGAAAGATACTGCTGGCGCTTTATCCGCACCTTCTTGTGCTGTGAAAGTTCCTTTTGCTTTAAAGCCAAACATGCCAGCCATCAAATTGTTAGGAAAACTTCTCACAGTTGTATTGAACTGCTGTACCGCTTCATTGTAAGCTCTACGTTCGGTTGAAATTCTATTTTCAGTACCTTCTAATTGCGCTTGCAATTCTAAAAAGTTTTGATTTGCTTTCAAATCTGGGTAAGCTTCTACTGTAGCCATCAACTTACTTAACGAACCTGAAAACTGGTCCTGTACTTTTTGATATTGTGCAATTGTTTCTTCATTCAAATTGGTAGGATCTACCGTGATAGAAGTCGCCTTGGCACGTGCTTCAACAACAGCTGTTAATGTACTTTCTTCGTGCTTTGCTGCTCCTTTTACGGTATTTACCAAATTCGGAACTAAATCTGCACGTCTCTGATATGCATTTTCAACTTGAGCCCATTTTCCTTTTACATTTTCATCTTGCGATACCATTGTATTGTATCCGCATGAACTGAAAGATAATGCGACCATTAAACCAAAGAATGCGACTAATAATCTTTTCATTTTTTGTTGAATTAATATATTTCAAATTAAATTTTGATGGAAAGCTTACTACAAAGCTCATACCACTCCTACGAATATAAGAATAATTTTAGGCGTTAGGTATTTATAACTAAAAAAATACAGCAGTTATCCTTAACTTTGGGCTGTTTTTGGGATAAAAACCCAGCAAGAAATTTATGCAAAAAGAAATTGAACTGGCTATCGCTCCGGAAAGAATTGAGGACGATAATTATATTCTAACTCAAGGCTCTAAAGCCTTGAAAATAAATGGTGAGCGTATTAAAGGATTTAAAATTCGCAAGCGTTCTATTGATGCCCGTAGCCGACATGTCGTTTTTAGAGCTCGTATTATATTTTTTATCGACGAAGAACCTATTAATGAAGTTTTTGAAACGAACTTTCACTCGGTCCATGATGCACAACCGGTGTTAATTATCGGTGCTGGTCCTGCAGGTTTATTTGCAGCGCTACAATGTTTGGAAAAAGGGCTTAAACCTATCATCGTTGAACGTGGTAAAGCTGTCCAGGACCGCCGTCGTGACCTTGCGAAGTTAAACCGCGAAGGTATTGTTGATGAAGATTCCAATTATTGTTTTGGTGAAGGTGGTGCCGGGACATATTCTGATGGAAAGTTATATACCCGCTCGGATAAAAGGGGTGATGTTGAGAAAGTACTTCAACTTTTTGTTGCCCATGGTGCTAATGAAGATATTTTGGTCAATGCGCGCCCTCATATTGGAACGAACAAGTTACCTCATATTATTCAGGACATCCGAGAAACGATCATTGCCCATGGTGGCGAGGTTATTTTTGAACAACGTGTGGTTGATATTACTACAGAAAATAATCAGGTTACAGGTGTTACGCTTGCAGGCGGAAGACAGTTGAAAGCAAATCATGTCATTGTTGCTACAGGACATTCGGCACGTGATATTTTCGAACTCTTCCGTACTAAAAACTGGTTGCTTGAAGCTAAAGCTTTTGCTCTGGGTGTTCGTATTGAGCATCCGCAGGAGATTATTGATCAAGCACAGTATCATTGTGAAGTCCGGAGCGAGCATCTTCCACCTGCTTATTATAGTCTTGTGGAACAGGTAAATGGCCGTGGGGTTTTTTCGTTCTGTATGTGCCCAGGTGGGGTCATTGCTCCTTGTTCTACTGCAGACAATGAAATCGTTGTGAATGGCTGGTCGCCATCGAAACGTAATAATCCGCACGCCAATTCGGGTACTGTTATCCAAATCAACCTGGAGGATGTTCCGGGATCTGAAAGCGATCCATTTGCTTTGTTGAACTTCCAACGTGAAATAGAAAAACGTGCTTTTGAAGCTGGCGGTGGAAAAATGGTGGCTCCTGCGCAACGGATGATTGATTTTGTTGAGGGGCGGATATCCAAAGATCTTCCGGACAACTCTTATAAACCGGGTACGGTTTCTGCTGATTTAACTCAGGTGTTACCAAAATTTGTGTACGAAGCATTACGCGGTGCACTGCCTATCTTCGGTAAAAAGATGAAAGGTTACTATACCAATGAGGCTATCCTTGTTGCTGTAGAATCCCGCACTTCTTCACCCGTCCGTATTCCCCGTGATAAGTTATCTTTACAACATCCTGAAATTAAAGGTCTTTACCCTTGTGCTGAAGGGGCAGGTTATGCTGGGGGTATTATTTCTGCTGCTATTGATGGTATGAACTGTGCCAATGCGATCAATTAAATTGATAAAATATTAAATTGGTCTTGCAAAAATTCAAATAAAGCCGTATTTTTGTAAGACCAACGCGAAAGTAGCTCAGTTGGTAGAGCACAACCTTGCCAAGGTTGGGGTCGCGAGTTCGAATCTCGTCTTTCGCTCAAAATAAAAAAGCTTCCAAAATTTGGAAGCTTTTTTATTTTATACTGTTTCGTTATGGGGCACTTTTTTTCCCAGCCGCATGACAGCTGGTGTAAAAAAGGAGAATACACCTACAATCATCATCAATAATCCTGCGATCACAAAAGCGTTGGCTACTCCAATTACATCTGCTATCATACCCGTAAAAAGCAATCCGATGACACTTGGCAGAATAGCAAGACTAAAATAGAGCGAAAATACGCGACCTAACATTTGGGGTGCGACTTCTTCTTGTATGGTCGTCATAAAAGAGGCTGAAAACAGCGACATGGATACACCACCTATGCCAGTCACAATTACAAATGGAATGAACCAAGTGGATGGGAACCAACCTGAAAAAGCAAATGTCAATCCCAGTACAATATGCATGGTATTGATCATGATTACTTTCGAGAAGTTCACTTTAAATGCTCCTAATAGGCCTCCTCCAAGTAACATGCCTACTCCCCATATAATTTCAATGACACTCATCTCCCATTTACCGCCATTAAAGTGATCGATTGTCAAAAGTGGAAACATAATAGCAATCGGCATAACACAAAAAGTAGCGATCATGGCGTACAAAAACAATAGGCTCAAACCACGATTGTGGTAGATGGCCTGCATACCTTGTTTCAGATCACCCCATGCCTGTCCAAAGGATAATTTAGATTCAACCTTTAAATGAGGAATGGTGACAAAGAATAACGATACTATTGCAACTGCCGCACCTATAACATCGAGATAAAGCACTTGAGCGATTGAAAAATAAGTAATCGCCAATGTTCCTAATGCAGGTCCGGCGATACTACTGACGGACTGAAGCATCTGATTTATTCCTGATACACGCAACAATTTATCCTCGGGCACCATCAGCGGCGCTATTGCCTGCATCGCTGGTGCATGAAAAGCTGCCCCTATGGAACGACAGGTTAAAAGCAGATAGATCAGCGATAGCCCTACTGCAGCCTCCTGCAGTACAAATGTCATCATCAAGGTACATAAGGCAATAAATGCATCTGCAAAAATCATTACCTTTTTCCGGTCCCAGCGATCTATTAAAACACCTACAAAGGGTCCAATAAGTGCTTGTGGCAATAAGCCTGCAATACCTGCCAAAGCCAATACCTCGGCCGACTTATGCGTTAAACTTAACCAGACAATCACAGCAAAATTGACAGCAGAGCTCGTCAATAGCGACACAAATTGTCCAATCCAAATATACATATAGGTTTGAAACCAATTTTTCTTTTCCATAAAATAATAAAGTAAAATACAACCTTAAATGATGCGAAATATCATTTACTAAAAAAACTATTTACTTGACTGAGCTAAAATCGTCAAGGAATAAAATAAAACGTTGTATATAAAGCGACTTTCATAACGATGCAAATTTACAAAAATTTGTTAACTTTAAGATTAGCAACATCCTATAAATTATGAAAGTTTTCAGAAGCAGGCAGGACCCTTTGATGGATGCCATGATCATTGGCCTTATATTATCCATGATAGTCATGATGATCGTTACACTGCGTACTGAAGAAGCTACTTTTATAGAATTTGTGACTATAATAGGTCTTCCGACATTCTTCATGGCCATATTATTATTACCAAGACCGAGGTATATAATAGACAGTGAGTACTTTTCTTATCGATCGGGTATCTTTAGAGGAAAGATTGCCATTGACAAAATTCACAAAATAGAGGTTGGAAAGACTTTATGGGTGGGTTTTAAACCAGCAGCTGCCCGCAAAGGTTTAATCATACACTATAACAGGTACGAAGAAATATACATTAGCCCAGACGGAAATGATAATTTTGTAAATGAATTACTGCAATACAGTCCTGCTATTAAAATCGTACGATCAGCTTAATCAGCGGTCCAACCACATCTGAAAATCGGATGATTTATCTTCACTCACGATAACTTCTATACCAGCTGGCAACGCCGGTTGTAACTGGAGCCGTATACGATTACGAGCTACTTTCAACATATCTACAATCGAATCTATATGAATAATGAATTTGCGATTGACTTGAAAAAAGAATTCTGGATCAAGGCGTGATACAAGACCTGTTATGGTATCGTCGACAATAAATTGATCTCCTTCTTTTGTGTAGCCGTACAATATTTTATCTTCAGCCATAAAATAAGCAATTTCTGTTGTCGGTATCGATTTTAACCGCATACCATACCGTACTAGAAAACGAGTTTTGTATTGAATCTCCTTGGTCTCCTGGACGATAAACGGAGCGACTTTATCAAATGCTTGTTGCAACTCGTCGTCGTCATACGGCTTCAACAAATAGGCATAACCTTGATTCTGAAAAGCTTTTAAGGCGTAATCTTCAAACGCTGTTGTAAAAATAACAGGTGCCTGTACTTTGACTTGGTCAAATATTTCGAAACTCAATCCATCACCGAGCTGCACATCCATAAAAATGAGATCGACTTCATTTTTAAGCAACCAATCGGTAGCTTCACGCACTGTTGTTATAATCTTAGATTGAAATTTGGTGGCAATCAATTGGTCTAATTTCTCCAATAGACTTTCCGAAGCCCAGTTTTCATCTTCTACGATCAATATCTTTTTAAACATGTGCTGAATTTAAAAAAAAATCCCCATTCTTTTGAGAATGGGGATGGGAATTTATGAGATTGCTCTAATTTTATAAATCCGGATTGTTTGATATTGCTTCTTTTGGATAACGAATCACATAACGTGGATCATTTTCATTCAACTTGAACATCTGAGACTGATAGCTATGTATAATCTCCGGTCTTGTTGTACGTTTTAAATCGTACCAACGCAATCCTTCCAAAGCAAGTTCTCGCGCACGTTCATCTAAGATATAAGTAATTAGATCTGCATTTGAAAGTATTGCTAATTTTGCTTGAGCTGTTGTAAAAGCAGTTGCAGTTAATCTGTTTTTTAATAGTGTAGTCAACGCAGCAATAGCTTGTTCCTTTTGCCCCAATCTTGCTGTAGCTTCTGCTTTGATCAAATACAATTCTGCATTTCTAAAGGTAACGTTAAAACGATTATCTCCCCCTTTTTTTGATACATAGTCTCCTCCAGATTTTTGAAAATAACGATTAACTCGTAAGTCTCCTTCTTTAAATCTAGCCAGAAAAGATGGATTAATATAGGTTGAACGGGAAACATTTGTTTTCCCGACCTCTTCCAACGCTTGGATCATTTCTTTGGATTCAAAGTCATTTGGCAATTTAGAAGTCACATCATTCAGATTCTCTAAGTTTGCATTGATGGCTAAACCTCTATCGGCAGCTTTTGCAGCAAGTTCCCATTCGCCACGATATAATCTTAATCGTGCTTCAAAAGCTTCATAAGCACGACGACTAAATCTGTATTTTACTTTGGTCTCTTGATCTGAAACTTGCATTAAAGCAGTTCCCTGATTCATATCTTCCAATATTTGCGCATACACTTTTTCTACTGTTGCCGGGGTAAACAACTGCTCTAAGTCTACTTTTATCGAAATCGGGACACCGCGATCTGTTGAAGCTGTAGCTGCATTAAAGTTAGCTGCATAGGTATTCAACAGTTCGAAGTGTGCATATGCACGTAATAGATACGCTTCTGCCAGGATTTGTTTTACACCATCTGTATCACCGGCTTTATTTTTTGCTTCGGCAATTACGTGGTTGGTATAAAAGATACTTTTGTATATCGTCTCCCACGCCATTGGCAAAGTATTTTGATCAGAATTTTGATCTTTCCATAGATACAGATCTTTTATCTGAGCAACATCTGTAGAATATTCATCTAAAAATAATTCGTCTGTGCGTAAGTTTAATAATGCCTTATGAGCAGGGTAAGCTTGATATGCACTTACCATCAAAGCTCTAAAGTCTGCTTCAGTAGTAGGGACTACTGTTCCCACTGGTTGTATATCTAAATATTTGTTGCAAGAAACAGCTGTTAAACCTACAGCTAGCAATGCGATATATATTAATTTTTTTTTCATGGTTTTCTACTTAAAATGATGCTGTTAAACCAAATGCAAATGATTTTGAGATCGGTTGCGCATAATTATTACCATACGTTTCCGGATCAAAATACCCATCGTAGTTATTACCAAAAACGAACAGGTTACGTCCTTCTATATTAAAGCGAATATTTGATGCCTGAACTTTACTAGCAACTGACTTCGGTAAAGTATAACCCAAACGAATACTGTTGACACGTAAATAACTCATCTTTTTAGACCAGATATCTAAATATTTAAAAGAATTAGATGGATCGTTATCATTCATCCAGCTGTAAGCCATCCAACGGTCTGTAACTTCAGCATTAGTCGATCCGATTGCAATAAATTCTTTCGAACCTGGAGTTAATGCCTGCAAGACATCTTTGGTATAATTTGAACCTCTATCTACAATAGCTGGATTGTAAGTTGGACTACGACGCATCCACTGATCGATATTGAAAACGACAGACACCGCTAGATCGAAATTAGCATAACGAAACCTGTTGGTCATCCCCCCCACAAATTTGGGATCAAGACTACCTTTATATTTGAATTTATTCTGAAACTCGCTATTTGTAAGTGGCGATGATACGAGATAACCTGGCATAAAATCGGCATAAGGGTCATATAGTTGATAAAAATCTTCATACGACACAACAGCCCCCTGGTCATTGTAAAACTGTGGCAATCCATCGGCATCTAAACCTGCAGTCTCAATGACATACATAGCATTTATCGGGTAACCGGCACGCGCGTCTACATTATAGGCTTTTGGATTAGCCATTACACGCTTCAACTTATTGCGGTTCTGTGCAATATTAAAATCTGTTGACCAGCTAAAACGATCACGAACAATATTTTGACTGCTGATTGATAATTCTATACCATCATTATTTACTGATGCCCAATTCCGGGATACATTAGGGAATCCATTTTCTAGGGGCAAATCGCTAGTACCGATCAAATCTGTTGAAGTACGATTATAGTAATCTACCGTAAATTGAACTCTATTCTTTAAGATTCCAAAATCAAAACCAGCATTCCACGACTGTGTACGCTCCCAACGTAATTTATCATTAGCAGGAGCATTGACCACAATATTTTCTTCGCTTGTTCCCGGTAAAAGACTACCATTACCATATACACCAATAATAAAAGGGTAGGTATTTCGATCAATGTTTCCTTGTATTCCATATGATCCACGGAATTTCAGATTCGAGATCCATTCCTGATCTTTCAAGAAATTTTCTTCTTTTGCATTCCATGAACCTGATAAGGACCATATTGGCAAGAATCTATATTTCGGATCCACACCGAACATATTTGAACCGTCGTAACGGATACTACCATGCACATTGTATTTACGATCGTAACTGTAAGAGGCATTGGCATAAAAAGAGGCATAAGAATTCTCTCCTATTGCTTTTGAATATTGCCTAAATCTATTATCATTAAAATAAGTATTATTAGGGAAAATAATATTTTCATTCGTTAGGGTTTTTGGATTAAAACCAAAACCACGTGTCATTATGCCTGTATTTTTTGATCTCCTCAATTCTGTACCTGCCATGATCTCTATGTCATGGTGATCATTAAAGTTACGGCTAAACTGTGCAAAAGATTTCCAGTTGTATTGAAAAATACTATTCTTATCATTTTGGACAGTTCCGCCATCAGGCAGGAAATATTTATATTTTTTGGAGACACTATCGTAATAACGAGTTTGTTCTCTAAACTTTCTTGTGTTATAGCTTTCTTTATCAGCAAAACGCTCTGTACCCGATTCCTCAAACTGTAAACCTAGTTCAGTACGTAGCGATAAAGAAGGCAGCACCTGATAGGTGACATTTGCTATTGCTTTTAAACTTTTGTTATTTAAATTATAGCTTGTATTTGCACGTTCCTCAAGCGCATTAAAAGGCACATAGGTGTCTTTTGCGTAGCCTTCGATATCGGGATCATACACATAGTTTCCTTGTGCATCTCTAGGCATTAAATACGGATTTACGGTACGCGCGTAGGTGTTGGGATTCGTAAAAGCATCACGATCTTGAATGAAGTTATTACGATCTGTAGATGATCCTAATAAATTGATACCTGCTTTTAATTTATTACTGATTTTAAAGTTATTATTTAAAGTCAGTGAATAACGACGCATATCAACTCCTTTTGTTGTTGCTTTTTCATCGTAAAATCCTCCTGACAAGTAAAAATCGTGTCCATCAGATCCACCAGATATCGCTGCTGTATATTGTTGATTTAATGCTGTACGATACAACTCATCGCCCCAATTATGATTTTGATTGCGCAATTGACTGATGGCGTCTTGTGTTGTTTTAGAAAGACCTGTCAATCCATATTGACGATAAGCATCTAATTCATTATTGGTACTCAATAAACGTGCAATAGCACCACGATCTGCTCGATAAGTCAGATCAGAGCGATTGGCCATTCCTAATTCAAAATCAACCTTCTCTGATGCGTTCATCAGGTTGAGTTTCGTAAAATCAGGTTTCTGCGTAACGAAACTATTTGCCGATACGGAAACCTGCGTAGGTCCTTTTTTTCCTTTTTTAGTTGTAATCACGATAACACCATTTGCTGCTCTAGCACCATAAATTGAAGTTGCTGCTGCATCTTTTAATACGGTGATATCCGCAATATCATCGGGATTGATACCGGCAATCGGTAAGTTAGACAGATTGTTCAAATTATCTTTATCAAAAGTATTTGGCAATGCTGTTCCTTCGATCGGCAAACCATCGATTACCCATAAAGGATCTTGAGTTCCGTTTAAAGATACAGTACCACGGATACGAATCTTTGGAGCACTGTTCGGCCCCCCGTTCAGGTTACTTAACTGTAAACCCGCTACCTGTCCTTCCAATAATTGATCAACACTAGACACCCCTGTTTGCTTGATATCGTCTAATTTCAGCTTATTGTAAGCTGTCGTGTTTTTGACCTTACTGATATTGGTATACCCTGTTACGATCACTTCTTCGAGCGCATTATCTGTTGCTTCCAAAAAAATCGTGTTGTATACCTTCGCTACCTGGACTTGCTTATTCTGGTATCCAACAAAGGAAACTGTAAAATATTTAACGTCCGTCGGTACAGTTAGGGTAAAATTACCAGCGTTGTCGGTCACTGCTCCCAATGCAGATTGTTGTATTTGACCAACTACCCCTGTAGATTCTCCAACTGCAGTGCTTTCAATAAAAACGGTAGCACCTAATATCGGTGATTGCGTTTTGCTATCCAACACTTTTCCCTTTAGGGTTATCGTTTCTTGTGCATACGAAGTAAGTTGCACGCAAGAAAAGACGACAAAGAGTAAGAATTTGTTCATTTGTTTTTTATATATAGATTTTTGTTAATTATTCACATTTAACGAACTATTGATCCGCATTAACAGGTCCTGATAATGTGCTTGAGTGGTGAAATCTCCTGAAGACTGCGCTGCTTTCAACAACTTCTGTATCTGGATTAATTCCGCTCGCTTCACGGTCAGCATTTCAGATGTTCTGCTCATACCTGAAACATGTACATTGCGTAAATCATGTTCATCAGAATTAGTATGTGCTGTTGCATGTACCGGACAGAATGCTGGTTTAGCAGCTTTCATAAATTGATCTACAAAAGACAATTTCTTCGTATTCAACTTATCCATACTTTTATTATTGGTTACCAATAATATATCGATATAGTTCTGCTGCAACATACGGGCATTAATATCTAAATTTTGCTTTTTTAAAGTTTTTGCAAATATCTCTTGACGTAATGTTTTCAAAAATTCCTCTACACTCCACGCTTGAGCACGTCCGAAAAGTAATTCCATCTCTGTCATACGCAATAAGCGCTGATCTTGAAGTAAATTATATAATAAGCTGTATTGAAATTCTCTTTTTAATGTATAAGGAGCATATTCGAAAGAACCTACTGGACTATCTTTTAATGGAAATGTTTTGGTCATCAATTCTTTTCGGAACAACCACTCTGGCAAAGTAAAAACGTTTTCTTTTAAGTACGCTAATGCTTCTTCTTGTTTCTGGCGAGGAACTGGTGCATATGCGTCTTTACCGTCACCTAAAACAGGGTTATTGAGATAGATACCACCGATATTGTTGGAAACATGATCTGCATAAGCATACCACTGACCAATAACAGCCATATATAATTTACCTGCTTTATAGTAATCCTGACCTGAAGTAGTCGTCCAGTTAATGATCTGTGGCATGATACGTTTCAGATTTTTCAAACCATATGTACCAGCGAGCATGGCGTTATCGCCTAAATCTTCTGACTGTGATCTTGGATCAACTGTATTTTTAGGATCCTGTTGTTCTCCGTACCAATAGTAAGGATTGTCCTGCTTCGATTCAATTTCTTTTTTTAGCAATGGAAGTTCTTCCCAGGCAGTCTTATTTGGATACCAACGGTAGGCCCAGGCAATTGCATATTTATCATATAAACCAATCACTGGCGTAATAGCTTGTACTTGATCTTCTGGTTGTGCCACATAATTAAAACGGGCATAATCCATAATGGATGTTGCTGTCCCTCCCATCTTCTGTGTAAAGGAAGCTGAACGCAATGAATCTACAGGGAAGCTAAAAGATGATCCCATATTATGTTTCAATCCTAATGTATGTCCAATCTCGTGTGATGATACAAAGCGGATGGCATGTGCCATTTTCTCATCGGAGAACACGTTACCGCGAACAGTTGGATCGATCGTTCCTGTCTGTACACGCATCCAGGTATTTAGTGCAGTCATTACATTATGCCACCAGATCACGTCTGCTTCTAAAATCTCACCGGTACGTGGATCAACAACTGATGGTCCCATCGCATTGGCCTGTGGAGAAGCTGCATAAGTGATGGCTGATGTATTTGCATCATCGATATCAAAGTCCATTCCTTTAGGAACTTCTTTTGCAATGATGGCATCTTTAAAACCAGCTTCTTCAAAGGCTTTTTGCCAATCGTGCACTCCTTCGATAATTTGTTTACGCCATTGCTGCGGAGTAGCTGGATCAATGTAGAAAACTATTGGTTTTTTTGGAACAACCAGTTCGCCTGCTAAATAACGTTCCACATCTTCTTCGCGTGGCTCTAATCGCCAGCGTGTTACCAGTTCTCTTTTCTCCATCTCTTGCTGCTTATCTGAAAAATACCAGCGTGGAGTAGTAAAATAACCTACTCTAGGATCTGAGAAACGTGGCTTCATTGCATCTTTAGGTAATTCTAATATATTACTAGTGATGGTTAAACTAATTGGAATCGATTCATTCCCTTCGGTAACACGTGTAGATAATATGGAACGAACCACGATATTGTTATCAAATGATTTCATCTGATCAATCAATGATAATGCTGTTTTAGGAGAAGTACCCAATCCAATATTGGTAAATACATCGTTGAAACTTTTCTCAGTTCCATCAAATACTTTATTTATCTTGATAATTACTGACGATGAATCTTTATTATAGCCTTCAATTTTGAATGATTCAATAAATGAAGCTGTAAAATTATCGGCGACTGAGCGTGCTATCGCATCTTCTTTAGGTACTTCTACCTGAGGTTTAATTTCACTTGCCCAAATCTCTTTACGCGCTTTTTTTAGGGAGAAACGTATTACTTTATTTTCATAATTCATGCCCTTATTCAAGCCTGCTTCATTCAAAGCTAAAGGCACAGAAGAAATTTTATTGATCAACAAAAAGTCTTTGTCCAGTTTCTCAACAGGTATTTCGAAAAAGAAATCTTTCTCTTTATTGATCACATTAAAAATTCCGCTATCAATTTTGGCATTTTTTAGAAACTTGTCGTAAACTAAAGCAGAATCCTTTTTTGTGGAATCAGCGACAACTTCTTTCTTTTTACCTAAGCCTAGAGGACTAAGCAACTGACAAGAATTGAGAATGAAAATAGAAAAGAAACCAAAGCTTGCTAATGCTGAATTTCTTTTGAAAGGCAGATTATTCATTTGTTTAAATTAAAATAGGACTCATAGATATAGGGTGGTGAAGATGCCAATATATTATGGTTCCAAAAAGCGAATCAGAGTGAAGGCGTCAATTTCAGGAGTGAATCCGCAGTATTACTGGAAGAAATAGTCCAGTGCTCTTAAATTATTATTTTATCTTTATCGACTGTCAATATGGATGAATGGTAGATATACAGTAAAATCAGCATCATGATGCTGGATTTCAAATCCTTGTACCTGATAAAAATCGTAAACATGTGCAATCATTTTGGTTCCATAACCTGCCGCGTCCATATCCGGATTTTTGAACAACACAGTATTGCGCACGACCAATCTTCCTTCCTGCTCTTCAATCGTAATTGATAATGGTTGCTCTTTACTAAGTTCATTGTGTTTGATGGCATTTTCAATTAAAATCTGCAAACTGAATTTCGGAATAAATAAGGGCATGACCTCTGGAGTAACGTTGATTTTCAATGGATTTAAGGTATCTACAAAGCGAATTTTTTGCATGAAAAAATATTCCTCAGCAAGTGCCAATTCTTCTTTTATCGGTGCTAGACCTGATTCATCACCACTTAAAAACTTCCGATATACTTTTGCCATGTTTCCAACGAAAACTTTTGCTTGAGCCGTGTCTTTGCCAATTAATTGCTGCAGGGATCCCAAAGCATTAAACAGAAAATGTGGATCTACTTTCCGTTTCAAATTTTCAAAACGAAGCAAAGCATCTTCTTTTTGATATTCCAGATTTTTTAACCGCAATCGCTTCGCCTTTCTATTTTCAATGTCAAGCAAAAACATAAAAAATAACATGGAAGCAATGCCTATAGCACCTAGTAGAAATGTTTTGTTACCAATATCACGCACATCATCTTCTGTCAGCATCAATAGTACATTCACAAATAATCTATTATTTTCAAATGTTCCTTTGAATTTATATTCGTCCAACAGAACTTCCATCAGAATATAGTCTGACATGACCAAATTATTTTTCACAGGATATTGCTTCCAACTCTTTATTCTTTTTTTTCCTATTTCTTTTTCATCAGGATAAATCAAACATATTCCATTGGCATCATATACTTCAAAATATGCGCGGGTACCTAGATTTCCAGCCCAAAAATAAGCGTTCAATTTATGCAGATCTAACGTCAACTGAAGAACTCCCTTATCGGTTGGGACATAAACATGTAAATACATCCCCTTTTCACTTTTAATAAATTTTGTTTTTCTGAAATCTTCTGGCAATATTGTACTCTGAATCACGGGATCTATAGCCTTCGGATCGGCATACCATTCCAGATTTTTTGAAAAATGAAGACCATCAGATCTCCAATACGTGTAGGCAATGAGAAACTGTCGAACACTGTCTTGATCAATCAGTTTATTCATAAATTTTTGCTGTCCTTCATCAGCAGCAAGCCCCATCAAATGAAAAACACGATCAAAATCATCGAATTCTTTTTGAACTAATTGTGATTTCTCAAATGACATCTCTTTTAAAATCCTTTTGTTTAATGTGTGTAACCTATGGTCAATGACACGAAACATCAAGACGTAGATCGAGACAACCACAAATAGCGATAATCCTAAGATTATAAATCGATTACGCTTTAAAGAAAATGAAGTTATGTATTTATTCATCAACAAAAAGAATTTAGTAGCTTACCAAACTTAAACACACACACTTGTATTAAAATGAAAAATTCATTATATTAAAAGTAATTGAACCAGAAAACACTTAATTATGAAGAGTTACAGCGCGAAAATTGGTAAAGGAGCCTACGTTTGGTTACTTAGCATCATCACCTTACTTACTTTCAATTACTATGAAAATATCAATAAAGGACTTTTTCTAGGTGCACTAATATCAACTCTATTTCTCGGATTAATCTGGCACGTTATTTTTATTTTTCCGAAATACCAAATTGCAGGTGATTCTCTGCTACTCAGTAATTTTTTAGAAAAAAAACAATCTCTATTCATGAGATTAGAAAAATTGAGCGAAACCAAATCAGAGGAATTTACCCTATTTTAAATCCTTACCAGAAGGGTTTGGTTATACATTTCAATAAGTATGATGATGTCTTTATAAATCCACGTTCAACGGATTCATTTATTCGAGACTTATTAGAAATAAATCCAGATTTTGAAATTATTTAGAAATAAAAGCGTTTGAATTAGAGCTCAAACGCTTTTATTTTATTACAATAGATCGTATTACCTATTAACTGGATAAACTCTCTTCAACTAATTCTTCAACATATTGACGAACAACCTCATTCGAGAAACGAGTTGTTACATCAAATGCAAATGCATGTACCAATAAGATACGAGCGGCTTCTTCACCAATACCTCTAGCTCTTAAATAGAATAAGGCATCGTTATCAAATTGTCCAATCGTACATCCATGTGAACATTTCACATCATCAGCAAAAATTTCAAGTTGCGGCTTGGTATAAACTGCAGATTTATCAGAAATCAACAAGTTATTATTTTGTTGAAATGCATTTGTTTTTTGAGCATCCTCACGTACGAAAATCTTACCATTAAAAACAGCTGCAGATTCTCCCTGTGTAATATTTTTATACCATTCGTAAGATTCACAATGTGGTTTCATATGATCCACTTCTGTGTGGTTATCAACCAACTGTTTATCATCTGTCAAGTTGATACCGTATAAGTGGCTTTCCACATTTTCAGCGTCAAGACGTACGTTGATATTATTTCTTATAAAAGCTGCTCCAGGAAAATTACAGTTATAGTTATTGTATAAGCTATATTTCTCTTGATATACTTCCGTATGATTGAAATAATTACTGGCAGATTCCGCTACTTGCAAATAATAATGTTGCATTTTAGCGTTTTCTTTGACAATGATCTCTGATACTTTATTTTGAATGTTTTTAGCGGCACCAGCAACAGTCATATAAGACTCGATAATCTCTGCTTCAGCATTTGCTTCCAGCACGATTAAATTACGTGTCTGTGAAAAGAAATCTTCTGTACCTGTCGCAACATGGATAATATGGATCGGTTTAGCTAATATGGTATTTTTTGCAAGTGCAATAAAAACACCATTTGTATAACCAGCTGTATTCAATGCTACGAAAGGATTACTAGTTTTGTCTGCATGTTGTGCAAAATGTGCTTGAAAAGCAGGTTCTTCTACAGCATCCTCCATCGTTTTCACGATAAGGCCTTTTTCTTCTTCCAAAGAAGAGAATGACAGCATGTATTGACCATTAACCAACACAATGCGGTGTGCATCCAGATTTGGAATTTCACCAGCACTAAAATCTAATCCTTCAATATCCACATCCGAATTCAATACATATGATTGATCGATAAGCTTATGAATATTGGTATATTTCCATTCTTCGTCTTTCACCGTTGGAAAGCCAACTGCTGAGAAGCGATCAAAAGCTTGCTGACGTATTGCCGACAAAAAAGCAGGCTCCGCTACTTGCTCTTGAAAATTGCTCAACACTTGTTGAAGTAATGATTCTGAAACTAATGTATTCATTTTATATTTTAATCAAATCGCTAATTAACACCTCTATTCTTTCACAAGATTTGTGTAATTATGCGTTTTGTGCGTCTAATTCTTTTAACCAATCGTAACCTTTTTCTTCTAATTCTAAAGCTAATTCTTTAGGACCAGATTTTACAATACGTCCGTTGTATAATACGTGAACTACATCTGGCACGATATAATCTAAAAGACGTTGGTAATGCGTGATAACTACAAAAGCATTATCTTTAGAACGCAATTGATTAACACCATTTGCGACGATACGTAAAGCATCAATATCCAAACCTGAATCTGTTTCATCCAAAATAGATAATTTAGGATTTAACATTGCCAGCTGGAAGATCTCATTTCTTTTTTTCTCACCACCTGAGAATCCTTCATTCAATGAGCGGTTAGCCAAGTTAGCAGAGAATTCTACCAACTGTTGCTTTTCTTTCACTGTTTTTAAGAATTCTTTTGCTTCCATCGGAGGCAGACCTTTATATGCACGAATATCGTTAACTGCTGTTTTCAAGAAGTTTATGTTCGATACTCCTGGTATTTCAATTGGATATTGGAAAGCTAAGAACAGCCCTTCACGAGCACGATCTTCTGGAGATAAATCCAATAGATCAACGTTGTCCAATAAAGCTTCACCTTCTGTCACTTCGTACGCATCACGACCAGCTAAAACATTTCCTAAAGTACTTTTACCAGCACCATTGGGCCCCATGATTGCATGAATCTCACCTGCTTTTACTTCAAGATTTAAACCTTTTAAAATTTGTTTGCCGTCTACAGACGCGTGTAAATTTTTTATACTTAACATTTCTTTATTAGTATTGTGTATTGCGCATGGTACTTTCAACAAGTACTCTGGTTGCAACTATTTTTTTATCTATCCTACTGAACCTTCTAACGAAATCGCCAACAACTTCTGTGCTTCAACAGCAAATTCCATCGGTAACTGGTTTAATACTTCCTTTGCGTAACCATTGACAATTAACCCTACTGCCTTCTCCGAATCGATACCACGTTGATTTAGGTAAAAGACTTGATCTTCTCCTATTTTTGAAGTGGTAGCCTCATGTTCTAAAGTTGCTGTATTATTACGATTTTCAATATAAGGGAACGTATGTGCACCACAACGGTCTCCGATTAGTAAGGAGTCACATTGTGTAAAGTTTCTTGCATTATCTGCATTTGGTCCGATTTTCACCAAACCTCTGTAACTGTTGTGGCTTTTGCCTGCAGATATACCTTTAGAAATAATCTTTGATTTGGTATTTTTTCCGATGTGAATCATCTTGGTACCTGTATCTGCGACTTGCATATTACGGGTCATTGCTACCGAATAAAATTCACCAACTGAATTATCGCCTTTTAAGATGACACCTGGATATTTCCATGTAATTGCTGACCCAGTTTCTACTTGTGTCCAGGAAATTTTACTATTATCACCTTTACAAATACCACGTTTTGTAACGAAGTTGAAGATACCACCTTTACCGTCTTTGTCACCAGGATACCAGTTTTGAACGGTAGAATATTTTATTTCAGCGTCTTTTTCTGCAATTAATTCGACTACTGCTGCGTGCAATTGATTTTCATCACGCATAGGAGCTGTACAACCTTCTAAATAGGAGACATAGGCGCCTTCTTCAGCAACAATTAATGTACGTTCAAATTGACCTGTATTTTGTGCATTGATACGGAAATAAGTAGACAATTCCATTGGACAACGAACGCCTTTCGGAATGTACACGAAAGATCCATCAGAGAATACTGCTGAATTTAATGCGGCGTAAATATTATCTGTTTGAGGAACAACTGATCCTAAATATTTTTTAACCAATTCAGGGTGCTCTTGAACAGCTTCTCCAAAAGAACAAAAGATAACACCTTGTTCTTTTAATTTTTCACGGAAAGTTGTTTTCACAGATACTGAATCAAATACAGCATCTACGGCTACTACACCTGCCAAAATTTTCTGCTCGTCCAAAGGAATTCCAAGCTTAGCGAATGTAGACAATAATTCAGGGTCTACTTCATCTAAACTGTTTAATTGCGGTTTTGCCTTTGGCGCCGCATAATAGGAAATACCTTGAAAATCAACCTCTGGTGTTTCGAAATTTTGCCATTTCGGCATTTTTAAGGTCTGAAAATGACGGAATGCTTTTAATCTCCATTCCAATAACCATTCAGGCTCGTTTTTCTTAGCTGAAATAAAACGCACGGTGTCTTCTGTAAGACCAATCGGCGCAAATTCCATTTCGATGTCTGTTGTGAACCCGTATTTATATTCTTCGAGCTCCAGCTCTTTTAGTAAATCGTCGTCTTTAGTACTCATAGTTCGCTCTCACGGTTTAAAAAATTGCATTCAGGTAAAACCCACAATCTTCTGAACGACAAAGTTACGATTTACATGCCAATAAAACGTTACTTTTAGTAGTTTAAGCGCCCATTTTGATAAAAAAAGTGACGAATGTCACTTTTTACGCACTCTAAGCTTAACAGGTACCTCTTTTTTTACAAACAAATGATTTACCATAATAAAAATCTATATCATATTGTTGAAAATATTGTTTTTGATTATACAAAAAATTAAAAATCAAAAACACACTACAACACCAAATTAAATTTGGAACAATTGTGTATATTTACAGAATATCACCAATAAAAATAGTTGAATATGCCATTTTTGCCAGATAAAACAGATTTAAAAATCCTAAAATTATTACAGGAGAACGGACGTATCACCAACCTGCAACTAGCTTCAAGCATCGGACTTTCGCCCGCTCCAACATTGGAACGAGTACGAAAACTTGAAAATTCGGGATTTATAAAGAGTTACCACGCATTTGTTGATGAAGAAAAATTAGGATTAGGAATCAAATCTTTCATACAAATATCGTTGGATTTTCATACACACAATGCTATCCCAGAATTTGTAGCAGCAGTTAAAATGATTCCCGAAGTAACTGAATGTCATCACGTAACAGGAAGCTGTGATTTCATGCTTAAAGTATATGTTAAGGATATTAAAGCATATGAAGCTGTAATTATGGAAAAAATAGCTAAGATTCCGTTTGTAAAAACTTTCCAGACCATGATGATTATGTCCACAAGTAAAAAAGAACCTATTATTCCATTGGAATATTAATAAAATAAATACATTGTCCATTTTGCTTACTGAGGATGGGCAATGTACTTCCTCGAATATATATCCCTATTTTGGATTAATTTCCTTTATAATCTATCTTAAAGATTTTCAATTTAGCGGACAATCTGCTGTCCTACTTAAAAATCGGCTCGATTTTAGCACCAATTATTTTGCTTTCCATTCATTACTTAATAAGTACTTTAATTGACATACCATATTATTTCTAATACACTTGATTGATAAAAGTAGATCAAGATTGCTTGATGATAATGAATTTACAGTCAATAAAAGTGTGAAAAAATAGTTATTCATAATTACTATTTTTTGCATGTGACAGCATTAGAGAAGGCAATAAATTATATTTATTATCTTTACAAGACAGTTATGACAAATAGTATTACACCATATCCTGATTTTGCACTCATTCTTTCTTGGCCAGATGCCACAATAAGAGGTGATGAAAAATGGATGATGTTTTTCAAAAAGATAGGGATCGTTAAGAATTTAAATTTTAAGGTTGGACATACTGGTGTTGTTATCATTTCCTCAAAAACAGGCGATTTGTTTTATTATGATTTTGGCAGATATATCTCTCCACGAGGTTATGGACGAACCAGATCAAAGGAATCAGACCCTCTTTTATCAATCAGTATCAAAGCGGCGTTCAACAATGGGGAGATTTCAAATTTAGAGGCTATCGTTGCTCATTTTGAAGATATGAAACCTGCTATGCAGGGAAGTGGTGAACTTTTCTTCTCTATCGTCAAAGGACTTAACTTTGACCATGCAAAAGCATTTGCAGATAAATGGGTACAGAAAGGTTCCTATCCTTACGGAGCAGTGGCAAAAGGAAACAATAACTGCTCTCGTTTCATTACGCGGCTACTGTTTGCTTCTTCACGCCAATTTTGCTGGTCCCATCCAATTAATTTTCCGGAAACTATTAAAGCTAGTCCGATCAGCAATATTGTCAATTCTGCTGAGAACAAAATGATTTACCGCTATTCTCCAGCATATGGATTACAAAATTTCAGAATGTCTCGAATTCAATCACTCTTATTCTTAATTAAAAAGCTAAGTGAAAACGTATACAGCAAACAAGCTGCTTTACTCCCTGAAGACATCAGTATTGGAAGCATGTTATCTAAACATAAACCGCTTCATATCCCAGAGAGTTCTCAATATCTCGGTGGCGTTGGTGAAGGAGCTTGGTTTGATCTATCGTTGCTTAGAAACAATCAGTTGCTCATACAGCGGTTTACCATAATCGGCACTTTTGAATATGCGATCATCGGTGAGATTGAAGAAAGAATAACGTGTTTGCAAGATCTAAAAATAACTTATGACAGCCATCTTCAAATGACACATGTGCTTTATAAGCAACGAAAAATCAAAATTAACCATCTCCATCATATTTCTACTCAAGAACTACAATCGTTACTAGCGGAAGTAATGACTGCTTGAGATGGTTAACTAGATCAATTTCCAGTCAATCGGTTTTTCTCCATGCTGCTGTAAGAAGACATTTGTCTGAGAAAAATGCCTGCATCCAAAAAATCCACGATAAACAGATAAGGGCGATGGATGTACTGCTGTCAAAACCAAATGTTTCTGAGCGTTTATTAGGGTCGCTTTTTTCTGTGCATATGCTCCCCATAACAAAAAGACTACAGCTTTTTTATTTTCTGAAATTGCCTGAATAACCTGATCAGTAAACTTTTCCCAACCTTTTTTCTGATGTGATCCAGCTTGATGTGCATTGACTGTAAGTGTAGCATTCAATAATAAAACTCCCTGCTTGGCCCAATACGATAAATCTCCTGATTTCGGAATTTTAAATTCCGAAATATCTGTTTCCAATTCTTTAAAAATATTCTTTAAGGATGGCGGTAATGCAATGCCCTCAGGAACCGAAAATGCCAGACCGTGAGCTTGACCATCGTTGTGATAAGGGTCCTGTCCCAGAATCACTACTTTAAGCGAATCAAAAGTTGTTAATCGAAATGCATTGAATACTAGATCTTGCGGAGGAAATACTTGTCCATTATCTCTTGCTTGTTGCACAAAAAAAGATAGATCAACCATATAAGACTGACCTAAAAGCGGGCCCAAAATCGGTTCCCAAGATTTATCAAAACGTTTTCCCATATTCTAAATATACAATTTTACAAAATAACAACTAAAACAAGTTGCTTTAGCGCACAATTTAACGGATATTTGCAAAATTAAACTCGGTATACATTTACATTAAATATAGACTTATGTCAAATCTTGTAAGAATTATTATTAGCAGTGTGCTATTAATCGGAACAGTTGCTTTATTTTGGATTGGCCAATGGGGATGGGGTATTTTAGGAATATTCTTAACAATAATCGGATTTGTAACAGTATTCTTCCATGAATATATGTTATTGGCGCAATGGTTTCTTCGCAAGCAAGATATGCCAAAAGCTGAAAAATGGTTAAATAAAATCACAAACTATGAAAAGCAGTTAATTCCTGCTCAATATGGCTATTACAATATGTTAATCGGCCTGATCGAATCGCAACGTGCTCCTATGCAAGCTGAGAAATATTTTAAAAAGGCATTGACATTAGGTCTTCATATGGATCACAATATTGCACTAGCAAAACTTAGTTTAGCAGGTATTGCAATGGCAAAACGTAATAAGCGTGAGGCAGAGAAATATTTACAGGAAGCTAAAAAAGCAGATAAGAGTAAATTATTGGCCGATCAAATCAAAATGATGAAAGATCAAATGGGTATGATGGATCGTCAACAAATCCGTTACAGCAGATAAGTTACTAAATTTATATAGAAACGGCTGTTCAATTATAATTGAACAGCCGTTTCTATATAGTGACCTTCTTCTTCACTGTCTTCAAAGACAAGGATCAATTCTTTTGGTTTTTCTTTTCCCCAGTTTGCAACTTTTAGGGTCAACAATACAGGTTCATCCATTTTCATTAAATAGTTAATGTAGTTTTGCTTGTCCTCTAATTTTACCAGAATTTTCCCTAGACTTAGCGTTCCGAATAGATATTTTTTACCTTTTACATCCACCAATTGCGTACCATAAGTGTTTAATTTAAGTTCGCGTTCATTTCTATTGTAAGAGGTAAGAAAAAGCTCTACGGTTGCAATCTTTAATTTAGCGTCAATTTGGACGCTTTTAACATCAATTTGAATCTCATCTACTACTAATGGTTCCTTTTCTATCTTATCGGACTGTGCATACACAAATTGGCCAAATAAGAGAAACATGCATATGATAACGAAGTCTTTTATTATTATTTTCATTGGACTATAAGCTGTTTTTAACGGCAGTAAAGTTAACATGAGCATATTCACTACTATTTGTGATCGATATGCAGATGCTGGTTTCATTTTTAAAAATTAAAAAAAGCTATGTACTGAATACATAGCTTCCTATATTAAATCTTGTTTTTCTTATTAACGTAATCGATCTGCAGACTTAATCAATTTTTCATCTTTACGAATTGCTCCTAATGCTAAGGATAGAAAAATAATGGATATCGGCAATAAAAAGAAGCCGACACCAATTGTCCCTGCTCCTAAAAACTGATTTACCGTTACTAAATGACCACTTGCACTTGCATATAACCATATGCCTAATAAAATGATCAATACAATATTCAGAAGAATCAATTTTATCTGAGTTTTGCGATTCTTAAATTTGAAGATGGTATATAGAGGTAACAGGCCAATTACTACCGTCGCAATGATCTGTAAGATATAATAAAAACCGGTTTCATGTGTTGGCAAACCAGCCGACGTTCCATAAATACCTGTTACTTTTACATCTTTTCCAAGGCCTACAAGATCATTATAATGAACATATGGAAACAGAAATAAGCCAAACAAAACAAGTCCGGCTACCAGCAAATAAATGGTTTGAATACGTTGAATCATTTTTTATATAAATTGATTGATGACAAACTTAGATAAATTTGATTGCAAACACAATACATTTCCGATACAAACACCCTTTTGTAGCTGGAGATAAGATTGAAAATTGTCTTTGTTTGGGTTACAATCAAATGTGTTGCAATGTGATTATACTAGACTTAACGGTCACTTGCACTACTATATTCGCGAACTGCTAATTTAAAAATAACACATTACATAACAATAACAATTAATTCCAGCTTTTGATTTGGTATTTTTTACTTTTGCGAGATGTTATATATTTATGGCGCTACAGCACACGCTAAAGTTGCTGTCGAAACTGCAGAAGAGCTTAAATTGGATATTGCAGGTCTTATTGATAAATCATTGCTTATTACTGATGTCTTTGATTATCCGGTTGAACTTCACCAGGAGATAAATCAGGAAGAAGATATGGTATTTGTAGCTGTTCTCGATTCGGGATTACGAAAAAGAATTGTTTCCGAAAACTGTTTTTGGAAATACTGTTCACTGATACATCCTAAAGCGCATGTCTCTAAAAGAGCGGATATCGGCAAAGGTACTCTTATTTTACCTGGAGCATCCATTGCTCCTGATGTTCAAATTGGTAACCATTGTGTTATTGGTAGTAACGCAGTGATTGCAAGCAATACTATTGTTGAAGATTTTGTTACAATTGGCCCTAATAGCAGTATTGGAAGTAATGTTTTAATTGGAAGTGGTTCTGAAATAAGTGCTAATATACATATCAGTGCGGAAGAGACAATCGAAAAAAACAGTTATATAATGTCTGTACAATAAGTGTCTTCTTTTGGTGATTTTTACACGAGGAAGCGAAACATCTATTAAATAGTAAGACCAAAGTATGGAAAGCTTCCCTTACTTTGGTCTTACTGTTTTAAATTCCTGCAGAATGAAATTGCAGATCATACAATTTTTTATAATAGCCATCGATATTTAGTAGCTCATGGTGTGTACCTACTTCCATGATCTCACCTTTTTCTAAGACGATGATCTTATTTGCTTTTTGAATTGTCGATAATCGATGTGCAATCACAATTGCTGTTCTTCCCACCATTAAATTATCAATTGCATGTTGAATAAGTTCTTCTGTTTCTGTATCGACTGATGAAGTTGCTTCATCCAATACCAAAATTCGTGGATCATGTACTAAAGCTCTTATAAAAGAAATCAGTTGTGCTTGTCCTGACGACAGTGTAGCCCCTCTTTCCTGCACTTGATAATCGTACCCACCTGGTAATCTCATAATAAAATCATGTGCCCCGACTTGTTTCGCTGCAGAAATGATGGATTCGCGTGTGATATGTTGGTCATGCAAATCTATATTATGTAAGATAGAATCTGAAAATAAGAAAACATCCTGAAGCACTGTTGCAATTGTTTTCCGTAGAAAATTCAATTCATACTCCCTAATATCAATACCATCGAGTAAAATCTGACCTTTATTGATTTCATAGAATCGGCTCAGAATATTAATAGTAGATGATTTTCCTGCTCCTGTAGCCCCAACTAATGCTAAAGTCTCTCCAGGTGCTACTTTAAAACTAACATCACGTAAAACCCAATTTTCATCGTTATAAGCGAACCATACATTTTTAAATTCGATTTCTCCACGGATATGATTTGGTGTTAAATTTCCGTCATTAGGTGTATGTTCGTCTGTATCTAGAACTTCAAAAATACGTTCCGCACTCACCATACCCATCTGTAGGGTATTGAATTTATCGATTAGCTCGCGAATTGGGCGAAAGATCATATTGATATACATGATAAAAGCCACCACTACCCCCGCAGAGATGACATCACCTAAAATCTGCTTGGCTCCAAACCAGACCAATAAACCCAAAGAAATAGCCATGATAATCTCCAAAACTGGAAAAAATATTGAAAAATACCAATTGGCACGGATATGGGCATTCCGATGGTGACCATTGATATCTTTAAATTTATTCATCTCCTGCTCTTCACGGGCAAAGTACTTGATAATGCCCATCCCAGAGATATGCTCCTGCAAAAAGGTATTTAAATTGGAAACCCATTTTCGAACATCCTGAAAAGCGGATTTCATAGCCTCTTTAAATATATAAGTGGCAGCTATCATCAGTGGCATCGGCACGAGAACAATCAAGGTCAATTTCCAGTCGGTATAAAACATGACCCCGAGTATAACTACGAGCTGCAATAGATCACCAATAATTTGGATCAATCCTTCAGAAAAAATATTGGAGATGGTTTCCAGATCTGAAATGGTTCGTGTTATCAACTTTCCTAATGGCGTCTGATCGAAATATTTTAATCTAAGTTTGGTAATATGATTAAAAACTTCAATACGTATGTCACGAATTACCGATTGTCCAAGCGTATTAGTCATAAGGGTATGATAGTAGCGGACCAATGTTTGTACAATAAGCAATACAATCATCAGAATAAACATCAAACTGAGTCCCGATGTATTAAACTGTAATATATATTTATCCAGGGTATATTGGATTAATATAGGCAGTGCTGGAGCAACCGCTGCTAATAAGATGGTCAATACCACGGAGATCCAGAATATGTTTCCGTAAGGTTTCATATACTTAACCATCCGACGTAACAGATTGACGTCATATGTTTTTCCTACTATTTTCTCTTGACTCACTTTTTCTATTTTACAGGGTAAGGGTAGGCCACTTCAGTCAAATACAAACCTTGAGCTGGTACAGATGTACCAGCCATTGAACGATTTTGACTAGCAATGACTTCTTCCATAAATGAAATTGGTTTACCTTTTATTCCGATCTCTAACAGGGTCCCAACAACAGCTCGTACCATATTACGTAAGAATCGATCTGCTGTAATGTGAAAAACAAGTTTCCCTTCACTTTCCCATATCCATTCGGCTCTTGAGACTGTGCAGATATTGGTAAAAACTTGTGTATTAGATTTACTAAAACAACTAAAATCTTGTTTTCCTAACAAAAATTCAGCCGCTTTATTCATCTTTTCTACATCGGGAATATCTCTTAAAAATGAAGAGTATGCATATATAAAAGGATCTTTTTCAAAATGAAGATGATATTCATAAGAACGACGCACTGCATCAAAACGGGCATGTGCTTCTTGATGAACAGGTAAAACAGATTTAACTGCAATATCATGAGGTAATAAACCATTCAAAGCATGTAGAAAACGATCTGGATTTGCTAATATTCCAGTGGAATCTGCATCAAAATGAACAAATAATTGTTTGGCATGAACACCGGTATCAGTTCTACCTGCTCCAATCGTTTCTGTTGGCACACGCAATAGAATTGCTAAAGCATCATTCAATCGCTCTTGAACAGAAATTGCATTATTTTGAACCTGCCAGCCATGGTAATTTTTCCCAAAATAAGCTACTTCTATAAAAAATCTACTTTTCTCCATTTTCAAGGACAAAGGTATGAATTAGCAAGAAGATACAAGAATAATGATACGATAGAACTGTCTGAATAAATTCATAAAAGCAATGGCAGTTTACAATTTAAGACGAAAATAGGCCTCCTATATATCAAGGTTTTAAAAGAAATAAAAAAAAGTGTAACGTTTAGAATTTTCTCTTACTTACTGTATAATAATTAAACAATAACAATTTAAAACCAAAAATATGGAAACGTCAAGCATCATTCAATCTATCAAATCAAAAATGAAAATGGAATTTTCGGTACAAATTCTGGCTATGTTCTTACTTGCTTTTTTGCCGACTTATTTTGGATTTACAAAAGAACTAGCATTGATATACTATTTCTTTTATAGTATTTTGTTCATTTTTACCAGCTATTACTTCAGCCGGTTTTATTTTTTTTATAAAATATGTAATACCATCAATGTTCAAAATATTCAAGATGTAAGATGGTTCTATCATGAGCTACGATTAGAACTAGCAAATTATAAAAGCTTTCATTACATCACTACATTTATCGCATCGGGGTTTGGCATTTTATATTGTTATTTTAATAAGGTAAGTATTATTCCAGCCCTAAATAGAATGGAATTATTATTCCCTGGTCAAGTAAACTTATTTATCGTTTGTCTTGTTTTTGTATTAATTTTATTTATTCTGACAGAATCTGCTGTTAGTTGGTCATACCGCAAACAATTGAAAGACCTAAAGTCCTATATCACGGCATAAAAATGTTCTTCTTCTCACAAAATATGAACTTGAATAAATAGAAATTGGAATTTACATCTGTAAATATGAGAACAACTTAGGAAATAAGATTGGGAATGCATTCTATTACATTCCCAATTTTTAGTATATCTTTAAATCAATCCAAAATATTTAGTCCATGCAACCCGTAAAGCATCTGATTATTCCTCTCTATTATTAAAGAGTAGATTTTACCTGTATGCCATTGCTTTTTGTGCTGCATAAACTTTTTTTAGATCCAGAGGAAATTTTCTATATAAATCCTCCCATTGTGGCGGTGTACAGCTTTTTTTCATACTGTCAAAAGAACGCACAAATAAGTTCTCAATAATAAACCGCACATAATCATTCCCACGTTTATGAAGCCAGCCCATCACTTTTATACGGTCACCTATTTTTTGTATTTGTCCATTTGTTAGTTGCGACTTTAAAAAATTCACGACTGCCTGAAGAATCCCTGCGAAATTTTTATGATTGGACAAGTGACGTATTTCATTATTTATTTCTTTGTAATGAGCAGTTATATAATCTGTAGCTATATTTTCATTAATTGTATCCATTCCTTTTTTATTTATATCTTCTTGTTAAATTTCTTGAAAATCGTCTTGTCAACATATGAAAAACGATCAAAACTCTTAAAATATTGATCAGTTTCTACATATTTTTGTCACTGTTTTGTTATATGATTCCAACAATCACTTTCAAAACAATAATTAGCTAACCAAAAACTTCTTATTCACTAAAAGCGCTTTCTCTTTTTGCTATTGATACACGAAATTTGTGCCAAATAATCATAATAGACAGAACAAACAATAAAACAACAGTTTAAGTGAATTATAAAAAAATCAAAAGACTGTATATCAATATCAAAATGATAGCAGACTATCATTTTGATAGGATTTTTTTACCCTATCATGATTTTTATCTTACCTATTCAATAAAAAAGCCTTTACTCAATTATGAGTAAAGGCTTACAAATACTTCTTTAATTTGTTTATTTTTTCACGACTGTCAGAATAGCTTTGCTATTACCCTGACCCAAATCTACTGTCAAAATATAGCTAGTTCCTAAAGTAAGGGATTTACCAGAAACTATTCCTAAATTTCCCGAATCTCGGCCATTGGTTCCATCGCCAATAAAAATCATATCATTATCTGTACTGATACTTGTTGCTCCAAACTCACCCCCCCAATTTTTTTGATGGAAAAATTTGAAGTTGATATTACTTGCATGAATAGATTCTCCGGCCTTCAAGGTAATTTGATATTTTTTGTTTCCGATCGGCATCATACACAAAGCCTTCTCTGGGCTCCAACCGACTTGGTTAGTTGCAATGCCCGGCTTACCAATACCTTCTCCAATGATCCAGATAGCTCCTGTACCATCGGCTTTCAGTGATGCCAGGTTTGCTCCATCCATGGCTTCTACAAGAAAATACTTCAATTTAAAATCTACCGTTATACGATACTTTCCATTAATACCGTTAAAATTGATGGATCCATCTGACTTTTGGATGAAATAATCCGGATCAATCCACCAGTTTTTTACATCGTCGATACCATCAAATGTAACCTGTTCTCCATTTTTCAACTCAAACTCTCCTTTAAAATAATCATCATCAACGCGACTTAATAAATTACCATTCAAATAAATATTTATAAATGGCGATGCTTCATACGTCAATGTATTAAACTTTATGCTATATACACCGGAAGTTAAATTGGTAAAAGGAATTTCGGTCGTAGATCCAATTTCAACAGTATTGTTGACCCAACCAAAATTCATTGGATTTCCTTGCTCACCTACTTTTGGAGCCTGGATATAACCCTTTACTGAAGATGGAAAACTTTCTGTAACCGCATATTCATTCGTTCCTATTTTCTCCATCTTATAGGATTTAGACTCTGTTACTAAATTCAAATAAGGAAAATCTGGTCTAGTCAAATCAATTTCATAAGACTGTTCCGTCATTTTCTGACTTATATTCTGTAGAATGAATTTTAACGTTGCCTTACCATTTGGCACATTCTTATAAAAGGGTATAAAGATCTTTCCAGAATAGTCTCCGTTTTCCTTTGTTCGTATAGTGGTTTCCGACACTTGGTCATCTGTAAAAAACAACTGTACTTTTACAGTCGATAAAGCAATCTCTTGATCCGACGCATGCACTTGAAATACTAAACTGTCTCCAAAGTGAGCTGCTGAAATATCTGATTTCACTTCCAATTTGGGCTCACCTATTTGATACACATATTTTTCATCCTTTTTACAGGAATACAGCGCCGCAACTGCGACAGTTCCTAATAGGAAATTTAAAATAGGTCTTTTCATATTTTTTAGATTTTAATTGGCCCAACGATAAGAAACGACTGATTTAGCTGGCACCTCATAGCTAAAATGATTTTTTGAATCACTTATTGTAATCTTTCTATTTTCTTCGGCATCATTCAGCAATACAATTGCATAAGACCCATCTTTATTTTGAAATGCAGTGTACACTAGCCCTTCTGCTGTATATCCTTTCGCTCCAATACGAACTGCACCTGATTTTACGACTGACGAAAGGTGTCCTACAATGTAGTAGTGCGAATTGCGTGTAATATTCTTAAAATTAGATTTACTGATATCAACAGCACCGTAACAGGTCTGACATCCTCCTTCACGATTTGGCCCTTTATCGGTATCTAACATCAGATTCCAAACTATAACTGCTCTACTCCAATTATTGACCGTTCCTAACGCTACTTCACGCATATCTTCCATTAATCTCTTTTCAAGATTTCGACCTTCATTCCACTCTCCAATAGATGTTTCTGTAAAGACCAGTTCTTTATCTGGACGTTGATTATGAATATCCAATAATTCAGCTTTGTCACCGCCATAATTGTGAAATGCGGCTCCAGCTATATAGGAAGCTGCTCCTGCATCGTTATAAATTTTCACAGGATAGTCATTTTGATCAGCAATATTATCATAGTTGTAATTATGATCGAAGGCATAAATTTTAGTTTCTAACGCAGCTGCTTTCAATTGCGGACCTAATGCTTGTTTAATAAAAGCCTGTTGTTCTTGCCATGTCATGTACAACGAAGCTGAATTGCCACGGTTTAAAGGTTCGTTTTGAACTGTAATCGAAGATACCGTGACACCTTCTTTTTTCATTGCCTGCAACCACTGTACAAAGTACCATCCATAGTCTTGGTAATGCTTAGGGTTCAACTGACCACTCGTCCAAGAATCGAAAGGTTTCAAATCTGTCAAATTATTTACTTTCATCCATTTAGGCGGTGTCCATGGAGAACCCATGATTTTGATTGATGGATTGATTGCCAGTATTTCTTTTAGCACAGGTAGGATGTATTGCTTCTCTTCGAACTGCAAGGCAAAATTTTCTTTCCCTTCTTTATCCCAACAAGTATACTCGCTTAAAGAGAAATCAGAACATCCAATAGCAATTCTAATATAATTCATTCCCATACCTTTTTCATCTGAAAAAGTTTCTGTTAAAAACTTAGTACGATCTTCCTTGCTCATCTTCATCAAATTATAACAAGTAGATCCTGTAATAGCGGCACCAAAACCGTCCATCTTTTGAAACTTTTGGTTCGGATCTAATGTGATCGTGTTTGGTGACATATTAAATTTCGTACTGAAATCTATATATCCTTTTGTAAAATCTTGGGAACGTGTATTGGTTGTTGTATAAATCGTTACATCGCCTTTGTCTTTTATGTTATCTGAAGCTGAAGGCTTATAGCTATCTCGGTTACATGATGTTGCTGTAATTAAACAGGACAACAGTAGTGTATATATCATAGTGTTATTATTTTTGCGTTTCATAAAATTTTCAATTAATTAGTACCCTAGATTTTGCACTAAATTTGGATTCTGATCGATCTTTGCTTGTGGAATCGGCAGGCGGTATGAATACTGATTAAATGGATAGACCTGAGATTTGCGTCCTGAATCTTTCGCATATACCGCATTCATTACAGCCTCGACTCGATCTAATCTTACTAAATCAAACCAACGCTGTCCTTCAAAAGCTAATTCTAAACGTCGCTCTTTCAATAATGCATCCAACATACGATCTTTACCTGCACGTATGGAATTATCTAATTTCGGAAGTTTTACTCTTTCACGAACACGATCAATGATGTCTGCAGCAGCACTCAAATTAGGGCTAGACTGCATAATTAGAGCTTCGGCTTTTAGTAATAATAAATCGGCGTATCTTAGTTTAACCATACTACTCATAGACGATCTCAATTTGAACATAAAGGGGTAATGGGATGCCGGATAGTAATTACTCCATTTGGCTACATAATACACAATTGACTGATCCATCCTTATTTTATCACCTTCATTTTGATAGGTCTGAATCAAATCTCGAGATGGTGTGATCCACTTAGCCCATGTAAAGCTATTTTCATAATTAGAAAGATCACGACCAAACATCCAAGTTGCCCAGTTACCAGCCCCCGGCATAAATTGTGCTTCTAAAATTGATTCACGTGTATTACGCTGTACTAAATCCGTATTCCCTGCATTCATTGCATAGATATCGGCATAATTGGTATTCAATTCGAAACCATCAGCTGTAAGTGCATCTACATATTGGATTACTTTCGCATAGTCTCGAATCGGTTTTTCAGCATAAATTTTAGCTAACATAGCTTTGGCAACAGATTTTGTAAACCTTGTTTTATCAGTCCCAGATCCATTAGGTGCATCAGCTAATGCTTCCACTAAATCTTTTTCAATCTGACGATATGCTTCTTCTTCTGTGCTTTGAAATGGGAAATACTGCGGATACACTTCTTCAATATTTTCAGCTGTAATATCTGCAGCTTGCGTCGTGATAACGGGAATGGATCCGAAAATTCTTACCATATCAAACATTGCTAATGCTCGGAAGATCTTGGCTTGTGCTTTATATGATTTAATATCCGTATCATTTACAGATTTATCTGCTACGCTATCGATATTAATAATTAAACGGTTAGCACGTGCTATATCTTCTAAATAACGACCCCAATCCCGATCGACAACAGAGTTGGACCCTTCAATGGAATTGTTCTCAAAGGGTAATACTTCTGCTCCTGTTGTACCTGCATATGCATTGTCGGCATGCGATTCGGAGATGAGTAATAAGTCAACATACCAATGTTCTTGTCTGTCACGCATCTGTTGATAAATACCCGTTAAAAAATTGTCCACTTCACTCTTGTTCTTAAAAACAATCTGAGTTCCTGATTCGGTTTTCCCCTGACTATCATCTGAATAACCGTCCAATGGGTCCCTGTTCAAAGAACAAGAAGTGGCTAAAATAGATATGATAACCAAGTTGAAAAATATTTTTATAGCTATTGTTTTCATGATTATTCCATTAAAATTCGACATTTACTCCAACTACAAATGATCTACTTTGCGGATAAGTTCCCCAATCTATTCCCTGTACACGTCCTGAGTTTCCGTATTGGTTTACTTCAGGATCCATACCAGAATATTTGGTCCAAGTCAACAAATTACTAGCAGATAAATAAGGTTGTATTTTTTGAATACCAATTCTTTTCAATCGCTCTGGAGCAATGGAATAACCAAATGAAATATTTTTCAATCTCAAATAACTTCCATCTTCCACAAAATATGTTGAATTTTTCATATCAAATCCCGCTTTAGGTACATCTGTAATCTGTCCTGGTACACGCCAACGGTCTAATACCACTGTGGATTGATTACGACCATCATACATCCCCTCTGTTTCCATACGGCTTGCATTAAAGATATCATTGCCATATGTCCCTTGAATAAATATGCTTAGATCAAAGTTTTTCCAAGAAAAACTATTGGTCATACCGTAAGTAAATTTGGGATTTGGATCGCCAATATATGTTCTATCTGAAGATGATATTTTTTGATCACCATTCAAATCACGATACATCAATTGACCGGTCTCTGGATTAACTCCATCGCTGATATAACCGAAGAAACCACCCAAAGCACGTCCGGGTTGGTTTCGAACTGCATAATCATGCACATTGTCGTTGGTCATTGCATCATTATAAAGCTGACTTAACACGAGTTTATCCAGACGATTTTTATTAAATGAGATATTAAAATCTGTACCCCAGGTAAAAGCTCCAATTAAATTTTTCGAACCTACAGCAATTTCTACTCCTTTATTGGTCATTTTGCCTTCATTACGCTTGATCACGTTTGCTGCTGCCGAACCTGCTGGAAGGGAAACTTCCATCAACATATTTGTTGTTTTCTTATGATAATAATCTAAGGTCAATGTTATCCTATTCTGAAAGGCCGCAACATCCAAGCCTACGTTGGATTGTGTAGTCGTTTCCCAAGTTAAATCCGTTGCTCTTAATGTATTCGATTGGGTAATATTAGGTACTGCATGTTCTTGTCCGACCTTAAACCATTCTATCCGCTCTATTCCGTTGAATGCGAGATAAGAATAATCACCAAGACCTGACTGGTTTCCCGTTTGTCCCCAGCCTCCTCTAACCTTTAAGTCATTGATCCATTCCACATCTTTTAAGAAATTTTCTGATGAAAGTCTCCATGCTGCTGATAAAGAAGGAAAATAACCCCAACGATCGTTTGGATTTAATTTGGAAGATCCATCAGCACGCATATTGGCAGTTAACAGGTATTTACCATCATAGTTATACATTGCTCTTGCGAAATAAGACATTATCCCCCAATTCGATGCTCCAGAACCTGTACCATTCCAAGAAATTTTGTTTGCGGCATTCAAAGTTTGGATAAGACCATTTGCGTAATTTGATCCATTGATATAGCTATTGGTATACTTTGAATCGGTCCAAGACGAACCGCCCATTGCTTCGATATTATGCTTTCCAAATCTTTTATTATAGGTCAAAACATTATCCCATGTCAACACCGTATTCATATTACGGATATCTGATGCTTCACCGTATTGATTTCTACCCCATGTTGTTGTTAAGGGATCTAGAAAAGTTGTCAATAAACCGTTTCTTCTATCTAAAGTGAATGAAGATTTAAAATTCAGATCAGGATTAAAGGTGATTAAGGCACTTCCTGATGCTAATATTCTATTTTCGCGATTGTTGTTATATTTTGTTCTCGCTAAGTTCTCAATCGGACTGGTAATATTATTGATTCCATAGAAATTGTTATAATAGCGATCTGGATCTGTTGGATCCCATATTGGAGCATATGTTGGTGTTGTAATCACAGCTGTAACGACTCCGCCTCTATTGGAACCTAAGCCTGAAGTAATACCATTATCATTATAGTCAGAATAGGTGATATTTGCATTAACTTTTAACCATTTACGGACTTGATTATCGATATTTGCTTTAAAATTATATCGTTTGAAAAACGAACCTTTTAATGTTCCTTTATCATCTGTAAATCCTCCAGAAAGATAATATCTTAATTTTTCTGTACCGTCTGAAATTGTCAGTTGATAGTTCTGTTGAACCCCTGTTTTATAGGTTTCCTTAAACCAATCTGTTTGATCTGTCAATCCAGCAGGTAAATTAACCATTCCAATTTCATTCTGAAGATCTCGATATTGCGCGGTGTTTAGCACATTGACGGTGTTATTCACAATATTGGATGTAAGTTGCGCACCAAATGTAATTTTTCCTTCGCCAACTTTCCCGGTTTTAGTCGTTATTAAAACTACACCATTAGCGGCTCTTGAACCATAAATAGCCGCAGAAGATGCATCTTTCAGAATCTGAATATCGGTCACATCATTGGGCGACAGAAATTTGATATTATCTACCGGTACACCGTCGACAACATAAAGCGGATCATTACTCCCATTGAAAGAAGTTGTTCCTCGCACACGAATGTTCATCTGACCTCCTGGTGCACCATTCGGCTGTATTACCGCAACTCCTGCAGCTTTTCCTTGAATTGCTTGACCGACATTGACAATTGGTCTTTTTTCAAGATCTTTTGTTGATACCGATGAGATTGCTGTGGTTACATCTTTTCGTTTTACGCTACCGTAACCAATCACAACTACATCTTCCAGTACATTGGCAGAAGAGCTTAACTGTACTGTCAGATTACTGGAATTGACCACCACTTCCTTTCTATCATAACCAACGTAGGTAAATAACAAAGTTGTTCCGGATGGAACCGAGATTTGAAAGCGTCCATCTTCTTGAGAAGATACGCCATTGACTGTTCCTTTTTGAACAATTGTAACTCCTCCTAGTGGCTTTTGATCTTGGACATCAAGTACACGTCCACTGATCTGTATTTTATCCTGAGCGACAGATGTACCCACTATCGCAAAGAAATAAATTACCCACATAAAAAGAGTTGCTTTCTTAGTAAAGAAAATCATAAGCATTTATAAAATGGTTTCAATAATTTAGTTTGAGAACTACTCAAATAGCCATAGAATTCCCCAGCTCTATAACAAAAACAAAGCTACTAGAACGCTGAGCGGGATAAAAGGGTCTAAATCCAAAAAGTACTAATCATATTTTTTAAACCACTTAAAACAAGCTAGTTAAATAAAACTAAAGGAGTTAAAAAGTACTAGATTGACCGTTAAGAGCGATCAATTACTGCAATTTGTCGGACTTGATCTTCAAAATCATCTCGATTTCCAACGGCTTTATTGCGGACTTTGGTCCGATAGTTATAGACTGTCCGAAGGGAGTAGCGTAAGAAACTCGCGATCTTAACACTGTCTGAAATGCCCAGACGAATCAAGGCAAAAATACGGAGCTCAGTATTTAGAAACTCGCCTTTCTTGGGTAGGATTTGCTCATCTGGAGCAAGCAGTTTATTGAAATCTGCAACAAATGAAGGATATAGATTTAAGAAAATGCGGTCAAAATTAATATATAACTGCTGCACTTCCCGTTCGACCATCTGTGTGGATTTCAGTTGATCTTTGATGGCATCCCATTGCTGGGCACTTGCTTTCTTAAGAAGTGCTTTCCGGATGTCTTCCATCTTATCAATATAATTGGAACAGAGATCAAAAAATTGGGCAATATATTCTTCTTTGATGTGATTTGATTCAAAGAGCTGCATGTTTTTATCATTGATCTCTTCATTCAATTTACGTAAATTGCTGTTGGTCATCGAAAGCTCTTCACGTGTTAACCTTAATCGTTGTACCTGCCTAAAGATAAATACCAAACCGATAATCAAGATCAATGATAAAAAGCTAATGACAATTAACATCACTTGTAACTGTCTATTCTGGGTATTGATTTTCTTCTGATAAGCTGCGTTAATAATCGGATAAAAAGATGTGCCTTCTACTATACGATAACGAACATTACAACCCATTGCGTCATCGATCGCTTTTTCAATAAATTTAAATGCATGATCAAAGTCGCGGAGCTCATAATAAGTCAATGCCAGATCTTGCAATGAGGCATTATCACGATTAGCAATTTCAATATCAGCAATTGCTGACTGCGCAAAGTAATACCGCTGTGCGGTTATATTTTTTTCCTGCTTATAGATTAGTCCTATGAAATAGGCAATAAGTGCTCTTTGTTCTAAATCTTCTTTGTTTTCCTTCCACATGGCTTTAAATAAGGTCTTAGCCTCTTCTCGCTGTCCTTGAAATAGGATTTTAATCGCTGTTGCACTTTTAAACTGAGAAGACTGTGGATCAAGAACCATTAACAAGGAGTCTCGGTAACGCTCACTTGCCTGGTAGTATTTTTCATGATTGTTGCTTTGACCATAATGACTGTAAAAAGCGCTATAAGTTTCATAATATTGCGGTAATAATGTACTTGATAGTGTCGTGGGATTTAACTGTTGCAATACATGTTCTGCCTCAATATACCTACCTATTGAAGAATAGATCCAAGCCAGATCTAGACTTACAGCTATTGATGACGAATCTGAATTTTTTAAAGCTAATCGTCGACATAGCATAATATAATGCAATGCTGAGTCGGATTGAAACTTTTTATAGTTTTTAAATATTTCGTAATTTTTTTTTAGGTATTCATGATCATCTTTTTTTACCAATGAGGCTTCCTGTTTAAGTTTAGCAATATGATCTTCTCTTTTTTTCACATAGAGTTCTTGATTTTCCATAACATAATCAAGCTTGCGATATAGACTTATACTATCGCTCAAATCTTGCGCAAAGACTGTTAAAATGAAAAAATAGAATAATAAAAGAGTAATAAAACGTTTCGTCATTATTTAAATTCCCCAATGGTTGAAGATAAATATATCATATTTTAGCTATAAAAAACAAACAGGGGACAGACAAAAAATTGTCTTCCCCTGTTTAATAGCCTAATAACAATCATTGTTGGCATTAAAGATCTCTTTTAAAAATTTTCGTTAGTACATTCAAAATTGATTTATTGCTACAATTTCATTTTACTGAATGAGTAGGGTGCATCAGTATCTTTAATTCCTCTTTTTTTGTTCGGTTTATCAGCCATATCAAATTGCAACTCCCCCCCTTTGATTAGCTCCTTATATTGAAAGAAATTCTTGGTATACATTTTCCCATTAATCTTTACTTCATTGACGTATACGTTATCTTTATTTTGATTAGTCGCGTCGATCTTCAGTGTTTTCCCATTTTGTAGATTTAATTTGACGGATTGAAATTGTGGTGATCCCAATACATACTCACCCGAAGCTGGAGCTACGGGATAGAATCCCAAAGCTGAGAAAACATACCAAGCTGATGTTTGTCCATTATCTTCATCACCACAATAACCATCGGGAGTTGGGAGATAAAGCTTATCCATGATTTGGCGCACCCAATATTGTGCTTTCCAAGGCTCAGCGGCATAATTATAGAGATATGGCATGTGCTGAATTGGCTGATTACCATGTGCATATTGGCCCATGTTCATGATTTGCATTTCTCTCATTTCGTGGATCATACTTCTGCTCTTCATACCCTCGTAGCTTGGTATCACAAATATGGTATCAAGCATTGCATTGAAAGCCTGTTTACTACCCATTAAATCAATCAGACCTTGCGGATCATGGAAGACACAAAAACTCCAGTGCCACGCATTTCCTTCGGTATACTCTTTAGACCAAGCACTTGGATCAAAAGGTGTAACAAAGGTACCATCAGATTTTTTTCCACGCATCAATTTTGTCTCAGCATCATAAATATTTTTATAATTCATGGCACGCTTTGCATAAATTGAAATTTCTGAATTTGGTTTTCCTAATGCTTTTCCAAATTGATAGATACTCCAATCATTATAGGCATATTCCAAAGTTCTGGCGACATTTTGATTGATATTCTTATCAGTAGGTATAAACCCTAATGTATTATACACCTCATGACCGAACCTTCCTGTTGCTGAAATTTTAGGATGAGCGTTATTTGCCCCATGCACGACAGCGTCCCATAATAGATCAGCATCATATCCTTTTCTTCCTGTTGCAAAAGCATCTGCCACCACTGAGGCCGAATTATTACCAATCATTGACTCGCGATGCCCTGGGGAAGCCCATTCAGGTAAAAATCCACTTTCCTTATATGCATTTACCAGTCCAGCCTGCATACGATCGTTCATTTCAGGGTAGATGAAATTCAATAAGGGAAATAAGCTTCTAAATGTATCCCAAAATCCGGTATCTGTAAACATTTCTCCTGGTAGAACCTGTCCGTTATAAGGACTATAATGCACCCTTTTTCCTTGTGCATCTATTTCTGAGAAATCTCGCGGAAATAAGGTCGAACGATACAAACAGGAATAAAAAGTTTTTAAACGATCAATATCTGGATCTTTCACCTCAACACGTCCCAATACTTCATTCCATTTCGCTTTTCCAACCGCAACTATCTCATCAAATGTTTTGCCTTTAACTTCTTTAAGGTTTAGCTCCGCTTGTTCAAAACTGATGAATGATGATGCAACACGAGCGATAACCTGCTCACCTCGTTTCAGATTTTTAAATCCTACGATAGCACCTGCATGGTTATCCTTCATTTCTAATACATTATTTTTGATATCGCCACTCTTTACAGCTGCTTTAAAATCAAAAGAACGATCAAAAATAATGACAAAATAGTTTTTAAAGTTATCTGGCACTCCACCACTATTCCGGGTGTTATACCCAATTATCTTATTTTCTTCTGGAATTACTTTAATGTATGATCCTTTATCGAAAGCATCAATAACCACTTGAGCTGCTGCAGTTTTTGGAAAGGTAAAACGAAATATTGCCCCTCGCTCCGATGGTGTTAATTCTGTAGTAACGTCATGATCTGCAAGATATACACTATAGAAATACGGTTTTACGACTTCTGCTTTATGGGAAAACCAGCTCGCACGCTTTTCTTGGTCAAAGACTGGTTCTCCAATTGTTGGCATAATAGAAAACTGTCCATAATCATTATTCCAAGGACTTGGCTGATGGGTTTGTTTAAAACCTTTGATTTTATCGGCCGTATATGTATAGACCCAGCCATCACCCATATTCCCTGTTTGTGGTGTCCAGAAATTCATGCCCCATGGCATTGCAATAGCTGGATAGGTATTCCCATTTGACAATTCGTACTTAGACTGTGTCCCGATCAATGGGTTGACATAATCGACAGGACTAAATGACTGTGCTTTGCTCAACTGAACAGAGAGTAGTAAAACTAATGCTCCTAAATGTTTTTTAAAATTCATTATTGTATTTTTCATTTTGATTGAAACCGCAGGAAGCAAGGTTTCAATCTTAATATTTAAATTTTGTTAAATTTACGTATCCCTGCATTAACTTAATATATGATACTGTTATAATTACAAAAATTTTAGGTTAAAGGGCATAAAACAAATCAAGGTCTTAAAAAGACCTCGATTTGATTACAAACAAACACTACCAACCTACATTTTGAATTAGTTTCTCATTTTTCAGTACTTCATTATTCGGAATTGGAAATAGATAATCCCGCTTTTTAAAGATTCTTGTTTCGATTACCGTTCTCTTAAAGAAATCATTTCCATCGGCATTCAGATTCATTCCATACACTGGTCCTCCACTTACATTTTCAGCAATTTTCCAACGACGAGTATCAAAATAACGGACATTTTCAAAAGCCAGTTCTACTTGACGCTCTTTTCTAATTGCCTCGCGCATTGCCGCCTGTCCTGCAGGAATAGCAACATCTCCTTCGCCATATCCTGGTACACCAGCGCGTTTTCGGATCAAATTGACATACTTTAGAATATCTGCATTTCCTGGAGAAGATTCATTCAATGCTTCTGCATAGTTGAGATAAATATTCGCTAATCTTAACAACAAAGCTCCTCGATTATTTCCGTTTGTTCCGACATTCTTTCTCACTGTATAACCGGTAGGCGTTACATCCGATGTGCTTTGTGATCGGCCTGAATTTCCACTATAATTGAACCATGAGATGACAGGTGTACTACTATTTGCTTGATTAAGCCAATAACTTCCACTATAAGTAATTCCTACGTAAAAACGTGGTTCACGGTTTACATACATTTTAAATGTTGTACGATCTGCAACATCATAGGGAGCCTTATAGTTAACAAATCCTACTTCAGAATATTCAGATTTTGAATCGGTAACCGCTAATCCATTTTTCATAAAATAAGCGTCTACCATTGCCTGCGTTGCTCCAAGAGCTCCTCCCCCTTGTGCTGCTGATGGGAAACCGACATGTTTTGGTGTACGGTCATATTGTGCATTATTTCCACTATTTGATCGAGCAAATATCCACTCCTTATTCCAATCTATAGTCATTACATTACGGCATGATAAATATGCTGCAACGAAAGGGTCTGCATTTGTTTCCTGATAGAGATCATAATAAGTTGGTACAAATTCATCTATAAACTCCTTGGAAGCCGTTGCAGCAATCTGCCACTTCTGCTTATCTTCTGTCGCACTAAATAAAGCTGTTCCATCTGGATTTTTCAGTGATGCAAAGTCTGCATTTCCATTGTATAAAGGACTTGCCTTTAATAAGAGTGCTTCTGATTTATATGCCTTAACGACTCCCTTTGTAATCCTTCCGTATTCATTATTATTAGGACGATATGGTAATTCTTTATATGCTTCATCTAATTCGTCAACGATATAATCAATACAGGCATCAAAAGGAGTTCTTGCAAGTTTAAGGTCAGAAAGAGGTGCATTGATATCGAGTATCTCTTCACCAATCAAGGGTACAGCCCCATATGTTTTTACTAAATAATAATAATAGAGTGCCCGAAGTGCTCGTGCCTCTGCTTTGTATGTTGATTTCATGACTGATGTCACTTCAACAGGATTTGCATTATCAATATTTTGAATAAAGTATGATGCATTTCGGATACCTTCATAGTAGCTATTCCAAAATCCAGCAACAACACCATCAGTATTGCTCCATACACTTGAAATCATGTTATTTGCATAATTAAAATCCCAGGTATATTTGGCTTCATCGGAGGCCGCAGTCCATGGACCTGCATTACCCGAATTTGTAAATCGTTGTACCAGTTCGTTAGGAATAACACTGTATATATTGGCTAGAAACTTATCTGTATTCGTTTTGGATTTGAAAATATCCTCTACGGTAATCACATCATCAGGTACTTGATCCAAATAATTTTTACAACCATTGAAAGATGTCAAAGCTAAAGCTGCAATTATCATCCAGCTAAATTTATTTATTTTCATTTTTGTAAGATTAAAAGTTAAAATGTTGCTTGTATTCCCATTGAGATTGTTCTAACATTCGGATAACGTGTGCCATTTCCGGTATTCAATTCAGGATCCCAAAGCTTAAATTTGCTCCAATAAAGTAAATTGACACCTTGGACATAGATACGTGCATTCTTCACATTGATCCTTTCCAAAAAGTCCTTTTTAAAATTATAGCCAACATCCATTGTTTTTAAGCGAAGAAAATCTACATCTTTCACCCACCATGTTGAAGCGGCTGAATTATTCTTATTAGCTGCATTTCCATAAGCCAGTCGTGGGTAGAATGGATTTTCCAATGGATTTTCTTCTGTCCAACGGTCTTCTGCAATCGCATAAAGATTGCTTCTTTCGGCACCGGTACTGTTATTAAAAGGAATAATACCGTCTCCACCTATTAGGCGTTGAGCTCCTGAAGTGCCTTGAAAAAATGCGCCAAAATAAAACTGCTTATAGGAAACATTAACTCCAAAACCAAAGACTGAGTTGGGTACATCTCCATGACCTATCCAGCTCACATCATTAGCATCAACCAGACCATCACCATTTAAATCTTTATAACGAATATCTCCTACACGCTGCGCTCCTAAAGCACTTTGATCTGCATGATTTTTGATTTCATCTTCCGACTGAAATAAACCATCGGCCTGATATCCATATATTCCCAATACGTTGTTACCTCTTCTTTCCATATATGGAAAAGGCTGTCTTGGTTGATCATTTTCAAGAATCTTATCTTTATTATAAGTGAAAGTAGCGCGTAGATCTACATGAACATTTCCAACTGGAAATGGTGCTAATTCTAATGTTCCATCAATACCTTTATTTTCAATAATTCCCAAGTTAGCCCAAGGATTATTGGTCAATCCAACATAGTCAGGAAGCGAGGCTCTCTGTAAAAATACACCTGTTCTTTTTTCTTTAAAAAAATCAACTGTTAATGATAATTTACTTTTTAGTGTTTTTATTTCTAAACCTAGATTTTGTTTGTGAGATTCCGCCCACTGTACATTTGTTCCATAGTCTGAAATCGCTGTACCTCCATACCCCGTATTACTAAGACCGTTACCAAAAGTATAACCTCCCGCATCCGTATTGACTAAAGTCAGATAACCAAAACGACGAGTACCACCATTACTGCCATCTCCAACTTTACCATCAGAATAACGTAATTTTAAAAAGTTAATTCCATTTTTCACTGGTTCAAAAAATCTCTCATTCGAAACTACCCAGCCGACCCCAAAAGAAGGGAAGAAACCAAACTTCATTCCAGGAGCAAAGTTTTCAGAACCATTATATCCAAAATTACCTTCCACAAAGTACTTATCATCATAAGAATATGTTAAACGTCCAGCTGTTCCCATGTTACGAAAAGGCAATGACGATGTGACATTATCTGCAAATGCTTCTACGATTTCACGCTGATTATACAATAACATAGCTGAGATTTGATGCTTGTCTGCAATCACAGTATTATAATTTAAAGCAGCTTCGGTGTAAAACTGTCTATTGGCATTATTTGATTTAGAGAATGCCAAATCATCAGCACCCTGCGAAATAATATTTAAGATGGGATTACCTTGATCGTCATATGGAAACAAACGATTTATCAAATAAGTACTCCGATTTCGGGTACGATTGATGGTATGTTCATTCCAGATATCAAATGAATATAAAGCTGAAAAATTCAGTCCTTTTAACCAAAATGACAAATCTTGTGTCAGTCTAGCATTTGACATCACTCGATTGTTAAAAATATTTTGGTAACCTGTTTGCGTTATTTGTCCATATGGATTTGGTTGTGCACCTGCTGAACTAACGCCAGGAACAAAGTTACCTGGATACATGGCTGGATATAAGACTGGATTAGTCTGCATAACATTGCCAAAAGCTTCCTCGGGTTTTACTCCGGGATAATTGATATTTCCGATATTTCCCTGTACTCCCAATTCGAATTTTGTTGTTGTCGTCCAATTCATCGAGATATTTGAAGTAAAATTGTAGCGCTTAAATCGGGTTGTAGCATCATACTTTTGTAGCGCATCAGTTCTAAGCAAACTCGATTCATCATAATAAGCTCCAGAAACATAATAGCTTGCGAATTCTGACCCACCACGGGCACTAAAGTTTGCACGACGATTGCTTGCTGAATTCTTAAAAAGTTGATCCATCCAGTTCACATTTGGGTACAGATAAGGATCTTGTCCTAAGATGGTATTGTTGATATAATTATTTGAATATTCCTTTTGCATTCCTGTAGCTAATCGTGCTTCATTACGCAACAACATATAGGTTACTCCATCTGTTAATTCAGGTCTTTTTGTAAATGATGTAAAACCTTGATTGTAATTAAACATTAATGATGGCTTGCCCGTGATTCCTTTTTTTGTACTGATTAAGATCACCCCATTGGCTCCTGCAACACCGTATACAGCAGTAGCCGAAGCATCTTTCAAAATAGTCAGTGAGGAAATATCTTCTGGATCAAGACCGTTAATATCACGCCCTTGTACTCCATCAACTACTACTAATGGCCCTGTATTTCCAGACATACTTGAGATACCTCTAATCCACAAGTCGGCCCCATCTGCACCCGGAAGTCCTGAGCGCTGTACTCCAACCAGTCCAGAAATTCTTCCTGCTAACATGGTACTTAGGTTAGCTACCGGAAGTTTAAGGTCTTCAACATTTACGCTTGATTGGGCACCGACTACTGAAATTTTCTTTTGTTGACCGTAGCCCACAACCACAACTTCATTAATACCATTACTTGTTGCTTTTAAAATAACATTTATCGTAATTGCATTATTGATAACTGTGCGGAAAGTTTCATATCCGATATTGGTTATGGTCAAAGAATCACCTCGACTTGCAAGTATTTCAAATTGTCCATTTTCTTTGGTTGCAGCAGAGTTTTTTGTCATTAAATTGGTCACTGTTACTCCTGCCAGATTTACATTCATCTCATCACGCACAATTCCTTTTACAAGAACCTGCCCTGCTTGCTGTGCAAAAGTTTCATTGCCCCAGTAGCAACTACAAAAAGCTATAAGAACAAATATTGTTCTGATTATATTTTTCATCATCTAATAGGTTTATTATTGGTTAGCACTTTTTTGAGGATCCGAGATCAATCGCCATTCGGCCATTTGAAACAGACCTGTTCCACCAGCAATTTCCTTGATATTCAGTCTGTAAAACTTGTATTTGGTTGTATTGGAGATGTCAAAGCGTACCTTAAAATTTCGATCTGGGAAAGTGTACCCAGTCTTACTTTCCAATGTTGTCCAGGTTTCTCCATCGTTTGAGGCAACTAGATCCCAATTTTTAGGGTCTCTTCCAGGAGCATCATTGGCAGAGGCTAATACATAAGAAGTCACGGCAATTCCGCCGGGGAAAGTTAATTGTAGAAAAAGATCATTCACATAGGGATTAATTAGAAATTTTGTTGAATAGTCGTCATCGACTACTTTTGGAGAGCCCTCACCAGCACCTGAACCACCACTATTTTCATGGTTAACAGTGAGTTTACCATAAATCGTGATGTCCATTTCAGGCTCAGTTTCTGGGGGTAATAATTCATAATGCTTGACTTCTGTTTTTTGACAAGCACTAAAAGACAACAGCATGCCCACGAAAAGCAATAGTCGCCTAGATCTGGTTAGTTTGTTCATAATAGGCTTAATTAGTTATACTAAAACGAATTAGTACTCTAATATAGAGAAGCCTATTTCAAAAACTTGTTAATCAATTGTTAACATCATTCTTTTTCTATTAATTGCTGATCAAACGGGTGATAAAGCCAACTTTATAGATTGTTTCAATTTTTAATTGATTAGAATCTAAGAGCACTTTCCGTATTTTAGAAATAAAGACATCTAGACTGCGTCCCATAAAATAGTCACTTTCCCCCCATAGTTTATTGAGTATTTCTTCTCTGGTCAGTACGCGATCTAAATTTTGCAATAGATATTTCCAGACTTCAAATTCACGTGCAGTCAAACGTAATGTTTTTCCTCCATTAACACGTACTTCCATAGCACTGCAATACAAAACAACATCTGCAATTTGTAGTTCTTCTATCTTTTTCTCTTTGCCACGTGCTAAAATATTGTTCATGCGCCATAAGAGCTCTTCGGTATCAAATGGTTTAGTAACGTAATCTTCTGCTCCTAGTTTGAGTCCTGCAATACAGCTTTCCTTTGCATTGCGTGCTGTTAAAAACAAGAAACGAAATTCAGGTTTCAAAACCTTTATCCGCTTCACCAATTCAAAGCCATCAAATGATGGCAGTTGAACATCGACTAGCAATAAATCGAAATTTTGTTTTTTACTCAACATTAAAGCTTTATCCCCATCATCGACTAGCTGTACATGAAATCCACTTCTTTCCAGATACCATTGCACCTCTACTCCAAGATCTGCATCATCTTCTATAAGTAATATTTTTCCTTCCATATCCTATTTACTAATTGGAATTATTATTCTAAAAATAGTCCCCTGATCTTGAAAAGTCTCCAGGTCGAGTTTCCATTTATGTACCGCAACAATATTATAAACAAAATATAAACCCAACCCTAATCCTGTTGAGGATCTGATCTGCCGACCTCTTTGGAACTTATTAAATATGCGACTTCGATCCTGTTTATCAATTCCAAACCCATTGTCGCCAATTTCAATCATTAACGATTTTGGGGAAATATATAAAACATTTACTTGTACTCTCTTGTACTCACTTACGTTGTATTTTAATCCATTTTCCACTAAATTGGTGATTAAAGTGGTTAACATAAAATGATCGTAATAAACATATAAGTCAACTGTATGAGGTTCAAAATTCAATACTACAGTTGCTTCTTTTTTCCATTTAATTTGACTATCAAGAATAATATCATTGAGATCTTTTACTAAAAGATGTTTTTGAAATTGTGCAGCCTGTGGATCAAAAGCTGACACCTCCAATGCTTGATTGATCAGTTTATCTAATCTTTGGGTCTGCCTAGTGATGACATCTACACTTCTGTAACCACCTTCCCATTTTTTATCTTCCAGGTCTGTTTTTAAATTTTTGACAGAGACCTGTATGGTTGTTAAGGGTGTCTTAAATTCGTGCGTTACATGATTAAAAAAATCGGCTGAAATCTCATTCAATTTTTTTTGTCTTATCCAATTCCTCATGGTGATGAAAAATAAAAAAACAATAACGACAATACTACTGCTAGACAAAAGTAGCAATGGGGCAATAGCCAAAACTATATTTTTTACCTGATTGTGCTTACTAGCATATAACTTAAAAGCAATTAAGCTAGAATTATTAGAAGGAAGTGTAACCGTAATGGCAGAGACAATATTTTGAGGACGAACGACATCAAAATTTCCATCGATTAATCCATCTTGATCTGTCGAATTAACTTCAAACAATGAGTAATAGATTTTACCGTCAAACGTTAGCGCAAGCTTATCCAAATACAAAGCATAATCATATTCGGTCAAGTCTAGTTTTAGGTTTCGAATGATATTGTGAAACTGAACCTCAAAATCTGCTTTCTTTTTTAATTCTACCAAAATTTCATTTCCCAGATCTTTTAATTTACGGCGAAAAAGCTTTGGATCTTCATGATACAGCTTTTGTAATGTTCCGTACTGCGGAACCAAGATCGAATCAATAATTGCCTGCCCTCCTGGATACAACTTGTCATTGATGATAGACTCCTCATATGCTAATTTGATCTCTGCTTTTTCATTTTTCAGGAACTCAAGCTGTTCAATTTTATAAACGCTCGATATCAGTCTCAATTGAAGTAAAATTAAGACCACAAAGCTGGTAATGGCTACTGCTTGAATGATCTTAATTTTACTCATCTTCTTATTCATAAACTTTATCATTGACAGATCCACAATAAACGATGTGATCTATGCTTTTATGAAACTTGATTTATTTACATGATAGGTCAATATAAAAATCTATTTCCCTGGCTTATCAGTCATCTCAAATTGCAGTGCCCCTCCATTCATAATGGCAGCATAAGAAAGTTTCAAACCAGCTAACGGTTGACCATTTAAGCTTACTTTTTTTACATAGACATTTTTTTCGGATTGATTTTTCACATCTATTGTAATCGTTTTCCCATTTTCTAGGTTAATCTTTGCCGATTTGACCAATGGACTCCCTATCCAATAAGCATCATCTCCAGGTGCAACTGGATAAAAGCCCAAAGCAGTAAATAAATACCATGCAGACATCTGCCCACAGTCATCATTTCCACCTAAGCCTGCATGTCCATTATGATATTGATTACGGATGATCTGACGTACACGAGCTTGTGTTTTCCAAGGGCTAGCGGTTTGATTATATAAATATGCGACATGGTGCGATGGTTCATTACCATGTACATAGTTACCAATAATCCCATCGCGGGTGATATCTTCTGTATGTTCGAAATATTTATCTGGTAATTCCATGGTAAACAAGGAATCCAGATAGTTTTCTAATTTTTTGGGTCCCCCCATCATTTCCATCATAGCCACTGGCTGATGTGGTACATATAAACTGTAATTCCAAGTATTCCCCTCTATGAATCCTTGACCATGGGTCTCCAAAGCATCGAATTTGGATCTAAATATTCCTTTTGCATCTTTAGGTCTCATAAAGCCGATAGAATGGTCATAAACATTTTTCCAATTAGATGCTCTTTTAATAAAATCTTTGTAAATGTCGTCTTTACCTAATTTTTTAGCAAGTTGCGCGATACACCAATCATCATAAGCATACTCCAGAGTATTGGAAACTGAAGTCCCAGAAATTTCATCTTGTACATATCCTAAATCGATATAGGATCCTATTCCTTCATATTTACGCGCATTTGCTGTTTGAACGCATGCTGCCAACGCGGCTTCGGCATCTCCTTTGTAAACTCCTTTCAAAATTGCATCTACCACCACCGAGACTGAATGATACCCGCTCATGCACCAATTATCATTGGCATAATGCGACCAAATAGGCAACATTTTCAAGACACTTTGATCATAGTGTGCCATCATGGATGACACCATATCGGCATTGCGCGTAGGATTGATTAAATTCATTAATGGATGGAATGCCCTAAAAGTATCCCATAACGAAAAAGAGGTGTAATTGGTAAATCCTTTTGCCTGATGCACTTCTTGATCCAAACCTTTGTATTCTCCATTCACATCCATATACACTGTCGGCATCAGACTGGCATGGTACATGGCGGTGTAGAAATTAATCAGATCTTCTTTGTTCAGCATATCCACCTGTACTTTGTTCAGTTCCTGCTCCCACGATTTTTGACCCGCTTTCACATAATTTTCAAAGTTCCAATCTGGTGCTTCGTGTTCCATATTCGCAAGCGCATTCTTCATACTTACGGGACTTAGTGCTACCTTCATCAAAACCTCCTCACCATCCTTCGTGTCAAAATCCAGATTCATTTTGATCTGATGTGCCGCTAAATCCGGAAAATTATTTTTTTGATCAAATTTTCGCCAAAATCCCGCATACACTTGTTTTGCATCTTCATACTTAGCTCCATAATTTTTAAATGCTTTCGAAGTTTTAATCGCAAAATAAACTGTCCTTGTACGAGCCCATCCATTTGTTTGACGATAACCTACGATCGTCGAGTCATTCAAAACACGTACTACAGTCCAAACATTTTTAGCTTCGTAATTATAAATACCGGCGGTTAAATCTAAGATCAAGTGTGAAGCATCAGATTTTGGAAATGTATACCGATGTATGCCTACACGACTTGTGGTCGTCATCTCTGCTTTAATCTGATGTTTGTCTAAGAGTACCTTATAATAATTTGCTTCTGCAACCTCATTACTGTGTGAATATGGTGAACGATATCCATCCTGTGGTCTATCGGCAGTACCTGGATTCAACTGAACTTTACCCTGTGTGGGCATAACTAAGATGTCACCCAGATCTGAATGTCCTGTGCCACTAAAATGAGTATGGCTGAACCCAACGATGGTCGGGTCATCATATTGGTACCCTGCACAATACTTGTAGACATCACCATTATATTTACCATTCATAGCATATGGAATGGTGTCTGTATCAGGACTTAGCTGTACGGCCCCAAATGGTACTGTTGCTCCTGGAAATGTATGCCCCATGCGGGCTGTACCAATTAAAGGTTTTACGTATTGTATTAAATTGGACTGCGCCTGTAGCAGGTTAGGAAACAGGAACAATCCTAAATATAGGAGTTGTTTACTTTTCATAAGTTTAGATTTTTAAAGACTTGGAGCCTGGCTATAGTTTTTCCATAACTCATCTAGTGTCTTTCCTGTTTGCTTTTCCCAAAATCCATCTGTAAAGGTTTTATTCCGCATTGCCAAATCTAGATTTTTAACAAATCCTTTTTTTACCTTTTTCTCTATCCAAAAGAAAAAACGGGCGGTTACACGATAAGACTCTGTATACTTTTGGCTTGAATTCCATTCTGGTAATTTCCAATTTGCACCAGCATTGTCTATACCATCGGCAAAACGGACATAATCAGCGATTCCTTCTGTAATCCACCAAGGTCCAGATCCATTGGGGTAGCCTTGCACGATATGCATCACTTCATGGGTTACGACATCTATATCTCCTGGATTCTTCGCAAACCATTCAGGACTATACCTTACTATCCCACCGGCTGTTGCGGCTACTCCTTTATAATCGGGATCGATCACAAAAGATACTTTTTTCATTGTCTTTTTGTTATACGTTTTTGCCAACTTAGGGTAATTGACAAAAAAAGTATGGATCAATTTTTCTTTCAAAACAGGGCTAAAATCTTTATCCTTATTTATCCAAATCAATGTGTAACCATTCTTTGTAATACTATCCGTATCAACTGCTACCTTACGATCATGTTCTGTATGGTTCCAGTTATCTTGAGCAAGGGCTGATTGACAAGCAATCAACCCTATTACACAACCAACTATCTGACTAAATTTCATTTGTCATTATTTTTTAAAAACTGTCTTTAATTCCGTACTCATCGAATAAGGGGCTGCGTCTAATGTAGCTCCGCGGTTGTAGTTTGGTTTAGAAGTCATATCAAAGGATAGTGTTCCACCTTTCACTAATTCTTGGTGGCTTAACCAATTCTTAGTGTAGGATTTTCCATTAACTTTTAAGTCATTGACATAGAAATTCTGTGCACTAGCTTGATTTCCGAGGATTTCAACTGTTTTACCATTTTCCAGTTTTAATGTTGTTTTTGCGAAAAGTGGTGCCCCCAATACGTATTCATCGGTAGCAGGACAAACCGGATAAAATCCAAGTGAAGAGAAAACATACCAAGCCGAAGTTTGACCATTATCTTCATCTCCACAATAGCCATCGGGAGTAGCTTGATACATACGATCTAAGACCTGACGAACCCAATATTGTGTTTTCCAAGGTTGAGCACTATAATTATACAAGTAGATCATGTGCTGGATGGGTTGATTACCATGCGCATACTGTCCCATATTCGCGATCTGCATTTCACGAATTTCATGGATCGTACCACCGTAGTAACTATCATCGAAAGCTGGTGGCTGTGTAAATACACTATCTAACATGGTGTTAAATTGTTTATTACCCCCCATCAAACCGATTAATCCTTCTATATCGTGGAAAACACTCCACGAGTAATGCCAGCTATTGCCTTCGGTAAATGCATCACCCCATTTCAATGGATTGAATGGGCTCTGAAATTTGCCATCTTTATTCTTTCCGCGCATTAAGTTTGTTGATGGATCAAATAGATGACGATAATTTTGTGCTCTTTTTGCGTATAGTTCAATATCTGCTTTCGGTTTTTTTAATGCTTTGGCTAATTGATAAATTGTAAAATCATCATACGCATACTCCAGTGTACGTGCTGCGTTTTCATTGATTCCTACATCATAAGGCACATAACCTAATTTGTTATAGTACTCAACTCCTTTACGGCCTACTGCAGTCATTGGTCCCTCATTGTTAGCCCCATGCTTCAAAGCCTCATAAAGTGTATTGATATCGTATCCTCTCAGTCCTTTAATATAGGCATCAGCCACTACTGAAGCAGAGTTATTACCCACCATGATATCTGCAAAACCCGGACTACTCCACTCTGGAAGAAATCCACCTTCTAAATACGCATTTTTCAATCCTTCTTGCATTTCAACATTGATGGATGGATACATGAGATTCAAGAATGGATACAGCGCTCTAAACGTGTCCCAAAAACCTGTACCACCGTATAAATATCCTGGTAATATTTTTCCATTATAAGGACTGTAATGTACCTTTTCTCCAGAGGCATTGATTTCATATAATTTATTTGGAAAGAATAACGTACGGTATAAGGTCGAATAGAAAGTACGCATCTGATCGATATTATCACCTTCTACAGCTAATCGACCTAGCTTTTCATTCCAGATTGCTCTTCCATCAGCCTTTACTTGATCAAAAGTACGGTTACCTAATTCATTGAGATTGAGCAGTGCTTGCTCTGCACTGATAAATGAAGAAGCTACACGAACTTGAACAGGTTTAGATTTATCTTTTACTTTAAAACCTAAAATTGCTCCGGTCTGATCTGCCGTGGATTTTAATTTACCTTTAAAACGTTCCTTACCTTCCCATGTTGAGTAATTATCAAAAGGTTGATCAAATATTAAGACAAAATAATTCTTAAAATTTGTCAATTTTCCACGAGAGTATCGTGTAGAATAACCGATAACCATATTCTTTTCAGGAATAATCTGTACTTCAGATCCCTTATCGAAGGCATCAAGGACAACAAATGCTGAATCTGTCTTATTAAAAGAAAATTTAAAATAAGCGGCACGCTCTGTCGGTGTTAATTCTGCTGTTACATCATGATCCGCTAAATACACGGAATAATAGTAAGGAGTTGCTTTTTCAGCTTTATGTGAAAACCAACTGGCTCTTTCTTCTTGATCAAAAGCGGCTTTACCGGTTACTGGCATTAAAGAAAACTGTCCGTAGTCATTCATCCATGGAGACGGCTGATGCGTCTGCTTCAATCCTCTTATTTTATCTGCGGCATAGGTATATTGCCAGCCATCGCCATTTTTCCCGGTCTGAGGAGTCCACATGTTCATACCCCAAGGTAATCCGATTGCAGGATATGTATTTCCGTTTGACAGCGAAGGTTTTGAATCTGTTCCCATAAGCGGGTTGACCAAATCAACAGGATCAACAGCTTTGCCATTTAATTTCTGGGCAGAAACAGTATTCGTACAAAATAAGGATAGGCTTAAACTCCATGCTATCCCCCATTTTAGGGTTTTAAAAATCATATGTGGTAAGTTAAATTGACATAAATTGGGTATTTCAACATCATAGCGAAGAAATAATTGATTTAACGAGATTAAAGATAAAACCTTTTAGCAATAAATAAAAATAAAATTTACAGCAATTCGCAAATCCTATCTTCTTTATTACAAAGGAGGTATAACAAAAAACAGAAATGTCATCTGAAAGTCTTTTTTACTCACCTTTGGGAAATTATCACATATTTAGCCTATCCTTGTATCAATATAATTTTTAAATAAAATGAATAAAGGAACTGTAAAGTTTTTCAATGAAACTAAAGGATTTGGTTTTATTACCCCTGAAAATGGTGGAGACGATGTATTTGTACACATTTCAGGCTTAAAAGACCAAGTTAGAGAAGGCGATAGCGTTAGCTACGAAATTGAAAACGGAAAAAAAGGCTTAAATGCTGTTAATGTAAGAATAAACTAATTACTATTATATTTTCTTGCAAAAGCAGCTTCCTCACAGGAAGCTGCTTTTTTTTTGTTACAAACAGCAAAAACTCAAATCCAGATATACGATCTTTTAACTCCAGCATAAAAGATTCTTTAACGGTTCTTTTCTACCGTAAAAAATGCTAACATAAATATGCTCAAGAACACTTAAATCCTTGAGCATAACTATACGATATAAAATATATTTTCCTTTACAGATTTTCTTATTTCAATTCGGACAATCTTGTCAAACCTTCCAAATAATAATAATCTGCATAAGCCAGTGGCACATCAATCTCCGAGTTGTGAGGTATACTTCCAACACTATGTTTTAATAAAAAGCCTCCATTTGTCCCATAGTCAGCAAAATAAGCTGGTCCAGATAATGTTTTTAGAGTTGACTTAGCAAATTCTAAATAAGATCTACTCTCTTTCCCTGTAGTAAAAGTAGATAGGTCGACCAATGCTGATGCAACAACCGCCGCCGCCGAAGCATCTCTCGGTATATAATCAAGCTTCAAGTAGGCAAAGTCAAGATCTGACTTATACCCTTCCTGCTGTGCATTAAAATCCCAGTAAGGAATCTTATCCTTGGGTAAGTTCTTATGATTCATATAAAAACTTGCTGCAGCTTTGGCTGTCTCCAGAAACTCTTTCTTTTTGGTTTCTTTATACATCATCGTAAAACCATAGATTGCCCAGGCCTGACCTCTCGCCCAAGTCGAATTATCAGCATAACCTTGATTTGTTTGCCTATGGATGGCCTTACCATTTTCATCATAATCCACAACATGGTAGGTACTGTGATCCGGACGGAAATGATTCTGCATTGTTTTGGTTGCATGGCTGATCGCAACATTTCTAAATTTAGGATCTCCTGTAATATCCGAAACATAACACAACATCTCCAAATTCAGCATATTATCAATAATAACAGGATACTGCCAAGTTGTTTTGCCGTCCCATGACTTCTTTTGATTCCATGATTTAATCAATCCTACTTTTGGGTTATATCGTTTTAAAGCAGTATTAGCTGAGTGAATAATAATATCTTTATAAGCTTCTACCTTTTTTGGATCTTTGAGATATTTGATCGCATTACCATAAGAACAGTACATCACAAAACCAATATCATGGTGCTGGTCAAGGTTTTTCGCTTTCTCTAAAGCCTCGGTCCACTTTATCGCCTCGTTCTTTATTCCTTCGTCACCTGTTTTGTTGTATATGTACCAAAGCGATCCAGGAAAGAAACCTCCTGTCCAATCCCACTCACTCGTCACGACCAACTCACCTTTCTTATTTATTGTTCTTGGAAAATTTTTCAATTTATCAGCTTGCTTTGCTAAATATGTATATTGCTTTTCCGAAGCTTCAAAACTTTTCTTGATAAATGGCAATTTATTAGGTATAAAACTTAGTGTTAAACCTGCCACTGTAAGCCCCAATAAAGGAATCAATATTTTTCTTTTCATAAGAATCTTCATAATATAAATAGTAAACACATAAAATCTCTTTATTAAATAGCATCTCAATATAATCTGTGCTATCTATTTTTGAGAATAACACAAAGGATACTAGTCATTCAAAATTATTTGACGGTAAATATATAAGTACCTTTCTCTTTTATTTTTTTCGCTTTCAATGATAATCTAAAGATAGCATCACCCCAGACCTGACTTAGTCTGATATCAGACTGAGGAATAGCTTCAAATTCAGCATCAAATTCAGCAACATTATATTCTAGATGATATTTTCCTCCATTCAACGCAATCTTTCCCCCGGAAACAACCGGTTTTTCTGCCAATAAAAAATGAATTACATTAGATAATGTAGGTGTTTTAAGATCAAATTTATCTATTATTTCCAGCACCCCGTTTTTTAATTGATAACTACGATTCCATGAATTGATCGCAGCCTGACTTGAATAAGCTCCTGCAATATTCAGTTTAAACAACTTTTTCTTCGGATCAAATGATACATCTTGCGCCTTATATGAAGCTCCGAATACTTGATCATGACCATTGATCTGTGGCAGGTTGTGATAACCACTTTGCATGGACCAGATGTCGTAACGTTCACTGCTAAAGGTCTTCTTATTATATGTACCAACACCGGCATCGATAAAAATAGGTTTTTCAGCACGATATAGAATAAATGTTCCGATGTCATTATGATTATGACTTTCATTATTATAACCGCCTTTCGCAGCAAAAAATAAATCGTCATCTTTCATGTATAAGAATTCTGTTTGCGGATACCACTTGTAGCTATTTGTTGGAAGTTTTCCCGACCCATTTTCAATTTCGTTCAAACTCAATAGATCTTCGAGACTTCTGAAGATATCACGATCTGATTTAAAAGAAGGTTTTCTTTTATTTTGCAGATAACGTGCAAAATCGATCATTTCTGTACTGTTGACAGCTTTTCCATAACGGTATATCAAATACGGGTCACCACCGCCTTTTGCAGAAGCATCGGCAAAATTTACAACCCAATTATCTCCGCCGATATATGACTGCGCAATATACTCTCCCATATTTCGAACCACGGGTTGATTGAAAATATTAATTTTATTACCTGTTGCATCTGCCAAGATCTTGAGGTAATCATAGAGCTTACCTGCTGCATGCCCCCAATAAGAAGGCCCTTCTTCACAAGCTCCATCTGCTTTGACATAGTTCATAAACATATCGACAGATTGCATCGTTTTATATATACCGGCGCGCTGTTTCTCGACGTCATCTTCGATGAGCAATAAACAGGTCAGTATATTAAAATTACACCAAGGATTCCAATTATTGACCATCTGATTCGGTTTTCCCGCAAGTGCTTGCCACCACATATCATTGCGGTTCAAATAGGGTGTAATAACTCGATCCTGAACTGATTTTTTTAGACGTCTACTAATCTCGGGATTAATCTTGTCCATTTCAGGATGCAGGTAATAGTATATCCAAGAAAGCATGGATCCCATATCGCCTGCGACTAGATCTACGACGTGCGTACCTTCTTGTGGTAGCGTACGTTTTGAAGATTGAAAAGCGGGTAGATGTGCAGATAATGACCACGTACTCATCTCGGTAAAATACCAGATGCCATTGATAATCTGATCTAAGTAACGGCCTTTTCCTTCAGCCAATTCGGCTAAAAACAAGTTGCTCAATGCGATCGCATTTTCATTCATCGGCTTCTCCATGATCACACGTGACCCTGTTCGCTCATAGGCCAGATAATCTGAGGCTTTCACAACCTGCCATTGATAATCTAGATCACTATTTCCTTTATTTAATAAAGTACCAGCTATTGTTTTCGTCAACTCAGACCAAGCTGCTCGATCCTGATACTCTGGGAATGGAACCCATTGCTTAGTCGGAAGCAGATCTCGTTGGAGATCTGCTGGATTAAATTTTCCGCTTAATAAATTTAGTTCATCTGCCTTTATCACTGCAAAAAAACAAATTTGTAAAAGCAATAAGCACATCAATAACTTTTTCATAAGATCTATGTTGATATAAATTTGGAAATAACCCTATTCATGTATTCACTCAATTTAACTCCTCTAGTAGCTCGCCACCAGCATTAAAATGCTGTATTCACTTTTCTTGATAAAAAGAGTCATCATATCTGTTGATGCCAAATTTGAAATTAAAAAGTGTACCATCATAACAATAAGATTTAAACGGAATATTTTGTATTAATCATAATTTGAAACTATATTAAGAATATCCTTGAGTGGGATTTACCTACTTTTAAATTTCTAAGATAAGGTATTTCAACATTAAAAATGTTGAAATTATCGCAATCGATTTCGATAAAATATAAAAGGAAAGATAATAAGCAATAAGCTGGTGGGAAATATCGCCTTTAATATAATAGGTTAAATTATGTTGAATAGAAAAGACCAAGCTTCATAATGAAACTTGGTCTTTTTTAATATCGATTATTATCTTTTTGATTTGAAAAGAATCACTGATGTAATAAATATTTTTTGATTAATTCAACTGTAATGATGCTGGTCCAAATTCTTCAAAATAAATGGCTGACTTCTCGACTCCATGTTCCAATAAAAAATGATAATGTTTTGAAATGAAGGGAGCTGGACCACAAATAAAATATTCTGCTTCCGGTTGCAATACCACATTTTTTATTTGCGCAAGCTCTACCCAGCCTTTATACTCAAATGCTGCTGTTTCCTCAATATGATCATAAAAAATATGGCGATCGATCTTATTATCTCTAGCGATTTCTGCAAGCCTATCCTTGAATGCATGCACCGACTCATTTCTACAACCGTGTATCCAGGTAATTGGAATAGGTGACTCTACTTTATCTTTTACCAATTCTTCAAGCATCGCCATCAAAGGAGTTTGTCCGACTCCGCCACTTATAAATACTTTTGGGTTTTGATTTTCTAGTTGGAGCACAAATGTTCCCGCCGGTGCAGATAAATCGACCAAGTCACCTATTTCCACATGATTATGAAGATGGTTACTGATCATCCCGTCAGGATGTTTAGTTCCGATTTCTCGTTTCACAGAAATACGGTAGTATTTTCCATTTGGGGCACATGAAATACTATACTGTCGCGGTTGCAACAGATCCAATTCTGGTAAGAATAAACGTAGGCTTATATACTGGCCTGGCAAAAAATCAGCCACTGCTCCGCGATCACTGGGATATAGATAAAATGAGGTTATCTCTTCCGATTCTTTAATTTTTTGCTTTACAACAAAAGGTCTCCAACCAGACCAACCTCCGACTTTGGCTGTTTGCTTGCTATAGAGTGACTGCTCGTGACCAGACATCAGAGAAGCAAGTTGCCCATAAGCCAGAGTCCAAGCCTCTAACAGTTCCACTGAAGCAGCATCGCCTAGAACCTCAGCAATGGATGCAATTAAGTGATTGCCCACAATTATGTAATGTTCCGGACGGATAGATAAACTGGTATGCTTATGACCGATACCATTGACAACCGGCATCAATACACCTGGGTTTTCGATATGTTCTGCGTACGCCAGTACGGCCATTGCTAGCGCTGTCTGCTGTTTATTATTCTGCTGGTTGCCCATGTTGAACACATGTTTCAATTCAGGGTTATGCTCAAACATACGTTTATAAAAATGTGTTGTCAATAACACACCATGCTCTTTTAAAATTGGCACAGTAGCCTTTACTAATTGTTTTTGATCTGCTGTCATGTTATATCAATAAAAATAAAAGATAATTACATCTTTTATTGTTGTAAAAAAATGCTTTATGAAACAAAGTACTAGAAACGTGGCTAATTGCTATAATTAATCATTTTATATGATAAACTTAAAATAAATAAACTCATCTCTAAGTCTCACAAAGATAAAAATAATAAAAGACTTTTCCATCTTTTATTTAAAAACTTATAACACAAGCAAGAAATACAGCCACTACTTTGCTATTTCAGGATACGTATAGACATTATAAGGGTTTATCTTTTTTGCTACGGTATAAGCGATCAATACTGCAATTGCTACTGGAAATAGTAGGATATATGCACCCGGAGCCATACTGCAGATCAAGAACAAGGCAGTGAAACGACCATGAATAGCAGCTGCTAATGTCGAAGCGGCACCTACCAAGGCAAAATTTAAAATCAATAAATCTAAACCAAAAATCATATTGCAAAACAATGCAACTGTCATACCCAAAAAAGCCCCAGCAACAATACTTGGCGCAAATACTCCACCATCACCACCGGCGCCCAAAGTAAGGGATGCGACCAAGGGTTTCAACATGACCAAAATCAGTAATGATATCGGAATCATCACTACTCCCTCTGATGCTGTAGACAATTTGATCATTTGCTGAAGACCGTGATAACTATCTCCGTACAAGGCAGGAAAGAACAAAATAAAGCTTCCTACGGTAATTGCACCAATATTAACTCTCAAAAAATTACTATTTATTCGAGCAAAAAGTTTTTTAGAAGTCAAGACCAGTTTCATAAAATAATTAGCCAATACTGCTCCGAATACAGCGACCAACATCATAAACGGCAGTCCATACCAATGCCACTCCACAACTGGAAAGGATAACAATGGTTCTTTTTCAAAAAAATGTATCCCTACATAAGCGACAATTCCAGCTATTGTACAGCTCAATAAAACAGTTTTCTTTAATCCTCGAGCGATCACCTCAATAGCAAAAAACCAACCGCCTAAAACAGTTCCAAACAACACGGCGACACCCGCTGTCACGCCAGCACAAATTAGTTCGCGCTTATATTTCATCGGTGCCCAGCCTTTTTTACTCATTTGATTGCCCAATGAAGCGGTAGCGACAACTGTAGAAACCTCTATACCCGTGGATCCTCCAAAAATAACCGTAAGAAGGCCGTTAATAAAATGTGATGGAATTTTATAAAACGGAAGATGATCTTGACGTGTATCCAGAGAACGGTAAATTTCACGAATGCCTTTATTCTTCTTATTTCGAAATACGTATTTCCGCAAAAAATAAATGATAGTAATACCTATGGACGGAAAGATAATATAGAGATAATGATTGATTTTCGACACATGCTCGAACAGATAATCTTGCCAATAGGTAGTGAGGTGTTTGAGTGTATACGCCAAAAGTCCAGATAGCACAGCAACAATAATACTGCCTATCATGAGCTTAAAATAACTGTACAGTTTTATTTTATCTTTCATGATCGATTTCCTATTCTGGCGCAAAGCTAGCATAAAAAAATGCAGTAATTCAAGTATTTGCAAGAAAAACTGTGCAAAATCTAGGTTAGTATCATTATTAATCCATGAATATAAAACTGTACATACAAACATAAAATCAAAGAACACCTCAGTAACATATAAATTGTTTACTAAAATACTGAACCATTTAAATTAGTATAATGAATTATTTTTCAGTTATTCCTCGATTATTTAACAAAAATTATCCCTTGAAAGAGAAAAAAAATCACTGTAACAATTAAATTTATGTAGATTTGTAGCTACAAGCCATTGGACAATGAATATATCATTTTACAATAAATGATGAAAGAAAAGAACTCGAATAAATTGGAACAGATCAGTTTTTAATATCTTTTATTCCTTTTACTTATTTAGTAGACCAACGGCCAAATTAGCTGTAATCAGTATTCCTTTTATCAATTATATTTTATTATCATGAATATCTTGGCACGATTTTTACTTCATGATGGGAAATTTGAATAGGGTATTACTGACGACAAAAACCAACAATTTTTAAAATTAGGTAGTTGTTTCAACATCTATCTTATATCAAAGTTATTGTAATAAAATCACCTACTATTTGAAACATGTTTCATGATTAACCTTACGCTGCTAAAGAGAAAATTTCGAAAAGACAATCCAAGATGGGTTATTCTTTTAATTGATTTGTTTATCGTATTTGTCTGTTATGCTATTTCTAATTTCATTTTTAACAGCATGCATGAACAATATTCGACGGCCATGATGCTGAAGAAAAGTATTCTTATTTTACTGGTATATAGCTTTGCTTTCTCGATAATGGGGACCTATAAAGGCATTATTCGTCAAACTGGTATTCAAGATGCTATAAAAATATTTAAAACGGTCTGGTTGGCATTTATGTTGTTAGCAATACCAACGATTGCTATTCGTTACTATATTCCAAAAGGAACCATTGCTGGCGATTTCTTACGCCTCTCGTACATCATACTTTTTATGCATAGCTTTTTCACCATGGTGATGTTGGTTGCAGCACGTGTAACTTACAGAAGCATTTATGACATGCTTTTTCTTCCCAATCGGAAAAATCGAAATGTATTAATTTTTGGAGCTTCCAGACCTGGATTAGTAGCTTATTCACTTTTACGTGAAGACCGCCGTATCAAAAATCATGTTGTTGCGTTTGTCGAAGATAAAGTTTCACGTGTAGGTAAACGTATTACGGGATTACGTATACTCTATCTGGAAAAAATAGATCAAGCCTTCATTGACCAATTCAATATATCAGAAGTTATTATTGCAGTGGAAAACAATGATCCAGAAAGGTTAGTACAAGTAACAGACCATTTTCAACAACTTAATCTTGAACTGAAAATCATGCCGAATTCACGGGTTATGTTAAATTCTGGTGCCAAACGTGAGATTCGTCCACTAAAGATTGAGGACTTATTAGGAAGAAAAGCGATTAAGATTGAAAATCCGGGAATTGATGCAGAATTGGACAATAAAGTAATTTTGATAACTGGTGCTGCCGGTTCGATCGGAGGAGAATTATCCCGTCAGATTTCACAACGCAATTACCGTCACCTTATTTTATTGGATCAAGCCGAATCACCACTTTACGATCTTCAACAATCGCTAAAAGCTTCTCATCCCGATCGCGTTAAGTGTATTGTTGGTGACGTTCGTGATAAGCTATTTTTGGAACGGATCTTTAAACGTTATCGCCCACAGATGATTTTTCATGCGGCGGCGTATAAACATGTTCCTTTAATGGAACAAAACCCATATGAAGCTATCTGGACCAATTTAATTGGCAGTAAAAATATGGCGGATTTGGCTGTCGCATATGGTATCCATAAGTTTGTCATGGTGTCTACAGATAAAGCTGTCAACCCAACTAATGTCATGGGAGCAACAAAGCGGGCGGCTGAGATATATGTCAACAGCTGTAGCGCATTAGGAAAAACCAATTTCATTGTGACACGATTTGGGAATGTATTAGGGTCAAATGGATCTGTTATTCCATTATTTGAAAAACAAATGGAGCAAGGTGGGCCATTGACACTGACACATGAAGACATCACACGATATTTTATGACTATACCAGAAGCTTGTCTATTAGTTCAAGAAGCTGGTGTTATGGGCAATGGTGGAGAAATCTTTGTTTTTGATATGGGTAAATCTGTCAAAATTATAGATTTGGCCAAGCGCATGATCAAGCTGAAAGGTTACCGCTATCCTGAAGATATTGATATTAAGATAGTAGGCTTAAGACCAGGCGAGAAAATATTTGAGGAATTATTAGCGAATGATGAAAATACACAAAAAACGCATCATCCTAAAATTATGATCGCTCAAGTAAATCGAGAAGACATAGCTGAAAAATGTCATCTAATTGAGCAGTTGAGCCGTGACATTACTTCGTTTGACAAAAGTGATATCAATGACATGCAACTAGTGCTACAGCTTAAGAAAATTGTTCCAGAATTTAAGTCACAGAATTCGATATTTAAAGATTTGGATGACCATCTTGAAGAAAAAGTTATTTTAAACACTTAATATTCGATAAATAAATATCGTTACAAAACAATAAATAACCCGCTTTACTATATATAGGTGGGTTATTTTTTTTGAGTTTTATATCTGTGAATAAAAGATGTACAGTCGCTGTCTTAATCTCCTGTTTGTTTCACAATGAATTTACCCATCTCTAAAGGCTCTCTTCAAATATTTTAATACATTTATTTCTCATACAATTCCAATTATTCTTTCGTAATTTGCCATCGAATTCTTCATCGGATTGCTATTTATAAAAAATAAATTCATTCGATTCAAGTATTTTGGATGAGAATCCGGTAGTCAAATTTATATGTACTCAAAGAGTTCAATATAATGAGCCATTATGTAGCAATACTGATTTCCTTTTTCATATCATCCAGTCTGTAAATAGAGTAAGAACAAAGATGAAAGACAAAAAAATATATATAGCAGGTCATCGTGGTATGGTTGGTTCAGCAGTCAAAAGAAATTTAGAGAACTTAGGTTACCATAATTTCGTTTTACGAAGTTCTGCTGAACTGGATTTAAGAAACCAGTCCGAAGTACAGGAATTTTTCAGGAATGAAAAGCCAGCCATTGTAATTGATGCTGCTGCAAAAGTAGGAGGTATATTAGCCAATAACAATTATCCTTATCAGTTCTTGATGGATAACATGCAAATTCAAAACAACCTTATAAACGAGTCATTAAAAAACGATGTTGAAAAGTTTATTTTCCTAGGTTCTTCTTGTATTTATCCCAAATTTGCACCTCAACCTTTACAAGAATCCAGTTTATTGACGGATAGTCTAGAGCCAACAAACGAATGGTATGCCTTGGCAAAGATTGCGGGGGTTAAAGCATGTCAGGCGATACGTAATCAATTTGGAAAAGATTATGTTAGCCTTATGCCTACAAATTTATATGGCACACATGACAATTTTGATCTCACAAGCTCACATGTCCTGCCAGCGATGATTCGAAAATTTCACGAAGCGAAATTAGAAGGACATACCACAGTCAACTTATGGGGATCTGGAAGTCCGATGCGCGAATTTTTATTTGTGGATGATTTAGCTCGAGCTGTTGCATTTGCGTTAGAAAATAAGCTTCCTGAGTACCTATATAATGTCGGTACAGGAATAGATCTTAGTATCAAAGATTTAGCCACTCTCATTCAATCTGTTGTCGGTCACCAAGGAGAAATTAACTGGGACAGCAGTAAACCCGATGGAACTCCACGCAAACTTATGGACGTCAGTAAGATGCATGAATTGGGATGGAAACATCAAATTGAATTAAAGGATGGTATTCAGACTACCTATCAATGGTTTTTAGAAAATCAGGATAACTACAAAGAAGTAAAATTATAAGTATTCAATACTACTTAAATTAAGCATATAATTAAGATGAAAATTGCATTAATCACTGGTGTAACCGGTCAGGATGGCTCATATTTAGCAGAACTATTATTAGAAAAAGGCTATATGGTTCATGGTATCAAACGCAGAGCATCCTCTTTCAACACACAGCGTATTGACCATATTTATATGGACCAACATGAAAACCATGTCAATTTTAAGTTGCATTATGGAGATTTGACCGATTCAACTAATATCATCCGTATCATTCAAGAAGTACAACCTGATGAAATTTACAATCTGGGGGCGATGTCACATGTTAAAGTATCTTTTGATTCACCAGAATATGTAGCGAATGTCGACGGTATCGGAACATTACGTATTCTTGAAGCTGTACGCATCTTAGGTCTAGAGAAAAAAACACGGATTTATCAAGCATCTACTTCCGAATTATACGGTTTGGTTCAAGAAGTTCCTCAGAAAGAAACTACACCATTTTATCCGAGATCACCTTATGGAGTCGCAAAGATTTATGGTTTTTGGATTACGAAAAACTATCGTGAAGCATATAAGATGTATGCTTGCAATGGTATTCTTTTCAACCACGAATCGCCACGAAGAGGTGAAACTTTTGTTACTCGCAAGATTACGATGGCTACAGCTGCCATTGCACACGGCAAACAAGAATGCTTATACTTAGGTAATCTCAATGCACAGCGCGATTGGGGGCATGCAAAAGACTATGTGGAAGCCATGTGGCTTATCTTGCAACAAGATGTAGCCGAAGATTTTGTCATCGCAACAGGGGTAACCACTTCTGTTCGTGAGTTTGTACGTATGGCATTTGCTGAAATAGGTATAGAACTCGAATTTGAAGGCAGTGAAGCTGCTGAAGTTGCAAAAGTAAAAGCCTGTAATCACCCCGATTATCAATTAGAAATCGGGAAAGTTGTTGTAAAAGTTGATCCACAATATTACAGACCTACTGAAGTCGATTTATTGGTAGGTGACCCAACTAAATCAAACACACAATTAGGGTGGAAGCCGAAATACGATCTTGCAGGTTTAGTAAAAGAAATGATGGAATGTGATGTTGCTTTAGTCAAAAGAGATTTCTTACTAGCCAATCATTCACAGGTTAAATAGATACGACCTCTCATAACGTTCAAAATAAAATAGGGTAGTGCATTGCAATGAGTTGATGCACTACCCTATTTTATTTTGAAGACAAATTTTCAAACGTTCTCCTATTAGTCTTTACTTATCCATCTACATTACTTTTTGAAAATACACGAGTTTTCCCGATTTTGTGATACCTTGGATAGTTACCTGTACCTTTCCGGCTCGATTATTATTTAAAAATTCGATCTCTTTTGCTGCAACGTTCTTATAGTAAACCAGTATGGGATTCCAGTACAATGTAATACGATCTCCAAAACCGCTTAAATTTAAATTTTCATTTACACTCTGAAAAGGGCGGAGTGATGTATATCCTTTAACTTTCTGCAAATCAACTAACCTTCCCCTATCTCGTACCACTTCAGAGGACGGGAGCGTATAAACGGCGACCACAGGTCCACGACTAACCGTTGGCGTAGGTCCTTCAATTACCTTCACATAAGCAATTTCATTCATAGCCAGGTAGCTTACTTCCTCCGCAGTTGTTTCGATCTCATTGATATAATATGCGACAACATCACTTTTAAATTTCACGATTGGCACATTTGTCATGGGTTGACTAATAATCTGTAATCCCGCAATCTTACCCAGCTGTAGATAAGTAAACAGGTTAAAACTACCTTTGGACTCTTTGTCGCCCTGAATATCTATGCCCCTTCCATCTTTTGAAAATAGTCCACTTTTAGCATATTTATTATTCAAATCTTTTACCCTTTGTTCATTTACTATTTTGCCGCTAATCTTTACTGTATCAAGTTTGGTTATATCCCTTTTCAACAAAGTCGCCATATACCGAGCTCTAAAATTATCAAGTAACGGATTTTTTTCTACTTCCGGGTTTATCCATAACGATCCTGCATATGGTATATTTCTCAAAGTATCTACCTTGGACATATCATAAAAAGTATAATTCACTTTAAAAGGTATGAACCTCATTTTATCCTCCACCTGCGTGACCCGTAACTGTACGGTGTCAAATGGAACATAGTCCGTTATTTTAAAACTATTCTCGCCATCAAAAGGTACTTCCATATAACGCATAACCGGGTCCAGTTCACCTTGATACCCAAATGAAATACCACGCTTCGCTTTTCCATCCTCAGCTAAGTTGTCTAAAGTCTTTTCTATTTTTTTCTTACCCTTTTCTTTTAACTCCATTTTACCATGTAATAGTAATATATCATCTGGTTTCCTTTTACCATTATCTGGAATAATAAATTCATCTTTGGATAACGCTGCAATGTATCGCTCATCTTTAGTAATGTCTTGAACAAATTGATTTTCAAATGGCTTTTTTGCTATATTTTTAAATAAGAGATCTGATATCATCGTAGCAGTGCTATCTAATGGAAAAATTCCATCAATAATAGAAACTGAAACATTCGCCAGCTCACCTTCTGGCAATTGAACACGTAACAAATTTTTCCCCAATGGTTCCGAAGAACGATTGACAAAGCTAACATCTGGCGTTATAAAAGTTTCTTGACTTTTAGTGATCAAACCTTCTTTTTGTAATAGATTTCCATTACTATCGTACAACAAAAACTGGAGAACACCATTTACTAATCCATCCTTTGGCAATACAAGTGTTTTTACATCTTGCCCATCCTGTATGATTACTTTTTCATCAAATAATTTTTGGTGATCGAGATAAGCTTGAACAATAACTTCATCGTTTATTTTTCCAACTTTAGAAACCGTCAGTTTATATTTATCTGCACTTTCTCCTACAGTTATCTTATAACCATGATCAACAACGTTAGGTAATACTGTTTTAATTTTTTCACCACCTACCATCTGCCATTCCAAAATATATTCGTTGGCCTCAGGAGTTAGGAATACATTGACTTCTCCATTTTTATCGCTTTCAAATTCTTCTACCACTTTTCCATCGGCTGTTTTGATTTGCCCCTTAAAAGAAGTATTTGCTGGATTTTTAAAAAGGAATCCAACTGGTTCATGGAGCAGCATCTGTTTTATTTTCGGATAAACGATCAATTCGGGTATTTGACTCATTCCATCATTCAATACAATTTTCTCCTCTTTTTGATAAATTGCAATACTTTTATCATAAATCAGATTAGGAAAATCAAATGTGTTTTTTGTAAAAGCATTCAATAAAATCCGATGTTCTGTATAGTTTTTAGGCACCAAATATTGAGCTGCAAAAACTCCATCAACCACAACATAAACATTATTTTCCAGTACCGCCCCCTCTCCATCAGCCCAATCAATATAGACATTTCGTGTAGCACTATCCAAAACACCATCTGTCACTACATATCCCTTAAACAAGATTGTATCCCCAGGAAAATACTCGGTTCGATCCAAGTGAATTGCTATTTTGGAGATTGATTGTGCCTGTGTAAAAAGACTAAGAGAAATTAAATTAAAAAAGGTAATGAAGCGCAGTAGTTTCATGTATTTATTATGGCTTTGGTTTATAAAATTGAATGGATAGCAATTCCCATCTAAAGTAATAATAAATCATAATACTTAAGTATAAAATTTTTAAGCTATTAGAATATTTGAATTTTCAACTAATGTTCACACCTCACTTCATAATAAAGGTTTTAGCAATTCATCTTGTCTAAATTCCAATCTTTCTTCTGATAATGATAAGACTACAATAGTATAAAAGAAAAAATACATTTACTTGAGAAACTGTATGACATATGATATCGTCATACTATCCTTGCTAAGCAAGGTAACAGATTTTACTCTGTTAAGAATTTAAATGGGTATCACTAAAAGTAAAAAAGCACGGAATTAAATCCCGTGCTTTTTTTCAATACTACCAGTTAGGGTTCTGTTCTAACTTTACATTTTTAGCAAGTTCAGAAGTTGGCAATGGCCATAGATAATCTCGATCCTTATCAAATCTACGTAATGTAGCAGGTTGCAAAATTATATAATTCTGATCGTTTACTAGTGTCTTATCCGACCATTTGTCACCTGTAGCTGTTAGATATTCTGTAAATAAATAACTACCTAACAATGCTTTTGGCAACTCAATTTCTGCTGTTTTCCATCGAATCAAATCCCAATATCCATGCCCTTCAAAGGCCAGCTCAACTTTTCTTTCACGTCGAATTTCCGTCCTCATATTTAGTCCATTACTATTTACAAAAGCATTGGTTAATTTAGGCATTGCAACATAATTTGGTGCAGCATCTGTACCAATATTCACTTGTGGCAATCGGCCTCGAAGTGCATTGATCGTTTGATCCAATACCATATCACTGATTGTTCCATCCAACTCATACACTGCCTCAGCATAATTTAAAAGCACTTCAGCATAACGAATGACAGGTCGGTCTATATAAGATGCTTGAAGTGTCCAAAAATCTTTTTTAGCATATTTTCGTATACCGTATCCACTTCTTTGATAACTAGGATTCGGTATCGTGTAATTACTACTGGAAATAAACTCATCTCCCCTTTTAAAGATACTGAAACTCATACGCGGATCTTTTTTACTGAAATATTGAGCGTGAGTCATTGATTTATCAGGTTTCTGATATAATGGTGATTTTTCAATTGGTAAGCCATCTGCCATCAAATAGTTATCAACAAAATTTTGAGTTGGGACTACAGAATTTCCTTCATAATAGCGCTGTACTGGAGTAGAAATCACACTATTATCGCGATTAATCCCATATGTCTTTACTATTATATTTTCTTTATTCGATCGGCCTTCACCAGCCTCTTGGAATAAATTAAAATAAGCATTATTAATAACTTCACCGTGACTTCCTACAGCCGATGCAGTAAACAAAGTATGTGCGCCAGAGGTAATAACGGCTTCGGCAGCCTGCTTGGCGATGGTTAAATGTTTCTTTTGCTCACCATAATTATGAAACTTTTCTCGCGTTCCTTCGAACAGAGCTACTCTAGATTTAAATGCTAGCGCTGCAGTTTTAGAAATTCTGCCATATTCTTTTGCGGTATTTAGTTCATCTGCAGATCGTAAAACAGATATTGCATAGTCCAGGTCATCCAAGATGAATTGAAAAAGTTCTTCCCTTGAAGCGCGTACTTTAAAAATATCAGGATCATCTACAGTCATCGTTTTTGTGATCAATGGTACTCCTCCAAAACGTTTAAACATTTCAAAATAATACCAAGCCCTAAAAAACCTTGCCTCACCCACATACCAATTTATTTGCGTCAGATCACCACCCTTTTTAATAACCTCTTCAGATTTTTCAATTAGTTTATTAGCTTGAAAAATACCATTATAATTATAATCTGTACTAGTGGCCGGGGTTGCGCGAGAACCATCGCTTATATTATTTGATGAAGTATTCGGGTAAGCATCTGTTGACCAATTATCTACAGTTACATCTGCTAATGTTAGTCCTGGTATTGTAGAATAAAAATAATTAGCCGCCAACCTGATATCTGCCACCGTATTCCAAAAGTTAGCATCACTCATTGTTGTCTCTGGCACTTCATTAATATCACAAGAAATAAAAGAGCTAAAAGAGACCGATGCTAATAATAGATATAAAATTCTTTTTTTCATAATCATTGTTCTTATTATAAATCAATATTTAAACCGAAAGAGATAGAAGTTGCGAATGGATATGGAGATACTTTACCATCCTCAGGCTTCATCTCTGGATCGATCACTCCCTTATAAATTCCCAATCTAGAAATTGTCAATAAATCTTCTCCAGAAACATACATACGTACACGAGAAAATGGTAATTTCTTAACTGTTTCCCGCGTCAAAGAATAACCAATCTGGATATTTTTCAATCGTGCATATGCACCACTCATAAACCATTTATCCGAATTTTGAAAGTTTTGAGTTCCTTCTAAATAAGGGCGCGGATAAGCTGCATCTCTGTTCTCAGGAGTCCAATAATCCATATGAAAATTCATTGGCAGATAATACGAATATAATTGAGGTTGAATTAATTCATTACTTGGTTTAAACTTACGCTTACCAATCCCTTGAACAAACATACTGAAATCTAAGTTTTTATACCCAAAATTAAAGTTGAACCCATACTGATAGCGTGGATTAATATCTCCCAGATACTGCAAATCACCAGCATCACCAACGATATTTTTTCCTGGCGAAATTTCACCATTTCCATCTAGATCTACATAACGAATATCACCTAACCCAGGTACGCCCGCTTTATTTATCAACTTAGCATAGCTTGGTGCATTTTTTAGATCCTCTTCTGTCTGAAAATAACCGTTGGTTTTATACGCCCAAATTGAATTAAGCGCATACCCTTCTACCAAATTATTAACACCAGAATAAATAATATTATCCGCGCCACCATATTTCAGAAGCTTATTTTGATTATCTGCAAGATTAAATGATGCTCCAAAAGTAATATCGTCACCGATCTTATCTTGATATCCTAAAGCCAGTTCCCATCCCCAGGTCTTCATTTTTCCAACATTAGATTTGGGAACATCAATCCCGATCGTTGCGGGCAAACTTACTCTTACAAGCATATTGTTATTATATTTATTATAATAATCAAATGATCCTTTCAGCTTTCTATTCAAAAAGCTAAAATCCAAACCAAAGTTTTGTGTCTCTATTGTTTCCCATGAAAGGTTAACAGCAGGAATCATACTTTGATATAAATATGTCTGTCTACTATCACCTAATAAGACATTGGACCCTGTTTGTAATTGCGCTATAAAATCATAATATCCAATTCCTACCTTCGAGCCAACTTTACCCCAAGAAATACGTGGTTTTAGCTCATTAACAACAGTGGAAATACCATCAAACCAAGATTCTTTAGACATATTCCATCCTGCAGAAAATGATGGAAATACCTTCACTCGTTGTCCAGGAGTTAATCGAGAGCTTTCATCACTTCTTATCGTTGCTTCAAATAAGTATTTCTCTTTATAATTATAGTTGAAACGACCGAAGTATGATTGCATCTTCTCTGTTAAAGCTGATTGTGAATTTGACTTATTCACTGGATCTGAAGTGAAATTCAAACTCGGATTATCATTAACATATAGATTTTTGGTTGTTGCTCCCAAAGTTTGATAGTCATATGAGTACAACTGATATCCACCCATGATATGGAAATTATGATCTGAACCAAGTTTAAAATCATAATCTGCTACAGCCTGATAATTCTGACTCAGGGTTTTATAGTCCATTATTGAATAATTATTTGGATTATTCAATTGACTGGCAGTATTAGCTTCAGGTCCAGAATAGAAGGTTACGGTACGTCTGAAGTTTCGATTTTGCTTAGTAATATCTTCTCGACTATACATTAATTTGACTTCAAGCCCTTTTACTAACTTGTGTATCGTTGCAGTTGCATTGTTAAAATAAGTACTGCTACGATCTCGGTTGAATCCTCCGTCTTTCAACAAAGCATAACCAAAAGCAGATGAAGTACCGCTACGATAATATGTTCCGTCTTCATTAAAAATAGGGAACCGCATTCGTGAAGAAAAAAATTGACGTAGTATTCCATTTCCACCTCCATCTAAACCATATCCACCATCCTGCGGATTATCTGTAGCTTGATCGATAAATGCACTACCAATATCCAACTTGATATATTCGTTTACTTTTGCAGAAATATTTGCACGTGCATTCCATCTCGTAAAATGATCTTCTCCAATCTTAAACATACCTGCCTGGCTCATATTTCCCAATGACGCCATATAAGTTACATTTTCATTTCCTCCGGAAAACTGCAGATTCGTATTATTCATTGTATAAGACTTTTTAACCACCTTATCAATCAAATTTTCCTGATTGTATGTTCTCCACTGACCGTTAGAGCCTAGAACAAACGTTGGACCATTGATAGCATAATTCAGATCTTCTTCATTATACTCTGGCGCTAATCCGGCATTTGCTCTTGCTGTATTAACATAGTTCATTTCATCGATCAAAGACAGTCTTTCAGGAATATTAGCCGGCATTTGCCAGGCCATATTACTCATCAATGAAATTCGTGATTTACCCTTTTCACCCTTTTTCGTGGTAACCAAGAGAACTCCTCCTGCAGATTGTGCTCCATAGATAGCTGTAGCTCCACCATCTTTCAGAATACTAATATTCTCAATATCATTAGGATTTAAAGCCATGAATGTACCTTCAGAACTTATAACTCCATCGATAACAACCAAAGGCGCAACGCCACCATTCGCTGAAGTAGCTCCACGAACTTCCATATTTAAACCTTGGGCACCTGGTCTTCCCGAGTTTCGACTAATTACTAAACCAGGAGCTGCACCCTGAAGCATATTGACTACAGTAGGTGATGGTCTATCTTTTAATACTTTTGCATCGACCTGTGACACTGCACTTGTTAAATTGGTTTTCTTTTGATTACCATATCCAACTACCACAACCTCATCAAGAACATCTTCAGTTTGCTTTAAAATTACTTTTGCAGCACCAGAAGCTAGTACTTCTTGGCCAATATAACCAATTGAACTAAAAACTAAAATAGGGTCGGGAGTACTTACAGCTAAATTATAATTTCCATTAATATCTGTTGAAGTCGAGTTTTTACCACCTTTTTCTCTTACTGTAACGCCGCTGACAGCTTTACCAGTTGCATCAACCACTTTACCAGAAATGTTTTGTTGCGTTCGTAATTTAGCATACACCAGGCTTTCCGGGAAAAGTATACTTGCTGTTGCCTGATTAGGCAATACACTAAGTGAAAGTGGTGTTAAAAGTGCAAGATGACAGTATAATTGTGACCAGCCTTTCTTCTTTAAGTAATTGTTTTTAACCATATTCAATGTATTAGGTTTTTATTCGTGTAACTTTTGGTTATAGTGAAACAAGTCTAAACAAAAAAAAAACACGTATACTATCGCTCAAATCAAGCAATCGATTGCACTGCATACGAAAACGATGTAGAAAAGATATGGGTCAAATATATTTTGCACGAACATGCAAAACAAATGCGGTATAATCTCAATATTATACCGCACAAGGGAAAATTATTGAATGAGAATCTTAAGTGAAAAAGGTAATATTACACATCAAAATGTTAGATATCTAAATAAATTAGTAATCACAACATCTAATAGTTACTTATAATTTAACTCTCGTATATTAAAACATTATTTATTCGTAAATAAACTTGTAGTAAGCGTTTCACTTTCAAAAAAATGAGAATGAGATCCAATTATATTTGTCCGATAAGCTGAGGTAAAGCCATTCTAAACCAATACGTAAAAATATCTGGTTGATCATTTATCTTTTGGAGCAATTCTAACTTATCAATCCATTTAAAGGCCTGTACCTCATTAGTATTCGGCACAGGCTGTTGATCGGTATATCCTACTAATACATGGTCATATTCGTGTTCGATAAGTTCATTTTCAACAGGAGTATGGTAAATAAATGCAAATACTCTTTTTAGATCACATTGCAGACCCATTTCAAATTGTAAGCGCTGTTCGGCACTCTCTTTAATATCTTCATCTAATTGTGGATGCGAGCAACATGCATTCGTCCACAATCCGCCACCATGATATTTTTCATTCGCTCGTTGATGAATTAGCATCTGTCCTTTGCTGTTAAAAATGAAAATAGAAAATGCGCGATGCAAAATTCCCTTTTCATGCGCCTCCATTTTGTCCATTTCACCTAATACGTGATCCTGTTCATCTACCAATATAACTTTATTTCTTTTCATATTTTTTACCGACAATAAATTTACAATGCTTGCTTATATACTCTGAGTGCTCTTTCACGTGCTTCCTCGTGCGACACTATCGGTATTTGAATATTTTTTTCATAATCAGGATTCCAGGTTTTAACATAAGAAAGATCAGCATCAAATTTTAAAGTTTGCGCTGTGGGATTAAAAATACGGAAATAGGGGGCTGCATCACAACCACATCCAGCCACCCACTGCCAGTTGCCATTATTGGCCGCCAGATCATAATCTAATAATTTTTGCGCAAAATAAGCCTCACCCCACCGCCAGTCAATTAGTAAATGTTTACAAAGAAAACTAGCTGTAATCATCCGAACCCTATTATGCATAAACCCTGTTTCATTAAGTTGCCTCATTCCTGCATCGACAATTGGATAACCGGTTTTACCTAGACACCATAATTGAAATTCAGTTTCGTTATTGCGCCAAGCGATGGAATTATATTTTGTTTTAAAGCTATCGGCTACAACGCGTGGATAGTGGTAGAGGATTTGCATAAAAAACTCTCGCCAAATTAATTCTGAAAGCCAAATTTCATTATGTTTCAAAGCAAATGCTACGCAAGACCTTATTGATATTGTTCCAAATCTTAATGCAATACCCAGATGTGTAGTATGGTCTAGTCCTGGAAAATCACGTTTTTTATCATAATCCTTTATAATCGCGAGATCTAAATTGGGTTGTTTAAATACTATATCGGTTTTTTGAAAGCCAAACTCCTCCAAATCTTTAATTTTCACCGGATTAGATTTATAAAATTGTTCTAAAGGAACTCTTACAGGAGCATAATTTGCTGGAGCTAATACGCTCTTCCATTTTTTCGAATAGGGCGTGTATACAGTGTATGGCGTACTATCATCTTTAACAATATCCGATTTTTCAAATATGACCTGGTCTTTATAAGTATTAAATTGAATGCCTCGCTCTCTTAGGTACGAATCTATCAGCTCATCTCTTTTTATTGCCTGTGGTTCATAATCCCTATTACAATATACACCTTGAATATCATAAATTTTAGTAATAATCTCAAAAATCTCCAGTGGTTTACCGTGATAAGTCCGCAACGTTGACCCATAATTATGCAAGGTTCTGTTTAGCGAACTCAAAGCTTGGTGAATATAATCCACCCGCCTGTCTTCCTTTACTTCCAGCTTTTCCAGTATATCTCTATCAAAAATAAATATAGGAAGTACAGGATAGCCAGATATTATGGCCTGTTGCAAGCCCACATTATCTTCTAGACGTAGGTCACGTCTAAACCAAAATATAACAACTTTATCCTTCATATTTGTTTTATTTTATCACTGATAAGACGATCATTATCTAAATTGCGATCATTTACCTTTTGAAATTGTTTAAAAAAATAGATATTGAGCATAAACTGGGTATAACCATACACCGCATCTTCTACTAGAATGGTCAGTATACGAATATTGAGTATTTGATCCATATTATAATTCACTATTGGAGACTCCAATCCGTTTCCTATCAGTACACCGTTTACCATAAAAAACCAGGCATTAAGCACAGATAAACAAAAGACCCCTTACCAATCCAGCTCACTTTAGTGATATAGTATTTATAAGCAACTACTATACTTCCCTTAAAAAATGTGGCAAAATGTTTATAAAACTGTATTCGATGATCAAAAGAAAAAATAAAGCAAATAATAATTGTCAGAAAATTGATCAGTACATAAGTGTATTTTTGCATGCATAATTCTATTTAAAATACTTGACCGGAACTCAAAGGAATCCGAAACATTCACCCTTCTCTCTTCCTAAATGTTTATTATGTTGTCTATGTACCCTTCTAATTGCCAACAAATATGGATTCTTAGTAACACTCAGAAAACCAATGCGTTGATGTATAAAAATATTATGTATAAAAAAGGATGCCATACCATTATAGAGTGACTTCTAAATCAATGTGAAAAAATAATTAAATCACTGCCTACCACCGAAATACATTAAAATAATCGCAGGAATAGCGAAAATAATAAAGAAATAATCATTTTTTCCCATATTCCCCTAAGTACTATGATCATGATGATCTCTATGCAAAATCCATAAAAACCCATGCACAACATACTTATGAATCAACCAAGTAGCTCCTTCCATTATAAAAAAGATAGACAATACAATTATACATTCACCATCATTTCTTTTCAGTATTAAACACTTTTTCTAAAACTTGATAGCGATAATTAAAAATGTGCTCCAATTTTTTGTGTATGATCAATCTATGCACAAGTCTACCAAAAAAACCGAAAGGCATTTCATATCGTACAATATCTTTCATTAAAATACCATGCTCATTAGGAATAAATTCATGAAAATGACTCCATTGTTTATAAGGGCCTTTTAATTGCTGATCAGTAAAACTTAAATGGTGTCTAACCTTTTTTATTTTCGTTCGCCATTTCATGGTAATTCCAAATAAAGGCGAAATCTTATAATCAATGATCATACCTTCATATATCGGTACATCTAGAATTTCATTGACAATTATAAAATTCATATCATCCGGTGTAATTTTAGCCAGATTATGAGGCGAAGAAAAAAAGTTCCATGCCGTTTCCATATCACAATTCAATTGCTGCTCGCTTTGCAATAAATAGATCATATTAATGAGTTTTTAATTATTTACACTTCGTTTTATTAAGTTAGATTTATTGATGCTTTCATATTTATATCCTCATTAAAAACCAAATATGCGAAACGGTCTCGCAACCTCTATTTTAGATTGCAAGTACCTATTTATCATTAATGATAGTTTCTGACTATTCGGGATACGGATACGTTCTTTTAACATACGCTGAGCTGGTACCTGATTTATCTTTCTCAATAATAGCCAATAATACTTATATGCTAAAAAAACTCCAAATTTGGAAGAACTAGGTAACTTTTCTATTCCTAATAACGCCTTCTTAAATTCACTTTCGATATCCAATTCAATTGCAGCTTTCATCATATTGTTAAGGACGGTCATATCAACATCTCGAAATTATGTGCGTCCCAAAAGGTCATTTAAATTTGTGGATATAATGTAATAAGAGACTTTTATTTAAAAATACATCTTAAATTTTTCTCCTTATTTAAAATAATATTCACCCACTTAATTGTTCAACAGTGGATAGTTTTCAGCAACAGAAGTAAGTAAATCTGCAACGTCAATATTTTGATCATAAATTGGTTGATGAAATTTTTCCAATTTTTGCAATAGACGTATCAATTCCATTTTTTCCGGACGAGTCAAATCCCCCGTAACAATTTGACTTGCTTGCCTAATTTTATCCATTTGATTCTCGAGAACACGTAGCCCCTCATCTGTTATTGAAATGACTTTACTCCTTTTGTCATCCATCGAGTCGACCTGGCATACCCATTTTTGATGAATCAACCTATTGATAATCTGCATACCAAAAGGTTTATCATGGATATTACGTTTTATAAGTTCCATTTTTATCATTGGTCCAAAAACTTTCAGATTAATCAAATAAATAAAATCTTCTTGTGTAGAAAAACTTGATTCGTGGATGGCCGATTTAGAATAATTTTTTGCAAATCTGTTCATCTGCACGATCAGTGTATTAATAACACTCTCAGGATTTCGCCCGTTTTCCTTTCCCTCCCAATCCGGCTCAGCAGGAACTATACCTTTGTAATGATCAACTATAAATTGCTGAAAGCCTGCACTATCTTCACTATACTTTCCACTTTCTTGCTTATTTTTTTCAAACTTTTCAAGTAGTTCAATAGTATCTCTTAATAAATTGTAATTCATGATTTATACATTGAATAAATAAATAGAATAAAAATATTCTATTTATTTTCATAAATTTACATTTTTAAAATTTAATATTGAAATATAGTTGATTATTACTCTAAATATTTTTTTGATATTGTTTAAATTCTCAGATAATATATTTTAAAACTTTACCCTAACAAAGTTGTTTTAAGGAATAATTTTTCAAAAATTAATTCCCTTTTAAAACCAATAGTACAAAATTGGCCTCAATAAAAAAAAAACTGTAAAACTACTATTAAAATAGATTTACAGTTTTTTATTTAGAAACACCTTTTTTAAAATGATATTCAAAAGTCTCAAGATCACTGAAAAAGCGTAAAATTTATTTTCAGAAAAGACTTAAGATTACAAAAACATTTAGCAATCTAAAAAAGTACCTAAGGCATCAATACATGGTCAATAACATGAATTATACCATTTGATTGTACAACATCCGAAATCGTAACCTTTGCATCTTTTCCTTTAGCATCACGTACATAAAGATCCTTACCCTTCGTCCAAAAAGTAATCTTCCCACCTTCTATTGTAGTCATATCAGCTTTACCGCCCATTTCCTTAACAGATTTTAAGATCGATGCGGCATCAAATTTTCCAGCCAATACATGATAGGTCAGCACCTTCGTTAACATACCTTTATTTTCAGGCTTTAATAATTTCTCAACCGTGCCCTTCGGTAATAAATTAAACGCTTCATTTGTTGGAGCTAATACAGTAAAAGGTCCTTTAGAAGACAATGTCTCTACTAAACCTGCAGCCTTCACTGCAGCGACCAAAGTAGTATGATCTTTTGAGTTAACCGCATTCTCAATAATATTTTTAGTTGGATACATTGCAGCTCCACCTACGATTACAGTTTTATTTGCATGTTGTGCTACAACATTTCCGCAAAAGATAACACCCATCAATAATAATCCGAGTGTCATAAAAGTGAATTTCTTTTTCATTTCCTATTTTTTTTAGTGGTTATCATTTTATTTACCCTATTTATATCACTTACGAAATAATGCTTCAATTGGATTGCGTTTTGAAATTAAAAATATCTCACCGCCATTTTATGCTACATCATTAAAAAAAACTTGGTCCTGAGCTGATTTAATTAAAATATTTCAAAACATAAGTCACCTCAACTTTATGTCAAGAGCACTCATTTAAGAAATGAATAATAGGTTTGTGTGCAATAAATCCAGTACAATCAATTAAAATTCAAATAAATATAGAATTTCTTAATCCTATTGTATATCTTTGAACTCAAAGACTAATTAATTGAGCCCGATACACCACTTAGAAGAAGATACATTAATTTCCTTATTACAGAAAAAGGATCAGCGCGCCTTTAATTATCTTTATGATCATTATGCGGGAGCACTGTATGGTCTAGTTCTTCGTATCGTTACACTCAAGGAATATGCTGACGAAGTACTTCAAAATGTTTTTATCAAAATATGGAAACATATTGATTCATTCGATGCTGCTCGAGGCAAACTGTACACTTGGATCATTAATATAGCCCGTAATGCTGCACTTGATTACATCAAATCAAAAGGCGTCCAAAATGAACAAAAAAACCAATCTCTTCCAGATATCGTAGATGCTAAAGAAAAACATAATTTTAGTGTTTCTACACAGGTAGATCATATTGGTTTTAAAAACGTATTGAATGAACTTCGTGCAGAATGGAAAGAGCTTATTGAAATGGCCTACTATGAAGGATACACACAACAGGAAATTGCAGAAAAACTAAATATTCCTTTAGGTACAGTAAAAACTCGTACACGAGGAGCACTTTTAGAATTAAAAAAAATACTTAAAGAATACCAATACTAGTGGATATTAAAGAATACATATCGTCAGGAATTATCGAAGCTTATGTGCTAAATCTCGCCAGCGAAGAAGAGGTGAGTGTTTTGATGTGCATAAGTAAACATAACACTGAAGTACAGCAAGCGATTCTAGAGGCACAAGAAACTTTAGAAGATTTTGCTACTGTCCAAGCTATGTCTCCTCCCACCGAGCTTAAATCGATAATCTGGAATAAAATATCCGATCAAGCTAATCATCCTATCGTATCTGCTGAAAAGACAGAAGAGTTGATTCCACAGTCCGCTCTACCGTCCCCTGTGCGCAAATTTAGTACGTCAAACTGGAGTATTGCCGCGTCTATCTTATTAGCTTTAAGTATAGGTGCTAATATCTATTTTCACAATAAAACTACTGTTAATCAAAATCTGCTGGAACAATCAGTTTCAAAACAAGAATCTACTCAAAAAGCATTGCTGAGTTTAGAGGAAAAATGGGCTATGTTGCAAGATCCTGCGATTAAAACGATCACTTTAGCCGGAGTAGAGCAACATCCAAAACTCAAAGCACATGTTTTCTGGAACACCAATACAACAGATGTTTATCTAAGTCTAGAAAATTTACCTCCTGCTCCAGAAGGTATGCAGTATCAACTTTGGGCAATCGTTGATGGTAAACCAGTAGATGCTGGTGTATTTCCTTTGGATCATACTGATCGCATCACCAGTATGAATCAAATACCTAAAGCACAAGCTTTTGCTATAACTTTAGAAACAAAGGGTGGAAATCCAACACCAAATTTGACACAACTTTATGTGATGGGAAATACATAAGCTTTCGTTATATATTATTTTAGAAGTTAACTGGCCACACTGATTGTATTATCATTAGTTATCCCATTGACCTCTTAATAGAGGAAATTAGGTCATGAGCATCCAGTGGTTTTTTCAATTTTGCATCAAAAAGATTTACCTGCTTTTGTTCAGCAGCTTCGAGATACATACTATCTGCCGTAAAAACAAATACCCTAACTAGTTCCCATTCTTTTTTTGCTCGTATCTTATTTAAAATTCCCCAACCGTCAAGATCAGCCATCCTTAAATCTGTGATTACGACATCAACGTCATTTTCATCCATATATGCAAGAGCAACATGACCTTGCTCAAAAATATGTACATTAGGAAAATCTTTAAAATAGTGATTCAAGTAAAGAACATTGATCCTATTATCATCAATGATCACAATCTTCATTTCTTGAGGAAGATCTTCCAATGTATACTGTATAGCGGTGGTTTCCAATATCTTCGTTTTTTCGACAGGAAGTACCAGAGTAAATGTAGATCCTTTACCTAATGTGCTGACCAAATCAATATTGCCCTCCATTTGTTGGGCAAATAATTTTGATATATATAACCCCAGCCCAAAACTACTTGTTTGCTTCTTCGCTCCGGCCATATAGTACTGACGAAATACCAGCGCCTGTTCTTCTTCTAGAATACCAATACCACTATCCTGAACAGCCACAAACAGCGTTGTTTTTCCATTTTTCAGTTTCAGAGAAGCAGTGATACTGACTTCCCCTTGAGAAGTATATTTAATGGCATTACTGATCAGATTAGAAACGATCTGCTTCATTCTAAACTCACTGCTATAAATTAATAATGTAGGGTCTATCTCTATTTTTTTAACAATAGTAATATTTTTATTTTGGGCTTGATGATTGTGTAAATTGAGGATATTTAGTAATAATTGGTGCGGTGCAAAATAATCATATTGCACATCCATTGCCCCTGCTTCCAGTTTACTCAGATTTAATATGTCATTTACAGTACTATTGATTACATCAATTTCGTGCGAAGCAGAGTTAAGGTATTCAGGATGGATCACATTACCACTGTTATTCTTTCTTAATATATTGATTATACCCTGCAATGCATTGATTGGCGATCGTACCTCATGACTTACACTAGCTAAAATTGTCGTTTTCTCAGCCGCTACCTGTGATGCGTAATCCTTCTCCTCTTGCAGTTTGCGTTCATAAGAAACGGCATTCGATTGATAGAAGAAAATGAAAATAATTGACAGTCCAATAATGATAAAGGACCCAATAAGCTGATTTCTAAAATTATGTGAACTAACTTTGTATAATGCCAAGTCTTTTTCTTCTGCTTTTCGCAGTAGCGTTAACTCCTGACTTTTAATAACATCAATTCCTTTCCTCAGATTATCCAGTAAACTTCTATTAGTCAGCACCAGTTGCTTTTCTTTTTCTTGAAGAGCAACAAACTTTTCCTGAAGATTCTTTAAATTTTGACGGTAAACTTTTTTATTTTGCTGTATCAGGTAGGCTATATTTCGGGAAATTACATCTTTTTGCAACGTATTAAAATCCTGGGTAATCGTCTTAGCGACAAGCGTATCATTTTTAGCTTTAAAAATACGTTTAAAGAGATTTTCTTTTTTTCGGATCGTCGTATCTTTTGTTAATGTATTAAAGGAAGTGTCACTCATTATCCTATTCACAATAGAATCTACCTGCTCAAACTTCGGATCCCTTAATAATGTTTTACTGGAGGAAGATAAAACCGACAAGGAGTCCTTTGTAAAGAATATGAGTTGATCTACTGTCTGCTTTAATACTGCAAATTCTTGTGAAAGCACCTTCTTTTGCTCCATATCTTCTGTACTCACCTGCATTAAATTTTCCTTCAAAGGCAATTTCGACAATGAATCTACGGAATACCTAATCGTATCCAATTTATTTTTGTATGCAAGAAAAGTATTCTTGTCAAAATTCACCGTATACAACCTAAAAAGGTTTTCGGCTTCACTATATGCGGAGAATAATCGATCAAGTCCAGAGGATTTTTGATATGAAGATGCATATGCAGCATCGAGACGTTCCTTTACCTTTTGCTGTTCATAATACTGGTAAATAAAAATAACACCTAAGTATATAAAAGAAGCAATAAGTGCTCCGATCAATAAAGCTCGAAGGAGAAATGTTTTTTTATTTTTTAGTGTTGACAAGAGTTCCGTATATTTTCTTCAGATGTATGGCAAGTGCAGGCATCGATACTCCATGCAGCATATTTTGCTGACATCAAATTATGTGAGCATTAAAATAGTAACAATAATAACTATTATAACTGTACACCTATGAAGATCGTTAGATAAAAAATAGATTGTTTATAAATTTGTAGCTACTTCGCTACATCAATCTAAATTTCGAATAATAATTTTCTAATTAAGGAATATAGTACTCCTAAACAAGGAAATTATTTATTAAGAATATCCCGTTAAGCATTTCTAGCTATAGGATAGATCGGTACTTCTGGTACTATTTTATCCATAATTTCCATATCCAAAACTTCATTATCCAGTATTTCAAATTCTGAATTCTGCGACTTAAATTCAGGAACTATTTTTTTCATATGTCTCACGAGATTCATAAAATCGGGTAAAATAGCATGCGGACCTACAATATGTTGACACAAATAATTAATCCGCTCCACTTTTTGATGCAAATCGTCATGATTTACCTTCGCTATCATTATTTTGGGATGGTGAGTCTTTATTGTATTCTCATTATTCGCAAGAAGCTCTTCATAGATCTTCTCTCCGGGGCGTAACCCAACGATTTTGATATCAATATCTTCTGGATAACGATAACCTTTCAAATTAATCATACGTTTTGCCAGATCGATGATACGAATTGATTTACCCATATCAAACACAAAAATCTCTCCCCCTTTTCCCATCACTCCAGCTTCTTGGACCAATTGACAAGCTTCTGGAATCGTCATAAAAAATCGGGTGATATCAGGATGAGTCAATGTCAATGGCCCTCCTTGCTCCATCTGTTTCTCAAAAAGTGGAATTACCGATCCATTAGAACCTAGCACATTACCAAATCGGGTAATGATAAATTGGGTATCGGATTTTCCACTGCAACTGCTCACATATATTTCAGCCATGCGCTTTGTTGCTCCCATAATGTTCGTCGGGTTGACCGCTTTATCCGTGGATACCATGACCATTTTTTTTACCCCATATTTCATCGAGAGGTCTACAACATTTTTACTCCCTAATACATTTGTCTGTATTGATTCGTATGGATTAGCCTCCATCAAAGGCACATGTTTATAGGCCGCCGCATGAAATACTAAATCCGGATGATACTCTTCAAATATCTTTTGCATGAAAAAATAATTACGCACATCTCCAACAACACAATGTAAATGTTCAGGATAGCTGCATTTTATTGATTGTTGTATATCATACAAAGGAGATTCAGCTTGATCTAATAAAATCAATTTTTTATAAGAGCGTCGGGCAATTTGCCGAGCAAGCTCTGAGCCAATTGATCCTGCTGCACCTGTCACCAAAATTACTTTACCTTCCATCTCGGCTTCTATCTCCTGGTGATCCAGTTTGATAGGCTTACGTCCCAATAAATCATCAATTTGTAAAGGTCTAATCTCCCGATTCACTCTTGAATTAGGTAGAATACGCGCAGGAGACATTATTTTAAGTTCAAGACCAAGCTGATGGAACCAGTCCGAAACATATTGTAAACGTTCGGGATCATTATTTTCTACTGCAATGATCACATCCGTAATACGGTTTCTTTTAATAAAATCTGATGTAATTTCAGTTATATCCAGGATTTTTAAGCCCGCAAGCCGTTTACCGACACGATTTAACTGATCTTCTACGAATGCAATTACATGATACTTCACTTGAGGGTCTTCTTTCAAAAGAGAGTAAGTTGAGAGTCCGGGACGAGAAGCACCAAAAATCAAGACGTTTTCCAACTTTCTGGCAGATAATGAGAGATATTCAAATACCGTACGGTAAACCACACGAGAGCCGATCATGAATACCAGTAACATACAGAACTGCATGGTCAACAGTCCATAAGGCAATCTTAGGTAATCTGACACCACACTTCCACGCTCTACAACTGACCTAACGATAATCATAAATAGCATCAGCACAATATAAGCAGTTGCTGTAGTTTTAAATATTTTAATTGCATCTTGAATACCCGTCTGGCGTACAATCCCTTTAAAAGTACTGTTGCTAACAAAAAAAGTAAAATATATGAAAAGAATAATGATTAGCTTTTTCAACATCATCGAAACATCAGCAAACCCTTTCAAGTCATAGAGTACATAAATAGACAGTATATAACTGACAAATACAATAAACATATCGATCATCAAAATAATCCAACGCGGATGGTCTCGATATAAATGTCTTTTTAAATCTCCAAAAAAACTTATCATAATATTATTGCTAACAGTTCACTCTTATTAATAGGATATGGTTAGTAAGGGGTATTTGGACGACCCTTAAATGGCTCCTATTCAATATTATAATTCACAACACCAATTTACTTAAAAATTGGCAATCCTAGTATATAAATTTTCATATATTTATTAATTATTAATAAAAACCGGTTCACTTTTAATATGCTTTCTAGCGAAGTGGCAGGGTTAATAACAAAAATCTTACAAAAAGGTTTTTGACTTAAAAACTTTACTAAATAAAATTCTAAAAAATTTCTTTATCAAGGCCTTAACTGTTTAAACAGTTATATTATCATCCTTTCAAACACATTTCCTCACAAGTAATGTTGGCACACTAATTGAGAACATTTATTTACAATAAATTGGCGGAAATAACGTTGTGAAAACAGGCATTAAGCTCATATTTCAATTTTGCTTAATATATGAATATTTGTCAGATCACAGCGCACTTTAATCTATACTATCGAAAAACAATTATTACTAAAATCACAGATGTCTTTTTTTAGCAATCTATTCACAAAAAATAAAAATGCCGCTTCGGTTCGATCCATATCACAATTGGATTTTCTTGAAGTTGACATGCATAATCATTTACTACCGGGCATTGATGATGGTAGCACATCAGTGCAGCAATCATTAGGCTATATTAAGGAATTAAGCAGCCTTGGTTTCAAAAAATTTATTTGTACTCCCCATATTATGGAGGGTGTACATCCTAATACTAAATTTAGTATTGGACAAGCTCACCATGCGCTAAGCGAAGGGTTAAAAAATTCAGGAAGCGATGTGGAAATTTTTGCAGCCGCAGAACACATGATCGACGACGGTCTTCATGCACTGGTTGAGAGCAATGATTTATGCTTAATGCCTGGAGGATATGTTTTGATTGAAATGTCATACCTTTCCGAATCGAAGGCTTTATTTCAAACGATATTGAATATTCAAAAATTAGGTTACAAACCTATATTGGCACATCCCGAACGCTATAATTATTATCACAGCAATTTCAACATTTACAAACAGATAAAAGATGCTGGATGTTTTTTGCAATTAAACCTCTTATCTCTGAGCAGATATTATGGTGTCGATGTAAAAGCCATTGCCATGACACTTGTTAAATCGGGTATGTACGATTTTGTCGGAACAGACCTGCACCATGATAAGCATCTCCGTTCATTAAAAGATATTGTTGAAAAATATCCTGTACGAGAAATGTTGAAAACCTGTACAATTTTAAATCCGACCTTACTTGATCATATCAATGCAGGCAAAGGGCAACATATCATCGCCGGATAAATAATCTGAATAACATATAAAAAAGGAGCTTTATACTAACGTGTATAAAGCTCCTTTTACTTAACAGGGTTTATGCGATCAAAGATATTCCTTCCGCCTCAGATAATCCACAACCTGACTGGCCCCAAATGCACTAAGATGATGTTTATCAAACATATAAGACATCCCCATTTCCTGAGAATTGTGCTCTATTTCCCCATGTTTATAAATATCAATATAATGTTGCTCCGGGATAATTCGTTTAAGAAATTCATTAACTTGTTTCCCTTCGTCTAGAATAAATTGCTGCTCATCTAGAACAGGGTTAAACATTTTCTTTAATGCAACCTGTCGGTAAGGAACCCGATAAAGTTCGGTTTGTCCGATGAAATAATACTGTAGCCCATAACTATCAAAGAGCGCAGTCATCTGACTTAAACCTTGCTTTATTTCTTTAGGTGTATAGTTCATTTCCTCATATGTATTCATTAACCAATGAACAGAAATAAACACTTTATTGATTTTATTCTCATTTTTAGGCAGGAACTCGGTATAAAAATATTTCCATAACTGAACTGACTTATCGTAACCTTTTGATTCTAGAAAAGGAAAAGTTAGGCTTAGACTCATCTCAAGCAGATGCTGATCTTCTTTCAAGGCATTTCTAAAAGCCGTAGAAAGCTGCGCCGCATGACTGTCCCCGATCAGTAAGATATTTTCTTTTCCCACATCGATTTTCAAACATTCTTCTTTATCATAGGTATTATAATTCGGGCTTCTTGTGATATAGCAATTACATGGATTCAAATGCCGATGTTCATCCTGTTGAAAATAATTGACATATTGATTATTAATAAGGCGAATTTTATCCCAGAATGTATGCTTGGGAATTACAAAGAGCATTGTTGCTAGTAAAGCAACCACACATCCAGAAATTGTTAAAATCTTAGCGCCAATTATATTTTTATTTCGCTCAAACAGATAAAAAGATAGGATAGCAAAAATAAAAGAAAGAAAAAAAGGAATAAGAATGCTATAACGCCATTGCATTATAAAATCAAATTTTCGATAGAGCACATAAAATGGCCAATGCCACAGATACAATGAATAAGAAATTTTTCCTAAAAATTGAATTCCGCTATTTTGAAACCATACCAATTGATGATCTATAGCTAATAAAACAGCAGTTGCTAAAACAGGAATTACAACTAATGTCGAAGACCATGTATGATTTGCGCGAATAAATAGAGCGGAAACAAGCATTAGTACTAAGCTCATAATGGTTAATGCTGTTAAGAATGGTTTCAACCTAACTTTTAATTCTTGACTGTACAAAAAAGCCAAACCTCCAATTAAAAATTCCCAAATCCGCGTCGGCATCAAATAAAAAGCCCAACTGTTACGACTTCCCATACCAAGCCAAAGAGAAAGGGAAAGTACCGTTAAAACAATTAAAATGAAGCGAAATTGTTTTAAATGATGTAAGTACCGATCCTTAAGTGTCCATAAAGCAAGTGGATAGATCATATAAAATTGCCATTCAACAGCTAAGGACCAGCTATGTAAAAACAAATTATCCTGGACATCGGGTGAAAAATAATCGCCAGATAAACTTCCATAATAAATATTAGACATAAATGCGAGACTCAATGCAATATACTTCGCATTAAGTTTCAGATCGACATCAAAATACAAAAGAGGCAATAATAGCAACATTATCACCGAAACACCTAACAGTGCAGGCACAATCCGCCTCATTCTTCTTTCAATAAATGAAAAATAAGAAAAACGATCTCCTTTAATCTCTGTTAAGATAATTTTAGTCATCAAAAATCCTGATATCACGAAAAATATGTCAACCCCTATATATCCTCCCTCAAAAAATGGAAAATTATAATGATAGAGTAAAACAAAACAAACTGCAATTGCCCGCAAAAGGCCAATATCATAACGAAACGTCATTTAGGTTAACATCCAATTTGATGGATGCACTAAATTTATAAAAATAAGCTGATTAAAAAAAAGAGCGCTTTCTATAGAAAGCGCTCTTAAAAAGAGGTAGATTAAAAATTTTTATTTATTATAATCCTTTCTTAATACAACGGATCTGCATTGCAAAGTTTGGATCCGCCGCAGCCGTATTAATTGACCAGCCCTGCGTATTTTTAGAACCTGTCATTTGCAAACGTTGGTTATTTGCTAATAAATATAAACCTTGAGATCCAAATGAATCCCCTGTATTATTGTCATTATATGAACCTCCGTATGGTAAATAAAATTCTTTATAGCGGTCTGCACCAGGATTCACTTGTGAACCAAAGAACATACCTAAGTTTGTACCTGCAGTCCCATCATAAGTATCCACCCAACGTGCCGGATCCCAGTTATTGATGTTTTGAGGGTTATCAACACCACCTGCATTTGTATTTGTAATCAATGTATTGAACTCCTGTGCGGTAGGTAATCTCCATGTATTTAATGGTAATACCAAAGAGCAAGGATCTGTAGCGCCACCATTAATAGCTGTTGAAGGTTTTTGATTGTTAACACTGCCATCTAATACTTTGGGAATTTGGAATCCAGCAAACCAATAATTACCATATGAATCATTCGTTTGTGCAAAACCATATACACCATTACTATACGTTAAGTTACCTAAAGCCCAAACTTTACCACCAAGTTCCACAGTTGTTGGCGCTTTCACCTTAAGTTCTAAGTTATATTTAATCCCTGGATTCAAGGTTAGGTTTTTAAATGATAGGGCTTTTGCAACACTATTATTTATGGAAAGCCCCGTTAACTCTACGATACCGGTTGTTGTTGGCGCGGTTGTAATGAATGTAGAGTCAGACACGATTACTGTACCTGTCGTATTTTTCAAATTAAATGCCACTGGAGCAGTTGCACTACCTGTATATGTTACAGCAGCTGTAGACAATATCACATCTGCATTTGTATTCGAAGGAGAGATATTTGCACCCGCTATTGCAGTAACAGCACCAATCTTAGAAGAATCAAATTTTAATGTAACTTGTGTAAATAAATGATCTAGATCTGCATTAAGAATGTTTTGACCTGCTTTTACTTCAAACTCAACTTGATCTAACATAAAATCTTTGTCAGCTGTAAGACCTGTAAAATTTACAGTACTCAAAGTTGCGTTTGGGGCAATTGTAGGTAAAGACTTATTTGTACCAGAAGCATAAACCACAAAGGTATATTTACCCTTATCAATCGCGAAATCCTGCGCACCAGCCCCTTGAGTAAAAGATTTTGTTTCCTTATATTTGCCTGTAGCATCAAAAATAGCAACATAATAAACCGTTCCTTGCTTCAGAACTTGTTCAGAATTACCCGTACTAGTAGTAGCCGCACGATTAGATGCTTTCAAAACATCATTGCTTGAACCTGATGTTACAGGTGTTAATGTTGCGACTAACGTATACTCATTATTATAGGCAACTTCAACAGTCTGTGCTCCTGCAGTAAAAGTACGACCTACAGAACCTACTTTAGCTGGAGCTGCTTTAGCATAAGTTTGACCAATATTTAAACGGATTGTTGAACCGTCAGTTACCGCTTCATTTGCTTCTTTACTACAAGAAGATATAAATAGCGCAAGAGCCAATGTAGTAGCCAAGCCCAATTTAATTTTAAAATTTTTCATTTATAAATGTTAAATATGTTAAAAAAATAGGGTTTGTTATTACCACTCCACTTCGTGTTCTTGCGTTTCAGTACCCCAAGATTCTTTGATGGAATTATTGGTTTCACCATTTACCGAAGCGGCTGCAATACTATGCTCAAGTTCAACTTTCAGCATGTCAACACGAGGAGATTCATAATTCAATTGGCCTTTAGAGTTAGCCAAAAATACATTGTTAGTTTTCATTTTTATTATCTTTATTTTTAAGTACAAATCCATAATCTGAAATGACAACACGAACAATACAACACTGTTTATGAGACAATTACAAACGCATATTCAGATTTTAATTTGAGCAAAACTAGATAATAATCAATTACATAACTCAGATTTTGATCTAAATAGTTAATCTTGTAGATGATCAATTACAAGCACAATGACTTTTGTAGCTGAGCACCTACAAAAGATATTCAAACATAAAATTTTCACCTAAACAGGAAGATTTTAAGCAAAAAAAAACTCCCGATTTGAAGTCGGGAGTTGTTAAACTATTAAGATAATATTACCAGTCTATGGTACGTGAATCATCAGGACCGTTTGTCCATTCTTGCTGTACCGAATTACTATTATCTCCAGGAAGAGTGCTAGCAGATCCCGCCGCGATACCTTGCTCCAATTCCACTTGAGTTGCTTCAACTCTTGGACTTATATATGCTTTTCTTATATCAGTTGTCATTTTATTAATAGATTATTTTGAATTAATTATTTCACTAGGTTACAAGACACCTTCTTTACACCACTACCTGATCCTTTTAAAGCAGTAGTTCCAATTACCATCTGTGTTAATTTAACCGCATTGTTTTGTGCCCCACCATTCCATGTAAATTTATTAAAAGCATTACCATTGCTTAAAACCAATGGAAATAATGGACCGCCAGATACTTTACTCGCGTACATCTTCACTTCACCCAAACGGCTTATCACCACTTTAACTAGTGGTGCAGCAGCCGTACCAGTCATACTGTAGATATGGGTTACAGTTCCACCTTGCGTATTATTACCGCTGAATTCACTACCATCTTCAAATTTGATATTTTGAGGCAAAGTTGCGTTACCAGATTGAAATTGAATTTCTTTTTGAGCAAGCTTAACTCCGTTAACCTCCATATTGAAAGAGTTATCTAATTTCAGAATATCAAAAACGAAACCATAGTCTGCTCCGGGAGCAGTAAAACTTGTCTCAAGAATACTTCCATTAGGCTTAAATACTCCATTTACGTTAATACCACCTGGAGATACATTTTGATAGTTCCAATCCATGTCTGCACCACCTACCACATCTTGTGTACAGGTATTAAAGTCTAAATCAAGCACGTAGCGTTGTCCTGGTATAATATTCAATTGTGGAATTTTAAGATTACTTTTAGTAACACCATCAATGGTTATACTTCCTATAGTAAGTTCGCCAGATGTCGCCTTTTCATGAATCAGCATTGTTGGTGTACTTGTTACTTCACGAAGTCCAGCACCCAATGCTGGAAATACAACATTTACACCAGCTTGGTTTAAACCATTATATGTCAGTGTACCATCTGAAAGTTTCAGGTTTGCACTGATATGTGAAGGTTTAATAACAGAAGCAGTGATATTGGTGATTGAACCCGTAGTTGTCGGATTCATTTTAATACGTGTTATAATCTGGCTATATTGATGTTTCAAAATCACATTGAGATTATTATCACCTGCAGCAAGTTTCAATGTACCAAAAAAGTACATCAAGTCGCTATCAATACTCGCTAAAGTAGCTGTCGACAATTTACTAGCTCCAGATACCGCAGGCACTGCTGTTGTACTGTTTACCGAATAAGCAATAAATGAATAGGTTTTACCCGCATCCAGCTCAATACCCATACTGTTATCAGCACCATTAGTATAAACTTTTTCAGTTACATAATCGCCATTGCTATCATAAACCAATACTTTATATTGTACATTCTGATCCAAAGGAGTATGTACAGCACCTGTTGCCGCACGATTAGATCCCGAAGCACGTAACCCATTTGACGAATTGCCTGCAGCTGTCAAAGTTACTTTGAAAGAGCCGCTGTTTGAAAAAGGCACAGTACTCACCTGTACGGATTGATCAGAACCCGCAGTAGCTTTACCTTTTTTCGCAGGCTCATCTGCAATAGGGTTAGCAACACCCAAAAGATTTACTTTTACAACAGTCTTATTACTATCAATACTGTCTTTAGTCTCCTTACAAGAATAAGACACTAAACAGAAAAGCGCAACAATCGCCACTAGAACTTTAGTTCTAGAATTTTGATAAAATTGTGAAATCATTTTATTTAATTATTAAAAATATAGTATTAAAGCTCTTTAAAAAGGTTCCCCTTATTGATTTATTTACCATCAAGTTGATAAAAGACGTATTCCATTTTTGTCAACACTTCCCTTTTTAGAATAAATTTTCCCATTTGTGATAAAATTCAATTGCGAAAGTAGGGACTTTAAAACCACTAAAAAATTAAAAAGATGACAATCAATAATTTTGTAGACAAACATCTACAATACTTATATATTTGGTAATTATAAATAATTACAGATTTAAAATTTAATTTTTAAAAAAATATAAAAATAATTGATAAATAAAAAAAGCTCCCGATTTATGGTCGGGAGCGTGCTTTACTTATAAAATAACATTACCAATCTAGGGTACGGGAATCATTAGGACCGTCGGTCCATTCCTGTTGTACCGTATTACTATTATCTCCAGGATTAGCACAAGCAGATCCTGCTGCGATACCTTGTTCTAATTCCACTTGAGTTGCTTCAACTCGTGGACTTAAATATGTTTTTTTCAATTCCGTTCTCATTTTATCAACTTTATATATATTAAAGACTATCTATTTCACCAGGTTACAAGAAACTTTTTTCACACCGCTTCCTGCACCTTTTATGATGGTTTCACCATCTACTAACTGCGTAACTTTAACCACATTTGTTTTTGCACCATCCCAAAGGAAAGTATTAAATGAATTGCCATTGCTTAATACCAATGGATATAAAGCACCGCCCGATTTTTTACTTGCAAACATCGTCACCTCACCTGTACGACTAATAACCACCTTAACAAGCGGAGCTAACGCTGTACCTTTCAAGCCATAAATACTAGACAAAGTCGCTCCATTTTCCGTATTTTTTCCACTAAAACTACTACCATCAGCAAACTTGATATTTTGACGAGATGAAATTGCATCCACTTGAAATTGAATTTCCTGTTTGGCGAGTTTCACACCGTTAACTTCCATATTAAAGGAATTGTCTAACTGTAAAATATCGAAGACAAAACCGTAATCAGCACCTGGAGCTGTAAAAGTTTTCTCAAGCGCTTTTCCGTTCGGGATAAAAACACCATCAGCAACAATACCCACTACTCCATCTTGCTTTCTTTCAGCAAACGACCAATTCATACCGGAGCCACCTTCCACATTCTGTGTACAAGTTTTAAATTCAAGATCTAGATAGTAACGCTGTCCCGGGATAACTTTCAAATCCGGTACTACAATATTTGATTTTGTTTCACCATCAATCGTGATACTTCCAAATTTTAATGTCCCAGCAGATTCATTAGGATGAATCAGCATTGTTGGAAGACTTGTCACTTCACGCAAACCTTTCCCTAAAGCAGGAAACACAACATTAACACCCGATTTGTTTAAACCATTATAGGTCAAACTACCATCTGCAAGTTTCAGGTTTGCACTTACATGAGTTGGATTTATTATCGGAGTAACAATACTTGTAATCGATCCAGTTGTATTCGGACTCATTTTAATACGGGTGACAATCTGGCTATATTGATGTTTTAAAATCACATCCAAGTTATTCTCACCGGCTGTAAGAGTCATTTTCCCTGAAAAATACATCAGATCACTATCAATTCCTTTTAGACTAGCCTCAGTCAGTTTACTTCCATCAACTACAGCAGGTACTGACGTTGTACTATTAACCGAATAGGCAATAAATGAATAGGTCTTTCCCGCATCTAACGCGATACCATCTTGATCACCGACTCCGTTGGTATACAGCTTTTCTGTTATATAATTACCATCCACATCATATACCAATACTTTATATTTAATATTTTCATCCAGCGGAGAACGATCAGTAGTTGTTGTTGCTCGGTTTGAAGCTGACAACTGCAACTCATCAGACGCAGGTGATTGAGGATCTGTAGTTAATGTCACCTCAAAGGAACCACTACTAGAAAAGGGCACAGTACCCACTTGTTTACTTTGTGTCGCCTCTTGCCCAACCTTTCCTTTTTTGGAAACTGCATTATCATTACTTATAGTAGGATTAGCTACGCCAAGAAGATTTACTTTTACAACAGTTTCGCCATTCGCGACACTATCTTGAGTTTCTTTACAGGAATAAGCGGTCATACATACGAAAGCGACAATCGCTAGAAGAACCTTACTTCTTGATTTTTGATACATTTTTGAAATCATTACATTAAAATTGTTAAAAAACGATATGCTATAAATTTTTCTTTTAGCGTAGCATTTAATGTCTTTTCCTAAAACATCTTAATAGTTTGCTACACAACATAATGGCAACGAAGATATAGCTAACCTAAGCAATAACAAATTAATTGAGTCGCAATTTTATTTTATGTAGACAGATCACCACATCATCTTACGTGAGACTTAAATAGATGATGATATTATCATATAGTAAGCCCAATCAGTATAAAAATTAAGACGAATTTTATTTAGCAAACGTCATGAAGCCACTCTCTGTAAAAAATAAAAGACCTGTTACGAACTTTTCATAATTCGCAACCAATAAAATTGTTTTTACTCCGCTAGCACTTATGCGTTAAAAAATTGAGTTCGGCGGCTTTATTTTTAGAGGAGAAACTTTGATCCATATTTTGAAATCAAAATATTTCATAATTATTTATTTTCTATACAACTGATCACCTCAGTGATACATAAATTACAAAAAAGCCCACATAGACTAATTTTACCCAAGAGCATATTGAGAATAAATAATACTAGAATTTTTAAGTTACGAAGTAAATAGAAATGTAAAAATTTAAATTATTAAAAACAATTAGTCTATCACACTTGTTAAGTGAGACAGACTAATTTAATAACCAACAACAAAAACAAGTAGACATAAAAACTAATTGTTAAATTTTCATTAATTCGAAAGAACCATATAGGAATTACAGTTGAAACATTATATTTTTATCTTAAACAACAGTTAACAAGCCATTATTATTGAATAGAAACAGAAAGAGTTACATAAAACCTTAAAAATAAAATAAGTTAAACAACTATTTTACTAAAAATAGCAAAGACACGTGTTGCAACAAACAATTAGGTAATTGATTTTCAATTTTTAAAACTGGGAGAATCAAAATATCCTGAACATTTATTTTGCTAAAGTTGATATTAATTCTTATTATTACAACGCGAAAAGAAAATATGTTACCACAATACAGAAATAAATATATTAATTAATTACAAATCATCAACATTGTTTAAAATACTGATTTATAACAGGATGTGTGATTAAAACAAATTGCCCTCTTTTTAAAATCTATGTTACAACATATTAAATAAAAAAATTACTTAATTATCTAAAAAGTTTAACAACTACACTGGCAACAGTATGGTATTTTAAAATAAATAACATTATGAACAAGAACAACAAAAAAATGTACATTGCTCCAACTATTGAGGAGCTCGTAATTGAACTAGAGCAAGGGATTGCTGCCGGATCAGGAAATGCATCACCAGGTGCACCTGCTATTAACGAAGAAGAAGGTGCCGGTGGTAGCGGCTGGAACGTTGATGGCTTTTAATCACTTATCCTAACTAACAATTAAAACATTATGAAAACAATCAATAACAATTTAGCAAGTAAGTTTGCTCTTGCTGCATTCTTAGCACTAGGCACTTTAGCTGTCACGAGCTGTAACAAAGACAAAAGCCAGGGACAGGAAACTCCTGCTGACCAAAGCCAGCTAGTCGTCCGTGTCGCAGGCATCAGCGACGGAGAAAGCAATGCTATAAAATCAAGCAAAAGCAGCACATCTTCCAGTAAATCCAGCAATAATTCCATAGAACTAGTTCAATCTAACGGCTTCGATGCTGTTGTTGCAATAGACAATAACGCACCTTCAGCAGACGCTTCGCCACTTTCTCAGGCAGGTCTAAGAGCATCTAACGGATTAAAGGCTGCATCTACACCGCTAACATCAACTACGACCTATCGTTTATATTTATATAAAAATGAGGGCGGTGCATATACTTTCACAAAATCAATGCAATTTACACCCGGAACAGAAGCACCGATCCAAATACCAAACGGATCGTACAAATGGGTAGCATTATCATATAACAACACAGACGCCATACCAGAGGCAGATGCATCAAACAACCTTGTATTACCTGAGAATAAAGATGTACTTTATGCAACTTCAGGCGCTACTGACATTGTTATTAATAGCAATACAGCTCCACTCAGCATAACTTTTAACCGTCTTTACGCCCGCATTGCCATTGAAATTAACACGCTAGGTATGTTTGCCCCAATAAACTCGGCTACAATAGCAGTTACAGGACAAAATGCAAAAGCAGCAACTTTTAATCTTACATCCGGCGCAATTACACTAGCAGGATCTGGAGGTACACCCGCCTTAACAGAGGTGAATTTCACCGATCTTGATGGAAACGCAAGCAGAAAGGTAGCATATTACTATACTGCAGACCAAACAGCTCAGAGCTTAACTGTTTCTGTATCAAATTTAAAAATCCAACTGGACAACGGCACAGAACGAAACTTTGGTGCAACAGCACTCACGCAAAGCAAAGTAATCACACCTGAGCGCGGTAAAAATCACCGTTTCTTAGTAGGTATTACGGAATCAGCTTTATCTTTTGGCTCTGGCACTGGCGCAGCACAATGGTCTAGATCAAATCTATACTACAAACCAAATGATGCGACACCATACCGCTTCTACCACACCAATCCTCAGACAAATGATCCTAACAGTTTCTTCTCCTTTGGAGCACATCGCCCACGCGTACTAGCAAGCGCAAATGCAGCGGTAGATGCTTGTGCGTTGGTTTATCCAGCGGGATTATGGAAAATACCGACTGGAGCACAATTAAATAATGTAACCTCTGTCGGCCTATTAGGCGGTTTATTAGGTGATCTTGGCTTAACAAACGTTGCTGGAATTGATGCACTAGTTATTGTTCAGGATGCATTAGCTGCAAGAGTAGTAAACTCAACAGCAACTGCTACGTATTCTGAATTTACTCCTACTACAGGTAATAACAGCGCATATGGCGCAGCGACTTCATCTGTAAACAGACTGCGCTTCAACTATAATGGTTACATGAACACATTAGGAGCATTAAATAATTTAATCACTCTTAATTTAGGAAATACTTACGGTAGCTACAATGCGTTCTGGACAAGCGAAAACCTAATCGGCACACCGCTAATTAATCTTGGAGTAAAATATCACTTAGGACATACTACAGGTGGTAATTACAAAGCCTACAGAACAACAAGTCTTTTAAGCGCAGGTCTTCTTGGCGCAGTAAGTGTCATCAACTCTCCATTAATGAACATACGTTGTGTACGTGATGCAACTTGGGCAGCAAAAAGCGCTCAAGCAAGTTACAATCCAATGCCAGTTTACCCGAACTAATAAAGAAGCTAATATATCAGCTTAACAACAATTTGTTTAGTTAAACTACAATTAAAACAACAAGAGCCGCCCCAACTGGAGCGGCTCTTGTTTTACCCTAACTACGATCTTATGAAGATATTCAAGAATAACTGCATCAGCAATTGCACACTCCTATCGTTGCTAACCTACTGCACACTAATCACAACCAGCAGTTGCAACAAAAACAATAATCAAACCGAGCAGGAAATCCCTAATGGCCAAAGTCAGATTACCGTTCGCATCGCTAGTATTAACGAAGGGGATCTGAATATTATTAACGGAACAAAATCCACCTCCTCCAAACCCACAATACCCCAGAAACAGACCATCAATATAGTAGAGGGGAACGGTTTTGATGCCGTCATCGCTATAGACAACAAAAGCCCAGCAACAAGAGAAACAGCAGTAAAAGCCGCAAATAACACCCGAGCAGCAGCAACTCCAATGGAAGCTGGCACACTATACCGCCTATTTTTATACAAAAAAAATAACAACACCTACAATTATTCAAAATCCGTTGAACTTATCACAGGTACTGAAAGCCCAATCCAACTCAGCAATGGCACCTACAAATGGGTAGCAGTATCCTACAACTCAAAAACAGATCAGGTACCAGAACGCGGCTCTGACAATAATTTTACCTTACCAGAAAATAAGGATGTACTCTACGCCACATCCAGCACAGACTTGATTATCACAGGAGCTAACACCCCAATTGCAATCAATTTCAACCGCGTTTTCGCACGTGTCGCCGTTGAGATTAACACAATAGGCCTTTTCGGCCCAATGACAAGCACCCCGACCATCACTGTCACGGGAGATAAATTACTTAAATCAGGAACAATCGACCTAACAACAGGTGAATTTATAGGAAACCTAACCACCGGAACTGATTTAGCGCTAACCCAGAACGATTTTACCGATATCAATCCAGTAGCAGGTCAAACCTATCAAAAAGTCGCTTATTTTTACACCGCCGGCCAACCTACTAAAGATCTGACAATAACCTTATCCGACCTTATTATCAAACTCGACGACGGCACAACACGGAATTTCTTTCTCAGCACACTGACACAGACCAAACCTATCACTCCAGAGCGTGGCAAAAACCACCGTTTCTTGGTCGGCATTGCAGAATCCGCATTAACACTCGGCACAACGAAATGGGCACGGTCTAACCTCTTCTATAGAACTTCTGATGCATTAGGAGCAACAACCCCATACCGCTTTTATGCCAACAACCCCTACCTACCCAATCAACAAGAAAGCTTCTTTTCATTCAAAGGACACCTTCCCGGCAGATTAGCATCAGCAAATCCCGCTAACCAAAAAGATCCCTGTTCACTTGTTTACCCAGCAGGACTTTGGAAAACACCGAGCGAAGCCCAGATCACCCCACTAACATCCAACCGCGGATTACTTGACGGTGCACTTGGCAGCGTCCTTGACCTACTGGGCACTATGCCAGCAACACCAGGATCAAATTACGGCACCATTTATATTGAATACCCCGTTACAGCGGGTTTTAATCCAGCTTACGGGGGCACCACGTCGCGAACAAATAGATTACGGTTTTATTACAATGGCATACAAAACAGCGTCATCTTAGCAAATGGACTAATCAACATGAATATAGTAGAAGCGGGAGCCACCGCAGGAATATGGTCCAGCGACCGCGTACTAGATGGTGGATTATTAGATCAATTGAGTACTGGCGTCGGAGCATGGGGATATTTAGGCTCAACAAAATCAATGTCCCTCTTCCAACCTCAAAGAGGAATTGCAACTAAAGGTGCAGGCCTTTTAAATATTGATCTTTTAGGGTCAGGCCTAGTTGCTTCAGGATTTATGAATGTCCGATGTGTACGCGATGAATCCTGGGCTGTAGCTAGCACATCTGCAAACTACAACCCCTACCCAGTATTATAAGACCAAAAATACGTTTCTTTATTATAATCACGAAGCCCTCTCCGAACACAAAAGGACCTTCCAATCAAGGAAGGCCCTTTTACACTACCTTTACAATATGCTCCAAACAAACACCGCATAGATCAAAAATTTTTAAAACTAATGAAATACATAATTAAAGCACACATTTAAATTCATATTTTCTTACTTTTTTAAAGTAAGAAAATATGAATTTAAATGTCCAGAATCAACCGAATAAAAAACTAACAATAATCACTACCTCCACACAATACTCGCCAAAAAGTAAAATCAAAACAAAAAAAAGAAACTCCATAAAGAAGAGATTTTTACCACCATCACACATATCCACCTCCACTCTATATAAATAGTCCAAAAAATTGAAAAACAACAAAATAAACCTCGTAAAAAAATAAAAAAACAAAAAATTGTAAAAGAAAAAAATTTCCTTAATGTCAAAATAACAACACTATTTTATATAAATATTGCTAAACAATAATTTTTGACATACATTTGCACAACTAAACTAAAAGTTACATAATTACAAGACCAAAGTTTCAAACAACAGATAAAATAGACACAAATTAAATAATAAAATAAAAATACTTAATCTTATAACAATTAAAAAAATTGTTACAGTACACTATTCACGACTAACGCATCAGAAAATCACAAATTTTTCAAATAAAATTAAACTAATAAAATACAAATAATAAACTAATTATTATCTAATAGCATTAAACAACACATTAATCATTCATAATCTTCCATAAGAAAAAATAATGGAGGACGGATAACTATTGAGCAATAAAAAAAACAATAACACATTATTACAAATAAGTATTATTTAAATTAAAATTAATGAATAACAAACAAAAAAAAATGTATGTGGCTCCCAGCATTATGGAACACGTAATTGAATTAGAACAAGGTATCGCAGCGGCCTCAGTAGGAAACGCACAACCAGGCGCTCCCGGCGTCAATGAGTATGAAGAAGGCCAGGGTAGTTCTGGTTGGGATACAAATAGCTTTTAATTTCAAAATCAGCCACATTAAAGAAATCATGAAAAAAACGAACAACTTAGCTAGTAAGTTCGCCTTAGCTGCATTTTTTGCATTAGGCGCCCTAGCCGTTACAAGCTGTAACAAAGACAACAATGAATCTGGACAAGAACTTCCAGCCGGCAACAGTCAAATTATCGTTCGCATTGCAGGCATTAGCGATGGCGAAAACAATACTTCAAAAGGATCAAAATCAAGCACTTCAAATCACAAAACTTCTTCAGAAAAATCAATAGAATTGGTTTCAGGAAATGGTTTTGACGCCGTAGTTGCCGTTGATAACCAAGTTCCTTCAACAAGCAAAACTCCATCTTTAAGAGCCGCCAACGGAACATCAGTCTCATCAAACATGGCCGCAGGTACGAATTATCGATTATTCTTATATAAGAAAGAAGGGGCAACATATACTTACGATAATTCTTACGAGTTTACAGTAGGGCAAGAAACGCCAATTCAGGTAAAAAAAGGTGTTTCCTATAAGTGGGTAGCTTTATCTTATAACAACAAAGAAGTAGTAGCAGACCGTGGAGCAGACGATCAACTTTTATTACCAGAGAATAAAGATGTTCTTTTTGCTTCTTCAACAGCAGATTTAACAATCGGTGATAACACAAGTCCAATTAACATTACTTTCAATCGTTTATTTTCACGTATTGGCATCGAGTTGAACACAAAAGGTATGTTCGGACCAATGAACTCTGCGACAGTGACAGTGACTGGTCATAGCACAAAAACGGCGACAGTTGATTTAACAACAGGAGCTTTAGTTTTGGCACAAGCCGCTCATACTCCAGAAATTTCTTTTGCTTCATTTATCAATACAAGTGAAGGGGACGCGAGTCAAAAGATAGCTTATTATTACACTGCAGACGAGACTCCTCAGGCTATTAAAGTTGTTGTTAAAGACCTGAACATTAAGCTTGATAACGGTACAAACCGTGTGTTTACAACATCAACATTAAGTCAAACGCAAGCAATCTCTCCTGAGCGTGGTAAAAACCATCGTCTTTTATTAGGACTTACAGAGTCTGCATTGACACGCGATGGTGTACAATGGTCAAGATCGAACCTCTATTATAAAGCGGGCGATGCGACACCTTATCGTTTCAATCCTACGAACGATTTCAACACTATTGCAGATCCAAGAGCATATTTTAGTTTTAAAGGACATCTTCCAATGACATTAGCGTCTAACGATCCTAAAAAGCAAAAAGATCCTTGTGCACTTGTATATCCTGCTGGACTTTGGAAAACTCCAACCGCAGCACAAGTTGGAGCCGTCACATCAAGAGCGGGACTTTTAGGAGACTTACTTGGTGGAGTATTAGATCTCGTATTGCCCTCAAAGACCCCAGGAACATCAGAAAACAACAAAGCACTTGAGTATGCTGGTGCAACTGGCGCTAATCCTGCTTACGGCGACGCACAGAACACACTTCGTTTTAACTACAACGGTTCCCAAACGAAGGTTTCAGTGCTATCAGATTTAGTTTCCTTAAATCTAGGCAACACTCAAGGTAAACATGCCGCTTTCTGGTCAAGTAGTGAATTGATCGATTTATCCCTTCTAGGAACAGGTGTTGGCGCTCAAAGTTTCATTGGTTACAAAGCATCTGGTTTATTAGGATCTGCAACTATAGCTTCTACTGGAGCAGGTTTATTAAACATCAATCTTTTGGGATTAGATGTCATCAGCTCCGAGTTGATGAATGTACGTTGCGTACGTGATGAAAGCTGGAATATTGCAAGTTTACTTCCAGGCTATAATCCTGAGCCTGCATTATAATCTTTATAACAGCAAAAAAGCAAGCTGTCATTTAAGTAAACATTGCCAAATAAAAAAAGAGTCGTTCAAACAGGAACGGCTCTTTTCACTGAAATGTATTAGAGTACAATTTGTGATTTTTCACAAATGAAATCAACCATTTTTAACACTGTAGTGAAGAAGAATTGTTATTATTTTTAGTAAACAGCTAAATATTAAAATAGCAATCGATAATATGAAGTTTGTGTTCATGATATACATTTTAATAAATGTTATTCTAGCTTATAGTTTTGCGATATAACGGTCGATAACCAGGGTGCGCTTTCGAAGAAATGTCTTTATTCCGGCCTTATTTACAGCCATACTGTTATTTCCAACTTTCCACTTTTCAAAATCTCTTTTTTGCGACTCTCGTATTTCTGCGGCAAAGGTTTCTATAAATTGCATCAGTTCCTCAAACTGATACTGCTTATATTCGTTCCATGTTTTACTTAGTAATATTCTAATTTCTGGATCTTTAAGAATTTTTTTATAAAATTCCGATCCTATTCTACTATCACTTTCCCTAATCAGCTCAAGATCAACATAGTTAAAATAGGTTCTTCCATGCTCTTCACTAAATCCAAATGCAAAATCAAAGTCCCAGATAGGCCCCATTGTAAATTTTCCGCCTAATTTTTTATGCATATAAACACTCTTAGGATGACCTATCTCATGGTTACCGACCAGCATATTAACAATTATAAAATTGACAAACTGCTGTTTGTCAAATACACTACTAAAGGAATTCTTAGGGAATTCTTTAGAGAACAATAAGTTTTCAAAATTTTGAAATTCATTTTTCCAAGTTTCGAAATGCAATGCTGATTCGGGATCAGGATCTTTTAACATAACTGGTAAATTTAAATGCGCTGTTTTAAATTTCCATTCCTCATCAAAATAATTATCAAGTTCCCATAAAATACCATCATCACCTACATTGACCCTATTTTCATGGATTTCTACCTGCTGTGTTAAATTATAATTACCCTGATAAATTCCATTTATCGTCAAATCTACAGGGATAATATCATGCGTAAAAGGAAGGCCGAGTTGCTTGCCTATTTTCATAGCAACCGCATTTGTCATCAACGTATAGTCGTTATAATTGGCAAGTAATACCCAGTCTTTTGCTTCCGCCAGATTGAACAATGAAGCCTTTTTATCTAATTTCAGTCTAAATGGTTTCTTGGGTTTACTCCAGGTGGAATTACCTCTCCCCTTAATCTTAGTTCTTACCACTTCAAAATCCTTAAATTTATTGTTCCCATCAATATATATTGAGCCAGTTAGATAAACCTCTTTATCTACCACTTCCCTATTATCATCGATATTGATAAAGATATGGGGCACTACCGCTTTAACATTCTCATTTAAAACCGGTAATTCCTCCACATTAGAAAGATCAATGTCGTCCACAGGTCTTTTTGTGCAGGCAATCGTGGCCAGCATGACAAGCATTCCAATTAAGAATTTCTTCACTACCGAAGTTAACTGTTCTAATTGTAGATACGATTTATTCATTTCACCAAATTTATATGTCTGTCTTAATGTATTAATAGATAGCCTTTAATGGGACATTACCTCCCAAATATCTCGTTGCTTATTTATTTACGCTATTATCCTTTTTAATCAAAGTCGGTGCAGATTCAACAGCTTTAGCTAGCAGCACCCGCTTACAGTTTTCCTTCACTTCTGGAAGCAGCAATTTAATCCATCCAATAATTGTTTTTTCATGTTTAATATGATACAGATGCATCGCTTCTTTGACCAAAAGCTCTCCACGTACTATTGCACGAACCGCTTCCAATTTAGTTTCTTTAGGTATCTTTCTCATCGTTAAATGTTGCTTGTTATTACGACAATTTCCCTGTTCATCAATACAAAACAAACACTAATTGAGAACATTATATATCGCTAAACTGTCTCATATTAATATTCTTAAGGACTCGACATACAAATACTTCATTCCAATAGTGCAAAAAATACAATTGACAAGGCAAAACCATCCGTCTGAAAAAATGTGACCGTTATAATTTTCGATTAAAAGAAACTTTTTTTTAGGGAGTACATAATTGAGACTATTTCTTTTGATCCATTTCTTTTTTTACTAAATGAATAAATGCCGAAGGGGGTATTCCTGTCACTTCTTTAAATGCGCTTGAAAATCTACTCAGTGAAGTAAAACCGCACATCTCTGCTAGAAACGAAATTTTATACTCAAAAAGATCAGGTGATGTTCTTAATTTTAAAATAATGTATTCAATCCGGCTTGACTGAAGATAATTATAAAAGTCCTTACCCCTAAATTTTTGAAGGACATAACTTGCGTACCGGATATTTGTTCCCATACGGGAAGCCAGTTCCTGCAATGTCATACTTTTCTCCAAAAAGAATTGGGTCTCTTCCTGCTTGACAAATTCTCTGTACAACCGTTCCTCTGTGTTTTTTGATATATTAATTTCCTTTGTCTTAATGGCATCACTGTTTTCCAGCTTATCGATCACAACGGAAATGGTCTCAATAGATTTAAACGACTGAATATTAACAGGCTCCACATCATTCTGTTTACCACTGATCACATTATACTGCCCCTTAGAGACCGATTGCCACTTCAAAAAGTATAAAACTCCAATCACTACAATCAAAAGAATAACACCGATTGCCAGAGTATATCTATCTCGATAATATTGCTTTTTTACATTAAATATCTCGATAAGATCATCCGAAATTACTTTAGCAACCTGGTCTTGCTGGCCTTTTATACCAATCGCTCTGCTTGTGAATTCTAAAGCCTTCTGCATATCCCCCATTTTCTGGTAATACTTCGCCCATGATTCATACGTTAACATTTTCAATTCTTTAACATCCCCACTAGCTAGGTAAGGATCTACTTTATTCAGGTAAGCGAAAGCTTCACCAAGATTATTTCCTTCCAGTGCTACATCCGCTTTTGCTCTTATGATATAAGGCTTCAGATTACTTTCTACATTTCCGATCTTTTTTAACGAAGCATCGAGGCATGAGTCTGCGGCGACCAGGTTTCCTAGGTTAAATTCACAGATTCCCATTAATTGATCATTGGTAGCTTTGATCAAAATAGCTTTGCTATCCTCATCGCCATCAATATGGATCAATAAAGAGGCATCTTTCAAATGTTTTTTTGCGTCCGTAAAATCTTTCTGTTCAAAAGAATGGAAAGCACGTTCATGCAAAATATTGATCTTAGTAAGCATTTTCTGCTGTGGATCCAATTGATTTTCATTTGCAATCTCTGCTTTAGAAAGGTATCGTTCTGAAACCTTTAACAACCCCAATTGCCTGAATGATGTTGCCAGAAAGCCCGAAGTAGTGGCTTGCCAAGAAAAATTTAATGTTGCATTTGAAATAGTATCTGCCCGCATGGCATTCAAAATGCATCCTTTCATATTGCCAGCATTTTCATCAAGTTTAGCAGACAGCATATAAGCTTTGATTTTTTGTTCATCCGTATTCGCTACCTGCGCTAAGGAGTCTGCCACCCGGTGGGCCTCTTTAATATCTGAAGCAACCAAAGTAACAATAACATCGAGGTAACGTTTATTAAAGTTACTTTGTAGCTCCACCTGAGCACGAATAACAATAAAACACCAAAAAAATAGAAAAATGAAAAAACTAACTGATTTCATAAGAAAATGGTTAACAAAAAACGTAAACTATTTTTTAAGAGGGGGGTATTTACTAGGAAAAAAAGAATCGATGAACAGCTTAACTTATGGCAATACAAAAAATAAAAACAGAGCAGTTGCCACTATTCCTCCCAAAATGGCTGCAAGAATTAAATCCCTGAATTTCCATTGTCGTATCGGCCCAGAAGCCAATTGATCCTCCTGTTTAATCGTTAGCCTAAAGTCATGGAAAGCCCTTAGATTATTGGTATTGATAACGATATCCATAGCCTTTTGCACTTCTCTAAGTAAATGAAGATAGGCCAGCTGAGACGACAGATATCCTATTTCATTATTTCTCACATCCTCAAGCTGAAGAAAATCATCCAATGCCCTATCCAGATCATCACATATGGCCATAGCTTGATCTGGACAATTCTTTGCAATGGTAGACTTAAGTTTTTCTTCAATCTCCATTAACATTATCAACAGTTCTTGCGGGTCATAAGATACTGAATTCATCATCATAGATAATAGTAGCTACGTTTTATTTAACCAGTTGCTAAATATCCATATTTAAATTTACCCACCCAATAATACAAATTACAAAATAAATTAACAAATTAATAATCAGCACAATAAATTAACAAATACGTAACAATTCTTATTATTAGTGCTTACTGTGTATATTTTTATCCGAATCTTCATCGATATAATATCCTTTATTATTTTCAGCTCCGTCCACGAGCCTCTTTAGACCACCTTGACGTTTTATTTCATCAGCATATAATTCTTCATAATCTTTGGTATACATCGCATCTGGTACGACATGAACATCAAATACAATTTCCTGAGATGGAGCATCCTTAAAGTTTCCATACAATGTTATATAGTGTTTGACATACCCAACATTTTTCGAACTATTATAACTCAAGGTCAGTAGTCTTTCCTTTCCCGGAGGTACCGAAAATGTTCCATTTCCATCCTCCAATTTGAGACATCCACAAGAAGTGATGATATCGGTAATCATCAAAGGGTTTTTACCGGTATTTTTTAAATTAAAGGATAGATCCTGCTGTTGACCTGCCAACACAGGGTAGTAATGTCTATCGTTGTCTTCAATCTCCATGGTTGTCTTCCTCTTGGAAATATCCATGCACGAACTTAACAGAAAAACGATTCCTGTTAAAAAAATGTAATTAATATAATTGTATTTCATCACAAGCTATCACTGATTTTTTAATTTCTTTATTCCTATAAATCCGAAACTGTAGATCCGTATTTTTTGGTATTACAAATTTCTTATCCAACAATGCTACTTGAGCTCCGATATTGAAATCTGGCCCGCGACATACCAGAATTTTTTTTGCATCTGCAAAAATTTCTACCTGATCGGGCACTGCCATTCGATGCTTCTTATCAATTAGAAACCGTATGGATATTCTTTCTGAAACTTCCTTTGTCAAATTAGCAGACCCAGCTATTACTATATCTTCTCCAGTTAAAAACCAGCCTTGATTAAAGTCACTCGTAAATCCGGAAAGATTGTCTATCAGAAGGGGCGCATCATGATAGATTTTATCCGAAGCCAGTCCCTTTACACTTGGATTGACAAAAGCAGTTAATTTAAAATCAGTTTTCATCAAATCATCCCATGCTACCAGATAGGTAGCTAGATTTCCATCTTCCTCTTTATATTTAATCAGATGTTCAAAATCCATATATTTCGACAATCTTTTTCTGTATATCTCTTCATCTTCAAAAAAACCATTCTTTCTATTTTTTTGATGATAAGCAATCTGTAATTGAGTATAACTCAAAGCAGTCAGCAGTTTATCTATCTTAAACTGCTCATCACCAGATAGCTTAGGGACACATTTAAGTAGGTTTTGGTATAGGGATATAAATTTATCAGAATCAAAATAAGATGCCGACCGGAAAGGACCGTAAACATCAGTGGCAATATTTTTCTTAAGAACAGCAGCTTCCATATCCAAGAGATATGACGCCAACAGCTTTCCTGTAATGGGATAAAACTTTTGATAATAATTTTTCACCAAGGCTGTTACCGAAAGGGTTTCGTCTATCATTATTGCACTTAGCACATAAGTCTTCACATCATCAAAGGGAGAATAATCATATCCGCTTCCATTTAAAAAAACTCCTTCTACACCTAATTTTGAAAAATATTCCATCTGTGACTTTACTCTTTCGAGCACGGGAAACGGTGTAATGTAATCATCGAAATTCGAGATATAATCCCATAAGTATATATGGTTGGTTTTAGAAGCCCACTTTTTCACATGATCCGAAAAATCCTGGATCTCAGACACACCTGTGTCCAACTTCGGATTTTTGGGCAGATTGATGGTGCTCAGAAATATTCCCGCATTATCCTTGACTTTACCTCGCGGAGCTTGTATGGAAGTCCTGTATGCTGTCGTGAAGAAATAGTGCCCTGGAAATTTCAGAGCAAGCTTATTCAACATAAACACCACTGATTCTGTTGTATTTTTATCCGTATTTCCATGACCACGGCATAATGAGCAGGTACATACCAGATCATTATCATTTGGACTTATCATAAACCATTTTGATTCCTTTTCTCCATGACCATAAGCATCTATGACAAAATCTGAAATAGCCTGAAAAGTTTCCTCCGATGAAAAGCAGAACTGTTCTTGCATTCTTTTTCCCCGCACTTCCGCTAAGGATTTCTCCGGAATACCCTCAGAAAACACATCTTTCAAGTTATGCCCCCATAAGCCCCAATCCCTGTCAATACTATGGCTAAGCAAGATTCCGGAATAATCATCATCTAGATTCGGCAACAGATGAGGCTCACGATATTTCATATGAAAATTAGCCTTACGACTTTTAAAATCCATATAGTTTGGCGGAAGGTCCATAACATCCAAATGGTGATCATGCCCCAATTTATCAATCAATAGATAAGACAACCACCTCAGAGTTGCCCTTTCTTTGGCAAAAAAAGATAATTTACCTTTCTCATTGACAATTTCATAATCGTACTTTAGATCAGGAACTACTTCAAAATAAATCATATTCCCAGTAGATGCGTTGTTCTGTGTATCCGAACGTTGAAACGTCACTGTATTTTGCTTTTCCCTTCTCTTCACAAGATGACGATAAAAATAATCTGCCGCTTCTGCACTTTCTTTATCGCCATTTGAAGCGATAAGAAATTGATCCTTAGAAAAATTAAACCCACTGCTTTTATCCTGACAATTGCTCATAAAAGGAAAGAAGAATAAAAACAATATGATTACCTTAGAACGAGACATGAAGCTGAAAATATAAATTATACAAATTACGATACGTCGTCGCAATAGAGGATTTATCTGTTTGAAAATTGTACCAGGTTCCAATTACGCTTGCTCCAACATTTTTAGTTATAGACCGTCCCAATCCAGCACCGACCATTGCATTGAATACGTTAAAACTATTGTACAGCTGATTGTTCAACAAATCAATATCGGGCGAATTCCCAATACTGCCTAGTGCCATGATGTAATTTCGGGGATTACCCATAACGTACTGCGCTTTTGCACCTAGACTATAGAGATAGAAACGCTCCCCTTCGCTATCGAGCAAGAAATTGCTTAGTTTAACTCCCAAACGGAAATCATCTATTTCTTTCGTCATTCCCAGATTCAGATTCAGTAAATTTTGCCCTGAAAAGAAACGCCTATATCCTATTCCGGCTTCAGCTTCCCAGCTCGGTTTCCATTCATATAAAGCAGCCGCATTTAGCATCATTTTTGCAAAGAATTTATTCGAAAGAGCAATATCAATACGAGTAGCTAGCTTTGACGTCCAAGGATTATACCACTCAAACTGCCCCTGTATTCCTTTACCTTCATCTCTTCCAGCATAATTAACCCTTCCAGTATATGATGGCCCCGTATGGACAAGTCGAGTATATTCAACTGTAGAAATCGACGATATCACATAGTCATCTCCGAATCTTGCCCTTAGATGCGAAATTCCAACATAATTTCGAAGTGATTTCTGTCCCAGATAATTCAGATGATTTTTAAAATCTTTTACTTCCACAAGAGCAGGTTCATAAAATTTTTGATAATTATAAGCCGAATCATATTGCTTAAGCCCTTCATAAGCCAATCCCTTCATATACTTCAGGCTCCTATTATTGCCGCGATAATAAAGCGCAGTATCAATTGTCAATAAAGCCCTGTTATGGTCTTTCGCCTTCAGTAGCCTTCCCGCATAATCTTCTGTCGTACTCACAAATGTATTGAGCAAAGGTTCATGAAATGGATTTTGTTTCACCTGTCTATGCAATAATGTCCAAGAATCTCCGGAATTATTTCCGCTGTGATTCATTGCTTCCGCTAATTTGATTTTAAAAGTTACCTCTTCACCGTGCAGTTCAACCCCTCTTTGCGCATAGCGTAACATAGCCTCATAATCTTTTAATTGATAACTAAGATTGATCAAGTTAAGTAAAGCCTCAGTATTCTTCTCATCCATAGAAACCCAGCGTTGCGATAAATTCCGGGCTTCGGTAAGACGATAGCTTTCTTTTAATTTTTTTATCCATGGAAAGATCATTTCCCCATATCCAATAATGAGTCTTTCACGATCTTGAGCATGCGCTGCCTGCAGGATCTGTTCATATAAGTCAAGTGCATAGTCAAGACGTCCCAGCTTATTATATAGATCTGCTTTTTTCATTATCAGATCAGCATCTCCCGGATTGTTTAAGAACATATCATCCAATACGACAATAGCATCCTGATATCGGTTCTCCATGAAATAAGCACTAAAAAGACCTTGTTGCGCTACTATTACAGCAGCCTCATCTCCATGCTGTATCACTTCCTTCCAGTTCGACACGGCCAGCCTCGGTTTGCCATCCAGCATATTCGCTTTAGCCTGTTGGAGCATAATCGCCACATAAGATTCTTTAAGATCGGCATCACCAGGGTATTTCACAATATATGCACGGGTCAATGTGGCTACTTTAGCATGAGCATCCATCTTTTTATAAACCTCAAGTTCCTTCATATCAAGATCTTTTCTATCTCCGGAACTCCGTCTGTGCTTATTCAAAGCATCGATTGCCTCTCCATACTGTTCTTTTGCAAGCTGTTCATTAAACACATAATCAAAAGCTTCCTTATTTCCCGGTGATCCTTCGAAAATCTTTCCATATAAAGTCAGAGGATCATTATTTTTGGCATTTCGGGCAGCTTCCATTAAAAAATAGTTATACTGCGAAAGCAAATTTTCTGTACCATTTTTCATTTCCATATTCAAAAAAGCCAGAATTTCGGGATACCGCTGCTGGTGGTGCAGTATCGCTATTTTTTTCTGCACAAAATCGCTATTTCTCGGAAATTGATTCAATGCTCTTTCGGCATAGATCAGCGCATTATTATAATCTCCAGCTTTGATATAATGATTGACTAATGAAAAATAAGTATCAGCCTGACGGGGCTGTTCATCTATCATTTTTCTTGACATCTCAATCGTTTCATCGATCCTACCCGATTTTTTCACTTCCACAAGTCGCTTATCCAGCATATAAGCCTGATCATTTTTCAACTCACGGTCTTCGGGATAGATCTGTGAGATACGCTTAAGCAGCCGATCTGCCTCAACATGGTTTCCCATAATTCTGTATAGTTCAATTTTTTTTCGCCACAAACCCTTCCAATAAGGATTGACTTCCAGCAGCTCATTGATATAGCAGATTGCACTGGAATAGCGGTGTGTTTCAGTTTCCACAGCCACTAGCATGTGTTTGGCATCTACATTTGCAGGAGCATACATTAAAGACTTCACCAGTTCATATCTTGCCTGTTCATATTGCTGTTTATTGAGGTGATATTTCCCGACGAGCATCCGCATATCAGCATCCTTTGGGTTCTTATTCAAGAATTCCGTTGCAAGTTTTTTACCCTCTTCCCATTTTCCCTGTTTATAAAGCTCGTTGATTTGATAGGCATCCTCGTTCCGTTCGCTGGTCGTTCCTGCACGTTGTGCATAAATTGGCTGACAGGAATATAACGATCCGAAGACTACAATCAGTACTCTTAAATATTTAAATCTGTTAAACATTGTTTTTTGCGGTATTAGCGTTATTGGATGGAGAGAATCCCTGTCTGGTCATTTGACCCCATTTGAAATTTCTCCGGGTTAAATATTGAATGTATCCCCTTAAAGTGAATATAACCACCAATGGGTGATATAAAATCGCTTCAAAAGCTGAAAAAAATACCAGTTTAAAATATTCGGAAAAGTTTCTGTAAAGTTTTTCCAGTACCAGATCATACGATATCGTAATAACCGATACCGATAGCCCGATGAGATAAGCATACAGCAACATCATCCAGAACGTGTCAAAATTCACCTGATTTGTGATAAGTAAAAATATCATGAACAGAAAGCCTGTAAATTCTATTATTGGGGCTAAAAACTCAAAGAAGACAATATAAGGCATCACCAAAAATCCCAATCTTCCATAATCTCTGTTGAGAAAAAATTTTCTATGATCGATGATAAACTGGAGCATGCCACGTCCCCAGCGGGTACGTTGTCTATTTAGCACTTTTAGATTGGGCGGACCTTCAGTCCAGCAAAGACTATACGGACATTGCACGATCCGATATGGACGCTTATTTTCTCGCATGTAAGCGATCATCCTGACAGTCATATCCATATCCTCAGCATGCGAAGCCGAATCAAACCCTCCTGCAGCAATCACAACCTGTGTATCAAAAAGTCCAAATCCTCCAGAAACATTAGGAACGGCATTGATCATGGACCAGCCCATTTTTGCTACGAGGTAAGAACGGAGATATTCTGTTTCCTGAAACAGAGGAATTAATCCACTAGGTGGCTTTACACGGGTGATACGGCCTTTATCTATCGTACAGCTATTGACCATACGCATGGTCGCACCAACAGCGATCACGTGCTTGTCCGAATCCAGTACCGGAAGTATAATCTTACATAAAGTATCTTCCGCCAGGATGCAGTCCACATCAGTATTGATAAAATAGTCATACTGGGCAATATTTACACCTGCATTCATGGCATCGGCCTTGGTACCACCATTCTCTTTATCGACAACAATCAACTTACTATATGCCTCATTTCTGGATCGTAAAACTCGTTTAACGTGCTTACAGTACACTTTATACACATAAAAATAAGGCACTTCCTCCAATTCAAATTCCTCGATTAAAATATCCAATGTTTTGTCTTTACTTCCATCGTTTACAATGATCACTTCAAACTTGGGGTAATCAAGATTTAAGAGCGAGTTGACACTGTCATAAATAATAACTTCTTCATTAAATGCAGGGGCAACAATAGAAATTCCAGGTGCTTCATCCGGAAAACTTTTAAGATAATGCTCTTCTCTTATCGAGTATCTATAACGATAGCGGAGTGTATTGTAGTAACTCAGCACCATTAGCAGCACATAGAAAAGGGCCAGCGCGGTAGCATAGAAGTAAATGATATAGGTAAAAAAATAAACCATGTTTAATTAAGTTAGCGTGAAACCATTGTTTTTTCGGCAAACACCTGATTCAAAAGGATATGCTCCCTTTCATTATTCTGAATTTCTCCCTTTAATTGCTTTAACCTAACATCACCCTCATGGCCATGATTTCTAATGGATCTAGCGATCAGAAGTTTTGTATTGGCATCTTCTGTTATCCTGTAAGCATCGACCAGAAAGGCCAATGTGGTCTTTCCGACAAACTTACCCATAGTCTTGATTATTGCACCCCGCACCACTGTAGATTCCAATGCATACCGAGCAATCAGATCAGAGGCACATTCATGGTACTGTAGCTCACCTAAAGTCAGCACAACCTGAGCTCTGACATCTCTATTTTCATTTTTTTCCAAAAATCCAATTAAGGAATGCGCAGCTTCATATTGTTTGAAATGCCCAATTTCCTTTAAAATAAACAGGATATAATTGGGATTTTTTGAACTATTGACCCATCGCATTAGATTCGGTAATTTTCCTGAAATCGACCTTTTGACCAACGTCGCGTGTAATCTCAGTTTATCGAGCTGTGTAAATTCCTCATCAAAATTCTCTTCCATAAATCTAAAAGGATTATACGTATCCTGACTCGTATATAGATCTCGTGCGGTTTTTCTGATATAACGGTTTTTATGAAAGGTTGATTTAGAAAGTACACCACTGTTCACACCATTGTCCATATCACCAACGATCTGTAGCGCAACCTTTCTTCTATCTACACCGGAAGTCCGAATTCTTTTCTCCCAAAAGCCCATAAGACTCAGAACAGCCAAACAATTCTTATAGTTAATTTCGTTTAATTCACCCTGCTTGTACACCGTATTCTTAACCGTCAATACAACATCAGTAATCATTTCTGGATTCCAACGTTTGGTATTGGCAATATCATATTCTAAAAGTTGCTGTATTTCCTCCACATCATAATTCGTTTTACTTTTCATCACAAACATTAGTTTCTCTTCGAAATGAGTTTTGGTTTTCACTTTTCCCTTTTCTCTTAAATGGATCTTGATTCCGATATAAGCCAATCGTAACATTCCAAAAACTGTTAACAGTGCCAGAATCATCACCATAAATACGGTCATTCTAATAATCAAGGGATAACCATTGTACAGCGAACTCAAGTAGCTCAAATAGTAGAAATAATAATCGTAGTACATAAAATGCTCTTTATTTTTGGTAAAATTTATTTTCTTGTCACATAAAATATTATGGAATGTGCGGTAAAAATATTCCATCACACTTCTTAGCAAAGTTTATATTTTGTTTTGGTTCCGGATGTCTCAAATTATACTGCCGACGGGAATTTATCAATCTTAACTTAGGACGACAGCAATCATAAACAACTACAAAACAATATTTTAAAGCATTATAAAAACATTCACAATAAAAACAAAAGAGATAAAGTTTACATTTAAAAGCAAATGTTTCACAATAAATGTAGCAGATGGGGTATCCTAAAATAAGACATTCAGGTTACTTTCTTCCGTATAGGCATCAAGAAACAAAGTAATCTCAATAAGAAAAATCAAATCGTTTTACTATCAAAATCTGTCCAATAAATTATAATAAATTTCAGGTATAATTTTCCGCTATAGCGCAATTGTTAAGAGCGGCATCGCTATTCTAGGAGCGAATTAGATTTTAATAAGAATGGAACAGGAACAAGCCCGAATGGACAGCCCTAATAAAATAGCACGGTTATACATGTTCCGTACAACAATTTATATTACAGATTTTTTTTCAAATCTAAATTGATGGGGTGAACAGCCAAATTCGGTCTGAAAATTCCGATAAAAGGAAGCCCTGGAACTAAAGCCGCAGATGAGTGAAAGATCTTCAATGGTATAAATAAGATGGTCCGATTTCAATTGCCTGGCGGCATAATTCAAGCGAAGCTGATTTATAAATCCATTAAAACCTCTATCAAATTCCTGTTTTAAAAAAGATGCAACATGTGAACTGGGTATTTCCACAAGCCTGCAAAACTTTTCTTTGTTCATATCAGCATCCAGAAATGCTAAAGTCTCTATAAAATTTTCGATTCTTTTTCTATAACCCACTTCCTGTTCCTTAGTCATTAAATTCGTTTTTCTTGCAGAAGTTCTTTTTTTAGATTCTCTTGGTAATGAAAACAGATGGCACTGCACTACGTCCCGAACTTCAGCTTGACTTTGTTCCCTCCATGTAGCTCTCCCGCACGCAAACAATAAAAATGAAATTGAAAATATAAAAAACATATAGAGCATGACCATCATTTCTCTGTGGTGATTGATATTGCTTTTATTTTCAACGATATTCCATACTGATTGCAGTAATAAAATCAGCATGACAAAAAATGTCCCAAACCACAACTCTTTTCTAAGCATCCCTTTTGGCAATTTAGCCACATAAGAAACAATCAGAGGCCACAGTATAATGACATACCCGACCATCTGAACTAATGTTAAAAAATGTAGAAAAATCGAATACTCAAAATGATACTGATACCGAAGAGAAGAATTTAGTGTCAAAAAGATAAAGAAGATACAGGTAAGGAAAAACGGGATTAGATGCTTCCAAAAACTAAGATTACCCTTAGTAATTCCTAAATCATTTACTAACAATAAAAACACAGGACCATACAGAAGACCTAAAGGAAAAGATAAAATCAGGTATAACCATTGCGAATAAAAAAAGCTGGACATGTATCCAAATAACAAATGGGATATTCCCACAAAAAGTATGATCACAAGGTGACGATGAAGTTTCTTGCTTTCCTTTCCTATTCCAATAAAAATAAAAATGGTATCTAAGGATAACACCAGTACAGTGAGCACGGTCAATAACATATTCTAATTAGGTTAAGATCAATTTGTCAATAGACAAAAAAGGGGATATCTTAATTTCTTATCTATTGGTATAATTTATAACCAAATCTAATCTAAAAAGAGAAACAATTCCCTTTAACAACGAGTATATTTTGAACTTGTAGTCAAAAAACTACAAAGAGATACATGAGAATAAGATGAACAACTATTACAATAATTAATTTATGTACAATTATGGAAAATCTGAAACTGTCTTCATATTTTTATTTTTAACTCTTCCCCCAATACTTTCGGAAATAAATATATTTTTCTTTCCGATTACATTTTAAAAAAGGGAAGCAGAAATAATAAGTAAGTATTTTAGTTTAAGAAATAAAAACGTGTATGGTAAAAACTGAAACAATTATAGCAGTCAAGAGTGTACATGAAAGTTCTGAATTTTATCAGAAACTATTAGGCTGTAAAAGTGAACACGGTGGTCATACATTTGATAGATTAACCAGTGAAAATCATGTTGTCCTTTGTTTACATAAATGGGGAGAGCATGATCACCCCACCATGTTACAATCGGTAAAAGATAATGGAAATGGATTAATACTTTTCTTTCGAGTGGATAATTTGTATGTCAAATTTGAACATGCAAAAGCAGTGAATGCAACTATTGAAAAGGAAATTCATTATAATGAAAATTCACTCAAAAATCAATTTTTACTAAGAGATCTGGATGGATATTACTTAATTATATCCGAATAGAAATGTACATATTACGTAAAATTCTCGGATGGTTTTGGTTTGTTTATTAACGTCGTAACAAGTCCTGCTGCGCCTGTAGAGCAGCTGGGCTTCTAATTTAAATATCAACATTATTTACATATAAGCATAGCCTTGATCCGAGATCCCTTTTACGCATAAACAACATAAATAGGTCCACTTATGGTACGAAGAGTGAGCCAATCTTTATTTTGAATTTTCTTTCCTTTCAAATTGAGGCAAAGGATCCTTGACCTATAATTTAGTGGACAAACATTCTTCAATCGATGTGCGTCTTGGTCAGTTACTGGACGTAGACCAGTTGACAATTTATATGTCGGAAAAAATTTTCTCTTACAGAATAGCACACTGTTATTACATTTACATTTTTTCATCATTTTTTCGCAAGTTAATTCTACTTAATGAAACCAAAGAAATCGCTTGACTAAGTTTTAAAATTTACATCAAGCCTAGTCCAAACAACATAATATGAACGCTGCGCTCACTTAACAGTTAAAAAACAGGAAATGAAAATGCAATTTTTAATCTATATCGCTGCTGGTAAATTGATCTTTGATCTTATATTTTAAAATTTTATATAAAAACCGATTCAAATACACAAAAATCTATACGTATTACAACGGTGTCTTTGCTTAGCAAAAAATATTTCAGTACTTTTAAAGTTCGAAGAATAAAAGAAGAAAGAGTTTAGTGCTAATGACAGGATTATGCATAAATGAATCGGGAAAACCAACAAGGGGCAAGGCAAACAATTCTTTATAAATAAAGCATTTGTTTATCCACATAGGTAGATAAGCCCCTTTGGTTTTAATGTTTTGCAAACTATTCAGGTTGCCGGATCTTGTTTTTTAGTAACCCGTCATATAAGTACCGCACTATCTCATCAATGATCTGCGGATGTAAAAATGAATTTTTGAACCCTTTTCTTTTCATCATTTCTTGGTTAAAAATTGGTCAGTTATAATAAGTCCACTGGAAGAAAATAGAAGCTCTTAAAAAAGGGAAAAACCACTATTTCTACCGCCTATAAAGTACCGGCCAAACACATTGAACATCGCTTCCAATAGGGGTCGATTTTTCTTTCTGCTGCAAAGCAAATAAAGAGAGCTCCTTGCCCCATTGTCTCATGTTCATAAATTTTGACCGTTTCATTTACGAGACTTTAATCAGATAACTGATTGTTAAACAAATATAAAAAATCTGTACGACATAAACAAATATAATAACCAAAAATATTTTACATACAATAAAATGGCAAGAACAGTAAATAAAAAGCTAGCAGAATTCATTTCAGAACGTTTTAATGAAATCATGATAGAAACAGGATTAGATCTAGAAATATTCGCTGCCTATTCAAAAATTGGTTATAGTACTTTTAGAACCTACCATAGTCGAACAGTTCCAATATCAGTAGAAACCTTACATAGAATATGTGAGCCTTTCGATATATTACTGAGCGATTTCTTTACAGCCAATACCCCTTTAATCATCAGTGAAAAGATTAAAAACAAAGCGAATACTTTCGCTGCTCAATACATACTGGAAAAGAAAAAGATAATAAAAGAAGATGATATTATTTTTCACAAAAAACCAGTGGGCTCTGGCAATAAGTGGGAACGTGATATGATCAAATACATTACTTTACATACAGATTATTTCCATACAGAAAGATCAATTGCTGACATGGTACATGACTTTACCAAAGACTTTGATTTTCCACTTGAATCTGGACGTATTTATGAATTATTACGTAAATATGTAGGCCCTACACTTAAAAAAGAACCATCCATGCGTCTTAATAACGATAAGAAGACCTCTAATAGAACTGTTTTCCTTTACAGTAAAATTTAATATTGAAAGTTCTGTTTTAAGCAAAAAATCTCAAAAATTTGATCATCTCACCTCAGGAAGATCAAACTGTCAGCAATATTTTCAATTAAGTCCAAAATATAGTCAGTCTTTATTGGTAAAATTTAAAAAACTTAAACAAACAAGGATTATTTCATCTTACAAAATAACCTTGTTTGTGAACATCACTTCATATCCTCTAAATTTTATGAAGATAAACCATATTGTTTAATGCTAAGCTGTCTTGATCATTTTGGAATTCACAACCAACTACTTCATTTTCAAATCTGTACCTGCAATATCTTCCCAGCGATAATAATGGAAAGTTTTATCATCACTCATCGCAATAAAAAGACCATGCTTAAATGTATCATTTAATTTAACCGATACAACCTCCGAACCATCACTTTGTGTGGCCATGACCGGCACCGTTTTCAAGTGCTTATGTTCAAATGGATTTGTCTTAGTTCCTTCACGGCTAAATATCTGAAAACGATTTGCCCCCTGATCCGAAACCAATATATATCCCGTACTATCGGTCAATTTATAAATAGAAATACCTTCATGATCTTCTTTAAAACCTTCAGTTGCAAATAAAGCCAGTTGCTCATTTCCTTTTGCAGGATCTGCATAATATTGCTTTACTCCCACCTGTTCATCCGAATAGTAGATATATCCAAGTTCATTGTCTACCGCAATTGCCTCGATCTCCTTTTTCCCGCTAAAAGAACCAAATTTCCGCACAAAAGTTGCCTTTATAGCACCCGAACCATTATCCTCTAATAAATATTGCCACAGATAGCCATCTTTAGGACCATTTTTCCGTCCCACAATAGCATAAATCTCTCCTTTAGGTGAAGTATAAAGCGCAATGCCCATGAGATCCCTAAAATCAGGCGTTGTTTCACCTGCAAACATATCCAATCCACCCTGATCAATTGGTTTCATATCAGGGAGCGAAAATATCCGCAATTTATGCGTCATACGTTCTGTTGTTACAGCAATATCAACAGGTTTACCGTTCAAGATCAACCCATAAGCTATATCCACATTATTCGGACGTTTCAAATTGGGCACGACCTTATCTTTCACAATTTTACCCGTTAGGTCATAGACAAAAAGTGCTCCATCAGCATCTTTATCTGTTGCGATCACTAAACTCTTACTTGGATCAGATTTATCGATCCAGATCGCAGGATCATCTGAATCATAACGTACCGCATCGGTCACAAAAATAGGTTTAATGGCATCTGTAGCAACAGTATTAGTTTGCGGGTTATTGCAAGCCACCTGAAGTATCGCTGATACGATCAAAGAAATAGATAGTGTTGTTTTTAAAGTTATCATGTTGAGTAATTAAAATTTTGTTCCAAAAGCACCTGCATAAACTGCGGGTGTAGGTGAGTTATAGGTTAATCCATTTGACATGACCAATCCGGTAATGAAATGTGGTTTAAAAGATAAAGTTCCCGATTTTAGGGCTGGAGAATTCCCTTGAAGGTGAAAGTCCCAAGCCGAATCAAACACATAGTTATTAACCGAAGTCTCCAAAGGATAAGTTACAAATTTGGGATTATTCTCTCCCGCTAGTTTACCTCTAACATCATTTGATCCTGCTACAATATCATTCTTTCCAACCTGAAACTGATCTACAGTTAATTGATCTTGACCAAAGTACCAGTTATTGCTAAATATTGAACGATTATCTTCCGGTTTTTTAGGATCCCGCTTGACGCCAAATCGGGTATTGGCAAAAAGGTTATTGTAGATCTCCACTCTTACAGATGCCTCTATCCATATTGAACCACCTTTGGCAGTAGGTCTGCGCCATCCCGTATTAAGCATTGTATTATTATACACCATAATGTATGCTTGGGGAGTCTTGTCACCCGAATTTGACAGCTTTAAAGCATTCGTATTCACACTGTAAACCAGATTGTAGGCGACATCGGCAATAGAACCAGATTTAAAGTTCATCGCCTCACCACCTGTCACACCATTTGAGAAAAAGCGATTATTAGCAAAGATTATTTTTCCACCCTCAATATATGTACAGTCTTCATGAAAATGACTGATCGTACTATTCTGGACCACTAATTTCCCGTCAGCATTGGAAAACCAAAGCGCAGGTAGTGCCTCTCCCGATACTTTCTTATACAAGCCCATCTTCACAGAAGTTGAAGCATCTGATGTAATCGCACCGCCATATTCCAGAACAGTATGATCTAAAACCAGCTCTTGACAACTCGGAGCCGCTAAAATTCCACCCCAAAGTTTTCCAAATTCATTTGTTTTAGTTTTATACTGTTCTTCTACGGTAAATCTGATTGGATTATCATCTGTTCCCAGTGCATACAAATTACCCAAGACCACAATTTCTGGTTTATTCTCAGCATCCATCAAAATTGTCACTCCCTCTTCTATGGTCAATGTTTTGCCTTCGGGAATAATAATATCTCCTTTTATATGTTGCACACTGCCTTTACTCCATACTCCGGAGACCTCACCGATAGCACTGCCATCAGCCTCGCTCGTATCGACGTCAATATTCGCTTTTTCACATGCCGTTAGCATTAGAAAAAAACATGCTAGACACGATAAAATCATGTTATTTTTCATTGTAACAAATTGTTTAATTTTCATAATTGATTTGTTTTAACCACGATTAGGTCAAGATTGTTAAAATAAAATATTGGTGCTATCAGATTATTTGTTAAATAAATACCTTAGACCAAGGATATAATTTTGACCGTACAGATCTTTTCTAATAAGTGTATTGCCACCTTCCACTAACTTCTCCGCAATCTTTTCATTTTCAGGATTCGTTCCCTTTACATACAATTCCATCGGCGTATTGAGAATGTTATTGGCTTTCGCAAAAATGGCCCAACCTGTCCTAAATTTCTTTTCGATAGAAGCATCCAATTGAACAAATCCTTTCTGCCATAGATCGTCATTCAAAAATTGTGATACAGTATTGATACGAGAACCGGTATAGGAACCCGCCAATTGACCCTCCCAGCCTCTATTAGCATCCTTATAAAGCAAAGAAAGATTGGCTATATGTGCTGCCTGCCCGTATAAAGGACGCGTTTGGTCAACGATAATAGGTTCTGGATCTTGTGTTGTTTCATTTATTCTACGCGACATTTTTGCCGTAGTGATACGTGAGTGCGTATAGGTATAATTCGCTTTCATCCCGAACTTTTGGATGTATTTAATGTAATCCACTTCGATTCCAAAATTATTGGCATTACCAAAGTTACCCGGTGTGTAATACACATCCTGCTTGCGGACTTCATCTGGTTGAAACGTATACTCGATCGGGTTTTTAATCTTTTTGTAGAACATGCCAACAAAAAATTGTGACGAAGCCTCAGGAAACAATTCATAACGTAAATCAAAATTATCCGCAAGCGCATGTTTTAGATCTGGATTTCCTCTTTCTAAAAACTCTTCATTCACGACAGAGGAAGGAACGATTTCATAAAAACCGGGACGATTCAATGCGCGATAATAAGCGGCATGAAGTTGCTGTTTCTCTTTCAAATGATACTTGACGGTCAAACTTGGCAACCATTCCGTATAGACTTGAGATCCTTCTGGTCTCTTTTCCCCTGCAGGAAACAGTAATTTATAATCTTGATTGGTATGTTCCATACGGATCCCTCCAATCATTTGGAGTTTGTCACTTTCATAATTAAACATTCCGTATACTGCTGTAGTTTTCTCATTAGCATCATAAGTCAAAGGATTAGCAACGGCACCATTAGGATTGGTCACGGTCAAATTCAGTTCCGTATAATTTTGAAAATCTACACCATATTTATACTTTGCCTCTTCCGCAGATGCAGGAGAAAGGTTGTAATTATTATAGAAACTACTCCGTTGTTTATCACGGTATAATCCCCCTGTAGACAACTCCAATTTACCATCTGTCATGGGTACTTTATAAGCCACATCCCAATAACCCGCATAATCATTGTCGGTATTCCTTTCCCAACGGTAGGTAACAGGCGATTTATTAACAAGAGAAGTGCGCTTACGCTCAAAATTTTCTTGAATACCGTCTAAACTTATCGTGGTATTTTGAGGCAGTTGATTACTAGCAGAGGACAGCGCACCCGACCACCTTACATTCAGTCTATTATCCATAAAACGATGATCACCCTGCAAGGTTCCGTTATAAATTTGTTGCTGTGTCTTTCGACTTCGCGTTACATAGGTCAATTCTGCCTTTCCAATATTAGGATCATATTGCCCATTATAGATGGTATTGACCGCATCACGAAGTTGCGTATTATTCAGATTCACATACATTTGATAAAAGCTCAAACGATGATTTGGATTAAAACGATAGTCGATTTTATTATGTAGACCTAAGCGCTGCTGCTGTTCATCATACTGACGATCTTGTTGCTCAGTAATAACTGCATTCGGATTTACGCCGACCACAGCAGATTTATAAAAAACAGAGCGGCTTCCACGGTGCAGATTTTGATAACTTGCCCCCACGATTACACCCAGCTTATCATCCAGATAGCGGTTCCCGAAAGTTAAATTACCAACGACATCTGGCGAAGGCTTTTTATAGGTATAGTCTAATACCCCTTTATTAAAATCTGCTGAAGTCGCATTGTAATTTTTACCATGAAGTTCATATGGTGATTTGGATGAAGTTCCACCAGCTGCGAAACTTCCAAAGTCCTGATTAAAATAACGTTGACTATATCCCGTCGCCAAATTAGCCTGTAGTAATAATTTGCTTGGCGCAGCTTTCATAACCATATTCACAACACCGCCAACAGCATCTGCCTCCATATTTGGTGTAAGCGATTTGTATACTTCCAGACGTTCTAACATATTTGAAGGAAACAAATCTAATGGTACGTAGCGATACTTATTATCTGGACTTGGTACTTTTACACCATTGACCAAGGTTGTGTTATAACGCTTATCCATACCTCTTAAAATTGCATACTGCCCTTCTCCATTAGAATTCCGTTCTATAGAAACCCCCGATACGCGTTGCACAACGTTTGCGACCGTGATATCTGGAGAAATCTCAATAGCTCTAGCCGAAACAACATTTATGATCTGCGATGCGTTCTTTTCCAGCCGTCTCGCACTGGGATCATCATCACCGCCGTTTCGCTGTCCTTTGATCGTTACCTCCATCAATTTTTGATCTGTAGAAGTAAGTTGAAAAATAAAATGGGGAGTATCTTCTTTTTTAATTTCGATTTCCTGGGTAAATTCGGCATAGGCCATATGTCTAATATGTATTTTGACCTTTCCTACGGACAATCCCTTTAATTCAAATGAACCATCCAATTGTGTTTTGGTAGATAGTCCACTTTGTTCAAAAAAAACCGTGGCTCCAGTTATGGCTTCACCGGTTTGACCATCCAATACTTTACCTTTGATTTTGGTTGCATATGCTGCACTGACCGAAATGCTGGAGGCAAGTAATACCGTTAAAAAATTTTTCATTTTGCTTAGATTATATATGAATCTTTGATCGTTGAGCAAATATGACATCCAATTTCAGTTTCACAAAATAGCAAGCGTTACAACAAGGAAACAAAGAGATTTACGGACTATACAATAAGGAAACAAAATCAATCAACAAACTACTAATCAATCGATTAATAGAAAAATAAACGCCATTACCATTCCGTTATCGTTATGTTAAGAAATTATGAAATACTGAGTAGGTAACCTGTAAGATCTTCACCTTGTTCCAATTTTAACTTTTTTCTCAGGCGATGTCTAGCCACACGAAGGCTATCTTGTGATATCCCCAAAAGCACAGCAATATCTGTGTTGTTCAAATTTATTTTAAGCAATGCGATCAAGCGCATATCAGCAGCAGTTAAATCTGAAAACCGTTGTATTAGTTTTTCAAAAAAACTGTGATGTACTCTTTCAAAAGTCACCATAAATTCTTTCCAATGAATACCCTGTGTAATATTTTCATTGATCTGCAAAACCAGATCGTGCATTTGCTTTTTTTGATCCCGTCGTTCATCCTTAACCATTACTTTTAACTCATCTCGGAGCTGTTCCAAAAATTGGTTATTACGGATTAAATTCAAAGTATGCGACGTCAACTCCTTCTCTTTGAGCGTCAGCTCCTGCTTAAGCTGTTTATCTTCGAGCAACTGATTTTTAAGTGCAATTTCTGCTAATTCCCTTTCCGCTTCTTGCTTTCGCGACTCGGTCATCTGATTATTGATTTTTATTTTTTGACGACTATACAGCACATACGATAAAATAATTAACAAGATCAAAAAAACAATAGTTCCCAGCAATAAAATGGAGTTGATCTTTTTAGTGACCTGCAATTGTTCAATTTCTTCTGTTTTTTGATTCATATCATAAAGTGCCTGAAAAAAAGCAGTATGCCTAGCCCCATCTACACTATATAACTCCAGCACAAGCTTCCGACTTCGCTCTGCATAAACATAAGCACTATCCATTTGACCGCTTAATGCATATGTTTTGCTTAGATCTTTAGTTGTTGCCGACATCTGATACACATCTCCCAATTTCTCTGCCATATCAAAAGCCCACTGTGTTAATTGTATACTTTCCGAAAACTTGCCGGTCTTCCTGAAAATATCACCCATATTATTCACCACTACAATCTTTCCGTAGTTGTCTTGCGTTTCATCATATAAGTCACGTGCTTTTTCAAAATGATCAAATGCCCGATCATACTGTTCCAAATCTTCATAAATACTCCCCAGATTCTCATGAATCTTAGCTTCGCCATTTTTATTTCCTTCTTCGTTATAAATCGCTAAGGCCCGCATTTGGTATACGAATGCCGAATCATAATCAGCGACCTTTTCAAATAGATGACCAATATTGCCCAATATACCAGCTTCACCATTTTTATCTTTCTCAGCTCTGAAAGAATGGAGCGCTTTATTAAAGTAATTTTTGGCTAGATCATGCTGTTTGTTAAAAATATAGAGTTCGCCTATATCACTCCAATTAGATGCGAGTAATTGTTTCGCATTTAACTGGGTGTAGATACGGTCCGCTTGGAAATAATAATCTTGCGCCTGTCCATAATGCCCTTGATTAACACATAACCACCCTATTGCCTGTAAACAATTGGCTTGTAATAACAAGTCTTTATCACCAACCGCCTCAGCATACCGCTTTTTGACTAGCGTAATCGCAGAATCAGGATAGTTTTGACTTAACACCCGAATATCTTTAAACGATTCTACCTGTGCATGTGCGGTGTCACCGATAAATGCCTGTGCTATAAATAGTATTAAAAATATAATTTTATCAGAAATCCTCATATTCAAGTAACTAATTGATGTTGATGTGCAAATGTACACGAAGCATGTTAACAGAATATTAAATCACATTACATGCACGGCCACTTAACATCATAGAAAAAAGATCGATTATCATATCGTGTAAAATGTGTTAAAGCATATTACAAGACACCAGGGAACTATCTCTAAACAGAACATATATGCCTTTAAATAATAACAACACCACATCCCCATAGAAGAACTGGTTTATAGTCAGTATACTCTTATAAATTACCAGGATAACAAATAATATACATTAGAAGAGAATAATTTCAAGTAAACTATCTATATATTTCTCTATGAAAATATTTTCAAATAGAAATGAGGAAAATTTTCATTAAATTTAGCTACATGATAATATTGCATTTAATTTATGGGATTGTGATCGTGATAAACCTGATCCAGTTTTACAGAATGATTAGAAAGAAGATTTCTAATAAGAACACAAGCAATAAAAATATATTAATCAGCAAACTAGATACATTAAAGGAATTTTAAAATTAACATGAAAAACTTTATCTTCTATTTAGTGATCCTATTAGTAGGATTTTGTACCATATCATGTAAAAAAAATAGGATAGATGGTGATTGGGATGATAATATTAAGCTCTCTCAAAAAATAGTAAATTTTGATTCTGAAGCAAGCTCCATCATCATTACCACTAAATCCACAAATTGGTGGCTAAATGACATCTCCATCAACGGTAAGAGTATGGACATCACGAATATCGAAGTAGGAGCAAAAAATTTTGTTGTAAATAATCTAGATTTCCAAATAGAAAGAAAAGAGGGTAATAAAATCACTATTAGTCTCACAAGAAATAATTCAAATAGTGAAAGGATTTTACAGATTGGATTACAAAATGGAAATTACTTTGATGGCATAAAAATTGTTCAATCTAAATAGCGATCTCTTCAAAATAAATACTATTACATTCTTCTACTTTCGTGCTCAAGTACTGATTTTCGCGTACGTTGCGCTTTCGTTGTTCCACTACTAAAACGGTAGCAAAAACTTTACCGTACCTGCCTCGACTCATAAGACCCATAACTGTTAGACACAAAGCCAGAAAAATTTTGAGTGTACTTACTCTGGTTGTCTACATGGATCCATTATATGCAATCATTGCAAATGGATTGATCGTAATAAAAATCTATAATACTTCCTACCGATGATTTTTTCACGTATTTATCCAATATTATTATCAATAGCTATCATAAGGCTCTAAAAATTTGCCAATTACAGTTTTAGGAAACATTACATTATGTAATACAAATAAACATTATATTTGTTGATGAACCTCATGGAATACAAGAACTGCAGCGATGAACAACTCTTCGAGCTTATCAAGCTCGGAAATGCCAATGCATTTCAATTCCTATACGACCGTTTATTCTATCCACTATTAGGACAAGCACTACGTAAAGTAAAATTAAAGGAGGATGCTCAAGATCTGACACAAGATCTTTTCATGAACTTATGGAACAAGCGGGATACGATTCATATCGAAGGTAAAGTCATCAACTTCCTATTTACCTCACTACGCAATAGTGTGATCAATTTCTATATCAAAACCAAAAAACAGGATGAGCGAGAAGAACTGTTTCAATATTTTAAAGGCTATTGTGAAGAAACAACTGACCGCACCATCCATAAAAATGAACTTGAGCAGATCATACAAAATGAGGTTGATGCACTTCCGCTTAAGATGAAGCAGATCTATCTGTTGAGTAGAAATCAGGAACTATCACATAAGGAAATTGCAGAGCTAATGGCCATCTCCGAACTGACAGTAAAAAAACAAGTCGCAAATGCACTCAAGATCCTGAAGAAAAAAATTAATTATGTACTTCTTACTTTAATTTGATTTTCATCTACTCCCTTTGCACTTTAGTCTTGTCTTGTTTATAGAAGACCTAATAAACAAAGATGAAAGATCAGGAAATAATAGATTTACTAACACGCTATAAAAACCGTACGTGTACGGAATCTGAAAAACGTACCGTAGAATCATGGTACAACACTTTAGATTTTAAACACGCCATAACAAGTGGCGAATATGAATCGATAAAGGAACAGAGCTGGAATCGTGTGAATCCGATCCAAAAGAAAAAAAATAACCTGTACCGCTATGCTGCTATACTGATAGCATTTCTATCTTTTTCCGTGTTGATCTATTATGTATCCCAAACGAATAAACCGACTTTAGTGGAACTCTCCCGAATCAAACCGGGAACCAACCGGGCAACTTTAATCCTTGGACAAAAAGATTCATTGGATCTAACCCAATTAAAAATCGGTAGTGTTGTTGAGTCAAACGGTATCAAAATCAAAAAGCTTGCAGATGGTACGATTTCATACGAAGTAAAGCAAACTGCATCGACAACAGGTTTACATAATAAACTCATCGTACCCCGTGGCGGACAATATCGAATCATCCTATCCGATAGCTCGGTTATCTTAGTAAATTCAGAGTCAGAAATCGAGTTTCCTTCCCGATTTAATGAAACAGAACGACGCATCAAGATGGTTGGTGAAGGTTATTTTGAAGTTGCCAAGCATAAAAGCAAACCCTTTATTGTTCAGTCAAAAGAACAGGAAGTTACTGTTCTAGGAACGAAATTTAACATCGAGGCCTACCGCAATGATAAATATATCACGACAACCCTAGTTGAAGGAAAAGTCAGCGTAGCATCCGAAAAAGAGCAGGTTTTACTCAAACCTGGAGAGCAATCCATATTTGATGGTGAAAAAATCCTAATCTCCAAAGCCAAGATCGCCTCAACTACCGCATGGAAAGACAACCTCTTCATTTTCCAGAGTGCACCGCTAGGTAACATCATGCAAAAAATAGCGAGATGGTACAATATCGAAGTAACCTTTGAAAATAAAGAACTCGCTCAGATCCAGTTTACAGGAAGTATTTCAAAATACCAAGATATCGAACAAGTACTGCAGTTATTGGAAATGACCGATAAAGTGAAATTTGCCATTGAGTATCAAACGATCTATGTAAAAACAAAATAATTAATACTAACCTTATGAATAAAAATTACTTCAATCATGTAAGATGGTATCTTACGTTATTGCTGTTGACAGCCTTTTTTATCCAGTTTTCTCTTGCAGGCTATGCTCAGAAAGTCACGATTGAGGTTCATAACAGCTCCTTAAAATCGGTTATTCAGCAATTAGAACGGCAAAGTTCATATCGCTTTTTATATGCAGATGAGGTTTTAAAAAACACAATTCCGGTAACCATTTCTCGTCAAAGGATTAATTTTAAAGACGTATTAAACGAAATCTTTGAGACACAGCCGCTGCAGATCCAGATTCAAGATAAAACCATCATCATTAAATCTAAAGAACAGCAATTGGGAGCTGTTTCAGGAAATATAAGACAGTCCGAAAACAATGCGCCGATGCGTGGAGTAACCGTGAAAATTGTTGGAAAAGGTCTGGATCTCATCACGATGTCTGACGATACAGGAGGTTTTATCTTTGCAGAATTGCCTTATGGTACCTACCAACTGTCTTATAGCTATATCGGCTATTTCACAACCGCATCATTGATTCTTCTCGATAGAGCAAATGTCAACCAGATGATGAAGATGACTGTTGCAGATGCTAAATTGGATCAGGTAGTCATTATCGGTTATGGTAGTAAACAGCAAAAAGACATCACCAGTGCAGTATCATCGATTGATCAGCAAAAGTTAGCCGATTTCAGTAATAATGCGGCAACTTTTGAATCAGTCTTAGGCGGAGCCGTAAAGGGCGTGATGGTAACTCAAAATTCAGGAGCACCAGGATCGACAGCTAAATTGAATATCAGAGGTATTACATCACCATTATCAGGGAGTACCAATGAGCCGCTGTACGTCATTGATGGAGTTCCATTTTTTATTGAGCCATCTGCCGATTTTCCAACCATCAATCCTCTGGTCAATATCCCGGTATCAGAAATAGAAAGTATTGATATCTTGAAAGATGCCGCAGCCACTGCTATCTATGGTTCCCGTGGTGCTAACGGTGTTGTTATTGTCAAAACAAATCGAGGCAAGAAAAACAAACCGTTTATCATTGCTGCCGATTATACACAATCCATTAGCAATCCAACGAAGATGTACAACACATTATCCGTTGAACATTTTAAAGATTCACAGAAAATAATCATTCAAAATACCATAGATGGGATTAATAATGGAAAAATAGATCCATATGAGGCCTATTACAACCAGATACCCGCAATGGAGATTATGGGCAAATTAACCCCTCTGGAGGATGATGGTTTTGGTACACCCCTTACTTATCGTTTTGATGGATTAAACGAAGGTGCATTTTATGATGGCCATACCGACTGGACCAAATTAATTCGTAACAAAAATGCACGTACCTCTCAATTTAACGTTTCGCTCAATGGCGGGTCTGAAAGCAGTAACCTAGCCTTCAACTTTAACGCTTTTGACCAAGAAGGATTATACATTAATAATGGTCTAAAGCGGTATAGTAGCCGTATCGCTTTTGACAGTGATATCAATAAACGACTGAAAGTAGGCGCCTCATTAAGTTACGCTTACAGCACATTAATATATGGTCAACAGTTGTTCTCGGAAGGACAAACAAAACCTTGGCTTGTAAGGCCTGACGTTTCGGCTTACGACAATGCTGGAAACTTTTCATCCATAGACGGGACATTGATGTATGGTGCTCCTGTCCTATTAGCCAATCCACTTGCACAACTCAATAATAGAGGTGCAAATCATATCAATCAATTCTTAGGAGGTGCTTACGCGACATATGAGTTCGTTAAAAATTTAAAACTCCATACCGATATCAGTGTAGGATCCTACAACGGTGGAGCACAGATATTCTCTCCGACATATGCTCAAGATGATTTTTCGGCATACGGATCCAACCTCTATGCGACACTCAACACCAATGCATCAAATAACAGCAATACAAGTCTCAATTTTCGCCTCGATTACGATTGGAAAAAGGAGCAACACCAGCTATATATAATGGCCGGTATGGGTTTCGACCGTTACAAAAACAGCGGCGAGTCGCACAGTTATGAGGAATTCCCTGACAATGAAATCTTGACGGATCCCGGTTCCGCGGCAAGAGATATTTATTTTAATTATTTCCGCACAGACCAGGGCCTCAACTCCATTTATAGCAGATTAAGCTATAAATTCCAGGATCGTTATTTAGCTGAGGCCAATTTTAGAACAGACGAATCCTCTAAATTTGGCCCCGGAAATAAACGCGCATACTTCCCTTCTCTCTCGTTAGGATGGCGAATCAATAAAGAGCAGTTTATGTACGATATAGACTGGGTGAATGATTTAAAATTACGTCTCAGCTGGGGAAATACCGGATCAACCAATATTGCTAACTTTTTATACCGTCAGTTTTTTGTACGTGGTTCAAATGACCTCTGGGGTGGAAAACCCGCCATCGTACTCGACCCAAATGTGCCTAATCGGAACGTAAAATGGGAAAAAACACGTGAATACAATACCGGGTTAGATTTTTCTTTATTCAAAAACCGTCTCACAGGTAGCTTTGATATCTATGACCGCTATACAACCGGGGCATTAGCTCCCGCACCTGTACCACTTGAGGCAGGTTCAAATACTTATTATGCCAACATCATCGACATGAGCAATACCGGTCTTGAGCTGGAATTGGGATATGATATCATTAAAAAACAAGATTTCAACTGGAAACTTTCTTTTAATATTGCACGTAATAAAAATAAAATTCAAAAATTACACGGTGCCAATATTAATCAATATGCTGTCGATTCTTATTTAGAGGGCTATCCCGCGGGTACAAAAAAGGGATACTTGGTCGATAAAATATTCAATAACCAAGAAGAGATTGATCTTCTTAACAGTCAATCTCCTACAGGTTATTATCAAAATATCGCGACGGGCATTGGAGACTACAAATACCAGGATCTAAATGATGATGGCGTTATCAATACAGATGACCGCACAGTCATTGCTACTGCGCAACCCAAATATTTTGGAGGTATCTACAACCGCCTCAACTATAAAAATTTCAACTTATCGTTTGTATTTCAATATTCAAAAGGAGCAAAAGCGATTATGGATGATTTCCAGAACAGTCTATTCGGCATACTAGGCCAAAATCTTAATCAAGAAATCTATAACGACATGTGGTCTCCCGAAAATATGGAAGCTCATTTTGCTAAAATAACCTATTATGATCCGGCCGCAAATTCCCGTACTTCAGATCGATTGGTTTATGAAACTTCTTTTCTACGTCTAAAAAATATCAGTTTAAGCTATACACTTCCCAAAGACTGTTTACAAAAATGGAAGATGAACCAGATCACGATATCCGCATCAGCATCAAATCTATGGACCGGTACAAAATGGCCCGGTCTAGATCCTGAATTTGTAGGAAGTTCCATTGTTTCCAATACTTCCAGCAATGATAGCTATCCCATGTCTAAAACATTCTCACTAGGTATTAAAGCATCCTTTTAAAGCAACATCGATATGAACATCAAATATTTAGCCTTTTTTATTACTGCTGTTAGCAGTCTAAATGCTTGCTCAATGGTTGGCAACATTGACGATATCAAACCCTATTATAAGATGGAAACGGACAATGTGATTTACAATTCTGCATCGGCCGAAGCTGTACTCCGAGGTGTTTACAAAAGCTGGAGAACGTTTAATATAGCGTCATTTCGTCCCTATATGTCTATTTTATCAGGAACCACAGCCAGTAAAGGTGGGGGCGTGACAGGTGGACAAGAATTTATCAACAACAGTATCCAGGCCAACAATATAGCATTATCCAATATTTACCAGGGCACCTATCTGACTATCAATACTGCCAATAACTTAATTATGTTAATGGAACGTGGCGATGCCAAGGGGATGCCGGCACAACGTACCAATGAAATTATCGCTGAATGTAAGGTGCAGCGTGCGCTTGCCCATTTTCAGCTCTTACGTCATTTCGGCTACTTCTTTGATCTGAATTCACCCTATGGTATTGTACTGAGAAATAAACCGTTCGAAGGAACAGAAACTGCTCCACGAGCAAATGTTCAGGAGAGCTACAATTTTATTATGCAGGATCTTGACGACGCTATAAACCAGGCACCAGAACATCAAGAACTACATTATTATGTAACCAGAACAACGGCCAAGGCCATTAAAGCAAAAGTATTATTGCATATGGGAAAATATGCAGAGGCGGCACGTTTTGCAAAAGAAGTCATTGATGAGGCACAAGATAAAGGATATGCATTAGAAGACAACTTTAGCAGCATATTTACCAACGGATTTGACTCGTCAGAAGCACTCTTTGCAACCTACACATTCGGTTCAACAGAAACAGTATCAGATCAAATATCCAGAACAACATATAGCGACTACACAAAACGTATGGCAGACGCTCTTGAAGGATCAGAATCTGACGGTAATCTAACAACAGGAAATGGCTATGACAGACGTTTTTACCTCATGTTTAATCCCACTCTAGCCGGAGCCCAAGGAAATGGAAAATACCCTTATTCATCAAATGGAGCTGGAAAACATAACACCCAGATGATCTTACGATTAGGTGAAATCTATTTTATCCATGCCGAAGCGTCAATTCGCAACGGCAATGATGCTTTAGGAAGAAAAAGCTTTCAGACGGTGGCATCGCGAGCAGGATACCCTGAAGACTATGTATCAAAATTAAAAAGCGATGTCTTATTGGACCATATCTTCAAACATAAAATTTTAGAACTGTTTGCTGAAAATGGCGAAGATTGGTTTGATTTTGTCCGTTTTTATAAAGCAAAAAATATCGCGATCAATGCCATAAAATCCAGTATTAAAACAGAATCACAATTAGTTTTACCACTACCACAATCCGCATTGGCAGGAAATAATCTATTAAAACAAAATCCATTGTAACAAGAGTTACGTCGCCATTTCAATGAAATAATGATCTCTAAAATAAACTCTAAAAATGAAAAAAACATTATTAACCCTTGCTTTGAGCAGTATGACTTTGCTCTCAATTGCTCAAAAACAATTTACGCTAACAGGAAAAATTAAAGGCCAAAAAGCCAATGGTCAACTCGTTAAATTATTAGGAGGCAGTGACCAGCGCATCATCGGGTCTGCGGTCATTAAAAATAATACATTCCAGATCAAAGGTGAAATTCCAGAAGCCGAATTGATCCGAATGACTATTGCCCCTACCGCCAAAGCTGAAGAATCGACTTGGAAGGCGAGCATGTTTTATCTGGATCAAGGCCGTATTAATTTAACGGGAAATATTGATAGTTTACCATCTTTTTATTACCGACCAAATCTTCCACAGGTTAAACCAGTAATCGAAGGTTCACAAGCACAGAGCCTTGCAGATCAACTTAGCAACCTGAACCAAAACGAAAGAAAAGAAATCAGTCGTCTTGATCAAGCCTATATGAGTGAGTATTATACACCATCCTTGGAAGAAAAGTTTAACACACAACGCGGTATAGCGATCTTAAAAGAGATCGCCCCTCTTAAAAAGAATATTTTTGAAAGAAAATGGAATTTTATCAAAAACAACCCTGAGGCCCGGGTTTCATTAGATGAGGCCAGCTATATGATCATGGGCTATGGGGAAGATAATTTATCCCGGAATCAGATGGATGAGCTGATTACTATTTTCGCTCCCTATTGGAATGGTAAAAGGGCGTATACTGATTTAAAAGAAATGATCTCAAAGGCTAGAGCAACTGCAATAGGTTCTAAAATTATCGATGGACCGCTTATGGATCAGGAAGGCAAACAAGTACAGCTGTTATCTATATTTCCAAAAGATAAGAAATACATTTTGTTAGAATTTTGGGCTTCTTGGTGTGGTCCGTGCCGTGGCGAAATCCCTCATTTAAGACATACTTATTCGGAATGGAAAGACAAAGGTTTTGACATTGTCAGTATCTCACTTGACGAAAAGGACAAAGACTGGAAAAAAGCGATGTCTGAAGAAAATATGAATTGGAATCAATACAATGCCCCTGCAGGTTTTGATAGCAAAATCGCCCGAAGTTATGATATCCAAGGAATTCCTTATGCATTATTAATTGATAATGAAGGACGTATCGTAAAACATGCTATGCGTGGTGCTAGTTTAGACCAAGCTTTAGCTGAGCTTATTCAATAAAAAAATTACCTACCTTAATTACATGTCAATGGATAGCGGTATACGATCTAGGTATACCGCTCATTCATTAAATACCTCTTCTTAATACGGTTCACAAATATTTACACGTAATCCATAGTCAACTCACACGAAAGAGAATAGATTAGAAAATGAAACTGCTACATTCCTCTTAGTTCACTTCTATTAACTTCAGCGCCATAATCAATTCTTGATTTAGAAAGACAGTCTGGGAAATTTGTCCTTATATAACTCATCATCTCTTCTCTTACATAGCATCGAAGATCAAAAGCCTGTCCCGAGTTACGGCAACTCATTAAGCAACGAATCTCCATCGTTCGCTCTTTCAGATCAGTCACCTGCAGGACATTGACCTTACCATCCCACAAAGGATGATGCATAAGCAATGAGCCTAATTTTTCTCGTAATTGTTGGACAGGAATCGCGAAATCAACATAAATAAATACAGTTCCTAATATCTCTGCCGTAGTTCTCGTCCAATTCTGAAACGGTTTTTCGATGAAATAGGTAATAGGCAGCACCAGACGGCGCTTATCCCAGATATTAACCACGACATAAGTCAGATTGATTTCTTCGACCTTACCCCACTCGCCCTCAACGACCAGCACATCATCCATCCGAATGGGCTGTGTAAAAGCAATCTGAAAACCTGCTAATAAATTTCCAAGAGATTTCTGAGCGGCAAAACCAATGATTATACCACCAACTCCGACACCCGTCAGCAGTCCAGCACCTATCTTCTGCATACTTTCGAAGCTTAGCAAAATAATGGCAAAAGACACAACGATGATAATAGTAATAAAGACCTTTCGAATAAAAACAATCTGTGTCCTAATTTTTCTTTCACGCAGGTTATTCTCTTTATTGATATCAAAACGATGATATAAATAATCTTCAAAAACTTTTATGGCCTGAATCAGAACAACAGCAAAAAAGCTGATCAGTAAGATTTCATTTATTTTACCGACAATATGCAATGTCGCAGCATTGAAACGCATAAAAGGTAACAAACTGTTAAAAACGACCAAGGGAATAAAAAGACTCAAAACCTTATTAAATCGCCGTATAAAAGACCGAAAGAGGGAATAAGATGACTGTGCGATCGCCTGATAACGCAAAATCGGAATAAATAAAATCTTAATGAGGATCCCGAGTGCAAACGAAAACAGTATAAATGCAGTATTCCATATCCAAGCCGGAAATTTTTGTGAAAGTTGAATTAATTCTTCGTTCATCATTATTTTTCTTTTTTTATGCTACCATTATTATGTACTATAAGTATAACGGTATGCTTGGCCTAACGTTTGTTTTATTTTAAAAAAGGAATAAAACCAACTGATTTAGAGATCGCAACGAATATATTCAATTCACCGAAAAGCATTAACCGACAATAATAAATAAGCCGATTAATTGAATCGGCTTATCTGTTATTGAAGAAAATACAGTTCTCACTTATTATTGATATATCGTGTAATAAGATTTATCACTTTACGACAAGACCATACGCCTTGTTGCCATATACATAAGAAATAATAAGTATAGCAAGTATAACAAGTGGCAACAGCATAAATCCAATATTTTTATCGACCATTGCATGGCTAATAAAAGCAAAAATTAGGTTAAAAGTTAATCCGGCATAGGCCCACTCTTTCAATTTACTTGGAGTTTTAGGATAAGAAATGGCTATTACTCCGAGCACTTTGCAGATAATAAGTGCATAAGCGAAGTAGTCTGGATATCCTAACGGTTTAGTTCCAGCATTAACATACTGTGGCGCAAATAAAAGCGTACCAAGAGGCATGATACCTTCCCAGATAATAAGGATCGCTGTAGCTATCCAAAAGATTAATTTATTCTTTTTCATGATTTTGAAGATTTATGAATTATTTATATTGCAAAATTGTTTATATTGATATGACAAAGATGCAAGGGTTTGCTTAAATTAACAGATTACAAAAACGACATTATAAGGGGTGAATTGCGACAGTGGGAACAACGAAATTACAAAACCAAAAAATTCTTTTCTACCATTGGCTTCATTTTAAATGACAGGTATAATGATTAAATTAAATCACATGAATAAAACAACCCTTTTCACTTCAGTTTTAAGCACGATGATTCTTTTCATATCCAGTTTAACTTCCTGCGACGGAATTATAGAGCGGAACAACGAACCCTTAGATGCGGCATATGCTAATTTTGAAGAAATTAACGAAAAGTATCATTCCGATATTTTCGAAGTGAAACTGTTCTGTGAAACTGAAGTCACTCGTTCCAGTTCACCTAATCCCATACGCATCTTTCCATCTGTGAATGACCAACTGATCGTATCCTGCGATGCAGAAAAAAATGATGAGACCCAAGGTGATATGCTTTATTATAAAATAAATAGTAAAGGAATTACAGAAGATACGTTACACTTGTCCCAAAATGAATATTGGCCAGAATTTATTGATGATTTCATCATTTTCACCAATGACCAAAAAGCCTATTACACCACTTGGCCACAAGATGGCGATACCACCACACGTGCTTTTAAAGTTTTCAATGAAGATTTGAGTTGGACTGGAGAAAAAATAAATCAAAAAATTGCAAGCGCGAAAAAAGATGGCAAATATTGGTTTTTAAAAAATGTAACTAGAAATGATCATTACTACATGCAATTTTTCTTTTACCAGGATGAACAATGGCAGATGCTATGGCAAGAAATACCAGCATATAGAAGCCTTGATAGCAGTGAAGATGCTGGCCGTTACCGCGACGATGTTTTTTGGACTGGCGAACAAGATCCTTATTTACCCGAAAACGTTACTTTTTTACATTTTCACCCTGAGGAAAAATTAAAATACAGCCACAATATTGGTGGTGGAAGTCCGGGATATAGTGTCAAAAACTGGCGCGGCAAAGCTTTCTTTAAAACAAAGATCGGAGATCGTGATTTTAATTTTTTTGAGCCCCATATCGCTGTAGAGAAAGAAAGATTTGACGATTACAAAAATCGATTTTATACGGTGTTAGAAGCAAATTATCCAACACTACATTTTAGACCAACATTTTATATTTCACCCCATGGGTTCGCATTCTATTCTTCCAATAGCCAGAGTATGTATTTAATACGAAAGAAATAAGCCGGCTTCTAAGGAGCATCTATAAAAATAGTATCAAGTTGAATCAAATAAAGTAAGATGACATGATTGAAAAATTTGATAATAAATTCACTCTTAAATTATATTCACCAATATGCAAGTCACAGCATATTTACATTTTAAATAGATCTCGATTAGTAGCTATAGATTTGTAAATTAATATATTTACGTATTATCCGCTATTGAGGACCTATACCATTATATAAACAAGCATGTCTAAAATAAAACCCTACGATCGCCGCAGCTTCCTTCGGCAGGCAGGTATCGCTCTTGTGGCTACTGGCGCTGCGACAGTAAAATCTTATGGATTTTCCGCTCATGAACCCCAATTTTCCAATCAAAAACCTATTCAGATTGGTTGGATCACAGACTTACATCACGGCTTTTGCAAAGATGCGCAACAACGACTGAAAGTTTTTCTTAAAGAAGCTTCTAAACGTAAACTAGATTTCATACTCCAAGGAGGGGACTTTTGCCATCCGACAAAAGCTGCTCAGGAGTTTGTTGCTCTTTGGGAAACTTATCCTGGAGAGCGCTATCATGTGCTTGGCAACCATGACATGGACTTGGGCACCAAAGAAGATATCATGAAGTTATGGAAGATGGATAAGAAGTACTACTCCTTTGACAAAGGAGACTTTCACTTTATTATCCTTGATTGTAACTATATCCTTAAAGATGGGGCATATATTGATTATGCCAACAGTAATTATTATATCGATCAGGCCAATCGTGACCTCATCAATCCTGAGCAGATCCAATGGCTTAAAGAAGATCTAGCCAACACGAACAAGCAAACCATTATTATTTCGCATCAGGCTTTTGATGAAATTTGGGATGGCTGTTCCGTCCCAAATCGGTTAGCAGTACGTAAGATTATTGATGACGCCAATAACAATACCCAATTTCAGAAAGTAATTGCCTGTTTCAATGGTCATCACCATTTGGATGATTACAGCTATATAAATAAAGTACATTATTTCCAGATGAACAGTGCTTCCTTTTCCTACGTAGGGGATGGATTCGGTTCAGACGGCGGGCGGGCGATGTATCGCGATCCTCTTTTTGCGTTTGTCACTATTGATCCTTCAGGTCGAATTACTATTGCTGGAAAAGAAAGTCAATTTGAATCTCCTACGCCGACAGACACCAAACATCCAGATGCAGCAAGACTTACCGCTTCAATCAGTAACAGAAAACTAGATTTTAGATCTAAACCTTAAAAACAATTAAACGTTATTAAAAATAAGCTAAAGACCTATGAATGCATGCCTAAAATGGATAGTAACATTGCTTGTGCTCGCCATAATATCAAGCGCTCAAGCACAAAAAGTCACGACTATTGACTTCGAAACTATTCCCGATATTGCAACCACTCCGGGAATAGTAGGCAAAGCTTTTGATCTTGGAAATGTTACGAAGCGCTATGCAATAGCTCTCCCTAATCCAATCAAAGACTCCAAAAACTTCACGATCAGCGTATGGGTCAAAGCCGATGAAAATGGACAAATGCCTTATACAATAGCCTCCGGCCTGCAAAAACAGACAGAAGGTTACGATGGTTGGAAATTTGGAATTCAGGCCAACGGCGCCTGGAATTTCCAGATACAGGCAAATGGGCAAAATCACAGTTATGATCCAACCCCATTCAGACAAAGTATCCGCGATGGTAAATGGCACCAGCTGGCCGTCAGCCATGATATTGTAAAGCAGCGCCTCATATTCTATTACGATGGAAAACAGCGGGCAATCTATCATGTACCTGCACTTCAAAATACAAACCTGGCCGACAGTATAGTCATCGGAAACAGTATTGACCATGAAAAACCATTTAAAACGGAGCAATGGGAGTCTTTCTATGGTACTATAGATGACATTAAATGTTATGATACAGCACTTAGTGCTGAACAAATGCAGCAACAATATACCCAGATCACGGGCAAACGAATAGCAGAGACAGTAAGTAAGCCAGCTTCGCTATCGGTGACAAGTTTCAATATTTGGCATGGGGGGAATGAATCCGGTAAAGAAATTGGCTTACAGCGTACCATAGCTCTGATGAAAGAAAGTAAAGCAGATGTCTTCACCCTTGTCGAGACCTACGGTTCGGGAGAACGTATTGCCGATGCACTGGGTTATTACTTTTACCTGATCAGCTCCAATCTATCGATTATGAGTCGCTATCCATTTACGGATACCTACCAGATCTACAGATCATTCAACAGTGGTGGAGTCCAGATAGCACTACCCGGTGGTCAACCGATTAATATATTCGCGACATGGTTGCATTATCTGCCCGACTATTGGTCTGGATTCGTCAAAGCAGAACGATGGGATACGACAGATTTTATAATTGAAGAGAATAAAACCCGTGGCGCAGAAATGAAAGCGATAGTCAAGGAGCTCAAACCATTTCTTGAACATGCGGATCAAACTCCTGTCATCATTGCAGGAGATTTCAATAGTGGATCTCATCTGGACTGGACGGAGAATACCAAGCACCTGCATAAAAACTATATCATTCCATGGCCGGCTAGCAAAACTTTGGCACAAACAGGAGTTCGGGATGCCTGGCGTACATTATATCCGGATCCAATTCGCTATCCAGGTATTACCTGGTCTCCCATTGACAATAGTGATACGTATCAAAAAGACCGTATTGACTATATTTATTATAAAGGAAGCAAATTAATGCCTAAAGCGTCAACAGTAATCGAAAGTCACCCAGTTGCTTTTCCATCTGACCATGCTGGAATTAATGTAGTTTTTAAACTGCAAAAATAAATGTCAAAATGGAAATGAACTAGTAAAAACGCAGCTTATTGACCAAATCTTTACAAAAGTCAGTAAGCTGGGCTATCTAGAAAAGTTACTTTTGTATATGTCTAAAAATACACGATCAACTTTACTAGTGCTTTTGCTATTACTTTTAATACCTACTGAGAATGTTTTTTCTCAAATTGGAGCAGGAATAAAATTTGGTGGAAATTTGTCTCATGCTGATGGATTATCATTCCGTTCAACAAATCGAGTAGGTTTTCAGGTCGGAGGTATAGTAAGTTATCATTTTAGACCAAACATGGCTATCCAAGTAGAGCCCACCTATAATGTGACACGTGTCAGAACAAATTCTGAAACTGTGGATCAGGTTAACGGTATTGCAAAAGGAAACAAGGCCCTCCAGTTCTTTGATTTCCCTGTATTATTTAAGTTAGACCTGACATCAAATTTTGCATTATTAGGTGGCCTTGAATTCAATAAACTATTGAATGAAGATAAATATCTACTGAATAATGGAGAAGAGGCATTTAATAGAGGCTCCCGAATGGGTTACACTTTTGGATTAGAATTGGGAAAATTGTATTTCCGATATCGAAATGTAGAAAGAAAAACCGGTGTATACCACAACTGGAATACGAGTATTTCGCAATATCAAATAGGCGTTAAATGGAACCTTTTCTAGAAGCCTTATAAAAGAGTTGTCTAAATTCTGAGTTAAAGTTGATCTAAATCGATTGGTTTTCAATCGGATGTAAAATAAATTTGTTTATTTTTCCATTCAGGATAAGGATACTTAACAGATTTAAATATTAAACTTAATAAACCAATTCAAACTTTTATAATAATGCTATCTAAATTATTTCTTCTTCAGAGTTGCATGATCTTCCTGTTCATATTTAGTGTTCCTTTAAAAGCACAGACACAGCAGACATTTACAGGTTGGAGTGCCGCATTTTTCACTTACAAAATAAATCCCAGGTTCAGCATACATTTTGATGGACAAGCTCGAAGTACAGATCAACTCAAAGACATACAATCCTTTATTATCCGACCGGGTTTGAATTATCATATCAAGAACAATATGATTGCCACTTTAGGGTATGCCTACATCGGGAACCAAAGAAATATTAGCGCTATCCATGGCTGGATACCAGAACACCGCATATGGGAGCAATTTATTATAAACCAAAAATTTACCGTTCTAAATCGTCCTTCAACACTGCAGCACCATTTTAGATTAGAACAGCGCTTTATGGGCCAACCTGCTGTTGAGCAAAACGAGCTGGTTACGGACCGTTACGATTTTGCCCAAAGACTGCGCTATTTCACCCGTGCCATTGTTCCTGTTTCCGAAACCACTAGTTTTACTGATGGTGCTTTCATTGCACTGCAAAATGAAATTTTTGCACATATTCAAAATGCCCCCAATGGTAAGTTATTTGACCAAAACAGAGGTTACCTAGCACTAGGATGGCGGGTAAATCCAAAATTTGATATAGAAGCAGGTTACATGAATCAATATAGCCTGGGCAGAAATAATAAGACTGTAAATAATATCATACAGGTCGCAGCTTACCTCAGATTATAAACGATAGCGCTCTTTGATTTAAAAAGGCAGCATATTATGCTTCATTTATATCATTAACGGATTATTTGCGTTAATTAACGCGTTTTTTAGCAAAAGGATTAAACGATAAACCAGCATTAAAATAAAAAGATGGATCCGTAGATGCTTCATAAATAAAATCATTCTGAGATTTGTTTTTCTCTGATATTCGAGATCTTAACGAATTTCTCATCCCGGTTTTGACCATAGCTATAAAAGAACGTCCCAGATTGTGTTCATAAAGCAGCCCTGAATTCAAATTCATCTGATTGAAGATCTGGATGCTCGATAATCCAGCAAAATCATAGATGTAGAAGGTATTATTATCCAGCTCCGATCCAAAAGATGCACGTCCATTACCCAAAATAGTTTTACGAAGATAAACGGCTTTCGGCAACACGATATCGACCACCCAGCCCTGTTGATACTGTCTCTTATATGTAAAAGTAGGTATCACAGGTACAATGGCGCTTGGATCCAACAAACCGACCACACCTAAGGTCATCTGCACATCACGGGTAGCTTTTAGAACCAAGTTTCCCATCAGCATACCACGAACACGTTCAAAGCCTTTCTCACTTCCATCAGTCATCAAACTCGCGCTATAAATAGCCATTTTTCCAAATAATCTTGAGTAGTAAGTAAAATTTAATGATTCATGGTGATAGTGATAATCTTGCTTCTCCTGATATATTTGCCGTGTACTCAAATCAGGTTGCAGCAGCTCTACAGAAAGATGCCGATACCCCACAAGCGTTCCTAAAGTCCAATTTTTTCTCTTCATCAAGTTGACATTCATACTGGCATTCGCTTGATGCATATTTTGAACCTCTCCCTTAGGAAGTGGATTCTTTAAATACTTTGAAGCATATTTAAACCCACCAACAATTTCGTACTCCAGATTCAGTACGCGGATCGCCGGAAACTTATCGGCAATAATAGCACGAACTTTGTCTGGGATACTGTCTTTTGTCTGAGCTTTGGTAACAAAAGTGTAAATGCCTATTCCAAATATGAGCAAAATCTTTTTTAACATATAACAATGGATAAATGGTTGATAAAACGGTACAAGAATATTCTAAATGTGGATATGAAAAATACATTTTAGACGAAACACCCTTTATTTTATACAAAAGATCCTTTCTTAGAATAATATAGGACGCACACCATACTACTTCAATTACTTTGGTATAAAAAAAAGCACTCTTGGTATAAAAGAAATTAGAGTAGGCTCAAAAAAAATTACTTTTGTTCCTATACAGTAACATTATTACTAAGAACTGATGCAAGATTTTAAAAATGGAATAATCATACGTTACTTAACCGAAAAAAAATATAGGGTCCTCCGCCACAGCGTATTTGTAGTGGGGCTCCTTTTGCTTTTTTTCAATTCAGACATGAAGACAGAGCTATCTGATCCATATAAAACCTATCTACATTTATCAGTATGGATCGTTTTTGTATGTATGTTCTACATCAACATGTATCTGCTGATACCACGTTTTTTTTTCAAGGGAAGGTATGAGATCTATATAATATTATTAATCTTATTGGTTATTGGAAGTTTACTGATCGTCATGTATGTTTCCAATTATATGCATGTTATAACGGCTGCAAATTTAAAAGTTGATAAGCGTCAAAACATGAATTTTTTCAACGGAATCTTAGTCAGTATTCCCATTATTTTAACAACCACAACACTGAAACTTTTTAATCGTTGGATCAAAGACAATAAGAGAATATCTGAACTCAAAAACCTGGCCCTAACAACTGAGTTAACTTCCCTAAGAAACCAGATACAGCCACACTTTTTGTTTAATATGTTGAATAATGTCAAAGCACTGATACGGAAAGATCCTGAAATGGCAACGGAAGTTATTATCAAACTATCGGATTTTTTAAGATACCAGCTTTACGAAAATGATAATGATAAAACACTTTTAACTGGAGAATTAAACTTTATAACCAATTTTCTGAAATTGGAAGAAATAAGAAGAGATCATTTGAAAACGACCGTACAATGCGAACCTGAACTCGTTAAAAAAAATATTTTCTTACCTCCGCATATTTTTACGGCCTTTATCGAAAATGCTATAAAATACAGTTTAAGTGCGACAGAAGAAACGTCCTTTATTCATATTTCCTTTATGGCAAGTGATGGGCAGCTTCACTTTGAATGCCGCAATTCCAAAGATCCGAAACTAGCCCTCAATCCTAACAAAAAATATAGTGGGCTGGGCCTCACCAATACTAAACGTAGGTTAGAATTGTTATATCAAGACGATTATCAGTTAAATATTACTGTTCAAGAAACGGAATATAGCGTAAAATTAACGATCCCAATATGAAGTGTATTATAGTTGATGATGAACCTCTCGCTCGTGAAGAAATGAGCAATCTGGTACAAGAAATTTCAGCCCTTGAGATTGTAGGGGAATTTTCCAGCGCTATTGGGGCAATGGAATTTTTAAAAAATAATGCTGTTGATCTGCTATTCCTGGATATTGAAATGCCGACCATCAATGGTCTTGATTTTGCACAGTCATTGCCTACAGATAAATTAGTGATTTTAACGACAGCATATAGTCAGTATGCATTGCAGGGGTATGAACTTGACGCAATTGACTATCTCTTAAAACCGATCAAAAAGGAGCGACTAGCAAAAGCGATAACGAAAGCAATCGCTTACCAAAAACTGTTGACATTTCATGAACAGAAAAACACATTTGAAGCCAGCAATGACAATTCTATACTGATAAAATCAGATCGAAAATATTATAAAATCACCTTTGATGAAATCAAATTCATTGAAGCCCTAAAAGATTATGTCGTGATCTATACTCGCAACAACAAACTGATCACAGCCATGAACTTAAAAACAATCCATCAAAAACTGAACTCCGAACTCTTTATCCGGGTAAGTAAATCTTACCTGATCAATCTATCATTTATCGATTCTTTTGATAGTCATACCATTTACATAGACGACGCAGAGATACCGATAGGAGAAATCTATCGCAACGATTTTTTTCAAAAATATACAAGCGGTCTTTTATAAGAGTTCATCCGATTAGGTAACATCAAAGCGTTCCAATAAATCAACTCGAATATTATGGCTGTCCAACAAATTGGTTAACCGGTCAATAGAACAGCCAGCTGTTTCTACTCGAAAAATCGAATCTTCATCGTCAAGATCTACTGTAGGAGAAAACACTTCCGGCATATTCAATTGCAATAATTGCATCAAAAAAATTTTGCTCTCTACTGTTTTTATTGAACTCTTAAAAATTAATACCTGCTTAACCATGTTCTTTGAGTTAGTTTTAACCAAATTATTCTGACTCTATCAAACCGGAATAGAGCATTGTTAAACAAATCTACTCGATATGGACTTACCAGATTTGAATTTTATACCAAAAGGTTAGATTATTATACGAAATTGAATGGATGCCCCTCTTCTGATTTAAAAAGATTATCATTATACAGGAACATCAACTGCTTTCATTAAAACAGTATAACGAAGGATCTGCATCTTGAAATTAAAAAAAACATAAAATTACCTCTATTAATACTTTTGTTAATATACTATTAATGGTTCGCTGTGATATTTAGAAATTATAAACTAAATATAAATCTGTATGATGATTAAAACATGTAAAATTCATGTCCTAAGCATGCTCTTATTCTTTTCAACAAGTCTATTATTTGCACAAAAGCAGTACGACTCCTACAAAGGCTTGGTTTTGGCAGGCTACCAAGGCTGGTTTAATAGTCCGGATGACGGAGCTAATCGGGGATGGTATCACTACAAAGGTAAAAACGGATTTAACCCCGGCTCTACAAATGTTGATTTCTGGCCAGACGTAACAGAATATGCCATTACCTACGATAGTCCCTTTTTAACAAAGGAAGGAAAGCCCGCTAAACTCTATAGTTCTTATGATTACTCGTCGGTTAATCTCCACTTCAAATGGATGCAACACTATGGAGTAGACGGTGTATTTATGCAACGATTTGTCGGCGAAATTGCTAATCCAAGTGGCTTAAACCAATTCAATACCGTATTAAATTCTGCCATCAAATCTGCTAATGAATTCGATCGTGCAATATGCGTTATGTACGATCTTAGCGGTATAAAAGATGGTGACGATAAGATACTGATGGATGATGTTGCTGCACTCGAAAAAAAATGGAATCTAAAAAAAAGAGAGCATGCAAAAACTTATCTATTTCACAATGGAAAACCGCTGATTGCGGTTTGGGGAATCGGATTTAATGATGGCCGCAAGTATAATTTAAAAACTGCCGAGCGTATTGTCAACTACCTGAAACAAAATGGTTACAGTGTACTTTTGGGTGTTCCCACCTATTGGCGCGAACAACGTCAGGATACTGAGTCAGATCCTTTGCTGCATGCACTGATTAAAAAATCAGATATGATCATGCCTTGGTTTGTAGGAAGGTATAATCAGGTCGGATTTGACCAGTTCAAATCCCTGATCCAGGCGGATATGAAATGGTGCAAACAACATCAGGTAGATTATGTTCCGCTTTGCTTTCCTGGATTTTCTTGGACGAATATGACCGGTAGTTCAAAGGCGTTTGTACCTCGGGATTCAGGCAATTTCTTCTGGACACAATTGCAGTATAATCTTACGTCAGGTGCAGAAATGCTCTATATTGCCATGTTTGATGAAGTAGATGAAGGTACAGCAATCTTCAAAACACTTCACCAGAAAGATGTACCCTTAAATGGAACGGGTACTTTTGTCGGCATAGAGGATCATCTTCCGAACGATCACTATCTTTGGTTAACCGGACAGGCAAGCAAATACCTAAAAAACAAGACGGCAATACCGCTTCATCAACCTAAAAGAAAATGAAATGATTCAAAATAAATTCATAATCAGCTATTTCGTCATATTTTTAGGGCTAGCGCATAGCACTGCCCAAAATAAGACCAGCTCTAACGCAATCCCTGCCAGTGACCGGCAACAGCAAATCGATCAATATTGGGCAGACCGTGCTGCAGTTCAGTCGCACCAGACGATACCATTTGCACCTTTAACTCTCACCTACATACGTCCAGCATCGGTATGGGAAGAAGCATTACCTTTAGGTAATGGTCAAATCGGTGCCATGGTCTTTGGTGGTGTAGCCGATGAACGTATTCAGTTTAACGAAAGTACACTTTGGGCAGGAAATACACAAAATCCAAACAATCCCAAAGGAAAAACTGCACTCCCAATTATCCAAAACCTTATTTTCGAAGGAAAGAATAAAGAAGCCATTGAGCTTGCAGACAGCACGTTGATGGGTAAACCTATGCATATCAAACCTTACCAGTCCCTGGGTGAATTGTGGCTGGATATGCCCCATCTTCATGTAGAGAACTATAAACGCTCTTTGGACCTAAAGACAGCTGTTCAGCAGACCAGCTATCAGCATAAAGGTGTCAACTATTCACGCCAATATTTTATTTCGGCTCCTGCAAACACCATGGTTATCCATTACACTGCCAGTAAAAAAAAATCATTAGACCTTAATTTCACATGGAAAAGAGCACAGGATTTCAGTTGCATATCCGACCCAAAGGATCCATCTCAGTTAATTTTACAAGGACAGATCGGACAAGCTGAAACTAAACAGGAAAAAGGACTGCGCTTTGCAGCAATTGCAAAAGTATATCTAAAAGGTGGTCAATTTTCAAATAAAAATGGAAAAATAATGATTACCGATGCCGACGAGATTACGATACTGGTCACTGCGGCAACAAATTATCCAGGTTTAAAACATATCAGTTATCCTGCACAACAAAGTAATATTGACCCTTTATCCACCTGTAGGAATACGCTAAAGCCATTCAAAAATGTTGATTATCCGCTATTAAAACGTCAACATATTCAAGACTATCAGCATTATTTCAACAGGGTAAATCTAAGTTTGGATGATCCGGATCAACCCAATAGATCGGGCATTTCTACAGATGCTCTCATTTCACTTACAAAAGAGCATCAAAAAATACCGAGTGAACTGATCACAAAATTTTTCCAGTTTGGTCGTTATTTATTAATCAGCAGTTCGCGTCCGGGTCATATGCCGGCCAATTTACAGGGCATGTGGGCCTGGCAGATGGATCCGCCATGGAATGCAGATTTTCATACCAATATAAACTTGCAGATGAATTATTGGCCTGCCGAATTGGCCAATCTATCTGAGTTACATCAACCTTTATTTGATCTGACTACAGCTCTCATTCCTTTTGGAGAGCGAACAGCACACACACTATACGGTGCAAAAGGCTGGGTCGTGCATCATCTTACCGATGCTTGGGGCTATACCGCCCCTGCAGACGGAGTACAGGGGATTTGGCCCATGGGCTCGGCATGGTTAGCGCAGCACCCTTGGGAACATTATACGTTTACAGGTGACCGTCAGTTTCTAAAAGAAAAAGCCTATCCCATCATGAAAGGAGCGGCCAATTTTATAATGGATTTCATGGTAAAAATTCCAAAAAATAAACCTTTTGCCAATTACTGGATCACTAATCCTTCCCATTCTCCAGAAAATAGTTTCAAACTGCCTAATGGAGAGATTTCAAGTTTTACCTATGGAGTGACTATGGATAGCCAAATTATTCGGGACTTACTTATAAACTGTATTGAGGCTTCTACCGTGCTCCAAGTTGATGAAACTTTTAGACAGCAGTGCCAAGAGACTTTACAAAAGCTTATACCAACACAAATAAGTGCCAAAACGGGACGCATTATGGAATGGATAGAGGACTATGAAGAAACCGAAGTAAACCACCGCCATACTTCACATCTTTTTGGATTGCACCCGGGTAGCCAAATATCTATCGCTAATACACCAGATCTAGCCGAAGCTGCAAAAAAAACGTTACTAAGTCGAGGCGATCATGGAACTGGCTGGAGCTTGGCCTGGAAAATCAATATGTGGAATAGACTGCATGACGGCGAGCACTCCTATCAGTTACTCTATAACCTCATCAGCGATAAAACTTTACCTAACTTATTTGATAATCACCCTCCATTTCAGATTGATGGAAATTTTGGAGCTACAGCTGCAATTGCTGAGATGCTCCTTCAAAGTCAAGTTCGTGATAAAAATAACAACTACTTGATCGAATTACTTCCCGCATTAAGTAAAAATATGCCTAGTGGAAGTATTGAAGGACTTAAAGCAAGAGGTGGCATTACGGTTAATATCCACTGGAATAATGGATCCTTACAAAAAGCACAGCTACTACCAAACAGAACAGGACCACTCTGCATAAGCTATGCCGGTAAACAGATTGAAATCATGGGCACCCAAGGAAAAGCTGTGATCATTACGCCACAGTTATTTCAAAACAATAATTAAAAGATATAGTACTAACAACAAAAAAAGCGCCGGCATAAATACCGGCGCTTTCTTATTATGAGTCAAATCTTTCTTGATTAGACCTAATATTCTGATTTAGTTACCCCAGTTTTTATTGGCTTTATCACCCATAACAAATTCAAGTATCCCCCCTTTAAGAATATCCGCATGATCTAATTGTGGTGTATTTAAAGGTTGGCCATTCAATTTGGCAGACTGAATATATTTATTTTTTGCCGAAGCATTTTTTCCGATAATAACAAAAGACTTGCCATTAGGAAGTTGTATACTCGCTTTTGAGAAGAATGGAGAACCTATGCTATAAGAAGTAAGTCCAGGAGTTACCGGATAGAATCCCATCTGTGAAAAAACAACAAACGCTGACATACCGCCTCCGTCCTCATCTCCAGGTACTCCCATCAAGTCGTTTCTAAACCATTCTCCCACCAATTTGTGAATCCGTTTTTGTGTCATCCAAGGCTGTCCCGCATAGTTGTATAGATATGGAATATGGAGCGAAGGTTCATTGGCCATAGAGAATTGTCCTACATTTCCGGTATGGTCAGGAAGTTGCGCATAAAAATCAAATTTAGATCTGCCCAAAGGTTGCTGGAACATATCGTCTAAATATTGAATAAACAGTTCATTACCACCCATCAATTTGATAAGATCCGGAATATTATGCTGTACATCCCAGCGGTATATCCAGGCATTATTTTCGCCATAGTATTCACGCGCCCCCTGTCCTCCTGAAAACACATAATCAAAAGGCATAATAAATTTACCTTTATCGTCCTTTGGATGGAAAAATTTAGTTTGCTCATTGAATAGATTCCTATAGTTGAATGACTGTTTCATAAACAGTTCATAATCCGCTTTCATACCAAGCTCGTTGGCTAATTGAGCCAAACACCAAAGATCATAGGAAGTACCCAAAGTAACTGCCACAGGTTGTCTTTTTTCAAAACTGTTCACCTCAGGTATTGTCTCTTTCTCATTAGGATACAGTGCCGGTATATAGCCATTTTCCTTAAAAAAAGCATCCAATTTTCCGGCAGGTTTACCTGACCATGGTGCTAAAGTCTTTTCAGTTATAGCACCTTTCGCCGCCAGATAAGCTTTCTTAATATCGAAATTACGTATTCCTTTTCGGTAAGCATCTAGCAATGTGGCCACGCCATGGTTGGAATTCATGCGTCTGCTATCACCGGTTATTTCAGGGAAAGTCGGTAACCATGGTTCCTTCATCTGTTCAGACATCCGAACAAAGGAATTCAAAATCAAGGCTTCATTATCCGAATCGAGCAATACCCGAAGCGGATGATGCGCCCTGTACGAGTCCCATATCCAGTCATCTGTAAAAAATGCTTTCCCTTGATCATCATGTACTTTTCCGTCAAATGCACTGTAGTAGCGATTATCCTCAGAAATATTAACAGGACGCTCATAAGTTCTATATAAAGAGGTATAAAACACTTTTTTATCCGATTCATTTTCACCCTCTACAGCAATTTTCCCTAAAGCCTCATTCCAGATCTTTCGTCCATTGGCTGCTAATTTTTCTTGGTTAAAATCCGTAATTTCACGTTTCAGATTGGCCTTTGCCTGCGCAACATCGATAAAAGAAATACCATACTTCATCCGTAAGGTTGATCCAGATTGATCAAATTGCAAAACTAGACAGGCATTTTTACCTGTGGCTTCTGTACTTTTTTCCAATTGCTTACCTTTCAAAAGACTCACTGTTATCGGTTTTGATTCGGGAACAGCATAAATATAGACACGGGTGCCATTCCCGATATCCTGGGAACCGGAAAGCCCCTGACCATCCCACTGCAATTTTCCTTCATGTGAATTGAACTGCAGATACTTATTTGATTTGGTAGGAAAAGTAAAGGTGTACATACCCGACTGATGTGATACCGCATAATCTACTTTGATATCCTCCTGATCCAACTGTACCGTATAAGAATAAGGATTTATTTCTTCCTGATCATAACTATATAGTTGCACAGGTTTCAGATCGGATGGTAATTTTATCATCGGACTCAAGTTAAAAGCCGATTTTCCACGGTGACTTGTAACAATAAGCGGAAGACCAAATAAGCGATCTGAAGTGAAGTCCGCTCGCTCAGGATAAACCCGCAACATACTATTTGGTAGATGAACGGTCGGATAAGTCGGCACTAATAAATGACTGATGTTTCCCATATAAGGATTGACATAATCCACATATTCTTTGGGGCCTTGGGTCTGAGAAAAACCTTTTAGCATAAAAATCGAAAGAAAAGAACAGCAATATATTGTGCGTAATAGTGTATTCGATTTATGTTTAATAATCTTTTTTAACATGGTAAACAATTAAGGAATCAACGGTTTAAGGAAAAATAACATTTAAGATCTTAAAGATAATTTATTTTGACAATATAGGGTCTATTTATAGCAGTATTATTTAGAAACTGTGATTAGTCCCGTTTGTTTTACTTTTTTAATACTGCCATCCTTATTATATTCCAGCTTATCCACCGCTATTGACCGTAACCAATCATTAAATTCTCCATTTTTTCGAGAGAGCTCACTGTTGTGGTAGAAAGCATACCATTTACCTTTGAATTCAACAATAGAACCATGATTAGTATAACTATCGGTCGGATCCATATAAATACCCATTGATTTCCATGGTCCCAGAGGACTCTCACTGATGGCATAACGCATTCGATTGTCGCCCTTTACACCGTCTTTCCAATTTTCATCATGATTGTCTGAATAAGAAAGATAATATTTACCCTTATATTTGTTTACCCAGGATGCTTCATGAAAATCCTCCAGTCCTTCCATTTTCTGGAGTTGCCCCTCTACTTCCATCATATTGTCCGTGAGTTTACCGGCCATGCACACACCGCCTCCGCCTTGGTAGAAATAGGCCTGTCCATCGTCATCGATAAAGACATGTGGATCAATCAGAGCTTCTGCACCTTTTACATAACCCTGTACGACAAAATCTTTGATCGGCGATTTACTTGTCGCCACTCCGATTTTCCAAGTTTTATTCCATTCTGTTCCGCTTGGATGTGGAAAATAAAAATAATAGACACCATTCTTATATACACAATCTGGAGCCCACATAAATCCTCCTTCTTTTCTGCCCCATGGAACCTGAGAAGCACGTAATATTTCTCCATGATCTGTCCAGTTTTTCATATCAGCCGTAGAGAACACGTGGTATTGATCCATCAGATCACAACCTTGAGGCGGAGCGATATCATGAGATGCATACACATAAAGTCGTCCATCTGCCCAGACACGTGCTGACGGATCGGCGGTATACATATGTTTAATAAATGGATTTTCCTGCGCCATCAAAGACGCATTATAAAACAAAGTCAAACCTAAGAATAGGGCTCTGTAACCCGTTTTAAATAGTTTTTTCATCAGAATATAATTATGTATTTATATTTGTTTATTAGAGATATTCTTCCATTCATCTTGATGATTAAAAGCATAAAACCTTCGTTTGATACATGAATAGTATTCCCCATAAGTAGAAAACTATCGTGAGTTTGTTTTCCTTTATTTTCTAAAAGAACTAAACTCACGACAGCCTTCGTTTACCATTATGGGACTGTTATCACTTCAACGTTTGAATAATTAAATTTCTCGTAAGTATCGCGCACTTTTGCGCCCATACGAACGTAATAGGTATATCCAGATTTTAAAGGAATATCTTTAATGGTGTAGGTCTCTTTTCCTTCACCGGTCTGCATACTTCCGATATTCTCCCAATTTTGATTAATCAATACCCGATATTCATCTTTATAGTACGCATCAATCCGGCTTCCTGCACCACAATAAGGTGTTAGACTAAAGAATGGCCTTACCTCAATTACCTGTGGCAGTCCATTGGTAACCGGAGCTGCCAATGAACATGAAATATCCAATTTGTTTTCAGCCTTCAGATTCCATTTTACATTTTTTACATGCAGGTATGGGATTACTTCAAAATTCTGCTCAGCATTAGCCCCCAATTTAAATCCTTCTATCTTATCTGCAGGCCAAAAAGCACCACCATAAGGTTGTAGTGTGTAAGTGGCTTGAAACAGTTTGGTATGACTGTACGAACCATCCTGCTTGACTTGCAGATCCTGCGGAGCTGGATTATCGCTCCAGCTTGTTTCCAATAACCGGATACTAAATTCACCCTGGCCTGTCAGAAAAGGTTCTTTGGTAATTTGATCAGTTACCTGGCCACTCATACTGGCATTTGGCCCTTCGTAATTATCAGTTTTTGAACAGGCACTCAAAAAAAACATACCTGCTAAAGCCATTAATAAATTTATCGTTTTCATTGCTGTTGAATTAATAAATAGGATTTTGTGGATATAAATTTGGATTCTTGTTCAACTCGCCTCCTGGAATAGGTTCATAGTACCATTTTTTCTCAAAATTGAAGGTTTTATTCCAAGGTTCTTTTTCCTTGATGAAAATAAAAGAGTTGATTCGCTGGCCAGTAGGACTATACTTCAGCTCATCCAATACCAAATAAGGCATCAACGCATTAGGCACAAAGTTGTTTAATTCAACATCTGCAATACGCCATCTGCGTATATCCCACCAATGGTGGTTTTCAAAGCAAAGTTCACGTTCACGTTCTTCACGGATAAACTGCATATTGCCATCCAAAGGATAACCATATTTTCCCGAAAGATTAGCCGGAGCGCCGTTATATACATAAGGTTTTGCTCCTGCCCTTAAGCGAACCTGAGCAATATATTGAAAAGCTTCCTGCTTCAGAGATCCATCATTTTTGATCACTCCAAGTTCATAGGCTGCTTCTGCTTTATTCAACAAGATTTCTGCCAGCCTAAAAATCTTCCAAGGCTGTGTACTGTTGTACAATTTTACATCCTTAGTGGACATCTTATAATTGATGTATTTCCGAATAAAGAAGCCCGTACGTGTATTATTAGCATGACCATCCTTCCACATACCATGTTCACCCGTAATATTAATCTTCGTACCATTATAATCGTACTGACTATTTTTAGGTCCACCCAAAATACGGTTTGACTCGCTGTTCACTGTTGCAGATCCAGATCCCATCTGTGCATCAGTAGCCTTTCCAGGAAAAGTTTTATAAAGTCCGCGTTGAATATCAAAACTACGACGTTCAGCACCTTCACGTAATTCCATACCTGAGAAATAAAAAGTAGCACGTTGTCTGGGTTCCAGTTCCGCATACAATTGTTTACGATCGGTATAACGGATCGGTTTTCCTGTTATGGCATCCGTTATCGGGAGTTCGTCAAACAGTTCAACAACATTCAACACCGGATATGCGGCCGACTCATTGTCACTCGAAAAAGTCGGGTTCGGTAAATGGGTTGCATCGTAACTATGCTTCAAACGGTTGTTATGCGGTGCAGTAATGCTATATTCTTTGATAAAAATATCTTCGGGACTATCCAGATCCAGAAATAGATTCACATAATTAAGTTCCTTATCCTGCGGATTTTTATTATAAAGACTATACGGACCTCCCAGTACAATGGTAGAGGCATCATAAGACTGTTTAAAAAACCATTCGGCTTCCTCTTTTTTAATCCCCACCAACTCCTGATCAGTAGCATCTCCGGCTAGATTACCGTAACCGCTATATTTTGCGATACTCCCTGCGTACAACATAGCACGGGAAAGTAACGAAGCCGCAACATATTTATTGGCTCTACCACGTTCACTAGTGGCGGCCATCTTCGTAATTGCCTGTTGAAGATCCTCATTTATAAAATGATAGACTTCACTTTCTTTATTCCGTTTTACTAAAAGCTGCGCTTTATCACCTGTAGGATCCTGCACTTCTGTAATAATGGGTATACCACCATAACGCTTTACCAGTGCAAAATAATAGAAGGCCCGCAGGAAATGTGCTTCTCCTAATATTTGATTATAGCCTTCTTCGCTAAAATTCGTTTGATATTTGGGCAATCCGGCGATCAAAGTATTAATGTTCCGAATACGATCATAAGGCCAATAGCCGAAGCCCTGCGCACCTGCCACTCCCCAAAATTGTCCCGTCATCTCGCCGCTCATTGCAGCTAAAGTTTCAGAATTCTGCCAGTAATTGTCCCACCTGAATCCACGTTCTGGATGATAGACAAAATCTTCTATTGGTAGGAAGCTGTACATACCAGCAACATATTTTCGTGCTCCAGCCTCGTTTCCAAAAAGCGCATCCTCACCCAATACTCCTAGAGGATCTAGATCCATTTTCCTGCAGGATTGCATATTCGAGCACAGGAAAAGGCCAATGATTATTATAGCAATTGATTTTTTCATGTTTAGTTCGTTTTGAAATTAAAATTTAATGGATGCCCCGATATTGTAAGTTTTGTTGATGGGATACTTATACACATCAATCTCACCGGAAGAAGAGCCTCCTGCTGCACCTGGATGCTCTGGATCTGAATATTTCAGACCTGTCCAGGTAAAGAGGTTATAGGCACTTGCATAAATTCTCAAATTTTTGACTTTAATAGCCTGTAACCATTCTTTTGGAAAGGAATACCCCAGCTCCAAAGTTTTCAGACGGAGGTAAGAAGCATTTTGAACAGCACGCGTTCCTTCGGCCATGGGTGAACCTGTAGAAGGGTAATAACCTGAAGTCCATTGGGTGCGCGGATTAAAAAGATCTGCAGTACCATCTAAAGGTCTCCAACGATCCAAAAACTGTGTCAGTGCACCACCATCAAATTGCAATGGTCCAGCAAGTACTTCTGTGTACTGTACATACACTTTGGCAGCTCCTTGAAAATTCATAGCCACATCAAAACCGCGCCACGAACCACCCACATTAAAACCGTAATTAATTAAAGGCATATTATAAGTTGCAATAGGATGATTATCAGCATCATTGATCAAACCATCTCCGTTCCAGTCCTCATAATAATAATCTCCTGGAAGTGTACCGCTAGTAACCAAAGTTGGGTGATTATAAATCTGATCATAGGAACCGAACTGCCCTGCATAATCTTTGCCCCACCAGATATCTTTGTATCGATTTGAATTCCTGTTTCGCCAATTGTCGTAAGAATTGCCTGCTTTCGACTCTACGCGATCTACAAATTGACTTTTGGTCGAGGACACCTGAGCATTAATAAAATAATTGAATTCATTAATTTTATTGCGATGTGTCAATGCAATTTCGTACCCGAAAGTACGGTCGCTTTCTAAGTTTTCCTGAGGTAAGTTGGCTCCAACCGTTCCTGGAATAAGATCAAGACTTGTCGCTAATAATCCTGAACGGTTTCTGTTAAAATAATCAAACGTTACTCCCAGTTTACCATTCCACAGGTCCAGATCCAACCCCACATCTGCAGTCTTAGACGTATACCAGGTCAAGTTGGGATTTGGAATAGCTGTAGGTAAGGCTCCGTTAACAAGATTGCCACCAAAAATCCATCCCGTTTCATTAGGTTCAAGCGCATAACCGACGATAGTAGAAGGATAATTACCTGCCGAACGGTCATCTCCCAACTTACCATAGGAAGCCCTTATTTTCAGATTATTGATAAAATCATAATTGTTTTTAATAAAAGACTCCTCGCTCATCCGCCAGCCAACTGATGCGGCCGGAAAAAATCCCCATCTGGATTCTTTTGGAAATTTGGAAGAACCATCATATCGAAAACTAAATTCTGCCAAATACTTGCCCAAGTAATCATAATTAAACTTACCAACTAAACCACGTGCAGTCCGCTCTCCGATTCCCTCCATATTGGCCAATTGATTTTTGTCTTCTCCGGCAAATAAGTATTCCGAATTGACCATGATCTCACGCTGGGCATAAAAGCTATCCCATTTATTATATTCCTCCACAAATAGCAACAAGCCCGATACCTGATGTTTATCGGCAAACTTTCGGTTATAATTCAGCGAGAATTGCATCAGTGAATGGGTATCGGGATAAGAACTTCTTCTTATCGTCGTAGGAGCATTCTTTTCATGTGTATTATATTTTTCAGGAGTAACAATCTGCCCATTTCCGTCATATACAGGCGGTGTATAGCTGTATAAGAAATATGATTTTTTAAAATCAGTATTATCGCTGTATTTAAAATCATAATTATAAGTAGCTTTTGCATTTAAACCATCAACAAAAGGGATCTTATAATCTAAGGAAAGGATACCATTAAATTGTTTTCTCAAAAACTTGCGGTATCCTGTTTGCTTGGAATCGGTTACAACAACTGGATTTTCGTTATCAATCATCTCAAAGTTGGGATACAACGGATTATCGTTGGCATAGATCGGTACAATAGGTCTTTGTCGCCATGCCTGTTTGTATACAGCCCAGATATCCGTTCTGGGTTGGTTTGTCTCGTCGGCATAGCCTCCAAGATCCAAAGAAACCTTTAATCTTTCCGTAATTTGGGCATCTATATTAGATCGGAAGTTCCAGCGGTTATAGTTGAGACTTTTACTTTTATAAGCCCCCATCTGATCCATATGACCGAGATTAAAAAAGTAATTGACCTTCTTTCCTCCTCCATTAACAGATAAATTATGTTGGTACTGAGGCGATACATGATCAAATGCCGCATCGACATAATTCGATGTTTTTTTGGTACCATTCCGATATGCCTCAAAATCCGATTCGCCAAAGATATTAGGCATTTTTACCGGGTAGTTACTATTGAAGTCACGGCCTATCTGTTCATTTTTAAGTTGCATATAGGCAAGAGCATCTACCGTATTGGGTACATAAAGGAACTTCTGCCAACCATGATTATAAGAATAATTGATTTCAAAATTGCCATCAGCATTACTTCCTCTGCGCGTGGTCACCAGTAGTACACCATTAGCTGAACGTACGCCATATACCGCTGCTGAAGCATCCTTTAACACAGAGACACTTTCGATTTCATTAGCATCCATACGAGACAGATAATCTTTATCGCGCGGGATTCCGTCCACGACGATCAACGGTTCACCCATACCACGGATATCAATATTAGATTCAAATGATCCCGGCTGGCTGGACTGTTGGCTAATGCGCACTCCCGGCAATTTACCTGCAAGCATATTGACCACATTCTCATTTTTAGTAACAGCAATTTCCTTGTTACTTACTGAGGAGATCGCCCCTGTCAAGGATGCTTTCTTTTGCGTTCCGTAACCGACAACGACAACATCATCAAGCCTCGTATTGTCTTCATCGAGCAGTACTTCTAAAAGAGACTGCTGGCCAACAATAATTTCTGACTTCCGAAACCCCACATAACTGATGATCAATTTGTCACCAGGTGAAGCATTAATCTTGAATTTTCCTTGAGCATCTGTTGAGGTGGTCTGGCCAGTCCGTACATCTGTAATCGAAGCACCAATGATAGGTTTTTCGTTTGAGCTCTGTACTTTACCATCAATAGATTTTTGCTGCGCAACTGATGCCATGGGCGAAAGTAAAATAAGCGAGGAAAGTGCCCATTGCCAAGGGTATTTACGGAGCCTGGACCAAGGCGCCACATTTCCTCTAAAAATGAAGTTTGTTTTCATTAATTGGTTTTTAATTGGTTATAGAAAGACTCATAATGGTGTATTCAAAGGGGTGGTCACTTGGAAAAGTAACCCATAGCAATTATTCCCTTAGGAAAAATCTAAGTGGTATTTTCGTTCTCATAATTTTGGTTATTAAATATGAGAACGAATATAGAATTGGAGGGTATAACAGAAGATTAACAGAACATTAACAACGGGCCACAACAAATATTAACACCTGTATATCAGCGCTATAAAATATTTTTATTTTATACTTTCTTTAAAGCTCTTTGGGTAAGGCTCCCCGTACATACGGGCATATACTTGGCAAAAGTTTTCATAACATTGCAGGGCAACGCTATAATATCCTAACTGAAGTAAAGAACGGCATTTAAAAATCATGGCCTCTTCATTGACTTCATCAAAATAAAAAATCTTGTTACAGATCTCGATAATTAACGAGGCGTTGTCCGAAATCTGGATATGTTCTATAATATTTCCTAAAGTGGTTAATACCTGAATAGAAATTTCACTTTTAAAGTGGTCAAGCCACTCGTAATCCACTTCAAACAAAAAGCCTCCTTTATCGATAATGTCAAGCAGCTCCCTGATCTCAGTTTCACTGAAAACTTTTTTATTTGATACGAGATGATTGAATCTTAAGTAATCGATATAAATGCTATCCAAAGGTTCAAGACACCAATAGCCACTTTTTTTGGAAACTTTAAAATCCCCTAGCAATTCCAGCAAACTATTCAATTTGGCAATATTGACTGATCTATTATTTCGGGCACTCGATTGTGTCTTATCTGACCAAAATAATTCAGTTAATTTTTCCGAACTGATCCCTCTTTCCCAACGGACAGTATACAGAATAAAAATCAGAAGCAATTCTTTTAGCAGTGGTGAAAACTTTTTTGTAATTTCTTTCCCATTCTGATCCAAAACCTGCAGATCTCCACCAAATAGATAAATACCAGCAGTATCCATTGTTTCATGCGGCTCCGATAGTGTAGCGGGAATAGATATGATTTCACCAGTCACAACGACTTTCTCTTCTTTTTCTGGGCTAACACTCATATTACTTTTAACCCCTTTAGATATTTTTTTACGATATAAGAACCAAGACAATAGCAAGAGTACTATTGTTGCCCCAAAAGCGAGTATGTAGTTTAATACGACAGATTTAGATGTTAAGGAGATTTGTGGTTGAAATGGCAAAGGTGGTGCCATAAGCGTATATACTGTAGCATTGGTCAGATCCGTCTTATCATCATACAGTAAAGTGACAGCCACAAAAGTTTTTGAATTTGGCGCAAAATAGAGATCTGCAAATGATCGGATATCGTGAAAAGGGAAAGCGATACTGTTTCCTAAAAATTGGCTTTGTGTTTTGTTCAAATTACTCGCGACCAATTGCAACTTAGACTTAAATCTAGAATTGGAGAATACTAATCCATAAAACAGCCCATTATGTTCATCCACCACCAAACTGTTTGCCCACACCATTTCTGCCAGGCTATTAGGGAACTCATAGCGCTTTATGATCTTCTTGTGCTGTAAATCTAGTTTTAAAAATTCATTGGAGACCCGTGGATTGAGCATCTGATTACCTGTTGAGCTCCCATATCCTCCAGCAAGATAAACTCCATCTTTATCTTGCCCCATACCAGCAAGATAATGTGGAAAAATCTCATCGCCACTTAAAGCTACACTATCCCACTGCTGACTTGGGACATGGTATCGGAGTACACTTGATTTATACTTAAAGTGACCATAACCTCCGATCATATAAATACTGCTGTCGCTTATATTATAACATTTATTGAACCACCAGTAATTTGTTCCAACCGCTGGATAGTCAAACTGTCTGTCCCAGCTTCGACTTATTGAATCATAGCTTGCTACAATTTTTTGATCCACCGAGATGTTAAGTACTTTTTTCCGAATAGGGTCAAAAAGAGATTGGCTCCCATTAACAAGTTGAAGTTTCCCATTGGTGTATTCCTGAGAACGCAAGTAGTCACTTCCGACCTTATTGACAATTAAACGATTAGTTCCAACAAAAAATAGTGTTTCCTCATCAGCATCGAAAGCCACACTCGCCTGTCCTTCTAATTTAAAAGAAGATTGCATCTTCCATTCGCTACGCAACTGTTTTATCCAGATTGGATTTAAGATTTCTGCAGGGTTTTTCGCATAAATATCCAGATTTTTTATACCGAAATACTCATCCAAAGGCCAATAAAACTTAGGTTTGGAATTGTCAGCTATCCGAATATCCTTTATACGCATGGGGGGTACATCCATCGTTTTGAAACTTTTCAGACTATTGGCGCCAAATGCCAGTTTGAACTGTGTCTTGATATTTCTTTTCAATTTATAAGGATAGGACTTACCTCCTACTTGAAAATTTAATTCTTTTTTATCCACATCTAGATCCAGTCGCATAGATGTCCATTTGTAGTATAAATCAGGGGGAGCAATATTAAAAGAGATGGGTGTAAAATCCTCTCCAACCACTAGCTTAAAATGATTACCCTGATCAAGGCGCCTATCATAAATTAAATCTATATTCAGACCATCTTCAGTCATTAACCGAAAGATATATCCAAAATAATCTTGCTGAAATGGCAAAAAAGATAGGTCAAATGATACAGAAACTTTATGCTGAAAGGAAATATATTCTTTTGATCCAATAAGCAGACCTGTACGCTTATCAGCCTCCATATTATGACTGGAAAATTCCAAACCATACTGCGCCGATCCAATCTGATAGATCAGTATGAATAATAGAAATAGTAGAAAATGTTTTGATTTTCCTTTCACAATTTGGTTTATGCCTTATCTCAAAAATATAAAATTATAAATGAAATATAACAATATAAGACAAATTTGACCAATTTGCTTCATCATTAATGTTATTGCTGTAACACAATTTCTTTAAGTCAAAAACCTCTTGTGTAGCATGGGTAGATGAGGACATTTATATGAAATCATCAAAAAAAAGAGATTTAATACAAAATAATGCTCGGTCAAATCGAGAAGCAAGAGTACATATTTAAATTCCTAACTTTAATATAAAATATATAAGCATACCATGTCGGAGTTATTCAGAAAACATTTAGAAAAATTCGTCACGATTGATGATGAGACGTTTCATGAAATATTGAAGTATTTTAACACAAAACAGGTAGCCAAAAAAGAAAATTTACTGCAGGAAGGACAAGTTTGCAAACACCATTATTTTGTTGTTCATGGTTTACTCCGTAAATTCTTTATCAATGAAAAAGGTACCGAACAAACGACAGAATTTGCTATCGAAACCTGGTGGCTCACCGATAATATTGCATATGAGCATAAACAAACGACGTCCTGTTACATTCAAGCAGTAGAAAAAACGCAAGTGCTGTATATAGATCAGGAAAGTCAAGAAAAACTTCTAGCTGCATTTCCGGTTATGGAACGCTATTTTCGATTTATCTATCAAAGAGCATATGCAGCGGCTCAGCTACGGGTACACTATCTTTTTTCATTATCTAAAGAAGAGTTTTATTTAAATTTAGCGCATAAACATCCTGAATTTGTGCAAAGAGTACCTCAATATCTTATTGCCTCTTTTCTCGGTTTTACGCCAGAATATTTAAGTGAAATCCGGAAGAAAAGTGTTTCTTAAACCAGTTTAACTTTTTAAAATTTTACAATACCCATTTTTGTACTGTTAACAATAAATATTAACAAATAAAACTATGCAAAATCGTATTAATATCGGTTCGGTAGAACCCAATGCATTAAAGGCAATGATGGGCCTTGAAACATATATCGCTCAGGCTCCGATTTCAAAATCGCTAAAAGAGCTTATTAAAATTCGTGCTTCTCAAATTAATGGATGTGCTTATTGCATCGATATGCACACCAAGGATGCGTTGAAAAACGGAGAAACAAACCAACGTATTTTTCTGATAAGTGCATGGCATGAAACACATGATATTTTTACCAAAGAGGAAAAGGTGGTGCTAAAAATAACAGAAGAAGTAACATTAATTCATAAAAACGGATTAACTGACGAAACCTACGACAAAGCTTTAAAGTTCTTTTCGGATAATCAGATCGCTCAAATCATTATGGCAGTTGTAGTTATTAATGCCTGGAACAGAATTGCAATCAGTGGCCATCTAAAAATCGAAGAAGTCCACGGATAAAGCTCTTTAAAAGAAACCGTATATTTTATTATCTACGGTTTCTTTCCATCCCACTTACCTTTTAATCTGCTAACACTTTAACTTTCTAACCTGTTAGCAAGAGACTCCGTAATTCATCGGCGTAGTAAATTGTTTAAAACCTACTCATCTCATAAGTTTTTAACATTTAAACAAAAATACAGTCTCCTGCAACACACTTATTCACACATTTCAACACGTTTTCCACATTTTGTTAACAACACAGAAAACCAAAATGGAAATTTGAACTAAAACAACCTCAAAAAAACCTCTTTCCACAGTTTTACTGACAATATGTGGAGAAAGTAATTAACATTGTTAGTGCAATAATGTTAATTACCAAAAATTCAATTTCTATCAACAAGATATGCACTTATGAACACAAAACGCAGATAGCAGACAAGATTCAAACTATTAAAACCTAACACAAAGCTTCAACTTATTGAGTTATCAACATGTTATCCACACTTTATTAGCGTTTAATTATCGGAAAATTTGAATTCGTCAAAAATATGCACAAATAACACTAAAATCGAACATTGTCTAAATTATGTGGAAAAAGTAATCAACATCTCTTCAACATCCAATTCCATTCACACAAAAACAACTATTACTCACAATATGTGGATATCTTGGCATTTATCATTTACAACTAAAGTCTCTCAAGATTATTTACAACGTCCAGCATACAATTTTTCCACTTATATTAACATGTTATTCACATTTTATAAACATCCTTTATAAAATAAAAGTATTGATATTCAAAAAAAAGAAAATTAGTGGTCAATTAACCATTTTGTGAACAGCATGTGGAAAAAGTAATTAACATTCCTAAAGGAATGCGAAGCATGGAGGTATAGATCTATAAAATTTAAAAAAAATTGCCAAGCAAATAATACGCTGCGTTAAGCTTATACAAATAGATAAAACAGCAAAATGAAACCCAATTCATTTTTTAAGAATTAAGGAGCGTTAAAAATTATATTTATTTAAAAAATGAGAGTGGCAATAAGAATTTATTGGACTTACCGATTAGTGTTTGAAATCATAATTATCCCAAATAAAGGATAATTATGATTGAATTACAATAATTTTTAAAAACATCGAGATGCATGTTACCACATACAAACCGCCTTATTTGGGTCAATAGACGCTTTTACGAGAATTTAAACGCTTTAAGCCAAAAAAAATTAGCCATTGGTTAACTTTTATACAGATAAAATACTTATATTGCATAGCTATATGATGAGGACCTAAGATATTTCAATGGCTAGAAAAACTTACCAAGGAGAAAAAAACAACAAAAGTAGAACGATGAATAAGCTGATTCAGGCTGTTGGAATTGTTCTAAAAAATAAAGGATATACCGGATTAACGGTCAGTAATATTACGGCCGAAGCTGGTGTAGATAGAAAACTCGTCTCTGTTTATTTTGGTTCCGTAAACAATCTCATTGAAACCTATATTAAAGGTAAAAACTATTGGGATACCATTAACGAAAGTGCGATAAACCTCTTAACTACTGCTCCCGAAACAAGTACACGCCTCATTCTTGAAAATCTACTATTGACGCAACTTGAACATTTCACGAACGACGAAGAAATGCAAAAAATTGTGCTCTGGCAGATTAGTGAAAATACAGAGCTCATGGCTCATGTGACAGCAAACAGAGAGGAAATTTACCCCTTGCTTTTTCCCAAAGCCGATCAGGAACTAAAAGATCAACAAGTAGATCTAAGAGCGATTTCAAGTATCTTGGTTGCCGGTATTTATTATCTTGTCCTGCATACCAAAACAACTAATAGCACATTTTGCGAAATAGACCTTACAACAGACCAAGGAATAGGAAGAATTAAAACAACAATTAAAAAAATTTTAGAAGATACCTATAGCATAGTTTAGCGTGGCCAAGTCACGAAGTGACGGAACAGAACCCTAACTTTCTAACCTACTCCCGCTCCAACGACCTAAAAGTATCACGTTCTTTATAACATCATTATGTGACTTCATTACATTGGATATACCTCTCATAATCACTAATTTTAATCAGTGTTAAGCATATAATAATTATGAGAATTATGAAAAAGAACCTAATATTATCTTTATTTGCCCTGGTCGCGCTATGTCTAGGACAACAAGCCAAAGCTCAAGTAAGTACAGCACCCGTAACGGTCAACATTGATTTGCAGGCAGCTGTCTTGTCCATTGCTTTAGACGCGTCACCAACGGTCAACTTTGTTTATGGAACAGCAGCCGAATATACGGCTTCAAAGACAGTAGCAAAACCTGGACATCTCACGGTGATCAGCAACAAGCCATACGAAATTGCTGTTAGTGCCGATGGGTTATTTACTTCTTCCAACTCAACCAATACTACAAACCTTCCTGCGCTAGGAATAGTCGGAATCAATATTGATCCTGCAACACTACATGGGGGTTCTCCTACACCTGTAACAGCATTAACGCAGGTAGATCAAGTGCTGGTGTCGGGCGCAGTTGCAGAAATAAATGCGGCATACAATGTAAATTATACCATTACAAACCCAAGCTCATTAATTTCTTTACCTTTGGAGGTTTATACAACAACAGTAACGTATACCGCAACACAATTGTAAACAATAGCACACTTTATCTTAATCTGTGAAATTTTATTTAACGCTAGTTTTTCTATACTTAAATACCCTGACCTATGCTCAGGGTATTTCTGTTTCGCCTTCTCGTATTTTTTTTAAAGGAGAGGCTGGGCAGACGGTCAGTCAAACCATTTCCTTTAGCAACACCTCAACATCCGAATTCTATTTTGTAGCAAATATAAAAGACTGGGATCGTGATTCCGTAGGTGTTAAAAAATATTACCCTATAGGTCAGCGCAAGCAATCCAATGCCTCATGGTTATTGCTCTCGGAAAACTCTGTCCGGTTAGCGCCGGGCGAAACTAAAAATGTGAACCTCAATATGACTATTCCGAATGACGGCACCTCACTTGTGTTAACCAATAGCATGCTATTTTTCACTCAGGTGAAGGAACAGAAAGGCGAACTTGAAAAAGGCGTAAATATGAACGTCCTCCTTGAAATGGGCATCCAAATTTATCATGTTCCTACTGGATTGTCAACTGGAGATTTGGAATTTTTAGCTTTTGAAGATAAAGGCCTCACCACACAGGAAACGGGCACTAGCATCCGGAAGATGCTTGTTAAAGTGAAAAACACGGGTCAAATAAATAAAGATGCCTATGTTCGTTTCGAGCTGACCAATATTGAAACTGGGGAAGAAGTCCCGGTCAAATCAATTGCAATAGCAATGTTGCCCGAGGCAGAACAATGGATTCAACTGGATTTACCAGCAACACTCAAAGGACGCTACCTCGCTGTAGCTATCCTAGATGCCGGAACTCAATATGACTTGAAAATTGCAGAAAAAGAAATTACATATTAAGAGCGCCCTCACACTAGCAACAAGCTTGTACACCATACATGTACAGGCTCAAATCAATGTGAATCTACCAGCAGCAAATATCACCGCAAGAACAGATTATCAACAAAATTTCACATCCGGTACCTATACATCTGCACTCGGCCTATTACCTACAATCGGTGTCAAGTCCAATACCGCTAATTTCAGTAATACGCTTGGAGGTAATGGTCCTGCTCCACTCAATTTGGCACATATCAAGTTGGTCTCTATTAATAATCTCACAGTTCTGGGTACTTTTACAGAAATTGCACTTTCCACGACCAATCAAAATATATTTGCAGCAGTTGCCAGTGTTGCTTCGGGCACTGTCCTCAACAACTTACGATTGGCTACAGCTGGCTTCACTTGGGTGGCAGGAACATATACTGCTGAACTATTTTTTTTAGCTCCAGGTCTTTTAGGACTAGGGAATGTGATCACTCCAGCAACCCATACGATGAATATTATTGTTCCTTCTTTCATAACGCCATTAACCACAGCAGGAACGACCAGCATTTTAGTTAACAATTTGAGTTTTTATCGTACACCCGCAGGTATTAGTACAAGTAAAGCCATTAGTCTTACAAACACCGTAAATTATAGACCAAGTTTACAGACAGGTAATTCAAATTTCAGTTTTAGTACCGCATTACCGCATAACAGTCTGCCGGTCACTCCTGTTTCTTCAGTGGCAACCACTCTAACGGCAATCCCTACAGCAACACCTATAACATTATCAACCACAGCTCAGGGATTAACACCCGTTGCTGGACTTGCTGTACCGACAAATAATTCGCAGACACTGAATTATGCATTCTCAATTGATGCGACAAAACTTAAAGCTGGATTTTTACAGGCAGGAACCTATTCAGTACCGATCACTTACACCTGGAACAAGCCAACTGCTACCTATCCTACAGGAACTTTACAAGCGCAGGATGCTGGCAGTCTGGAGGTTGTGGTCAGCGATCTAAGTGAAATAATAGCAAACCAATCAACAGTTAACTTAACCTTTTCAACAGCTAGTCATTACCAGAACGGTGTTAACCAAGATATGCCAGCGCACTTAAAATTGAGTAAAACCACGCCTTATAACGTGTATGTAAGAGCCACTTCGGCAAACTTTGCCTCTGGAGTTAATAGCGTTCCACTAAATGTCATGCGGATAGGACCGATGCCAGGTCAAACCGGTATGCAGACAGTAACCTTGTCTGCCACCGCGCAACAGCTTATTAATGGAGCTGACCCTGTAATCGACAGATCCTTAAATATCAGATACAGCATTCCTGCATCAGAAACTTCAAAATTGCTCAACAAACCGGCAGGAACATATACAACGAATATCATCTTTAGTTTTGTGGCTCCTTAAAAACGCTTAATACCCACTTTTCTACGTTCATCTTTATAATTAAAATCTTGGAGATAAACGGTTCCTTTTTCACTTAGATCAATTTCCTGATTGGGATTTTCAATCGAAAAAGGCATACCTACTGTCGGTATTGTTACCTTGTAATTCCCTAATGGCAGAAAAAAGGTAAAGTTGCCATCAGCATCACTCAATGTCGTAAACGTATTACTTTCCTTATCGACTGCATTAATCCGAATACCAGATAGCTCCGGATTTGTTTGCAGGTATTTACCTGCTATAGGCTTAATTTTACCTTTTAAAATTCGTGTTTTCACCAAAGGAATAGCTAGCCGTTGATTTTTTGTTAGAACAATACTGATGGGTCCCTGAGCTACCCAGCCTTGATTATTTTCAACAAAGACAGCATATGAACCCTTAGCCATATTTAAAAATTTCACCCGTCCTTTTCCATCGGTACTCGCTACATCTTCAGCAATTTTAACCACAACTGCTTCGGGAGTTGCTTCATCAGGATCTTTAACGCCATTTTTATTCTTGTCGTCAAAAAAAGACAACTGCAACATATGTCCTTTCGCACTATTAAATTTGGAAAATTTCTTTTCAATACCTACTCGAAACTGTCGATTATTAAACGATATGGTTTCTACAGCATTTGCCTCAGATAGATAATTGAGAGGAAGGCGGTTGCGCATAAAATTATAAAAGATGTCAGCCGTGAGACTCCAGTTCCCTTTTAAATGCCATTTAGCATTTCCGTTAACCGATAAATTATTACTCCGGGAAAATCCATAATAGCTATACATACCCGCTACCTGTGCCTGCAGCGTTCCCTTAAAACTATTGATCTGCATATTGGGTCCAAAAGAATAAATTCTAAAATTTGCATCCGATGCCGTAGCAAGCAAATCGTTTAAGTAATAAGGGTTTATTTGGATATAGGTATTAAAACCAATAAACCGATATCCATAGGTACCCGTCACACGCAACGAATGAAAGGGAGAAAGCGGCTTATTGGAAGTATTCTTATACGTATAGCCATAATCTGTGCGCAGGGAAAACCGATGTCCCATACTAAAAAAATTGATATCACCGATTCCTCTAATGGCATTTGATTCCCAATTTGCAGGACCGATACCTGGAATTCCAAAGCCTTGGTAATCCACTTCCTGAAAAATAAAATAAGGCCTAAAATCCAGTTGAAATTTGCCCAAACCGGTATGATAACCAAGCTCATAAATCTGTATCCGACTAGGATTATTAATGTAATAATCTTTATACCTTTCCTGAAATTTGGGATTATTATCCAGATAACTGATCCGGGCGGCAATACTTTGATTATTTTCTAATACCATACTGATACGGGTATCACTCTGAATTAACCCCCTCCGCAAACCCGTATAATAGGGAGAGCTGTAATAATTCATACTCGTTATCTGATATTGTTCTGTGCCATAGTTATAATTAAGGCCCATTGCAAAGGCATGTTTGCTTCCATTATAATCTGTACGCTCCACACTGTACCCTCCTTCCAGCGCTAATTGTTGCTGCGCATTGAACCGGACTGTAGTCTTTCCGCTTACCTGATCGCTCTTGATCTCACGATAACTGTGTTCACTATGTAAATAGGTGAGGTAACTTTCCTGATTATCCTCTGATCGAACAGCATAATTAGCTCCGATAATCTTCGCGCCAGGAATCAAATTATTCAGCTGACTGAATAGCATATAATTATTTTCGACTCCATAAAGACTGATCGAGCGATTTTTACTAAATTTATAACTCGCTTTAATTCCTCTTCCACTAATCGTCTGATCCAGATTTTCATAAATATTCCCGACTTTAACGCCCCAGTCTTTATCTTGATAATCGATATAGGTGTCATAAGCATTTAACGCCTTTTGTTCCTGATAATAATCGATATTCAGTCTGTAGTTCAGGTTTTTGTTTTCTTCGAGCTCCATATCTCCATAAGCCTGGAACTGATAAATAGAATTACCTTGTCCTAAACTGAGGTACTGCAAGGCAACCGTATTATTATTAAAATCATTTTCAAGATTGTTAATAGCTCCAAACCGCTTAACACTTCCAACCCGCATAATTCGGACACGACTAGCCGCCAAGATTCGGCCCTCGTCATCAATCCCTTGCATGACAAAGTCAAAATCCTGAAAACTACTTTTATACCGCATAGTAGCCGTTAAAGGAAGTAGTGTCTGCCCCCCGGGCTGTAAGGTAACCTGCATAACGTCTCCGGTAATGGTAAAGCCTTGAGGATAGCCTGAAAAAAGAAGCTTAAATGTAATCGGTACAAGTCCAAAATTTGATGCCTGCACGAGCAATTGTACCTGATTGGTGGAAAGATCCAAATAATATGCTGGCTGTTCCGTTTGTAACACAAGTGTTTTTTCATCATTCAATTTGATGAAAAAAGATACCGGTTTGGGTAAACGGATGGATTGATCATCACTAGAAAAACCGATTGAAAAAGATTGATGATTGTTTTTTAAGGTATTCCGATCACCCATATACTTTAATGGGTAGCTTTTTTGCTCCCGAGCTTGTAATATAATTCGCTGCGGCAGCTTTATTAATCCCGATAAAGACATCGTCTCAACCGCTGAAGGGATCAGTTCGATGGTTTTATCCGTTAAATTATGGAGACTGATTTTATTAGAAAATGTCTGACCTCCTGTTACGCTTACTGTATCCTGATCAAAGCTTATTACCACATCAGCAACCTGTTGACTTTTCGCTTCGGATAAGAAAACACATGAGCAACACATCAGAAACAAGAAACTCCACAGACATTTTATGCGCATATCAGGAAATTCAAATTATAACAAAAATCAGTCTTAATTCGGTCAGTGAAAAATATATGAAGTCACATCTTCATGTTATAAAATAATCTTTACATCGACAATTGCGAAATCAGTTCGCCTTTACTGTTGATATTTAATTTTCGATATACACGTTTGATATAAATACGTACCGTATCTAATGATATTTTATATTCTTCAGCAATCAGCTTATAACTCAACCCTTCAACGATACCATTGGCTACCTGAAGCTCACGCGCCGTGAGCAGATCTTCGTATTTTTTTGAACTAAAAGCCTGGTTGATCAATGCCCTATTGATTGTAGGACTGATAAAAGAACCTTGATTAAGCGTAATAAGTATGGCATGCACAAGATCCTGCATACACGTATCCTTCAGCAGATAACTGACGGCTCCGTTTCGAAAACATTTACGAACAATTTTTACATCCGTTAGATTAGTCAATATGATCACCTCAGACATTGGAAAAAGCTTTTTTACTTTTTCCATGATCAAGGTATCTTGATGTTCAATATCGAGCAGCAACACATCAGGAACTGGAAATTTCTCCTCCTTCGTTAAATTGCAGTATTCCAAATCAAAAAGAATTGTTATAGGAATAGCGGTGCTCCCCAACGTGTGTGTTACAAGAATACGCTTAATAGCCTCTCGAGTATGTGCGTTGTTATCAATAATTCCCACTTTAATCATAATACAGTTGTACTTAAAATTTAGGTGATCGGTTTATAAAAATATTCAAAACTTAAACTTGTTATTGAACATCTATACTATTGATTAAAGATAACTTTTTATAAGGATAAAATAGTTCATTTTTTTCAATATTAAGTATAAATACTGTTGTCATATCAGTATTTTCGCAAACTAATTCTTCAGAAGTAAAGAATTACTTAACTTATATTCAGCAAATACCAATCATTTGCCTGAGCAACAAATGAAAACTTTAATCAGAAAGAATCTTAACTATTAACTTTCTATTTTCCAGCCTCACATAAAGTGACCTGACACGAAAGTAGCGGCATGGGCTAGTAAACGGAGGGAGCGCTTAACAGAATGTGGATAGCAGTCAGGCCATTTGACCTTCTAACTTAATAACCATGATGCGCCAAACGCCTGTAAAGTAGAAGCTGGTGAAAGTGTGCGCGTTTCTATAACAACATTGTTGCCGTATTGCCCTTTTAATGCTGGATAGAGCTGTCCATCATAAGCAAGTGCTAGCCCATCATCAAACCAAAATAGAGGTAAATGTCGATTGCCAACATCAAAACAAAAATGACCGATAGCATTAAGATCTGTCGATTTAAGAACGATACAAGCACATGGTTTGATATATATCTGTATGGCGACCTCAGGAGAAGCATACACGAACTCTCCATCATCAAGAGCAGTACCGCCTGTCCGATGGAGGCGCACAAATCGGCCATCCCTTGTCTCACGACTCAAGACAGTCTTGTTGACTTCATACCAATCAATCCCCAGTAGGTCTATGACCGAAGGATCAATTTCAGATGGAGTGATTAAATTTCTTTCTATAACAAGCATATCAGATCGGATTAACAGATCGCAATTTTTAAGATTTTTCCCTTAATCAAGACAGCCATCTGTTTTTTATATCATTGATTTTTATTGACCAGTTTTATTATTAAACATCACCTTACTGATGCGCAGTTCCTCACCCTGTATAATCTGGTCAGAGGGCTGTCCACAAGTACATACAAACCGGTGATAATATACTTCAAAATTCATTGCACATACTTTGCAGTAAGCAATGATGGGTAATAATTTCACCTCTAGCTCCAGATCCTGAAACAACGCTTCATCAAGCACGTAGGCTTCAAAAGCATTCTGAATCAGGATAGGCTGAATATTACATAACAATCCAGCCTCTATCTCCACTTTGATAATATCTTGCATCCGACCCGGATAAGCTTCCTCCAAGGTGCTAAAAATATCCCTTACGATCGATAGCTCATGCATTCACAACCTCCTTTTTTTTCGTCTTAGGACGAGCCTTAACCGCATTCGTTTTTTTAAGAGCAGGCCGTTTTTTCACCTCTTTAACAACCGGTACTGGAGCAACTTCCCTAGTACTTTCCTCAAGTTGATCTTCAGCAATACCTGCAGGTCTAGACTCTTCCTTGATATGTTGTGTAAAATCCCAGCACAATTGTCCGAGCATACCCATAAAATCGTAAAGCAGCTCGCCATCATTTCCTAAAGCCCGCAACATGACAATATCATCCGCAGCTTTTGTGAAACCGTACGTAATATCACTGTAATCCAAAGTCATAATTTCATCCAGCTCTTCCTTCAGTTCCTTCGCAAATAGGGCCGAAAAAATAAAAGTTGCCTGATGCGTATATCCTTCAAAGAATAACAGGCCCGTTATCGGTTGTTTTGCAGGTGACAGGAACTGGTTATCCATCAGGATCAGCTTGTTGTTGCGGTATATCTTCGTCGTACTGTGTAGGCTGTTGAACAAAAAAGCCTCATTCATGTGTATACGCCCAGCACCGATAACGTCCGCCCAGATCAAAACTGCATTACCTTCAAGATAGACACTGTTTTCACTTTTAAATATCGAATCCTTAAAAGGAGTAACTGGATGTGGAATATAATGAAAGACCGCGTCTTGCGCGATACGAGCAACAGTTGTCTGTCGGGCTCCGCGTTTCATCGGATGAAGTTTATTGAAAGACTGTGTAAAAAGCTTCAATTGCGTGTCAGCTTTCATATTGATCTCAATATCCAAAGTATCATCATCCATAATACCGGGAGAAGCACTCATGATAATCATTTCCAGATGCTCCTGTAGCTTTGGGGCACCATAATGTGTGAGCTTATAAGGAGCATTGTGACAGCTTTCTTTCAATACACTATAGGTTCCCTCTTTAGCTACGTTTAGCTGAATTACACTTTCCATCTTATTCTTATTGCTCTAACAATGCATATTTTTTCAACCAGCCTTTTACATCTTCCAATCCTTCCAGGGTCATGAGGTTTGTAAAAATAAAAGGTCTTTCGCCACGCATGCGTAAGGTATCCTGACGCATCACTTCCAGATCGGCATGTACATAAGGAGCCAGATCGATTTTATTAATGATCAATAAGTCGGAACGTGTAATACCCGGACCGCCTTTACGGGGCATCTTTTCTCCTTCACCTACATCGATGACGAAAATACTGACATCAGCAAGGTCTGGGCTAAAAGTAGAAGTCAGGTTATCGCCTCCACTCTCCACAAAGATCAGTTCCGTATCCGGAAAACGGGTGGCCAGTTCTTCCACTGCTTCAATATTCATCGATGCATCTTCACGGATCGCGGTATGCGGACAACCGCCTGTTTCCACTCCGATAATACGTTCTGCCGGAAGAGCCGAATTTTTTTGAAGAAATTGCGCATCTTCACGCGTATAGATGTCGTTTGTCACAACACATATGCTGTAATCAGTAGACATCGATCTTACCAGTCGTTCAATCAAAGCAGTTTTACCAGACCCTACAGGTCCGCCTACACCTACCTTGACGTAGTTTCTTGTTTCCATATGATTATGAAATATAAATTCGTGTATATAATTTTTCGTGCTGCATACAGCGTATATCTTGCGCCACGCAGCAATTACCGATAAGCCCCTCATCCATATTCGGTTGCTCAGCAACCAAACGGTTAATTAAAGGCTGAAGTTTAAAAAGAATCTGTTGTGCATCCATCTGACTGATCGGAACAAGTTTCGCACAGTTGGTCATCATGCCGTTAAGTGCATTATAGTAAAATGCACTGAGCGCATCCTGATAGCTTATTTTTAACGCCTGCGCATACATGGCGAATGCTAACGCATAATGACCATGCAGCTCATTGCTACTTATCGACTGCAGGTAATTAGAACAGCGTTTTACAGGATGTAGTTTTTCCGTCAATTTTAAAAAGCGAATTCCAAGTTTCTTACTGGCTTCCCTTATTTCATAAGGCGCTTTTAGCACCGTAACCAGTTCATCAAGCGCTGCGATTTTCTGCTTAGAAGCACGCTTCACGCAGAGTGTCCAGGCCTTTGAAAAAAAAGCGGCGTCATTATAATAAAAATTATGCTCCAACATGGTTCTTGCATATTCTTCGGCAGATTTGCTATCCTTTACAATATCTTTTGTAATGTAGGTTTCTAATCCATATGAATGCGTAAATCCTCCAATAGGAAATACCGAGTCATTGATCTGCAACAGCGTTAATAATGGATTCATATGCTTGTTATAGTCCTAGTTTTATTTTCATTTTTCCTGAAGTATACTGATGGATCACCAGAGTACTCGTTTTTTCTATCACCCGCGTTTCGATCGTCGGCTCTAGCCCCCTACGGCAGAGCAGATCAAACAAAGGTTTTTCAAATGCTGTTATGACTTCTTGCCGATCGTTGATAAAAACGGGAACATGTCGATTTCCGATTTCAAAACAAGCGTAGGCCATCTGCTTTGGGCCATTTGCACGAAATACAAGACAAGAACAGGGCAATATCTTGACCACAATACAAAAACCAGCCTTTTCATCACGGTAGAGTACATCACCATCCGACAGTTGCCGGGAGGATAAATTTTTGAAACCGATTTCACGTCCCCCTACTGTAATTGCACGAATGATTTTTTTTGTGGTGTCGAACCATTCCAACTGAAGGAAGTCCACCTCCAGTTGGAAGGATCCGCTAGCGATATTGCCCAAGATTGTTCTTGCCAGTAGCATAAATCCGATTTTCTTTAAAATAAGAAGAAACGTTGTGCCATTGGCACTTCATGTAGAGGTTCGCAGATGGCCAAAACACCATCTACCGACACTTCGTAAGTTTCTGGATTCACCTCAATATTTGGTGTTGCATCATTATGCACCATATCTTTTTTACGTACTGTACGGCAACCTTCAACCGGTAGACTCACACGTGACAAGTTTAATTTCGCGATGTTGCCATTTTCCAAAGAAACTTTGGAAACAAAGTTGAAGCACAACTTCTGTAATGCTTTACCGTGCACTCCAAACATCGGGCGGTATAAAACGGGTTGCGGTGTAGGGATAGACGCATTGATATCACCCATTTTAGCACCTACAATCATACCCCCTTTAATGATCATTTCTGGCTTCACACCAAACATTGCAGGTTTCCATAATATCAAATCGGCAATCTTACCCGGTTCAACAGAACCGATGTATTGATCGATACCATGCGCTTTAGCAGGATTGATCGTATATTTAGAAACGTAACGCTTCACACGGAAGTTATCATTGTCTTTTCCTTTATCTTCCGCTAATGCACCACGCTGAATTTTCATCTTGTGTGCCGTCTGGAAAGTACGTGAAATTACCTCACCTACACGTCCCATCGCCTGGCTATCTGAACTCATAATCGAGAACACCCCCATATCCTGCAAAATATCTTCTGCAGCAATACTCTGTGGGCGGATACGTGAATCGGCAAACGCCACATCTTCCTTCACGTTTTTATCCAAGTGATGACAAACCATCAACATATCCAAATGTTCTTCTACCGTATTTACTGTAAAAGGTTTTGTTGGATTGGTCGATGCGGGTAAAATATTAGGATACATCGCAATTTTGATGATATCCGGCGCGTGACCACCGCCCGCTCCTTCCGTGTGGAACGTATGGATCACACGGCCATCAATAGCCGCAACTGTATCTTCTAAGAATCCCGCTTCGTTCAGCGTATCCGTATGGATGGCAACTTGTACATCGTATTTATCCGCAACAGTAAGCGCAGCATCAATTGTCGCTGGAGTAGCACCCCAATCTTCGTGAATTTTCACCCCTAGTGCACCCGCTTCAATTTGCTCAATAATAGGTCCAGTAGTCGATATATTACCTTTACCAAAGAAACCTACGTTAATTGGCAAATTTTCAAATGCTTCAAACATACGCTCCATATACCATTTACCAGAAGTCACCGTGGTTGCATTGGTACCATCAGCAGGACCGGTTCCACCACCAATAAAAGTAGTGACACCACTATAAAGTGCTGTTTCTACCTGTTGTGGCGAAATAAAGTGGATGTGTGTATCAATACCACCTGCAGTTAAGATATGTCCAGCACCTCCATGCACCTCTGTAGACCCGCCGATCACCATGCCTTTGGTAATACCATCTTGAACATCCGGGTTACCCGCTTTACCTATACCCACGATCTTACCATCTTTAATACCGATATCACCTTTCACAATACCCCAGTGATCGATGATAATTACATTGGTGATACAGAAATCCAGTACATCTTCATCGCGCATCGCACGGGCAGATTGGCCCATACCATCACGGATTGTTTTACCGCCACCAAATTTATTTTCTTCACCATATACACCAAAATCTTTCTCGATTTCAATGAAAAGTTCTGTATCTGCCAAACGCACCTTATCGCCCGTCGTTGGGCCAAATAATGCAGCATATTTATCACGAGGGATATAAAGCTCACCATCTATATACTTAACCGACGATTTATCTAAACCCAGTTTATCTAAACCAAGAGCGTCAAGTCCTACAATCGAACCTAAAGTACCCATTCCGACTACTTTAATCCACTCTCTTCTATTCCAACCTGCCATAACTATTTCGAATCTTTAAATTCCAATTTTTTCGCTTTCTCCAGTGCGGCTTTCTTAACCTTTGGATCGGTATATTTACCGTTGGTCAAGCCATTAAACCCGTGGATCTCTTTATTACCTCCCATTTCGACCAAGATCACTTTCTTTTGTTCTCCGGGCTCAAAACGTACCGCTGTACTCGCAGGAATATTTAAACGCATTCCAAAACTTTCCTCACGATCAAAAGACAACATTTTATTCACTTCAAAAAAATGATAATGAGAGCCAACCTGAATCGGGCGGTCACCTACATTTTTCACGGTAACACTTGTCGTTTTATAGCCGACATTCGCTTTTATTTCTCCTTTTTTAAGGATATATTCTCCTGGTATCATATCGTATACGTTATTAAATTAACGAATTGGGTTGTGAACCGTAACCAATTTCGTTCCGTCGGGAAAGGTTACTTCAATTTGTACATCGTGAATCATTTCTGGAACACCCTCCATCACCTGGGAACGCTTCAATAATGTCGTACCATACTGCATCAGTGATGCCACAGACTTACCGTCACGTGCTTCTTCCATAATCTGTCCGCTGATGTAAGCGATACATTCCGGATAGTTTAATTTTACCCCTCTTTTTAATCGCTTAGCAGCAAGTTCCCCTGCCAAGTGGAGCAAGAGCTTCTCTGTTTCTCTCGGTGTTAAATGCATATTGATTGATTTAAATTCAAAGCTTTTTATTAATAAAAACATCTTGGATATGTTCAATTACAGTAATCATAGCATTACCTATCACCTGAACCCACCCTATCGATGTGTAAAAAATTTATAGTGCCGGTATCGTAAAATAAGTTCCTAATGTAAGGCGGTTAAACTGTTGTTGAGCGCGATCAAACTGACGATCAAAAGACACCGTATTACCGACGTAACCCAGATAAAACCGCAAATCCTGTTTTTTAAACGGTTTATGCTGTAAAGCCGCAAAATAGGTCCAGTTTTGACGGAAATTAGCATCAATGTTTGCATCCTTATCCATTCCAGCTGTTTCATATGCTCCTTTCAGAGCAAGCTCCCATTTATCCGTAAGCATTCTATCGTAACGGACCACAATAGACTTGTAAGTCACATCCTGAGCCAGTACACGATCGGAATTCGTACGCGCATAAAAGTCATTCATCGCAGCAGATGCGATCAAAGCATGATCTACCGCCAGATAACTATACTGCAGATCCACATACAGCATGTCTTTATCTGTTTTAAATTTATTAGCCAAAGAGATCCCGTGATTGGTTTTATTTTGAGCAAACTGCGAAATATTATAAGACCACTTTGTACTGATCTTTTTATTCCAGAACGATCCGATCCAGGTAGCATAAACCCCAATTGGTGTTTTAGACGCTTTCAAGTCACCCATTGCATAACCGTTTTTGGTATGCAGATCCACAAAACTATCGTTGATTGTATTATAAACCTGTACGTTTAGTGAGTGGTCAGGATTAAGCTCATACGAAAGCGTTCCCCCGACCACAAAAAGATTAAGAATACGGTCCACATAATCCGTGAACATAAATTCATAGATCGGATTATTTTCAAACTCGTAACTTCCGACCAAAGCACTTTGCTTTCCGGCAGTAACAGACCATTTATAATCCTTTCCAAATTTATATTTGATGTAAGCCATATCCAAGGCCCGCGAAGCATTGTCCTGACTTGTGGGTGTAAACGGACGGTTTAAACGAAAACGAACACGATAAGACAATTGGTCATTATAATCACCGTGAAGCAAAATACGTGCTTCATCCAAATTGACCTTATTACTGTGCTCATTGTCGCCCATGGACTCAACATTTAATCCTGCGCGTAAAAGCACATCCAGTTTAAAAAGATCTGCACGGGCAGGTTCCTTGCTTTTCAAGGAGTCAGCCTCTTGTTCTATAAGCAATGCCGCAGGCCTCTCCTGTGCTGTGACCAGTAACGAGATAGCAGGAAAAAAAAATAACGTCGTCGCGATTAATGCTTTTATGTTCATGAGAATAACTTGTTTTTCAATAACAATGAAGATGCATGAGCATATGAAATGCTGCAGGATAACAGCGTACTCATGACATGTTCATTATCTGTACATTCGCACAAGTATATCACAAAGAGATAAAAATGTGATAAGAGCGAAATTAGAGCGAGATTAGAAAACTTAATCAATCTTTCCATTCGCTATCTATACACTCATTTTTCGACTATTTATTTGATTAAGAGCACAAATTGTTACAAAAAAGAGACAAAAATGTCTATAAATGCAGAATCCCGATAGCGTTGTTAGGCACTACCGGGATTTTATATTAGAAATTTCTTAATGAGGTTGCTTGAACTTACTTCAATTTATGCTTCACACCTTCAAAAGTCATTTTTACGGGATTAATATAACCATTCGCATCAAATGTCATCACATCGATACAAGTTTCTCGTTCATTCGCACCCGTTTTTCCTAATGGCCTGCGGTGATACACGATATAATATTGATCTTTATTTGGTACCTTGATCACCGAATGATGTCCCGCCCCAGTTGCGATTGCAGGATCCTGTTCCAAAATGGTACCTATTCGTTTAAAGGGACCAAAAGGAGAATCCGCAATAGCGTAGGCTACCTTATAATTCGGAAGACCCCAACCTCCCTCAGACCACATAAAGTAGTATTTATTATTGCGAATAAACATAAACGGACCTTCTACATAATTTTCAGGAGTTACCTCCTTATAGATCGTTCCATCATCAAAAGGAACTAAACTCTTAAAATCAGAGCTTAATTTGACCACATTACAATGTTGCCAGCCACCATAGAACATATAATATTGTCCATCTTTATCTTTAAAAACAAATTGATCAATAGGTTGTGCCCCATTCACAATATCATTAATTAACGGTTTCCCAAGCAGATCTTTATAAGGACCTTGCGGCTTGTCAGCAACAGCTACGCCGATACCGCCAATTTCTCCTTTATGCACATCATTCGCACCAAAAAATAAATAGTATTTCTTGTCTTTCTGAAAAACACTTGGTGCCCACATCGCTTTTTTAGCCCATTTTACTTCAGCCGTATCAATGATACGGTGATGCTTTTTCCAGGTGACAAAATCTTTTGATGAAAACGCATCAAAGAATATCTGATCTTCATATCGCGCAGAATAGGTCGGAAAAACCCAATACTCATTGTTATATATAATACCTTCAGGATCGGCATACCAACCTGGAAATACAGGATTTTGTTGCGCATAGACAGGTTGTGAAATGTAGAGGACGAAGCCTGCAAGGAAATAAAAAAATATTTTCATCATTAAAAGGTTTTAGTAACCTTGAAAGTAGGAAATATAACTTAATATTCCAATTTATGGACATACAAAATCTATCTAAAGAACGATCATAATTTCGACAGAAATCCAAATCAACCTACTATGCTTCCCAAAGAATCAAAAAATATTCTTTGCGGTATGATGACTGACAAAGTCCTACTCTTTTTCATTTTCTGAAATGATCAAACCGATGTCGTCTCCTTTTCCACATTCCTATACACGAGCAGAGCTGCCGCCAAATCTTCAATTGCCAATCCCGCCGATTTAAATAAAGTGATTTCATCTGATGATGATCTTCCCATAATTTCACCACAACAAAGTTCTTTGATATCACCTTTTATACTTGCAGGATCCAGTATACCGGTTGCAATGGGGATCGCAAGTTCTCCCGTCTCGTGGAGCGCTCCGGCGCGCGAATCCACAAAAATGCTACTTTTAAGAATGGCGCTATCATCTACTTCACGCGTTTTAGGCGTATGGGATCCAATCAGATCCAAGTGTGTTCCAGCCTTAATCCATTCCCCGTTTATCAAAGGTTCATGACTAAGCGTCGCACAGGAGATCACATCTGCCCTACGCACAGCCTCTTCCAGCTTATCGGCATACGCAACATTACGAAATCCCGCCTGCTGTAAGTTCAATACCAGATCTCCACCTTTCGATTCATTTCTTGTCCAGATCAAAATTTGCTCATACGCACGCACAGCCGAATGCGCTTGCACAAGATGTTGCGCAACTTTCCCTCCTCCGACAATCAGTAAGATTTTTGAATCATCTCGAGCTAAATAAGAAGCCGCTAAAGCAGAAGTACAGGCTGTTCTTCGGGATGTCAACCCTGCCGCATCCATCTGTGCCAAAGGTGTTCCAGTGACCGCATCCAACAACGTATACAAGGCATGAATAGCCGGGAGGTTTTTTCTGTGATTCTCGGGAGCGACAACAACCTGCTTGATTCCGATATAATTGTCCGTCCACGAAGGCATCAAAATAAGCGTATTTTCAATTCCCTCAGCATTTTGATAAAAGTGATGATGCCGAACAGGCATTGTGAATCTGGATTGAAAAACATGACGTAACGCATCAATCAATTTACTATATTCAAGTATTGCATCAATCGTTTCTTTTTTTATAATTTTCATCATACCGTGTTCTTTAATAAAACGATAAACATAATTAAAAAAAAGATCGTCGAGTCCTTACAAACTAACTTATGATAACCGTATTTTACCAAAAAACCGATTAGAAATTAATAAAATAATTTCTAATCGGTTTTTTCACATTAAGTATGAATGTTTGTGCGCTTAAATATAGAGTTCTTAACTACAACATCTTGGCATCAACTGCTGCACCTTTTAACTTAATCGCGTAAGGCCACTGCTCGTCATTCTCATCTTTTCCATCTACAATATGAACGGTATGTTCCTCTGGAGCACCTGTCACAACTAGCCAGAGATTTGTGGTATTTTCAGGAACTGTAAAAGTAGATTTTCCGATTTTGGCACTAAGAACATCTCCATATATGCGCGTTCCATCTGCTTGATGAGCAACAAAACCATAGCGCCAACCTGCATTTTGAACATTTATAGCTCTATAACCAGCTGCACCAGCTATTCCTTTAAAGTCTAACTCAACAGGCTTACCGGGTAAAAAAGAAGTTAGTTTGATACCATTATACCCATAATTTTGTGGAGCATGACTGATCGCAATTTGTACCCATCCATCATCCGCAGCTACTAATTTCGTGATATGCTGATTGGCGTAGGGCTTGGCCACTTGAGCTATACGAGGCAAATCCCAGGTGATAAATTTTCTACTTGCATCAAAAATTTCATCATTAAATACGTTTTGATCAGTATGAGTCAACCTTTTATATGCTCTCACCGGATCTTCACCAGGAACTGCTTCACGCCATAGCCGTCCCATAAAGTCTGTTCCTCTTTTCGATGACCAATATTCTAATACCTGAGCGGCATGATACATATTGGTCTCATGTAAAAATGCATAATGAGTTTTATCCATATAACTCTTTAAATGGTAATTTTCAAAGGTCATCCATTCAGGATAAACTTGCCACAATAAATATTGCGCAGTCATTTCAAAAATGGAATGTCCTTGACTCCCTTCTACTGGTGAGGAGAATGCCCAATTGCCATCACATTTGGCCAAATATTGGAAACAATGCCCCATTTCATGGGCAACGGCACCAAAAGGCTTATATTGAAGACGAAGAGAAGAGGCCCACATGACACCAACTGAATCGGCTGCCCCACCGCCAAAAGCTGTTCCCTCGTCACCTCCAATGACAAAGAAAAGCAGCTTATATTGGTCTGATAATGAATTACCTCGTTGCACCATTTTGGTTACATCAAGGTAGTGGCCATAAAAACGCTCGCACTCCTGCAAAATAGCCTCAGGATCAAACCGCTTGGACGCTAGCGCGTGTTCTTGTGGACGCTCTCCGTATTCTTTAGCCCAAAATATCGCAATATTATCCGACTCTACTTTTCGGGAATGACTAAATTCACTTTCTTTATTATTATAATCGTTGTTTTCCGGTACTCGATATATTTGGGCAGGGAGATAAAGTTGCTTGCTCTTCTGTACCAGATCATGTAGCTGAGAACAAGCCTGATGCGCAAAAAGCAAGCTTCCCATAAACACCATATAAAATATTAATCTTGATTGCATTTTGTATCTTATATTAATATACTTTTTAAAACGATCCAGTTGCCAAAGCAACTGGATTTTTGGCAATAAATTTTCTAACACTTATTTACAATCCTGTCGTAGGTGGCCCAGACGAGTTAATTGCCGTCACATTTGTCAGCTTTACTTCCACCTCAAATGTTCCTTCCATCAGGATACGAAAACCAAAAACAGGATTGATATTATGGTTAGGATGACCATCCATCGCAGCAAAACGCATTGGAATACGGTAATAAATATTGTAATCCCAATTTGTCTTACCATCATTGAATTTTGTTAGAGGAAAAGGAGCCACTTCATAATCACACAATAATGATGTATTTGTTGCAACTACCGGATTGAAGCGAACATGGGATTCAAACGTTGGACGATCGCCACGTTTGATCACCTGACCTGCACTTGGATCCCATGCACGACCATTTTTATCAACAACTTTTAAGATCACACGCGCCCCCTCATCGGAAACTTTGGTACAGGTCAATTTGATATTACTATTATAAGCAGGTGTAAAAGTCTCCGAAGCATTTGATCCTGTCATTGCGGCATAAGTCAACTCGAAAACATCCTCCAAAAACGGTTCAATGACATGAATTTCTGCAAATGATTTGTAAACTTTAGTACCCTTACGATTTGTTGCCTGCAAATCAAACGTATAGATACCTAAAGGTAGATTTGCAGATGCGCGATTAAAACTGATCTGTCCACTGATCGGACTAAATTCCATTGGCGTCACCTTCTTCGTTTCCCGCTTAGCTTTCAGAAGTGCAACAGTGGTATCCGTTGCCGCATTGAAAGTCATACCTTCCTTAAAAACTTCGATTTCGTACATTTTAGTAAATTCCTCAGGTGCAGGCTCTCCCGTCAACTTATTCCGCAGATTTAACATTTTAAATTCAAATGGTGGAGTCGATCCATCTGCATTGATCCGATCCGAAAGTGTGAGTGTCATCCCTCGCTTACAGTAGATCACACTGTCCCGATATCGAATGGTATCACTCAAGAAACCTTCCTCTATTTTGGAACAGGAAGATATAATTATACCGATCATTATTCCTAATAAGATCGCGTACCTTGTTATATTATTCATTTTCATTAGCCTATATTTTTTAAAATCCCTCCGAATTAATTGGAAGCCATTCTTTCTTTATTAAAAAATAACCGATGATCACCGTGCAATACATGTATGATACCCGTTGTCGTAATGATTCCTGAAGTCTGTACATCTATTCGCTCATCACGCTCTGCTTCCGGGATAGCATTTTGGTTTGGTTCTTCCGAATCCAGCGTTCCACGTACTCTCGTATAATATAAATAATCAACATAATCGACATAGGAACTGTAATCTCTTGTTCGTCTCAACCCCAACTGAAATCGCACACCAGGAATAGGACCATACAAATTGGTAAAATAGGCTCCATTCACATCCAGCTGAGCACGCTCTATTTTTCCATTAAACATATATATCTTCAACGAATCCAATCGTTTTGGGTCAATATCATCAATCGTAAAAGAAATATTCTCATCGCCAACCTCTGCGATACGCTGCTGTTTTTTAGCACTTACATATTCCGCTACTCCCCAATTTGTTGTCGCATAAAACGTAATATCACTGTTCACCAGCTCTTTTAAATTCGCTCGGTCAATGATCCGTACCAAAGAATCAAATTTTGGATGCGATGCCAGAAAATCATAAGTTGTCATATTCACTTTCGCCTGATGTATCCCCCCATCGTTGATGTAATCATCTTTCGTGCAGGAGGTCAATAGATGAAAAAACAGCAGCGCAAATAATAGGTGTGCACAAGTTTTATTTATTATTTTAGTCATCATTTCTAAAGAATTTATGTTTCTAAATATGTCATTAAATCTTTCCTCGCCAGTATTCTGTCTGAACCAAAAGTCTATTCTCACTAAATAAACGAGGATCTACCGGCCAGAAAAAACCACCTTGTTTAAAGCGAGCTTCTGTCAGCCAAGTGATATGTTCCGAGTAAGTTCGTGTACGGATCATATCAAAAAATAGATGACCTTCCAGATACAGCTCTTTTCCCCGTTCGATCATATATTCTTTCATCACTTCCGTTTTTGCCAGCCCCGGCTTTAATAAACTTGAGGAATCACCTCCGTAACGTGTTCTTGATGCATTGATGATGGTAATCGCTCGACTAGGATTATTTTGGTAGAGCGCTATTTCCGCCTGCAACAATTTGATATCGCTCAACCGAAACAAAATCAAATTATTACTATTATAGGGTTCAAGTTGCTGTCCCGGGTTCCTAAAAACTATATTGCTATACTTTATACATACGGGTTTATCTGTGGTATAATTGACAAAATTATTTTTGAAGCGGACATCCAATGTATCTAGCCCCCGAGATTGGACAGCTTCCCAGACCCATTGTCTGATATCTTCATGCCATACCCAATCCTCTTTTTCTTCGATCTTATAAAAATGACTACTCAAATAAGCTGGTTTGGTGAAAAAATCGGCTGCTGCACCGTACGTTGGGATATAGTTATTATTCAAAAATTTCATCCCAATATGTGCGCTCGATCCTTCTAACGTATTCTCACTGACATTCAATTCAAAAATACCCTCGCTCGATCTGCCCTTAAAAATATCACCATATTTTGCGGTATCGGTAAGCGCGTAGCCACCTTGCGCAAGCAAGGTATTGATGGTAGTATCCGCACTATGGACATCACTCAAAATGGGATTGTTAGATGTTAAATCAGTTGTCGTTGCCCGCCACAGATACAGGTGTGCCATTAGAGCATAAGCCGAACCTCTGTTTGCTGTGACAGCGCGTTCTGCCGCTGTTTTGTAACCCCAGCTCAAAAAATTTATAGCATGACGACAATCTTCCTCGATCTGCTTCATCACGTCTATCCGAGAGGTTCTTCCCAGATGAGGTGCACTGATCGGATCATCATATGCCTCTGTAACAAGAGGCACATCTCCCCAAATTTTGGTCAACATGAAATAAGAAAAAGCACGAATAAAATAAGCTTGTCCCATGATTTTCTTTCGGAAAGCCTCCGGATCTGCCTGTTCTAAAATCAAAATATCATTCGATACCAAAGGCATTTCTTTGAGAATGATATTGGACATCGCTATTGTTTTATAAAACACGGTCCAATTGCCATAAGACTGTGCAAAATAATTACTGGTCCAATTTCCTTTTCCAATTTCTGGATGGCTGTAGCTATCCCGATTGATGCCGATATAAATATCCGGAGTCATATCCCCATAGATATAATAGCGGTTTCCAACTCCATAGAAACCATCCATCAAGGCATTTCTTAATAGCGCATAATTACCCGCTATCGCAGTTTCTCCTGCCTTTGGATCTTTCCAATACACCTCCTTATAGGTCGAATTTCGAGGCTCCTCTTCCAAAAATTTGTTGCATGACATCGTGCTCAAGCCGATAGCTGCAAATAGGACCCATTTCCAATAATTGATTATAAATAATGTTTTCATGATGCTCTAATTAAAATTGTAACTCTACACCAAACGTGAACTTCCGCGGGATAGGATAACCATTACCTTCATATTCACCATAATAATTTACAGCCTCGGCATCCGGTAATCTTTTCGAACGCTGGAACATCATTAAATTATCAACGATACCATACATCCGAATACTTTTCATTCCCCATCCCGACACTAAACGATTAGGCAGACTGTACGAAAGACTCACACTTTTCACTCTGAAATAATCACCTTTATCCATGAAAAATGTTTGACCAGCAACGGTATAATAACGCCAAGACCCTAAAGGATAAGCCGGATAATCTGCTCGATCGCCCGGTTGGCGCCAGATATTGATCTTACTAAAATCGGGTGTCGCATACTGCGCAAAACTACTGGTTGAATTGGTTGCTGCACCATTCTCAAATAGATCTGATTGATACAGATTGAGCACATCACGATCGAACAAAAAAGTGAAGAGTACCCCAACATTAAAATTCTTCCAAGTCACATTATTTGTCCAACCACCCGTGAATTTGGGATTTGGATCACCGAGCGGAAGTTTGTCCGGGTTTATACCATCATTAAAAGGATCGATCATGTAATCTCCATCCACATCTCTGATCCACATATCACCCGGAGCATAGGGACTGCCTCCAGCATTAAAACGGTCACCTGTTAAGGGATTTATCGGAATATCATTAAGTGTTGAGTAAATCCCTAAAGTTTGGTACAAGTAGAAGGTATTAATCGGGCTACCCACCGACAGAATATGTGTTTTATCAAATCGCGAACCCGCGACCACTAAGTCCCGTCCCGAATTAGGAAGGTTCATAATTTTATTCCTCACATACGAAACATTCAACCGGCTAAACCACTGAACAGGACTGGTCCTTGGAAGCGGATTGGCCATCAAAACCACTTCAGCCCCATAATTACGTACGCCGACTGAATTGGTCAATGCCCGGTCGTATCCGGTTGTCACAGGCAGTGCCACGTCAAATAAAGATTGTTTATTTTCCTTATTAAAAACGTCCAGTGCAAAAGAAAAACGACCGTTAGCAATCTCACCGTCCAGACCAATATTCCATTGCATAGAGCGCTCCCAACTAATATTAGGTTGCGCCACACCATCTACCAGATTGGGAGTTATCGCAGTAACACCATTATAAGAAGTCCCATTGTCATTTCCCCAGAAATTTCCAGCATTGACCCTGTAAAGATTGTACTGTAGATAATTATTTCCTGGCAATCCACCTGTTGTGCCTATACTAGCACGGAGTTTTAACAGGGAGAATGGGGACTCCTCTTCTTTCATAAAAGATTCTTCCGAAACGAGCCATGCTACCGATGCAGAAGGAAAATAACCCCACTTATTGCCTATTCCAAAACGAGATGATCCATCGCCACGTATACTGGCTGACAGTAAGTACCGGGAGTCATAGTCATAGGCCAACCGTGAGTAAAAAGAAGCCATACTGTAAGCTTGATAATCGGAGGAAGCCGTTAAATAGCGTTGCTGAAAACCTTGTATCACTTTGATTTGGTCTGAAGCACCATTCGAAGCTCCAGCCCCTACTGACCGGTATTGATTATATTCCAGATCACTTCCCAAGATCATACTCAGGCTATGTTTATTAAATTCTTTATTATAACTAAAGTAATTAGAAGCCAACACATTGACTTGATTGTCCGAAAACACATCCTGTCTGTTACCTGTAAAATTTGCTACTGAAGATGGGGTACTCACATCACGTCTACTGTTTGAATAGATATATGACGTTTGGGACGTAAATTTCAACGCTTTTGAAAAATCATATCCTAGATTTAGGTTAAATGTAAATTGATTACCCGTATTCACATCCGAATCATCATTATACATCCCAAGAAGATAATTTTTTCGCGTCTCACTTAGATTGAAATAAGATGCCGGCGTGTATCGAGCCGTCACACCAACTCCGCCACCACCCGCTCGAGTACGTTCTGTACGCGAATAAGCAACAATCGGGTTGATCATCAAACGTTCATGCAGCGCTTTTGCCATTAAATTCAAGCGGGTTGAATAGCGCTTAAATCCTGTAGCCTTGACAATCCCTTTCTCATCATATAATCCGGCGCTGAAACGATAATTAGAACCTCCTGCTCCTCCTCCACTTAAACTCAGATCTGCATTATTAACCATTCCTTTCCGATAGTACATATCCTGCCAATCGGTAGATCCGTTAAAAGCCGGATTTAAACTATCCGTAAGCAGAAAAGAAATGTTTCGATTCTCGATATCAGGCCGATATTGCTGTAATTCTTCTAAGATACGCATTTTTTGCCTTCTCTCTTCTGCTCCTAAGGCCACATCCCGCAACTCAGGTCGCTGTGTCAATCCTGTATACGCCGAAACCATTACTTGTGGCTCTCGGCTGATGCCTTTTTTTGTTGTGATCAGGATCACACCACTGGAAGCTCTTGATCCATAAATAGCAGCGGCAGAAGCATCTTTCAGTATATCAATACTTTCAATGTCCTGCGGATTTATTCCAGCTATAAAATTTGTACCCGTGCCTGTTACAGGAGAAGTATACTGTTGTGGTGGTTGAGGAACTCCATCCACAACATATAGCGGTGCATTTCCGACACTAAACTCATCGTACTCTCTATTCAAACTGGTATTGCCCCGTACTTGAACCGTAGGAGATGCGCCCGGCTCTCCAGTAAAATTCTGTACATTTACCCCCGATAAACGTCCTTGCAGGAGTTGGTCAAAACTGGCCGCTGGCAGATTTGCCAATTCTTTTCCTGAGATACTCGAAATTGCGGCGGTAGATTTCTTTCGGGAGATTTTCTGATAACCGATGACAACGGTTTCATCTAAGGTGGAAAATGTCGTATTCAATTCGAAATTGAGCGGAGACTCCGAACTGAATTTTAATCTCTTTGATTCATATCCAAGTAAGCTTGCCTCGATAACGTCTCCCGGCTTTGCTACGATCGTAAATTCTCCTTTGCTATTGGTTTGTGCACTGATCTGCGTAGACAAATTTCTCAGCGTAGCTCCGACCATTGCACTTCCTGAAACATCCCGAACTACGCCTGTTACCTGTTGAGCAAATGAGTCAAACGAAAGGAGAACCACGAGGACTAATAAAAGACCTGCGTTTTTCATAAATTAATTTGGTTAGTTAATATTAGTTGTTAATAGATAACCGAAGATAAAGTAGAATGAGGTCCAAATTCAGTCCGAATTTAACCAATCGCACTTCGATTGTGACCAAAAATTAGAATTGGAAAGAAATAATAAAGGGGTACTTCGCCAAGCAAAGTACCCCTCAAAATTTTTAGCACCTATTGTAATTATTTTAATGTAACATCCAGATATACTGAGTGCCGTCCATAAGTATCATAGAATGGTTTAAAATCAATCCCATCAATCTTGAACGCTAAATTTTGCAGATCACCTGATATAGATTTACTGATATCCTTCGCATCCAACGTCACTTTACGCCAATCTTTTCTTGCTTCCGGTTCTTGAGCTGCCAACAAGATAGGTCCATAAAATAAGCTGGCAATATTCTGTTGATCCATGACCGGATCTAAATGAAATTGGAAAGGCATCTTCAGCATAATGCGATCGCCATTCTTCCAGTTACGGCTCAATTTCAAATAAGAACCCGGCGTTACCTGTACTTTTTGATCTTTACCGTTAATCGTCACATAAAAGCCTTTGGTTGCCCAGCTGGGTACACGGACATGAAGATCAAATTTGCCATTCCCTTTAATGATCAGCTCCGACTCGTCTTGCTTTGGAAAACTTGTCTTCTGTTCCACAGATACCCCGCGCTCTGTCCATTCTAAAGTAGAAGGAATAAATAGATTTACATATAGAGCCTGATCATCCTTGCTTTTAAAATAAATACTATTTTGCAATTTGGTACTACTTTCAATTGCAGTACCATTACAGCAGGTAAAGCCCGTCATATTGGGATTACCAAATTGCTTGATCGCACCGGGCCTTAACGGCACATGGTACGTATTAGCCGGAGTATTTTCAGCAACAGACGCTAAAATATGATTATACAATCCACGTTCGTAGTAATCCATATATTCAGCCCGTTGATCAAAAAGAAACAGGTTGCTCGTTAATTTAAGCATATTGTAAGTCGCACAGGTTTCATTCTGTCCCCCTTCAGAAAAACCATTTACATATAAGGTTGCTGGTTCTGCTGTAAAAACCTCCGCATTAGCCGGATTTCGAGCGCCCGCAACTCCTCCTATACTGTACATATAATCATTAACAGCTTTGTACCAGAAATTGTCTGCTACACGATAGTATTCCGGAAGATTAGAAACCTGGTATAGCTCGATACTACCCACAATTTGTGGAATATGCTGATTGGCATGCAATCCACGAAAAGTATCGACATTTTTCGCCAATCCATGTGTATGCTGCGCATTGCCAAAGAACATATCAATATTATCAAACAATTGCGCTGTCTTCAAATAGTGATCCTTATTGGTGATGCGATAGAGATGTGCCATCGTCTCATTCATCCCTCCAAATTCACCGGCTATGTACGTATTCCAAACTTGTATCAGGGTTTCTTTAGGCAATTGACTAAGACGCGCATGCACCCAGTCTGCCATTCCTGTTGCCACTTGCAGTGCCTTTTCATTGCCACTTACTTCATAGATATCAATTAATCCGGCCAAAATTTTATGCAAGGTATAGTAAGGAGCCCAGACTTGCGTTTTCTGGCCTCCATACTTCGCACCCTTTTCCAACATTATAAATTGATCGGGCGGATAAGCGCTGATATAGCCTAAACCCCAATTCCAATAATCCGTACGGATACCTTCGTGACTCAGATCTGAATCATAGGTTGATTTGCCCGGAGCATAAGGTACAGCTGTCGGATCCGCTACTGCCACAGCTCCTGCTTGCTGCGGTTTACCCGATAATTGTGCCAGTTCGTAAAGCGTATTGACCATATAGGTCATTTTCTCTGCGAAATTAGCTTGCAAAGTTTTATCATATCCGGCACTTGCATAAGCCTGTGCGATAGCCGTCAAATAATGACCTGTAGCATGTCCTCTAAGTTTGGTGTCCTGACTATCCCATACCCCTAAAGGTTTAGCCCCTTCAGGCTGTGGTTTACCAAATGCATCACGAAACATATAGAGAAAAGAATTGGGATCAGTGGCCGCCAAGGTTTTGATAAATTTATTCCGATTTTCAATAAATTTTGTTTCTTGATTTTGCGCATCAGCTTGCAAGGAAACCTGACTAAGATCAAAAGCTGCTAATTTCAAACGTGGTGCGGTAGTCTTATTGCCCCCTTTAACAGTTACGATCGCTTTAGGCTGTAAATTTGTTCCGGGAACTCTTCCTGTAATGGTATATCGGCCAGCTTCCAAGACCGTACTGTTGTCGTTTGGCGAAGGCCACAATACCCTGACTTTAGGGCCAACCATCTCCTCTTTATATATTCCCTTTATATAACTTGGCAAACGTGGTAAATCTCCCAATGCGGTTTCCACCTGCACATCTGGCACAGCAACTAAGTAAGCATTATAGAGCTGCGTTTGGGTCAATGGAAACTCAGGAAGATTATCCTCCACTTTGGTCACATTTACGGAGCGATTACTTACTCCACGTTGCGAATTGGTATAAATTCCAGTAAGCTGATTTTTACTTAATGGAACACGATAGATCCGAAAATCATACAACAAGCCATCCAATGTCGGTGATCCTGTCAATAGTGATTTTCCAATATACAACTTATTCTTATCTCCAGAAGACCCAAACACTTCGGTCAACTCACGCGGTATCTGCTGCGATTCACCAACGAGTACAGCATCCACATAAGTCATCATCTTCTTAGCCGGAATATCCACCACAATGGTCAAGTAAACCCACTTATTCAACAGTAATGCTGGAGAAACAGCACCTTTTTGATTATTTTTGCCTGCAGTAATTAAACTTTGAAAACCATCTTGAAGGTTTGTTCCAAAAGGAGCAGCAAAGAAATGTTTATGCACATCCTTTCCAAAGTCAAAAAAAACTTGACCTTTTTTTTCCGAACGAAGATACACCCAGCCCGAAATACTCAATGATTCCATATCGGTCAATGCATCGGCAGGGATTTGGATAAAATCATTTTTCTCACCCGATAATGACAGCACTTTTCCAAACCGCTTGTCATTGATAAAAGTAACATCCCGACCAGCAGTAGCATGCAAATTATTCCGAGACCAATCTTTCAGATTTCCATCAAATACATATCTTGCGATCATTCCCGTTTCTCCGATTCCATCCAATATCTGATCACCACTTTGCGCCTGCACGGTACTGCCCCCTTTAGATAGTAGCGTGGCAATGAGGATAAAACGTAAAAAAACTCTATAACTTTTCATTGATGTATCATTACTGTGAGCTCGCGAGCTCGGTTTAAATTCTATTTTAGTTTAAACGGCAAGCAAGAAGATTTGAACAGTTCATATCTTCCTAAACGATCGGCATGACTGTACGATGTTCTTGCTTCAGTTTGAGAACTCTTGCTCATCTTTATACCTTCGTTAATAAGCATTCCAAGCAGGAGGCTCTACCCCTAGCAAGTGTTTCACGAAATAATCGCGACGTTTCTTTTCTCCAAAATCACCACCAGAAGCATGTCCCATTCCTGGAACCATAATGAAATCATGATCTTTACCATGTTTGATTAACTGATTGACGAACTGGTAAGTGGAAGCAGGATCCACATTGTCATCCAATTCACCAACGATCAATAGCAACTTCCCTTCTAATCTATACGCATTTTCGATATTAGAACAAGCGGCATATTCAGGGCCGATCGGCCAGCCCATCCATTGCTCATTCCACCATATTTTATCCATACGGTTATCGTGACAACCACAAGACGAAACCCCCACCTTATAAAATTCAGGATGAAACAAAAGAGCGCCAGCAGAAGACTGTCCTCCGGCAGAAGTACCATAAATACCGACTTTTTCGATGTCCATATAAGGATATTTAAGCGCAGCTGCCTTCATCCAGGCAATGCGATCGGGAAAACCGGCATCTTTTAGATTTTTCCATGCCACATCTTGAAATGCCTTCGAACGATTGGATGTTCCCATTCCGTCGATTTGCACGACTATAAAGCCCAGTTCAGCGAGCTCAGCTAGTCCTGACGGATTAGCCGAAAATGATTTAGGGACAAAAGCACTATGTGGGCCTGCATAGATATACTCAATGACAGGATATTTTTTATTCGGATCAAAATTTCGTGGACGGACAATAATACCCCAGATCTCGGTTTTACCATCTCTAGCAAGTGACTTAAACACTTCAGGTTTGCGCCATCCCGTCGCCTCCAGATCCGAAATATCCGCTTTTTCCAAATCCATCACGATCTGCCCATCTGCTACACGTCGCAATACGGCCTGTGGAGCTTGGTCAACCCGCGAGTAAAGATCTACAAATAAAGAATGGTCAGGATTAAATGTCGCTTGATGATTGGCTGTTTCTGGAGTGAGTTCTTTCAAGCCTTTACCGTCAAAACCAATAGTGTAATAACGGATTAAATAAGGATCCAACTCTTTATTCATGCCACTCGCCTCAAAAATAATCTTTTTGTTATCTTCATCGACATGAACAACTTTTCGTACCACCCAATTTCCTTTGGTAATCTGCTGTTTCAATGCGCCTGTTTTTGCATCAAAAAGGTACAGATGATTCCATCCGTCACGTTCCGAAGCCCATATGATGTCCGCTGTTTTTTTGAGATCATTCCGATATTTCTTTCCGCTGTAATCAATAAATGTCGCGCTGCGTTCTGAAATAATGGTTTTCGTTTTCCCGTCCACAGCACTCAATTCCATCACATCGTACCGTTGATGGCCACGTTGGTTATATTCAAATGTGATTCCACTATTATCCGCCTTCCATACCAGTGCAGAAAGTGAAAATTGATTGGGTATCTGAGCAGGATCTACCGTTATCACCCGCCCCCCCATGACATCAATAATCGTTGGATAATATTGTGATAAAGCATCTCCAGGTTTGTTATAGTCTCTGGTTTGCAATTTAGGCTGCAATTGATCGGTAGGAGAAGATTCCAATAAGGTCAATTGTCTGATTTCAGCCTTTCTCACTTTTGAAGCTGCCAATTTCTTTGAATCATTGGACCATTGGATACGAGCGCTATAATACTCCCCGGGACTTCCATCAAAGGTCAACTGTCGTTCACTATTTGGATCCCCTTTTTTGCTAATGTATACATTACTATTTTTAATATAAGCAGTATAGGCCTTATCGGGCGACTCTACAGATTCCCCCTTACTATCATCCCAACGTGCTCCCCAGTAGCCATCCGATCTACGGTCCATACCTGTAGTTGCGATATCGCGCGTTTTGCTCAACTTATTTTCCTGTGCATTCCACTTCCAAATCACTTTCTCTTCCGTAAATTCAACTTCATTTGCCGTCAATACTTTTAGATCCCTCCCCCACAAAACACCCAATTTCACTTCTTTACCCAATTGAGCGGATAGCTGTTTTTCAATTGCAGCAACATCGGTATCTATCTTTTTATGCGTAACCGCATCTACCAGATACAAGCTCCTCTTGCCGTCTTTTTTATGCAGCCGATAAGAAAAACTATCTCCTTTTTCAGACCAAATAATCTGTTGCGGCACTTGATACACCTTGCCGAATGAGCTTCTGATCTCTTTGGCACGTTTATAATCCTCCAATGTCCCTTGCGCCAATGTCGTAAGCTGAAATATCAGTAATAAAACAGCTGTTAATGTTATCTTCATATGTATTTTATTTTTTTATATCGTATGTGTCGATCTATCTTTAGTTTATACAGACAGGATAAAAAATTAAGTAAGACTAGGTCTTTACATCTTTCTGTTTCACAAAATAGTATAATGGGATCCCCAAAAGTGTGATGATAATACCTGGCCAGGTAAATTGCGGTTTATAGATCACCAACAGAATAATAAACGAGATCCCCATCAAAATATAGATAGCTGGTATAAAAGGATAGCCAAAGGCCTTATAAGGTCTCGGTACATCGGGGCGCTTATATCGCAACCAAAAAATTCCGATGATGCACAAAACATAAAACATGACAACCACACAGGTTATCATATCCAACAAATCGCCATACTTACCTGTTAAACACCATATTGAAGCTATCACCGCCTGTAACCATAACGCGTAAGCCGGTACGGCATTCTTATTTAAGGTGCCCGTTTTCTTAAAAAACAAACCATCCTTAGCCATGGAATAATAGATTCTTGCCCCAGCCAAAATCAGCCCATTATTACAGCCAAAAGTGCTGACCATGATCATAATCGCCAAGATGGCAATGCCAACAGGACCAAAAATCTCTTGCGCTACGAGCATGGCAACACGATCCTTAGGAGCGCTGGCCATCTCCTCGATTGTCAACACACCTGTATACATCAGATTGGTCAAAATATAGATCACGGTTACCATTAGCGTTCCCAGTGCTAAACTCAACCCAATGTTACGTTGCGGATTCTTGATCTCACCTGCTACAGCAGAAGATGAGTGCCAGGAATCGCTGCTGAACAATGCTCCTACCAATGCCGCAGATATAGCTCCAAATGCACCAAAAGTGGCATAATCTGCCGTCGATCCATCCGTATTTAATCGTTGTAGATTCCACATATGCTCTGAAGACCAGTTTTGATTCCACACCTCCAGATCGAAAGCTGCAAAACCAAAAATAACCAAAAGCACCAAACTTAATATTTTGATCAATGTCAGCACTGTCTGTACTGTTTTACCATTCTTTACACCGCCTGTATTAATAAAGGTAAGCAGCACAATGACAGCGATAGCTAACACTTGAGCAGATGAGATATGATAGTCACCCAGTACCAGCAAATACACATCTTCATCCAGTACCGGAAATAAATAAGCGGTAAACTTAGCGAAAGCAACTCCCACAGCTGCAATCGTAGCCGTTTGGATCACGGCAAAAAAAGTCCATCCAAACGTAAAACTGACCACCGGTCCATAGGCTTCTTTGAGATAAATATACTGACCACCAGCTTTCGGAAACATAGCACTGAGTTCGCCATAACTCAAAGCTGCGGCTAAAGTCATAAATCCACAGATCAACCAGACCACCATCAGCCAGCCAGCAGACCCCGTATTTCGGGCGATATCCGACGACACAATAAAGATCCCCGAACCGATCATACTTCCCGCAACGAGCATTGTTGCATCCAACAAACCTAGTGACTTTTTGAAATCTTGACTATTTTCTTGATTACTCATAGATTTAAGGTTGGATTGCACTTATTTAAAATGATAAAATTTCCATTTTGCTTGATGGTTAGATTCAAGCTTTTGGTTTGTCAATATCGCCCTCACCATCTCCATCGGTAAGTAATTTTCCTTGATGACCCGATCATGAAATTCAGTGTAGGACATTTTCCCCGATCCCACCAATTCATCACTGATACTCAGCAGCTGTAAACCACCGATTAAATAAGCCAATTGGTATAAAGGATCGTAAGAACCTTCAAATGATCGCTTCACCTCTCCATGTGCGTTTGCAGGTTCATGACCGACCTGATTGACTAAATAATCCACACATTGCTGTGGTGTCCATTCACCTAAGTGAAATTTAATACTGAAGGTGATCCGGGCACAACGATGCATTCGCCAAAATAACATCCCGATACGTTCTTCCGGAGTCTTGGCAAAACCCATTCTATAAAGAAGCAATTCCCAATATAAAGTCCAACCTTCCGTCCAAAATGGTGTATTGAAATGCTGCTCCCGGTAGGGTTTATACCTTTTATTCATAAAATACTGTAGATGATGACCTGGATTGAGTTCATGTTGCACCGTACCCAAAGAAAAATGTGGATTGTTACCACGCATGCTCATCATTTTTTGATCATAAGTCATGGTATTGGTTGGATACGAAATACTGATCTCACGTCCTCCGGTAAAAAATGGATTCACCAACTGCCGTTCAGGAGTCATCATAATCATTCCCCAGGTCTCATCCGCCAATTCAGGAATTGCAATTAGCTCGTGCTCCTTGATAAATGCTTGGGCTCGATCATACAAATCATTGATCAGACCAGGTTGTTGCCCTTCTGGCACATAGGTGTTTTTAACCTTTTCCTGCGCGGCCTTCCAATCGTCTCCAAATCCCATCTCACGAGAAGCTTTTAATAACTCTGCCACGCACCATTCCCATTCCTGATCAGCGATACGCAACAACTCATCCGCATTATAGGCAATCATTTCTTCACGTAACTTTTTGTTGAGTGCAGATTTTCCGATCGGTTGCCCACCAATATTACTGCCATCATTAAAGACTTTCCAGTTACTCTTTCCCTGCAAAGCAGTTTTATATTGAATCAGTTTTTCATTTAAACTTTCATAAGATTTAGGTACCCACCAGGTAAACATTGGGTCATATCCATTATAGAAATCGAACGCACTCTCCAAACGGACTCGCAATGACTCCACCATATTGACCAAAAAATTGACATCAGCAGATTCAATCGCGGCCACATTTTCTAGCTTTTGAATCGATTCAGAAACCTGATCAGTCGTTTTTTCTAACACTATGGCAACATCCTTTCCGACCACAGCGGCACCGCGACGACGTTTCTGTTCAAATTGAAGAATATTTTCGGCAAAGGGTAAATAGGCCTTCAGTCGGTTGTAAGAAGAGAATGTTTCTTTAAGCTCTTCTTGGTGCCGCTGTACTTTCTGGCTCAGCAGAATATAATCAACCTGACCGTTTGTATTCAGTCTATTATAATCAAATTGTTTTAATTTAGCTAAATAGTCTTCATCGATTTTGACCAGTCTATTGATCTGCTCGGGAGAGGCTACCGACTGCTGAAATCCCCAATTTTTAGGCATTGGCCCATAAAAATAATTGACAGCCTGCAGATCATGTCGATATTGTATGATATAAGGCTCAATAGGTGTTGTGTGCTGATACAAATCCATATTTTGGGCATCTGTTAGCGAAGAAGCCATACAAAGCACTCCAAGGACTATAAATTTCTTTACGTTAGGGTAATTGTTGTTTTTCTTCATCATTTAGGTTTATTTTTGTCTATTGAAACCGATCCGGATTAAAGCCCGTGATATCTGTTTCGGTGGCTTTGTTGGACAGTAAGGCCATGATCGCTTTTCCGTAAGCAGGTCCTAGACTCAAGCCCATCATACCACCCGCACCAGCAATGCTGACATTACTGTATTTGGAAGTCCTGCCCAAATATGGAAGCCCATCTGGTGAACATGGTCTGTAGCCAAACCAAATATCTTTCGGATAATCAACTTGCAGATCAGGAAAATATTTTGGTATTGACTCGACGATGCCCTTTACCCGGTTGCTGTATATTTTATCATTAGCCGGACCTAATTCCATGGTTCCACTGAAGCGGATTTGATTATTCATAGGCGTCACCGCCACACGTGCTTCCAGCAACAGCGCAGCATGCACCATCTGGTTATTCCCCGTTGTATTATGCATAAAGGAGTATCCCTTTCCAGGCATCAAAGGCAACTTTAACTGTAACTTAGAGGCTAATTCCGGGAGAGAAGCTCCACCTGTTACGACAATTTCATCCGCATGAAATGTCCCTTTTGAAGTAACGATTTCAGACACCTTTTTACCTGAAAACTTGAATCCTGACACCGCTGTTTGATAGTTGAATTTCACCCCATGAGCGAGCAGGTAATCGGTCAATATTTTCATCAATTTTGGGGGATACAAGATACCATCGCATTTGTATAAAATACCACCGATCGTATCCATTCGCAGATTAGGTTCTAAAGCCTGAATTCCTGCTTGATCAAAAACTTCCACATCCAATCCCAAGTTTTGAGCCTTTTCTGCCAATTCAATTTCTTCATGTGCGACATGGCTAGATTTATAAAGCATCATAATACCGTTCTGTCTTAGCTCAAAATCAAAACCTTCCTGTTGCGCCAATTCATCATATGAGCGGCTACTTGCAAGATTCAAATCACGTATAGCTGCTGCATTTCGGTTTACATGTTTTTCATTGGCATGTTTCAAAAACTTCAAACCCCAGTCTATCAATGAAAAATTCAATGAGGGTCTAACGTAAAACGGGCTTTTACTGTTTAGCATCCATTTTACACCCTGTGCTACGATACCCGGTGCTGCCAATGGGGTGAAATGGCTGGGAACGATCATTCCTGCATTGCCATAGGAGCAATTATCTTGCCCGTCACCCTTCTCCAAAATCTGAACTTCCCAACCATCCTGTATGAGGTAATAAGCGGTGGATAAGCCTGCAATCCCCGCTCCTATGATAGCAACTTTTCCTTTATTATGTGTTGACACGTTTTTGATATTTTAATAATAATTACATAACCTGAAATCCTTCTTTGTACGGATCTTCGTCATCAATAATGATCTGACTATAGCCCGTAATTCTTGCCCATCCCTCTACCGAAGGAATGATTGCTGGCTGGCCCGATATTGTCTTCGTTTCTTCTTCAATACGACCGACAAATTGCGAACCGATATAACTCTCATGAACAAATTCCTCCCCTCTGCTCAACTTCCCTTTAGCATACCATTGTGCCATACGGGCAGAGGTTCCGGTACCGCAAGGAGACCTATCCAGTGCATTTTCACCCACCAACACTGCATTTCTTCCTGTAGAATTTTCTTTAGTGGGTTTTCCCGTCCATTGTATATGGCTAAGACCATATATATTTTCATCTTCAGGATGAATAAAATCCGTCTTCTCATTAAGGAGACGACGAATAATCTTTCCATAATGAATGAGCTGACTAGCCGAAAAATCGCTGATATCTTTAAAATTCTTTTGAGGATCTATGATGGCATAAAAGTTTCCACCATAGGCGACATCGGCCACGATCTCTCCCAAGTCTGGACACAGTACGGTCAGCGCCTCTTTATAAAGAAAAGACTTTACATTCGTCAGTTTAACCGTTTTAACCTTCGGACCTTCTTGCACATAATCGATCAGGATTAAACCGGCCGGAGTTTCTAATCGCAGCTTACCTGGGACTTTTGGAATGACCAAGCCCTCCTCGATCGCAAGCGTCACAGTCCCAATGGTTCCGTGACCACACATCGGAAGACAACCACTGGTTTCGATATAAAGTACACCGGTATCATTATTCGGATCTGTAGGCGGATACAGAATACTGCCGCTCATCATATCATGACCTCGCGGTTCAAACATCAGTCCTTTACGAATCCAGTCATATTCTTCCATAAAATGCAGCCGACGCTCCATCATTGAGTTTCCACGCAACACTGGTCCTCCTCCTGCTACCAGCCTCACAGGGCAACCACAGGTGTGGGAATCAATACAAAAAAATGTTTTCTTCATCAATTGCTATACAAAATTGTCCTAAATACTTGTTTTTGTTACGACAGCACCATCTACGATCCGTGCAATGCCTAATGGGTTTTCATTTTTCAACTCCTCTGGCAAAAATTCATCGGGCCAATTCTGAAAAGATAATGGGCGTACAAAACGCTTCACTGCATCTGGCCCAACAGAGGTGAACCGGGGATCAGTACAAGAAGGAAAAGGACCGCCATGTTGCATAGCATAAACAACCTCTACTCCAGTAGGCATACCATTAAAGAGCAGACGTCCCGCTTTATCTTTTACCACATTGAAAACATCTTGATGCTCCTTCACATCTTCCGTAGTCCCTGCAATTGTAATGGTCAGTTGCCCTTTAAGCTGTTGCGCAATAGCCAATACCTCTGCATTATTTTCCGCTTCTACCAATACCGCAAAAGGACCAAATACTTCCTCACTCAATACCTGGTTTTTCAAAAAATTGCTTGCTGTAGTCCTAATAATTCTTGGACGTCCCTGACCTAGAGTAGCTTCAATATGTGATTCGGCGATTACCGCTACCGCATTTTGGCTGCTTAACGTTATTTTATTTTTTTCAAAATGTTCATAGATCCCCTTATTGAGCATGGTACCCGGTGCAATAACAGCTATTTCCGATGCCAATGCTTTTTTAAACCGTTCTAGAGCATCACCTTTTACAGCTATAAATACCCCAGGGTTGGTACAGAATTGCCCCACACCCAAGGTTAACGAAGCAGCATATTCTTTGGCGAGCGCTTCCGCACGATCCGTTAAGAGATGGCTAAAAGCAAATACCGGATTGATACTTCCCATCTCGGCAAATACCGGTATCGGTTCTTCCCGTTGGTTAGCAATATCAAACAGGGCTTTTCCACCCCAGTACGACCCCGTAAAGCCGACCGCTTTCACAAGAGGGTGAGCAGTCAGATAAGCGCCTATCTTGGTATCCGTCCCCTCAATATTGGCTCCGAGAATATGGCTAAATACCCCTTCAGGCCAGCCGAATCTCTTAATAACAGTAGATATCGTATTGGCCATAATTGTCGATGTTTGGGAATGTCCCGAATGGCCTTTCACAATCACCGGACAACCTGCACCAATGGCACTAGCCGTATCACCTCCAGCCGTAGAAAAGGCAAATGGAAAATTACTGGCCCCGAATACAACAACAGGTCCTATACCCAAATTGAATTTGCGGATATCACTTTTACCCGTTTCAGTATTTGCTAAATCGATACGGGCTTCCGTATAAATACCCAATGCAACCGCATTGGCATAACTGCGCCATTGCCCTACCGTTCGGGCCTTTTCTCCTGTAAGGCGAGGCAAAGGCAATGCCGTCTCCGCATGAGCAGTCTCCAAAAGTTCCGGACCTAATCCTTCAATTTCAGTTGCAACGGCATGCATAAATGCTGCCCGTTGTGCAATCGTCGTAGATTTCAAAAATTGAAATGCTTCTGCCGCTATGCGAATACGCTCATCCAAATAAACTTGTGATTGATTCATTTTTTAATCCAATTTTTTTATGTAAAAACGAACTGTAGGCGAATAGTATTCACCAATCGCCCACAGTACTTTAACGCTATTCAACGAGCAGATCCTAATTTAACTGAGGACGATTAGCAATACCATCAGCAATAACTTTATTGATTCTCTCCGCTTCCTCACCTATCAACGGAAGTCTAGGTGCACGAAGATGCGGCGTACTTATTCCTTCGGCTGTTGCCGCAAGCTTAATATATTGAATAAGCTTAGGGTGAATATCCAGTTCCAGCAAAGGCATAAACCAACGATAAATTTCTAATGCCTTATCGTATTCGCCATTTACGGCATAATTGTACATCGCAACAGTTTCATTTGGAAAAGCATCCACTAATCCAAAGACCCATCCATCAGCACCCACTAAAATTGACTCCAACGAGATGGTATCCACACCACCTAATATCTTAAACCGGTCTCCAAATTTATTTTTCATCCGGGTTATATTAGTCAAATCTCTAGTAGATTCCTTAACCGCAACGATCGTTGGACAGTCTTTCAATTCATCAAACATTACTGTTGACACAAACACAGCATAATCAACAGGATTGTTATAGATCAAAATAGGTAAATCTGTCGCATTGGCTACTGCCTTAAAATAAGTAACTACCTCACGGTCATCAGCTCTATAGCGCATCGGAGGCAATAACATTAAACCGTCTGCACCTAATTCCTTTGCTTTAACAGCAAAATTAACAGCATGTTCAGTTGTATTTTCTGCGATGTTCAATATAATAGGTACTCGGCCTGCAATAACCTGGATTGCATAAGTCAATAATTCAAATTTTTCATTCGTATCCAGAACTGCTGCATCACCCAATGATCCTGCAATGATAATTCCGTGCACCCCTGCTTTAATCTGTGCTTCGGTATTCTTAGCAAACATATCAAAGTCAATCTCACCATTCTCTTTAAAGGGGGTCAATACTGCGGGGTAAACACCCTTCCAATTTAATTCAGCCATAGTTGGTTTTTACTTAATTAGTTTAATATTTTCTTTTATCAAAGAAACCAACTATAAAAGAAGTAAACTAACCGGGTTTTAATAATTACTTATTGGATATTAACATTTTCAATTACCCGTAAAGTAAATTCTTATAATTAGCAACATACATCTTGGGTGAGATTCCTAGTATATTTCGAAAAACGCGGTTAAAATTTGTAATACTATTGAACCCCGAGTCATAAGCAACGATCGAAATGCAGTCATAATCTTTTCCTCCAAGTAAACGGCAGGCTTCCCTTACCCGCAATTCATTTAAATAAGAAATGAACGTTTTGCCAGTACTTTTCTTAAAATAACGACAAAAGGCCTGCGGTGTCAGATTCGCTTTCTCTGCTATTTCATTCAAACCAATGTTGTTCTTATAATTATTTTCAAGAAAATTGCACAAGGTTGTAATCCTAAAAGATCCAACTTCTCCCAATCCATTAGATGCTATTCCCGAAAGTGGTTTAAGATTAAATGAAAGTTTATTCAAAGACTTCAACAAATAAAAAAAACTGACCAACTGTCCCAAACTATCCGAATTCTTGAGCGCTTCTATTCTTCGGCTCACTTGTGGCAAGTATATTTTAGGAACTTTAAAACCCCGGCAGTTATTGTCAATAAAATCAAGTAATGTGCTTAATTCAGGGACATTCAAAATCTTTGACAATGTTCCTTTTAAACTAAAGAAAATAGAAATAGATTGAACATACCCGTGTAATAAATCATTTTTAAACACATGTGCTTGGTTAGACCCTAAAAGGAAGATATCATCCTTTTCAAAATAATGTACATTATCATCTACTAGCAATTGTCCAGCTCCCGCCTTAATCCAAATTAACTGATACTCCTCATGACAATGCAAATGAGGGTAAAACTTATCCAAAAAATCTTCCTGAATAAAAACGCTCCTATCTTTGGGAACAGGAACCCGATATTGAATTGGTTTCATAAATAGATTGGTTTGTAATAAATGTCATTTGTACATTAAATTTATGGTTTACTTGTTGACAAAACAAATATTTTGTTGCTATATATCAAAAACATGCTACACATTGTTAAAATCTGGTAATAAATAAAGGACTTAATAAGTCAAATTTGTAACAGTTCACCTGATACCCTATTAAAGAATAATGAATCTCTAAACTTTGCAAAATGAATTTAAAGAAAAGTTGTTATCTCCTATATACCTTATTTTACCTCCAATATAGCATCCCGGCATTCAGTCAGCAGGATGAACATCCGGTATGGAAGGCAACAAAAAGTCAGCCTGCGACTTTAGGCATAGACCAGGGAGCCAAAAGCTTTGACTTAGATGGGCTAAAAATTAAAGTGCTACGTACATCACAAACTTTATCAGCCTTCCAACAAGTAAATGGTGATGATGCTTTCGATTATACTCCTGTTGAAATGCTCCATAAACGTGACCGTAATAACTTTTTCCATCTTGGCGATATCAACATAAGTCTTAAACGACAGGGAGAGACCCATTGGTCAAGTTATTCTTCGGCCAGAGAACGTAAAAAAGTCATTGAAATAACGCCCTCAAAAACAGTTCTGGCTGCTGCCGATATCACTCCGACATTAGGAGATATTCCTTTAAAAGTTGTGCGAAGTTGGGAAAAAGTAAACGGCGATCTGATCTTAAAGTTTCAAATCACCAATTCTACCGATCAACCTATTGAAATCGGTGCTTTAGGAATACCGCTACCCTTCAATAACAATATGGATTGGAAAAACCTGAATCAGGCGCACGCACAAAATGTGTTTTTCGACCCCTACATTGGAAAAGATGCAGGTTATATGCAAGTGAACCATTTACATGGAAATGGCCCTAGCTTATTGGTTCTACCCTATGCCAATGCAGGATTTGAGGCATACAACCCTTTAAATACTGATCCTACACCAAAAAGTATTACTTTCGAGGGTTTCCATGAATGGATGATCCATAGTAAAGCACTAGCTGAAACAGAATGGAAAGGAGTAGAACAATGGAATATACCAACTTCGACCCTATTAAAACCGGATGAATCCAAAACATTTGCACTCAAGTTTGTACTCGCGCCAAGTATCAAAGAAATCGAAAATACGCTTTTAAAAAATAACAGACCTGTGGCAGTTGGAGCTCCCGGGTATGTCGTTCCATTAGATAACCCTGTCAAGTTGTTTATCAAACATAACAAGGCCATTAAAAATATTTCTGTCTATCCGGAGGGCTCTTTACTTGTTACTAAGCAAAAAGATACGCCTCAGAAATGGCATCAATATGAGGTCAAAGGTCAACAATGGGGTCGTGCACGATTGACCATTACCTACCAGGATGGCATCGAACAAACCATCCAATATAAAGTCATCAAGTCAGAAAAAGATGTGGTCAATGATCTTGGCAACTTCTTAACGACGGCACAGTGGTACGAAAATGACAACGATCTTTTTGGAAGGTCTCCCGCAGTGATCAGTTACGATTATGAAGAGAAAAAATTAGTCACGCAAGAACAGCGAGCTTGGTATGCAGGCTTAAGTGATGAGGCCGGAGCAGCTAGTTGGCTAGCTGCAATCATGAAGCAGGTCTTACAGCCTAATGCCAAAGAGATCGCCAAGTTAAAACGCTTTGTCAATGAAACCATGTACGGTCGTATCCAACATAAGGAAGGTGATCAAAAATATGGTGTGGTCAAAAGTCTATTTTACTACGAACCAGATTCCCTGCCAGCAGGTACTTACCAAACAGATATCAACTGGAAGACTTGGTCGGCATGGCCTAAAAAAGAAGCGGATAACATTGGGCGCTCCTATAACTATCCCCATGTTGCGGCGGCACATTGGGTTATGTATCGACTCGCTCGCGATTATCGCAATCTGGTGCAAGAAGAAAACTGGGATGTCTATTTAGACCGAGCTTTTCAAACCAGTATGGCGATGATTGAAAAAGCCCCCTACTATGCACAATTCGGTCAGATGGAAGGCAGTATATTTTTGCTTATCCTCCATGATTTGCGTCGTGAGGGATTAACAGATGCCGCCAATAAATTGGAAGCGGCGATGCGTAAACGTGCCGAACATTGGAAAAGTCTTGATTATCCATTTGGAAGTGAGATGCCCTGGGACTCTACAGGACAAGAAGAAGTATATTTATGGTCTCGATACTTTGGTTTTGACGATAAAACTCAAGTTACCTTAAATGCCATTCTCGCGTATATGCCTACAGTACCACATTGGGGATACAATGGTAGTGCCCGTCGTTATTGGGATTTTGTATATGGGGGAAAACTATCCCGGATCGAGCGTCAACTTCATCATTATGGTTCCGCATTAAATGCTATCCCTGTATTAACAGAATACCGAGATCACCCTGATGATTTCTACCTGCTCCGTGTAGGTCATGCAGGTATGATGGGAGCATTAGCCAATGTAACTGCAGATGGTTTTGGTCCCGCAGCATTCCATTCTTACCCCTCTACCTTAGCTAATGATGGTATATCTGGCGATTACGGGACTGGGTTTTATGGCTATGCCGTAAACTCAGGCACTTACATCATAGAACATCCAGAATTTGGCTGGTTGGCATTTAGTGGTAACCTGAAAGCCGATAAAAATAACATCGAAGTAGCAATAAAAACAGCTTCCAAAGGTCGTGTTTTTCTTGCCAAAGAAAATTTATGGTTAACGTCCGATGCCGGAGAAATTGAAACCTTCACCTACAATCAAAAAGATAAAACTGTCTTCTTAAAATTTAATACAAGTCAATCCGCGATAGTACCAAATATTTTGCTGAATATCAATCCGGAAAGTGGCTATGAAATTGAAGGGTTTAACAAGGATAAATACAACCGTTACGAAATACCCGCAAATACGAATACCGTGAAACTTGTAAAAATAAAGTAATAGCAAGGTTATTTATCTTCTTGCAGAAAAGCCCTGTTTAGAATTAAACAGGGCTTTTTAGTGTTTCATATTTCTCCCTTAATTTTGATGAAGACTCATTTATTATTTAACATCGAATAAAGCATTCTTCCTACGTAGATGAGTTTTACAAAAACCTAACTATTTTCGTCCGAATATCGTTGCTTTATCGATCAATATTACCCACCTGTATCTTCATTTTAAAAGATCTGTTAGCTTGATAAATGTAAAGCAAACACTTATTATTTATTAAACATTCTATATCTTTAAAAAATCACCGGTTTTAAATATAAAATATGTCTCCAAACGAGGTGTCGTTTAGCGTATAATGTCTATCTATAAATAAATGATATTTAAAAATATTTGATATTTAAAAATCTGATGACAAGGGAAATAGCAGCATTTGTTTTGGTAAATAAAAAGCCATTTTTAACCAATATAAATGCTGTTGAATGGAAAAATCACAACAATGAACAGTCATAAATTTCATCAACTATTAATTTCAATACTGCTTCTATTGTGTTGTACACAACCGTGGAGTGCAGTAAGCCAAATCACGAATTCGAATATCAATCAACAAATATCGAACAGTTCGGTTAAATCAATCTTTCAAGATAGCCAAGGCTACATGTGGTTTGGCACATTTGATGGATTAAACCGTTACGATGGTTACGAAATCAAAGCATACCGCAATCAGCTGAATCAGACCAATAGTCTTCCCCACAATTATATTTATTGCATTGTAGAAGATCAATTAAAAAAATTATGGATCGGCACAGGACAAGGTGTTGCTATTTATGACCGAAATTTTGATACCTTTTCCCTTTTGTCTTTCATAGACTATGACAATCCTGAAACGAAATATATCATGAATGTTGACACAAAGACGATTCAAGTTGACAAAAAAAACAATATTTATATTGGGACAAACGGATTAGGACTATTACTCAAAGAAAATAACCGGGATAATGCCATCCGTATTCCATTAAAATTTGACGAAGAAAAATCGGTAGTGGATTACTCCGTTCCTGTAATTCATATTGATAAAAAAAATCAAATCTGGGTATTTATTAGTGACAGAGGCTTATATCGATTCGATATTCAAAGTCAAGAATTACAACTTATCAATCATGATATTCTAGAAGCAACAAGTATGGCCAGTAATCAAACAGGCGATATTTTTATAGCAAACTACCACGGTGTATACACTTTTCATAACGCATCTCGAAAAATATCAAAAGTATTTCAAAAAAAAATAAGTTCAGATCAGGTCAATCAAATAACCCTAGTCAATGACAATCAGTTATGGGTTTCTACCCAAGACAATGGCATATCCATCATCGATTTAAAAACCGATAATGTGCGCTATCTGAATCAGTCTTCCTTAGCTCCGCATGCCTTAACGAGCAATGCGATCTATACGACCTATGTAGGACAAGACAACAAAAAATGGATTGGAACTGCTAAGGGAGGTATTCATTTGATTGATGATCAGCAACTTAATTTCCAATCACAGCAGGATATATCATTACAAAACAGTACTAACTATCCAAAATTTGTACGCTCCTTTGCTCAAGTTGATCCATCCACACTTTGGATAGGCACAGAAGGAAATGGACTGTATATATGGAACCGTTCCACAAACCTATTTCGAACTATAAAAAAAGGGGATCAGAACTTAACGGACAATGTTATTAATAATATTTTAGCAGATCGTAAGGGTAACATCTGGTCAGCAACCGACAATGGGATTGTCCGATATGAGCAAAATGGTAAATCTAAAACCTACAGCTGTATTCCTAAGAGTGGATTGATCAATAGTAGCGTACAGATTCTATTAGAAGATGCTGCAGGAAATATTTGGGCAACTACTTTTTCAAATGGATACCTCTACAAATATAACCCAATCACAGATCGATTCGAGCAATTCAATGATTCCTTAATCGATCTGAACTGCTTAATCGAAGATAAATCAGGAAGTCTTTGGGCTGGAAATTATAACACATTAATAAAGATTAATAAACAATCGCAAGCTTTTGAATCTTATCACATTGGAAAACCCGTCCGTTCAATCTATATCGACAGCAAAGGTCGTATGTGGATCGGCACCGAAGGTCGTGGACTGATTGAATTTGATCCAAACATCAAAAAAATAAAAGTTAATTATTCCCAGAGCAATGGACTCTCGAACAATTCTGTTTTAAATATCTTAGAAGATCGGAAAGGAAATTTATGGTTAAGTACTTTTAATGGTCTGTCAAGATTTAATACAACGACAAAAACATTCACAAATTACGATCAAACAGATGGTCTGCTGAACAATGAATTTTCGTATAGTGCAGCTCACAAACTAAGCGACGGACAACTCATCTTTGGCGGTATCAATGGATTTGACTTATTTGATCCAGACAAGATCCAAGCCAGAAAACACATACCATCACTGGCATTGACTGCCATCAAAATTAATAATATTAAACTGAATGACTCCACTCATCAGGTTCAACTCAATGATAAACATCAGATTTCCCAAATAACATTATCCTATGGATCATCAATATCCATTGACTATGTAGCCTTAGAGTTCGCCTCACCCCACAAGATCAAGTACAGGTATATGCTGAAAGGTTGGGATAAAAATTGGAATGATGCAGGAGTCTCCCGTTCCATTAATTATAATAATCTATACGAAGGAAAGTATACATTACTGATCAATTCAACAGATACTGAAGGCAAGTGGACAAAAAACATTGTAACACTAACGATCCGTATATTACCCCCTTGGTACCGCAGCTGGTGGTCTTATCTCATTTATTTATCAGGGATAGCATGTGCCTTTTATTACTACAATCGCTATCGAACCAAACAAACGGCACTCCAATACCAGGTTGAAGTTTCGCAATTGCATGTCATCAAGGAACGGGAAATTTATGAAAAAAGGCAAGCCTTTTTCACAAACATATCACATGAATTCAGGACTCCACTTACTTTAATTATTAATCCTATAACAGACCTGTTGCAAAGCGATGAAGATAACCGGAATTCAACCACATTACAAGTGGTGCACCGGAATGCCAAACGCCTTCTAAGTCTTGTCGATCAATTATTAATTTTTAGAAAAGCGGAGGAACAAGGTGAGAAACTTCACATTAGTCAATTTAACTTGCACCACTTTGCAGAAGAGATCTATTTCTATTTCTCTGCACAAGCAAAACTACAGCATATTGATTATCAATTTTCTGCAGATCATAACGACATTATCATCCAAGCAGATAAAGAAAAAATAGAAATTGTTCTTTGTAATTTAATCTCCAATGCCTTTAAGTTTACACCAGAACATGGTCAAATCACTTTTACTATAAAATGTCATCCACAGCATATACAAATATTGATCAAAGACTCCGGCATCGGAATTCCGGATCATATCGGCGATAAGATTTTTGAAAAATTTTATTCCGACAACCGCAATGGAACAAAAAAACAGACTGGATTTGGAATTGGCATGTATTTGACCCGAACTTTTATAGCGATGCACAAAGGACATATTTCCTATCAAAGTTCGCAGGACCAAGGAACTGTTTTCGAGCTAAAGCTTCCTTTATTAAACGAAAACTATCAACAAGACCATTCATCCAATCCAGCTAGTAATTATTCCTCATCGCTAATGGAAACATGGATCTCTTCACCAACAGAAACAACAAACTCGTCTAATAAGCTTCATTCTGTTGGTCCAAAAGTAGGTTTATTAGTTGTTGATGACGATGATCAGCTGCGAGATTATTTGGTTAAGCTTTTTGAAAATGATTATATGGTCTATCATGAAGCAAACGGCATCGATGCATTATCTACCATTAAAAGTAAGCAGCCCGAGGTTGTGATCAGCGATGTAATGATGGATGGCATGAACGGTATAGAGCTCTGTCAAGCTATAAAATCCAATTCATTATCCAGTCATATTCAAGTTATCTTACTCACCAACAGTGCTTCTTCAAGCACTAAATTAGAGGGGATCCGGTTTGGGGCAGATGATTATATGAGCAAACCATTTGATGCGGCTGTACTTCGGGCCAGAGTCAATACGCTAGTCAAAAATCGTCAGCATCTACAAGAGTTTTTCTTCAATGCAATTACCCTTCAGTCCAATGCATTAAAAATAACCGACAAAGACAAAGATTTCATTGAAAAGTGTATTCGCATCATCGAAGAGAATTTATTAGAAGATTTGAATGTAACATCATTATCTGCAAAAATTGGTATGAGCCATTCCAATTTTTACAAAAAGATAAAAGCCATATCCGGACAAACAATAAATGAATTTATCCGATCGGTCAGACTCAAAAAAGCTGCAGAAATACTAATCAATACGGACGCAAAAATTAATGAAGCTGCTGATATGACTGGGTTTTACGATATTAAATATTTTCGAGAACAGTTCAAAAAGCTATTTGGATCAAATCCTTCCGATTATGTGAAAAAATACCGAAAAGCATTTCAAAATAGAAATCGGCTACCCGATTAGACAGTTCAATTTAAAGCAGCATGTTAAGGTAAAAAAGTCTGTTTCAAATTGTTTATAACAAATTTAAAACAGACTTTTAATGTTCCAGACAGGCTGATTGGTTGATATCAATTTTCTAAACCTCAAAGCAATGCGGTTGATGAACGTCAAATTTTTATTTAAATACATCAAGCTTCCATTGATCTTTCCACGAAACGGTTATCTGACTATCCTTAAGATCAATCGGGAGCCAGATGTAGCGGCTATCCAACAAATTTTTAGGCTTCCAACGGTCCGCCATAAAAATAAAGGCGTCCTTCTTTCCCGCAACAGGTAAAACAAAAGTAGATTGCGCGTCAAAGGTAATTTGCGCGTCGTGGCCACGCATCGGATCTCCTAAAGAAGTCCAGGGTCCAAAAAGATCATCTGCAACATGCAATTCCGCTTTATTGGGTGCCCAGCCTGTACAACCGCTTGTAAACAAATAATATTTTTTATTGTATTTAAACAATGCAGGAGCTTCGCGATGATTTCTGAATAATAATTTATCCGATGTTGTAGGAGCCAAATAATCAGGAGTCAACTTTGATAATCTCAATTCGTAATTCTCATCTGAAGAATAGATATGATATGCAGTATCATCTTCATCCACAAAAAGTCCCATATCCCTAGACATATGACCATTAGGTCTAAAGCTGTCTACCAATTTAAATGGACCTGTGGGAGAATCACTAATTGCAACCGCAGCCCGCGCCGCGGCATAACCTTGACCCTTTAACTCGAGATGAAACCACATTACAAATTTTTTAGTCCTTTTATTATATATAACCTTTGGTCGTTCTATAATACAACCCCAAGCAATATCACTCTCCTTATCATCTGACGGAGAAAAGGCCAATTTCTCAAAAGTCCAGTTATAGAGATCTTTAGAAGAATAAACATTGACGCCCTGTGATTCAGTTCCCCCTCTTTTCTCACCATACCAATAATAAGTACCATTATGATGTACAATTCCACCACCATGTGCATTTATGTGATTGCCTTGATTATCCTGCCAAAGTTCCCCAGGTACGAATTTTGCTTTCTTTTGCTGTTTATCAATCTTTTGATATACCCTGACATAATCAATCTCATATTTGGCCGGTAAGAGATTTTCATCAACTTCTCCTCCGTTGATACCGCCTAAAGCTAAATTAAGCAAGATATAATGTGGCTGTTTAAAAGGATTAAATCCTGTACCGTCACGGTTTGTCAATTTATCCAGCTTCACTTTATTCATCAGTATATCATCCACATACAAAGCGATCTCATGTTCATCCCAGTACATAGTCCAAACGTGAAATTTTTCGGCCCATTCTTTTCCCCCTAAAATAGAAACCGCTTTTTTCTGACTATGCCAGTTTGCCTGCCATCTCTTCTCCGTCCCAGAAGCAATATTTGCTAAAATATTACCTTTATAGTATTCCATAATATCTATTTCTCCGTTAGAAGGCCATTCTTTTTCGATTCCTAGCGTCCAGAATGCAGGCCACAACCCGTTACCCACGGGAATACGGGCGCGCATTTCAAAGATGCCATACTTCCAGTTATGCTTGTCAGATGTATTAATCGATGCAGACGTATAGCTGATACCTGATCGCGAAAGCGCCCAATGTGGACTGTCCGGTTTATAAGTAGGATTAGGTTTAATCTCTCGTCTAGCTTCGATAGTCAATATTCCGTCCTTACAGGATACATTTTCTTTCTGATACCATTGGTCTTCCTGGTTACGCATGAACCCCTCCTCAAATTTCCAATTTTGATCATTCACAGATCCGTTTTCATCAAAATCATCAGACCAGACCAATGTATACCCTGTCTTAGAAACATGTTGTGCACTTACCTGTATAGTAACATGCAATAGAAAAATCAAGTAGTATAGTTTTTTCATGAATAAAATACGTTATTTAGTAAAATCCTTTTAAGCCTCTTTCTCCTTAGATCGCGCTTTGCATAAAAGATCCCCCATCTCATCGTGTCATGGAGGGGGATACTAGGCAAAAAAAACAATTCTTTAATTGATGTCGACAAGTAAGTTAACCTATCAATACCCTGTTGCCCCATTTCCGGCAACCAAAGGCCATCCCGGATTCTGGTAAATAACCGCATTTTCAATACTACCGTCTACCGAAGTAAGTTGAAAATGCTCAATGGCTACAGGAGATAGGTAATGCGCCATCGCAAATTTAATTCCTGCATATGACAACGCATTACTGCGGACTTCCAAAGGACGCAGATAAATACTTAAAGCCGGATCGGAAACAACAGATTGATCACTCGAAGCACCATATTTCAACTGTGCCGCCGTATACCATTCCTTCATAGGTCCCCAGAGTTTAAACCCTTCATAATGATCGGGAGTCGTAATTAACTGGTCCATTGCTCTCCAGCGTTTTAGATCCATTAATCGTAAACCCTCGGCCATCAATTCGTTTCTTCGCTCCCTGCGGATATTATATAAGGTCGGTGAAACAAAATTTCCAGCAGAATAAACGCCCCAGTCTTTCTTTTCCAAACTCATATTTGTTGCCGCAATAGTTGCATTAAAATCAGGATCCACCTTTGCCCGGGTTCTGATTGCTCGCCAATAAGCCTCCGCTTTTCCATCCAGATTACCGTTTTTTTCATAAGAAGCCTCAATATAATTTAAATAAGCTTCCGAAGCTCTAAACGTAATACTTCCGGTATATCCGCCATTATTATTTGTCTGTAGACCATCATAGGAAATACCTTTACGGATGGTGTATCCTGTTGTATAACGACGTTCCCAATCTGTTTCCCATATGCTGGGATACGGTTCCACCAAAGTATAATGTGTACCTGCGCCAACATTGATCAGCACGTTTTTCTGTCCCGGTTCTTTCAAAAATAACTGCAATCGACCATCACGGTCTTTCCGCACATTTGCAATGTAATCATCCCCATGATATCCGCTGCCGGAAGCATATACCGGAAGTCCATTTTTCATTAAGAAACTCTCGACCATACTACGCGTTAAACCAACCGCATAATTACTTCGTTGTTGATACACCGGAACATTATGGGTAACCAGATTCTGATTGTACTGACGCCATAACAATACTTCACTATAGTTGGACATATCCACCGCACCAAACATGCTGAAATAAGGATTTTCATTATTGGCCGATTCAATGATTCCAGTATTATTGACCAAAGCAACCGCATCCGCAACCGCGGCGGCAGCAGTCATGGATGCTGACAAGAAAAAGTCAATTTCCCCATCAATACTTCCAGAAGGAAACGTATAACTTTTCAAATAATCTTTCGATTCCCCTGGCCAACCCGCACCCTTAGGTACAAAAGCAGTTCCTTTAAAATATTTCAACCAGGTACCTTCATATAAACCAACGCGCGATTTTAAAAGCTGTGCAACATGTTGTGATATTCGCTGTTTCTTTCCATCGGGAGAATTTGTCTTCAATAAAGTTATTGCGGAATCCAGATCAGACAGGATAAAACGTGCTACCTCATTTCGAGGCGCTCGTTTACTCGCTTCGATTAATATATTTTTATCCTTATCGGACATGACATTTTTAATGATCGGAAAATCACCCAATGCCTGCAGTTTTGTAAAGTAAACATAAGCTCTCAGAAAATAAGCTTCTCCTATATAATGCTCCACATTAGATGCATTACCCAGTAATTTTTTTTCCTTCCATTTTGGCACCACGGTGTTTATGAAATAATTCATTTGGTAAATATTTGAAAAATCCCAATCTCCACCTTCCGCTCCAACCCGCCATTGACCTGGAATAAAACGGTTATCTAGATTTGGCATGGCCATGTTGTCCGTATTACCATCAATTCCAAATGTTCCAAATGACCAGGAACCGTGTGAAGGAAATACATCCGTATAACGTGCAATGGTATAAGCCGCTAATTGAGATTCTTCTGTCAGGTAAACTTCCGGGATGATTTGGGAAGGTGGATTAATATCCAAATATTTATTACAAGAAGAAAGACCGACCGCAGTTATCAATCCCAATTGAAATATATTAAAAATTTTATGCTTGAATTTCATGATGAATTATTTTTAAAAGGTTACACTTAAACCCGCTGACCATACTTTTGTTAAAGGGTACACAGTACCGTTACTGCCTCCGTCAATCGTTTCAGGATCAAACATTCCCGCCACCTTCGATCCCGTCCATACGTTTTCTCCTGCGATATACACCCGTAAACGTTCGACACCGATACGATTGGTCGTCGTTTTAGGAAACGTATATCCCAATTGCACATTTTTTATTCGGATATAAGAAGCATTTTGCAGGTAGCGGCTTTGTATTTCTTGATTTTTAGACGTACCAAAAGTCGGACGAGCATAGTATCCATCCAGGTTTTCACCAAGTACATTATCTGCAGTACGGAAATAGTCTAAATGATCGACCAAACCCGTAGACCACCATTTATTCCCTGTCGCTCCCCAGAAATAATAGCCTCCTTGCCATACATCACGTTTCATGACACCTTGAAAGAAAATACTGAAATCAAAATTCTTATACTCTGCATTTAGATTTAAACCAAAAGTGTACCTTGGTGTGTTATTTCCGATGACGCTCAAATCCCCTGGATTTCCTTCGGTATTACCACCTTTATCAATTTTACCATCTCCATTTATATCTTTATACATCACATCACCTGCCGCCCATTGTGTACCGATAGCGGTCTGACCTCCATTAGGAAGCGATGCCAGATGACGATCCATTTCCTCTTGTGATTTTGCTATCCCAAGCGTCTGCAAACCCCAGATATCACCCCACCTTTGGTTTTTACGGTATTTATTTAATACACCAATCTCATTTGGATATCGTGTTATTGTTGTTACGTTATCCGAAATCAAAAACTTAGCACCATAACTTAATCCGCCTTTTGTCCGGTCATTCCAGCCAATAGTCGCTTCAAAGCCCTGTGTTTTCAAGTCCGTATTATTAGTCTCTGGTACTTGAGTACCCAAGGTAACAGGCAACTGCGGAGCTGGGCCTACCATATCGTAAGTTCTACGATCAAATACTTCAAATGAACCTGAAAGTTTGTTATTTAGAGCGGCAAAGTCAACACCAATATTGGTGGTGTTAATAGACTCCCATGTCAATAGCGCACTGACTAATCCCGGAGCCGAAGCTGTATTAGGACGAGCATTATTGATTAACCAACCGCCATTGTTTGTTCCCGTAGGTTGCACCACATAAGTTGGATACCATATTTCTGTATTCTGATTACCCAATTCTCCATACGAAGCTCTGAACTTAAACATATTGATATAGGGTAAAGCCTCTTCAAAAAAGGTCTCTTTAGCCACATTCCAACCAGCAGAAACAGAAGGAAACCATCCCCATCTACTATCACTTCTGAATCGAGAAGATCCATCATAGCGCAAATTTGCTTCGAAAAGATATTTATCCCTAAAATCATAATTTAATCGACCAAAAAAACCTGCCGAAGCCCATTTTTGATATTCCCCTGAAACCGATGGTACTACAGGATTGCCATTGATATCTGTTCCTGAAGCAATATTAATAACCGGTTGATCCGGTAGGATAATTCCATCCCTTTGCACACCTAAATTACGGAAGGCTGTTTGTTCCGCTTGAAATCCGACCATCCCTTTAAAATGATGATCGCCCATGCGCTTATCATACTCTGAGAAAATATTAATATTGTAGTAATTCTCCTTCAATCCAAATTCGTAGACATTCGACGTATTTTTATATAAATAAGGATTACCATTGACATCATGATTATACAGTTTTTGAGAATCCCAATGACGAAATTGTGTTGTCGTACGATAATTGAGATTAGCAATCGTTTTCCAACCTTTTAAAGGCTCCAATGTTAATTGCAATTGCTGATAAATGTAATCTTTGGTTGAATTATCCACCCCGCCCTCTTTCATAACCAAAGCAGGGGAAGGCGAACTATATAGAAATCCATTCGGGTCGTATAACGGGAGCGTGGGCCATCCTTGACGGCCTAAATCATCATAAAAACTGTTGGTCAGTGCGGCTGGCCGTTCATAATCCTCTCTTACCAATCGCGCATTATAGCCAATTTGAAAAATGTCGGATACTTTTGAGTTTATCTTTGCCGAAATCGCATAACGATCATAATGATCTGTATTGAAGGCCATCAATCCCTGTTGTTTCATAAAATTTCCTGACAGATAATACGTAGTTTTATCCGATCCTCCGTTCAGGCTTAAGTTATGCTCATGTGAAAAGGCTTGATCCCGATACATCGCCTTAAACCAATCTACATTATCATTTCCGTATGCATAGCCATCTGCCCAATATTGCGGATTGTCCGGTGATACAATAATTGAATTTTTATTTGATCCGTTTTGATAATCTAAAATGCGCTTCAGGTATTCCTCAGAAAAATGAGGCGTACCATTTCCATTGACTTCCGCCTGATTAAAATATTGGGCAAACGTGTAGGAATCCATCATCTTCGGCATCAAGGTCGGTTTATTCATTCTCAAGCTATTGTTATAATTAACAGTAGTCTTTCCAACCCTTCCCGATTTTGTTGTAACCAGAATAACACCAAATGCGGCTCTAGAGCCATAAATAGAAGCAGCGCCCGCATCTTTGAGTACAGATACACTTTCAATATCCTGAGGGTTGAGAGCAGCTAATGAACCTTCTGATCCATCGATCAAAACTAAAGGTGAAGAAGAAGAAGTTCCGATCGTCCCTACACCACGAATATTTATCGTTGGGTTAGCTTCCAGACTTCCACCATTTTGCGAAATATTTAATCCGGGAGCAAGACCTTGTAACGCTTGAATCGCATTTCTCACCGGCCTATTTTCTAATTGCTTCGCATCAACAACAGCAACCGACCCTGTTAGATTTGTTTTTTTCTGTGTTCCAAATCCAACAACAACAACTTCATCCAAAAGGTCTCCCTCAGACTCCTTTAATGTCACATTTAAAGTATAAATACCATTCTTTGAATCGGTGATATCCTGTAGAACAATACGTTGTTTTTCATAACCAATAAAGGTAAATATAACAGCGTTGGCACCATTAATATTTAAGCTGTATTGACCATTTCCATCCGTTTGCGTTTTTAATGAAGATCCTTCGGCTGCAACCGTCACTCCAGGTAAAATACCTGCGGCATTACTAACTATTCCCTGGATCTTGGTGATTTGTCCAGAGGCATAATTAAAGCCTAGCAACAGAAAAAAAAAGATAAAAAAACCTTTCCTTTTCCAAAAAAGTACATTTTCTTTCATAATTTATAATTGGTTTGTTTTAAACAGTCCAATATTATGAAAGGGGGCTAATGAAAGAGAGGGGCTAATTCGTAATTTTTGAGGGTGTAATTAGTTTAAACATATATATAAATTGTAAACATCTAAAAATCAAGCAGTTTAAGAAGTGTGGAGAATAACAAAAAAATACTTCATCCGATCTATTTTTATGCCGATGAAACGCGCATGAAAACAAAATTTTTTTAACTAATTTCCTCTTCGGAGAACTAAATGAAAAAATTTACTTAGGAATATAGACGCTTACAGATGTCCCCTTATTTTCAATCGAGGAAACCGAAAGTATGGCATGATGCAATTCAAAAATATGCTTGGCCAGCACTAATCCTAATCCGTTTCCATAGATCGCACCCACATTGGAGGCCCTATAAAAAGAATCAAAAATATGGGGTTGATCGTGTAACGGGATACCGATACCATGATCTGAAATTTTGACTACGACAAGATTCTCATGACAGACCAGTGAAATCGTGACCATTTTTTTATCCCCGTACTTACAGGCATTAGATACAATATTACTGAAGGCAATATAAAAGAGATCCGGATTCACAAAGATATTCATCTCACTGCTATCCTCAGGAATATGCGAGAAATCCAGAAAAATCTCACAGTCCGGGTTCATGCTTTTTTCACTCTTCTGTACATCATATAAGAGCTCATCGATCCGGATCCACTGTTTGCTTTCGATCTTACCCTCAAATCCGGTGCGTGACAAGAGCAAAAGATTATTGATGATGAGATTCATCTTTGAAGCATGTTTAGCAATTGCCTCGACCGAATAATACGCTTCATGATTTTTATCCAGATGATGCAAGGCCAGCTCAGCTTCCCCACCAATAATCGTTAAAGGTGTACGTAACGAGTGGGATGCATTGCCGATAAAGCTCTGCTGTGATTTGACCGAAATATCCAGTCGTTTCATCATGGCGTTGAAATTAGAGATCAATATTCCGATTTCATCATCATCATTCGAATATTTATTTTTAACCCGTTTGTTCAGGTTTGATATATCCACCTGTGTCAATTCAGTATTAATGGCTTTGATCGGCGCAAGAAGTCGATTGGCGAAATAAAAAGATAGCAGAATCACCACCATAATGGCCAATAATCCACCTGAAATCAAAGTATGATCCAGTATTTGTTGTTCTTCATGTCCGTACTCATCAATTCCCGCAGAAATAACCAACAAATTCTCTTTATGTAAAGAATCCACGAAAAATTGGGCTACATATGAAGTTCTATCATGTAAAAACTGTGCTTTCCCGTTTACAATAGCTTCTTCATAGAATCCCTCAGGCAATGGTAGATTGGGTTTATAGCGGAGATCAGTATGTCCTTTAACAATTCGAAGCAGATAATCCTTTCCCTCAGAAAGCTGGCGCAGATATTTTCGGGTTACTTCGTAGTACACCTTATTATTATACGCATCATTCTGTATGATATGATTACCAACAATAGTGGCATTTTCTTCCAGCCGGTGATAGAATTTGGTCTGCAGACTGTCCTTCGTAAAATAAGAAACGTATAGGGCGAAGGATACAATATAGGCGATCGAAATCGCTGAAAAAAGTACAATGACCTTCGTTCTAATTTTCATTTCTCAGTATATAGCCCATACCGATTACGGTATGAATAAGTTTCTTTTCAGTAGGATGATCTATTTTTTTACGCAGATAATTTACGTAAACATCCACCACATTGGTGCTCATATTAAAATCCATACCCCACACTTCTTCCAGAATATCAACCCGGGACAAAATCTTATTTTTATTGACCATTAGATATTCCAGTAACCGGTATTCAGTAGCCGTCAAGATTACGGATTTACCTCCACGTTGCACATTCTTACTGTCCCTATCCATAACGAGATTATCAATAGTAATGGTGTTACTGGTCGTGGTCTGCTGTCTGGCCTTTCGGGACTGACGATTGATTCGTGCCCGAAGTTCGTCCAGTTTAAACGGTTTCGTCAGATAATCATCAGCATCACGATTAAATGCTTCAACAATATCTTCTGTCTGATTTAGTGCACTTAAAATCAAGATCGGCACATCCTTATTCGTTTTTCGGATATTTCTACAGATTTCCAAACCATTCATCCCCGGAAGCATCACATCCAAAATAATCAAGTCATATTGGTTAAGACCCGCCATTTTTAATCCCGTAAATCCGTCCATAGCGACACTGATCGAATGGTTTTCTCCTTTCAATCCCCTTTCAATCAACGAAATTACAGATGGTTCATCTTCTACAAGTAGTATTTCCAATTCTTTTTAATTTTAATGTAAAAACAGTAACGAGTGACAAGTAACGCAGTAACATACTTTCTAACCCATTAACTTCTTAACCATCTCTCTTTCTATTAGGTGCCCCAGTAATAAATGACATAGTAAACGATTGACAAGTAACGCAATAACATACTAGTTAACCCACTAACTTTTTAACCATCTCACCTTCTGTTAGGTGCCCCAGTACATACTATCTAACCCACTAACTTTTTAACCATCTCACCTTCTGTTAAACGTCGCAATAAAAAGGATCTCACAACTTACAAAAATAGGCAATTTATTCGAAGCAATCTGCTCTAGTATAGTTACGAACTACTATTATCTAAATACTAAATACTTCGATCTAACTACTATTATCTCAATACTTAATAAAGTGTATTATTATTTTCCCTTGCACGGCTAATCCATGCGAGCAGTTGACAGAGAACGACAAAGAATATTGTTAAACCGCATACGTAGGTCATAACCCCCGCTGTACCTCCGGCAGTTTCAGGATCTAAAAACGGATAAGGGTACCAACCCGTTATCGAAGCTCGGATAAACGTGTAGATGACCCACAAAAACGGGAATATCAATAAATAAAAGGCTTTGCCGGATGTAATCAGTTTTCGTGAAGGCCATAACAACCACCAGACAGTAATAAAAAATGGACCAAATTCATGCAAAATAAAATTGCTCCAGCTAAAATGGTCTGGATCCAGTTGCGTGTTACGAAGCAGAACGGCAAATACAATCCCGGTTACCATCATATAAAGAACTGCTCCCGCGCGAAGAAATCTGAACCATTCACCAAGTTGCTTATTTCTAAAAATTGCCACCGCCGCAATCAGGTAAGTAACCATCGCAATAAAATTACTCTGGATTGTAAAATAACTGAATCTGTTCCAGCCATAACCAGGCGATGTAGGATCTCCATTCCAGGCGGTCCAGGGTTCAATAGAATCCAAGGTAACGATAGCCATTATGATTAACACTACCGCATTAAGTCCTTTCACATTCTGAGGTAAAGCCGTTTGTTTCATAGTTTCTCAAATGTCAATTCTCTCAAAAATAATTAAAAAACTTTTAAATAATGACCGGGTAATCTTATATCGTCTAAATACTATTAAATAACCCGGCAACAAAAGTTCTAATCGACTAACTTTCTAACCTTCTACCATCTAACTACCAATTACTAGCATCTAAATACTAAAAACGAACTGCTTTTAAATAACTAACTTTTATTTTACAAATAAAATTGCTTTATTTGCACCAGTTCATTCAGGCAGAGGAAACAATCCTTTTCCGTGACCTATAGGAACAACAATGGAGGCTTAGCTCAGCTGGTTTAGAGCACTACCTCGACAAGGTAGGGGTCACTGGTTCGAACCCAGTAGTCTCCACAAAAAAGAGCATCTGAATGCTATTCAGATGCTCTTTTTTATGATGTATTTTTATAATAATGCTACTTTTTCTTTTTTAACTGCAATCCATACCCCATAGTCCATTCGATAAAGTCCGCTTTTCCGGCATGGGCTTTAATAGAAACACCTGTAAAAATATCGCGGTAAACTTTGTACCGCACCCCTGCTCTCAAATAGATCGGACTACTCTCTCCATTAAATTTATTACGGTGTAAATAGGCTCCAACATTACCATTAAGATATAATCTTGAATTCAGAACGTGATCAATGTAAAATGCCGGTCCGTAAGAAAATAACGCTGAAAATGACCCCGCTTTATCGCCTGCAACTTGTTTATCGTTACCGCTAGCTGAGTAGAAAGCATCCATTCCGGCACCGATACGCCATTTATAACCCAAATGTTTACTATAATAAGCGCCAAGTGTTGATTTAAAGTATTGCTTATCATTTTCACGATCAATCTGCTTAAATCCAAAAGCATAATTAAAATGGAGTTCCTGCTTATCTTCCATTGGCGGAATTGTCGATTTTCTAAAATCAAAAGGTTTGCTTGAAGGGCTATATGCCACAGAAAGACTGAGCGGTAATAAGTTTATTCCTGTATTGGGCAATGCCAGCGCACCATTGCTGAAATGATGAAAAGCAATTCCTGCTCCAAGTTGGAATTTTTGACTCAACCGGTAATTTGCCTGTACCCCAAGATCGATGTAAACATTGTTCTTACTGCCAATAATCAGATTTAAAGGATTATCCTCTTCGTTATAAGGATTGAACCGCCCAGAAAGTCCCAGACCAATTCGGTAATTAAAATTCCATTTGCTATCTACTTTTGGTGCAATAGGAATGGCAACAAAACCATAGACTGCAAAAGGTTTACCAAGATGCTCCTGTCCAAAAGTACTGCTATACACTCCAATACCATAGATCGGGTAATTGTATAGTTCATTGTATACACTCGTGACAGAGTCACGGTACTGAATCTGAAAGCCAACGCGGAAATTAATACCACTGTAATACGAATCTGCAAGCGTTTCCTTTGTACGTTCATTCATCTTCAATTCACCGCCACTTTCATGTTCAAGCTGAAAGATCAATCGAGGTTTTCCAGAACCAACTGATTTACTGGAATCCAAGGAGCTGGAAACGCGGGGGCTGACCTGCGCCGTTAAGGCAAAGGAACTAAATGTGAGCGTGATAAAAATCAGAATTCGTATGATCATTAAAGGGATGTTAATTTAAATAAAGATTAATTTGTTTGCAAAAGTAGCAACTCCAAGACCAATTGCAAACACTATACACAAAATTTCAGTTTATCGCTCACATGGAAACAAGTGTATCAATCACTTTCTCCCCCTCCGAATAGTCATATAGTGAATGAGTAATCTAAAAGTCTAAAGGCATGAACTTCTAATCTTCTCACACGCTAACCTTCCATCCATCACAAAAAATGAGCCGATTACGTAATGTAATCGGCTCATAAAATAAAACGATATGATATCGCTCTAAAAAACTATTTTTCCCACCATACTTTCGTGTGGTAAGTATCTCCCCCCATTTGCGCAACAGCCTTTGCATAATTATCTGGGTTAAATCTTCTGACCTCATTTTTATACATAAAACGCGATGGCATTACCCCATCATAAAACATATAAGGTGTTTTAGGCAGTTTCGGAAAACCCGTGCGACGATATTCAAACCATTGCTGATAATCCACCATAAATAAACTCAGGTATTTCTGCATCATGATACGCTCCTGAGTACCGTTAAATCTTGCTGATTCATTTTCAAAATAAGTTGCCGGCATAATACCACCATATTGTTCTATCGAAGCTTTTACACCTTTTTCGTACGCTATTTTTGCTTCATTTGTCAATCCTAATGCTAAGTAAGTTTCTGCTTTGATAAATTCAACCTCAGCATAAGGCATGATCAATTCTTTAACTGGAGTACCCACCGCTTCAGGATATACTAAATCTCCATTGGGCGTACTCGGATTGAATTTATAGGCAGAAAGATCGCCGGAATGCCCTGCCGGGATTCCACGATAGCCTATGCTCTCCACTTTACCATCTACTAAACGTGTCGCCTCTTTCATGATAAAGGGACGGCGAGGATCATTCAAAGCATTCAGATTGTCGACAAAAAATTCAGCCATTGCCGTAAAATTCACGTAATCCTGTCTTCTTCCCCACGCATAATCATAAGGAGCTAAACCCGTCACCTGTACTACCGCAGCTTCAGCGTTCGATTGAAAGATCGGATAATCGATTGGATTGTCTAAAATCGCTTTTATCTTTGAATAAGCATCTATGCGTTTAGACTGACGTAAATAATAGCGTAATAATATGGAATTATTAAATTTACGCCATAGCTTTTTATCATTCTTATACAGGATATCTTCCCCGTTCATGACAGACTCACCCTGATAAAGCTTATTCGCCTCTTCCAATCCCTTTACCATATCCGCATAAATCTGCTCCTGCGTATCAAAATTAGGTTTCGTTATGCCGCTTTCAGCCTGCAAAGCTTCAGACAAAGGAACATCTCCAAAGCTATCCGTTAGAATACCTACAATATAGGCTTTCAAAGTTTTTGCAACAGCTTGGTAAGCTTCATTATTACTGCTTAGTGCGGCCGCTTCCATTTCCCGGATGTTACGCAAATAGGCGTAACTTGTATTCCAAGTCCCATCTCCAGATTGTTCTGTAAAATAATAGCGATGAATACCATTTGCAGCACTTGGGTTTGCCAGTCCTGTCTGCATGATTTCCCAAGTAAAGTCATTACTTCTTACCGTAAAATACGTACTCATGCCGTAGACCGTAGGCGTAATTAAAGAACCGGGTGTCACCTGTTCAATTTTATTAGGATCAGTATTTAACTCATCAAAATTCTTAGTACAGCTTACAAGACTAGTAAGTCCAACTAAAAATGCGATACCGATATATTTTTTATTCATCTCTAAATTCCTCCTTAAAAGCTCACTCTCAAATTAACACCATATGTTTTTGTGCTCGGCATTTGTCCCATTTCCACTCCCGGCATAATCGTAGCACCGTTTAATGCGGCAGTCTCCGGATCGAACATCGGGAAATTGCTGATCATAAATAAATCTCTTCCGAAAAAGGCGATCGAAGCACTATTCACTTTCCAACGGGAAACTAAATTTTTGGGTAATGCAACTTCAAAACGTACTTCGCGAAGTTTTAAATAAGAAGCATTAAAACTATTCGTCTCCACATTCGCACGACGGTAATAATCACCATACCAAGTATTGATAGGAATCTCTTTTGTATTCGCACTAAAAGTTCCGTCAGCATTGGCAATCACACCTTCACCAGCAATCATTCCTGTCTCTCGTCCTTTTAAGGTATTGGTCAGTTTACCCTGTTCGGACATTTTATGGTGCGTCTGTGAATACACAATGCCACCGTATTGCCCATCAATCAAAGCACTTAGGCTGATGTTTTTATATCGAAATTCATTGCTGAATCCACCCCGCCAATCGGCATAGGCATTTCCTATCTTCACCTTATCCGAAGGCCGTACAGGAAGCCCTGACTTTCCGTCAATCAAAACCTGACCGGCATCATTTCTTACCAGACCGTATCCCCACAGGTCACCCGTAGATCCACCAACCGTTGCAATAATCTGTGCAGCGCCAGACCCACTAGAAGCAATGATCTGTTGCGGTGTATCAACTCCCTCACTTAATTCTAAGATTTTGTTATCATTCTTTGACCAAGTCAAGGTCGAGTTCCATTGGAAATCTTGAGTTTTAATCGGTGTACCGGTTAAACTGATTTCAAGCCCTTGATTTCGGATTAACCCACCATTAATGATGGCAGAACTGTATCCCGTCGTCAGATCTAAAGGCACCGTTAAGATCTGGTTCTTAGAACGGTTGTAATAAAAATTGATATCAGCCGTCAATCTATTGTTCAGGAATGCAACATTCAATCCAGCCTCCGTAGAAGTCGAAATTTCGGGTTTCAGTTCCGCATTATGCAATTTTGAAGGAGCTTCTGCTGATCCTGGAAAAATAGAACTTGAATAATATTTACTCGTTTGATAAGGATCTGCATCATTACCAACCTGTGCCCATGATAGACGTAGTTTAGCAAATGATATTGCCTTTGGTAAAGCCATCAATTCACTTAATACAAAACTACTGCTTACCGAAGGATAGAAGTAAGAACGGTTATCGGCGGGTAATGTTGAAGACCAGTCATTACGAGCGGTAACATCCACATAAATTTTATCCTGCCATGATAAATTGACCAAACCAAACATACTTTGGATTTCTCTGCGTGTTAAACTATTACCGTCGGCCAAACTATTGGTCAGGGCATTGCTCAATTTATATATTCCGGGTATATTTAGACCCCGAGCTATCCCTGCAGCTTCTTTGATATTCCGCTTCATCAAGTTACCGCCCATCGTAGCGCGGATCTTAAAGTCAGGTGTAAGTTGATCGTTATACGTCAATAAGGCGTCAGTATTAGACTCTAAATAGAAGATATCCTGTTGTTTATAGTAGCCCTTAGGGAAATTTGCTGTATCCCAAGGACGGCGTTGCTCCCGCAGGTTAGAGTTCATATTCATACCAGAACGCACCATCAATTCCCATTTCGGATTGAACGTATATACCCCCTGTACCATTCCATCAAAACCATTGCTATTTAGGCTATTGGTCATTTCATTGGCGATAACAAATGGATTTTCAATATAAGAACTGAAAGGATGGATCTGTTTAATATTCTCTTGGCCTTTTTGCCACATCGGGCGGTACCAATCCAAATCAATACTTGGATTTTGAAAGATCATAAAGTAGGAAATCGACTGATTATTATAACCTGTCGCAGGAAGGTTATCACTCGTCTTATTGGTATAATTAGCTTTTAAATTTAATTTCAATTTATCACTAATTTGAGCACTTGTATTGAACGATGCTACCAGACGTTCAAAGCCTGTATTCGGCATGATCCAATTATTTTTGGTATGCGTAATGGAACCGCGGGCCGAATATTTATCATTTCCACCATCCAATGCCACACTGTTCATATAAGTCGCGCCGGTTTTAAAAAAACCTTTTACACCATCTTTATAAGGTACCCACGGCGTACGCGTAGCACCCTGACCTTCAACAGCAGGATCATATTGGTAAAACAACTGTCCGTCAAATTTAGGTCCCCAAGCACTAGAAGTACCACCGGTGCTTGCACCATCTTCACTCAGTCCGTACGAATAGTAAAGCTCTCCTGCCGCATTCCGGTTTAGGTTTCCCTGACCATATTCATACTGCAAATCGGGCATTTTCAGAATATCCTGAAAACTTGTATTTGAATTGACCGTAACGCCCATTCCCTTAGCATTCCGCTTACCCGATTTTGTCGTAATGATTAATGCACCATTACCTGCTCTGCTTCCATATAATGCGGTCGCAGCTGCACCCTTTAACACAGAGATCGACTCAATATCATCTGGGTTGATATCACCCAGACCATTCCCAAAATCGACCGGTACATCCTTATCTGCTCCGCTTGAGCCAGCTCCGTAAGCATCCGTTACGCCAGAACTAAAGCGACCATTTACCATAGGCACACCATCAACAACAATCAAAGCCTCATTTTTTGTAGGATCTAAGGATTGATCGCCGCGAAGTGTAATTCTTGCCGTATTTAAAGGACCGGAACTCGCTTGCGTAATATTAAGGCCCGCAACTTTGCCCTTCATCGCATCCACCCAGTTGCTGGATGCTGCATCGGTCATCTGCTTACTGCTGATGGTACTGACTGCATAACCTAGTGATTTTGCTTCTCTTTTAATTCCCAAAGCCGTCACGACAACTTCAGAAATTGCAACATCTGAAGATTCTAAAGCAATGACAACCTGCTGTGAATTGGATGTAAAACTGCGCTGTACCTGTTGGTAGCCCACACTTTTAAAAGTTATCTGTTGATTCGGCAGAGCCTTAATTTCAAATTTTCCTTGTGCATCTGTCGTACCTACCGCCTTACCATCCACCAATACCGTAGCGCCTATAACAGGAACATTAGTTTTTGCATCCACAGTACGTCCGGAAACGATTATACCTTGTTGCTTGATCGCTAAAATTTCCTGTTTAGCAAAGAAATTATTGTTCGCTTCAGCAGTAGTCATTCCTAATCCTGCGATCAATAGCAAAGAGGTAGCTTTAGATACAGGATACCGATAAAATTTAGTTTTTTTATTTTTCATTCTTCATAAGTCTTCAAAACACAGCAAGCAATTGCAGGGTTGTTTAAAACTGTTGCAATACTACGCATGTAAGATCAATTGCGGGTTAAGACTGTGTTAACATAACATTATGTTTGACCATAGAGGAAAACGAACGTGGACAACAAGGAAAATTATTAAGTTGATTATAATAATAAATATCAGACGCTATCGCTCGAAATCAATCTAAATATGAACATTGACTCATCGTTCATATCCGTTCGTTAATCATCTATAAAAAACTAGGCTTCAAAGCAATAACAAGATTGCATAACCCATATTATGTATTACATAATTTGTGATTTATAAAAATACTACATATATTGGGTGTCTAGAAAACCGCTTTATGAAAAACACTCAATTTGGGGATGACGAGCTATTGATAAAGTTGAGGGATAATGACCATTCAGCACTTACCGCTATATACAATAAGTACTGGAAAAACTTATATCAATCCAGTTACCGTATACTACAAGATCATGACAAATGCGAAGATGCCATTCAGGAAATGTTTGTTAACCTCTGGGAAATCCGTTCAAAACTATTCATTAAAATATCTTTAAAATCATATTTATACGCATCTGTACGTTATGAGGTGTTGAGACAATTGAGGCGTAATACCATTACAGAAGATATTGTAAATTTTATGGATACGCTGAGCACCGATAGCAGCCAAGAACTATTGGAATATAAGGAACTCGATCAACAGATCAATCAGATTATCGATGCACTACCCTCCCGTTGCCAAGAAGTTTTCAAGTTAAGCCGTCTGGAGCATCTTTCACATAAAGAAATTGCTGAAAAATTGGCCATTAGCACGAAAACAGTTGAATATCATATATCAAATGCGCTACTATTCTTAAGGAGTAATATGGGAAAAACCCTTAGCGTGGAGTTATTTATGGTTCTTCTACTCCATCCTTAAAAAAAATCAATTTTTGCCTAGGGATAGATCATCCCTTTTACTCATATATACATATAACCATAAATTTTGACACAAAAAGAAATTCTAGCATTACTGGATAGGTATCTCGCAGGTGAAACATCTTTCGAAGAAGAACAGCTATTGTCCCGATTTCATGAGACCTATGGTAAGGGAAAAGAATTGGACGAAGCATTCTTTACAGATGAGCGCCGATTGGCGATTTTATCCAAGATTGAAGATCAAATCCATTTTCAAAAGAGCAGGTTTATAAATTGGAAACGATGGTTGCCGGTAGCTGCGGCAGTAATAATCATGCTGAGTATTACTGGAATGCTTTATTTCAATCAAAAGCTTGAAAATATTTCCAAAGTAGACCTATCTCAACAAGCTGAACAGATCATGCCAGGAACGAATAAAGCCATCTTAAGACTTGCGGATGGAACCATTATTTCACTTGATGATCGCAATAGCAGTAATCGGACATTGTTAAAAGAAAAAGGATTGACGGTAAAAAGCAATCATGATGGCCAGCTCTTGTATATCATTGCAGATACAAAAGCAAAAGGATTGAAAGGTACCAATAGCATAGAAACACCTCGTGGGGGCAAATATGAAGTTTTACTTCCAGACGGAACACATGTCTGGTTAAATTCTGCATCTTCTCTCTCGTACAATTTAGATTTTAGCTACCAACGAAAAGTACAGCTGCAGGGAGAGGCATACTTTGAAGTGGCAAAGAAAAAAGTTCCTTTTACTGTGCAGCACGGCATGCAGGAAATCCAGGTTTTAGGAACCCATTTTAATGTAAATGCTTATGAAGATGAAAGCTATTCAGAAACAACCCTGCTAGAAGGGCAAATTGCACTTCGATCATTACATGGAAAAGATGAAAAAACCATTCTCATGGGGCCCAAATTTAAAGTAACGACCGATCATCATTCTGGCCTATCAAAACAGAGCATAGCCGATATAGAATCTGTTATGGCTTGGAAAAATGGTGATTTTCTATTTGAAGATCAAGAACTGGCGTCCATATTACGTGTCATTGCAAGATGGTATGATGTAAAAGTGGATTATAATTCACTTCCAAGAACACGATATACACTACAATTATCCAAGCAAGTACGACTTTCAGATGTATTGAAAATGCTGGAAAAGACAGGACCGGTCAAATTCCAATTCGAGCAAAATACGATAAAAGTTGAAAAATAATTATCCATTCAAAACCTACTTAGAAATATGCCTATGATAAAAAACAACTAAACAAACACCTAAAAACAAAAAAATCCAGTTGCACCGCCATGCAACTGAACCAATTAAAAGGTAACCAAATAAACTTAAAGTATTACTAATCAATCACCTAATGAACAAATGTATAAATAAAATGATGCATTGTAGGGAATTATTTTTCATTTTTTTGAAGGAAATCCCTGCAATCTTATGTAATGGTTTTTTCCTAAAAATGAAAATAACAACTTTCCTTATTATTGTGAGCTTACAGGTTTCCGCCAATGTACTGTCGCAAGAAATAAGCTTAAGCGTAAAAGAAGCCCGCTTAAAAGAAGTACTCGTGAGTATTCGCAAACAGACAGGAATCCGGATGGTCTATAATACCGAATTAATCGGCAAAGCAAAACCGGTATCTGTAGATATAAAAAGACTGTCGCTACAACGTACCCTGGAACTGGTATTAGCAGAACAACCCTTTGATTACGAATGGAATGGCAACACAATTTTGATTAAGCCCAAATTGGAAACCGTTAAAACCGTGATAACAGAACCAGTACAAACACAATTAGTTGTTTCCGGTAAAGTGTATAAATCCGGTAATAGTCCTTTATCGGGAGTAAGCATCAGAGAAAAAGGGACAAATAATGGTACAACTACAAATGAAAATGGCACATTCACATTAACAGTAAAGGATTCCAGATCGACCTTAGTTTTTAGTTATGTCGGCTTTAAAACCATCGAAAATATCGCTTCAGCGCAGATGAGTATCACCTTGGAGGAAGACGCTTCTGCCATGGACGAAGTTGTGGTCGTTGGATATGGCACACAGAAAAAAATAAATTTGACGGGTTCCGTCTCTACGGTCAGCGCAAAACAACTCGAGTCCAGACCTGTGCAAAACTTAGGACAGGCCCTACAAGGTATGGTACCTGGATTAAATTTACAGACTGCCGGGCTTGGAGGCGAGCTCAATCAAACCATGAGTGTCAATATACGCGGAGCAGGTACAATCGGTGTTGGCTCCTCTTCATCTGTATTGGTATTGATCGATGGAATGGAGGGTGATATGAATGCACTAAATCCTCAGGATATTGAAAATATTTCCGTTTTAAAAGATGCCGCTTCAGCCGCTATATATGGATCTAGAGCTCCTTTCGGTGTTATTTTAATTACCACAAAGGCAGGTAAAATTGGAAAACCAGTGGTCAATTACAACAATAATATCAGGTTAAGTGCACCACGAGGTTTACCAACCATGCTGGATTCTAAAACATTTGCTTACTATTACAATGAGGTCGCGGCCAATGATGGCGAAGCAGCCAAATTTTCACAAACTGTCCTCGATAATATCATTGCCTATCAAAATGGGGAGATCAGTACCGTGTCCACAGCAGGTGCAGATGGAAAATGGCAGTACTATACCGGATCGAACGCCAATACCAACTGGTTTGAAGAATTTTATAAAAACTTCTCCACTTCACATGAACATACCATGAGTGTGAACGGTGGATCAGACCGTGTTAAATATTATTCTTCACTGAATTATATGGATCAGGATGGTTTAAATAAATATGCAAACGATAATTTCAAACGTTTTTCATTTGCTACAAAATTAGATGTCAAAATTTCCGATAAGCTAGATCTATTAACAAATACCCGTTTTGTAAGAGAAGATTTTGATAAAGCGACGCATATGAATGATCTTTATTATCATAATATTGCCAGACGCTGGCCAACAGTTCCTGTACGCGATGATAATGGATTCTTTTCAGAACCTTCAGAAATAAATCAATTATTGGACGGAGGACGTACCAACTACCAAAAAGACTTTTTATACCAGCAGATTCAGTTGAAATATCAACCGATCAAAGGCTGGAATATCACCGGTAATGTCAATTACAGAATCACCAATAGGAATGATCACGGGGAAATCTTAAAAGCTTATGCTTATGCTGTAAACAGAGAACCTTTCCTTGTTCCAGTCGGTTACAACAGTGCTGGCGGGACCAGTGTAAGCGAAACTGCACGAAAAGATGAATATTTCAGTACCAATTTATTTTCAGATTATAGTTTCAATATTGCCGAAGACCACCAGTTTACCGTTCTGGCAGGATTCAATTCAGAATTGAATAAGTACAGAACGCTAGGGGGAAGTATGAGTGGTTTGATCACAGACGATATCCCGACTTTAAATACCGCAACATTAGATCCTAAAACCAATGGTGGTTATCAGCACTGGGCTATTGCAGGATTTTTTAGCAGGGTCAATTATAGCTATAAAGACCGTTACCTATTGGAATTAAATGCCCGTTATGATGGTTCATCCCGATTTCCGAAAGACCTAAGATGGAATCTCTTCCCTTCATTTTCTGCAGGCTGGAATATTTCCAACGAAGCCTTTTGGCCTCTAAAATCTGAAATATCCTTATTCAAACTTAGAGGATCATATGGAGAATTAGGGAATCAAGGAACAGACAACTGGTATCCTTTCTATTCCATCATGCCGGTTACAGCAGGACAGGGTAGCTGGTTACTCAATGGCGTGAAACCAAATTCGGCAAGTGCTCCAAATTTAATCTCCTCTTCTTTAACCTGGGAACGTGTTTCCAGCTGGAATCTAGGATTGGATGTCGCGGCCCTGAATAATCGTTTAGGACTCGCATTTGATCTTTATAAAAGAAATACCTATGACATGATTGGTCCAGCACCCGATCTACCCGCGATTTTAGGAACAGCGGTACCGCGCATCAATAATTCAGAAATGTACTCTAAGGGGTTTGAAGTTGAACTTTCATGGAAAGACGATATCGGAGATTTCAACTATGGCGTACGTGCTGTATTATCAGACGATCAACAGACCATCACAAAATACCCGAATTCAACCGGAAATTTTACCCAATGGTATAACGGTAAGAAGAATGGAGAGATCTGGGGTTATACAACGCTAGGTATAGCACAGACTCAGGAGCAGATGGATGCACATATTGCCAATACCAAACAATCCTTCGCTACCAAATGGCAAGCAGGAGATGTTATGTATTTGGATAAAAATGGAGATGGACAGGTAAACAACGGAGCAAATACCTTGGCCAATCCAGGTGATATGAGCATTATCGGCAATAGCCTACCCCGCTTTAGATACAGTTTAGATCTTACTGCCAATTATAAAGGTTTTGACGTTAGGGTATTTCTTCAGGGAATTGGAAAACGGGATCACGTGCCCAACGGACCTTATTTCTGGGGTGCCAATGGCGGTATGTGGCAATCGGCAGGTTTCCAGGAAAACATGGATTTCTTTAGGGACGAGAATTCAGTGATGGTACAGAACGATGTGCTGGGGATCAACACCGATGCCTACCTACCAAGACCTTATTTCAACACCCAGAAAAACCAGCAGACCCAGACACGATATATACAGAATGCCGCTTATATACGGTTAAAAAATGCGCAGCTCGGCTATTCCTTCAACCCAGCTTTATTATCAAAGATCGGACTGTCAAAAATCCGTGTATATGCTTCCGGAGAGAATCTATTGACATTTACAAAAATGGCAAAAGTATTTGACCCGGAGACGGTTGGTTTAGGAGGATGGAACGATGGTAAATCATACCCGTTCTCAACCATCTATTCTTTTGGATTAAGTGTGAATTTTTAATGATTTGAATAATGAAAAAGAGCTATATAAATAAGATACAACAACTCTGCGTAGCAGTACTTGCCTTTAGTACATTATTATCCTGTAATAAATATTTGGATAGAGCACCTTTATCCGATGTAACACCCTCAGAGTACTTAAATACAGAAGCTGATCTCGCGGCATATACCATTACCCGTTACAATTTCCCAACACATGGAGGTTGGGGATTGGGTACATTTGCTAATGATAACGGGACAGACAATCAAGTGACTTCGGGCTATGCGACACGTTGGGTACCTGGCGAATGGCGGGTAGGCGCTACAGGTGGAGACTGGGATTTTACGAATATCCGTCAGGTCAATTATTTCCTCGAATCGGTACTTCCCAAATGGAAAAGTAACAGCATAACCGGCAATAAGCTCAATATTGAGCATTATATCGGTGAAGCCTATTTCTTACGGGCTTACGAATACTTCAACAAAGTACAGGCATTGGGAGATTTCGCCATCTTAAAAAATACCGTAAAAGATAATCTGGAGGAATTAACCGCCATTTCTACTCGTAAACCCCGAAATGAAGTTGCCCGTTTTATCATCGCAGATCTGGATTCAGCAGCTACTTTACTCAGTACAACAACTGCTTCCGGAAAAACTCGGATCACCAAAAATGCGGCACTATTGTTAAAATCCCGTGTGGCACTGCATGAAGCTACCTGGTTGAAATACCATAAAGGAACTGCTTTAGTACCCGGCGGACCGGGATGGCCAGGAGCAAAATCAAACCCTAATTTCACCATGAACATCGATCAGGAAATCGACTACTTCCTGACACAGGCCATGGAGTCTGCGCAGTTGGTAGCAGATGGAGTAGCTTTGGTTAACAATACAAAAGATAATGGCTTTAACTCATCCAATAATCCTTATTTCAAAATGTTTGGTGATTTTGACCTCAATTCCTATAGTGAAGTGCTTCTTTGGAGGCAATATAGCCTACCCTTAAATGTTACGCATACTGTCAATCATTACATGAACCGAAATGCAGGGAATTCGGGTTATGCAAAAGGATTAGTAGAAAATTTCACCATGGCAAACGGATTACCGATTTATGCAGCAAATTCAGGATATAAAGGCGATAATCTAATCAGCGATGTAAAAATTGACCGCGATAACCGTTTACAGATCTTTATGAAAGCTCCGGGAGAGTTAAGCTACACCGATCGAAAGAATACAAATGGGCAAGATATCGTAGAGGGAAAACCGGATATTTTGGGCATTGCTGAAACTCGATATGTGACAGGTTATGCCCTTAAGAAAGGGTTCAATTACCTAATCGCACAATCCGAAGGGGCAACAAGCACTACCGGTTCTATTGTATTCAGAGCCGTTGAAGCTTACTTAAATTATATCGAAGCCAGTTACCTTAAAAATGGTTCGGTCAATGCCAAGGCGCAGGCATACTGGACGCAAATCAGGGAGCGTGCTGGAGTCAACACCGACTATATAAATACAGTCAATAATACCGATATGAATATGGAAGCAAAAGGTGATTTCGGGGCCTATTCTGCCGGACAATTATTATCGGATAAAGTTTTATACAATATCCGGAGAGAAAGACGCTTGGAATTAGTCGCTGAGGGCATGCGCTTTGCAGATCTAAAACGCTGGAGAGCATTAGACCAACTTACGGCAAAACCTTATATTGTTGAAGGCATGAAAATATGGGGACCTATGCAAGAATGGTATAAAGATGAAAAAGGAGTTTCATCGTTGATACAGCCAAATACTTCAGGAAAAACAGCTAATGTTTCCCTGCAGTCTGAAAGCAATTATCTTAGACCCTACCGCATCAACTTAGCGGCAACCAATTTAGTCCTCGACGGGTATAAATGGATCAGTGCACATTATTTAAATCCAATTGCCATGAGCCACTTTACCATAACTTCACCAGACGGCTCGCCGGAATCGTCAAGTATATACCAAAATCCAGGCTGGCCATTAATGGCCAATCAAGGAGCAACAAATTAAACATACTAAAGCACCATACTGCATACCAGCAGTATGGTACTTGTTTAGATACAAAAAATCAATCTAAGCTTATAAAAGAACGAGTATGTCAACGGAGATGATCCAAGATAATTGAATACCTAATCTTCCCATCTCAGCAAAAGAAACGTGATTTATCTTTAAATGGTTATTTAACAGACTTACTTCACTTTCTCATGATGAACCATCTGAACTTTTGATGGTCCATATATTTCCACAGTCAACTTTTCTCATCGACACAGATCTTAATGAGTTAGTAGTCCATCTAGCGCATAGGATTTCTTTAAATGAGGATAGCGTTTTCGATATTCTGATGGTGTACAGCCAAAAAGCTTCGTAAACTGTTGTCTAAAATGTTTAACATCCCGAAACCCCACCTGATAAGCAGATTCATTGACATTCGCTTTGGTCGTAATTAAAAGTTGCGCCGCCCTACGAAGTCGGATGTACCGGATAAATTCGTTAGCAGATTTTCCTGATATCGCTTTAATTTGCCTATAGAGATTTGAATGGCTCATACCCATTGTTTCGGCGAGCACTTTTACCGTAAAATCTTCTTCCAACAAGTGTGCTTCAACCGCTTGGATCACTTTCTCCAAAAACTCTTTATATTCAACCGGAATTTTGTGGTCATTCGATTGCAGCGTTATATGGCTATGGAAGTATTCATGCAGACGATTCCTATTCTGAATCAGATTGTCCACACGTGCCACCAGCATATCTTTATCGAAAGGTTTAGTAATATAATCATCAGCCCCCTCTTCAATCCCTTTCAGCTTTATTTCGGATGAGGAACTTGCCGTCAAAAGAATTAAAGGGATATGACTCCATTGATTACTTTTCTTAATTTTATGACAAAGATCAATCCCCGTACCTCCCTCCATCATAATATCACTAATGATGATATGCGGTTCTATTTTTTGTAAAATTGCTATTGCCTGCTCACCGTTTTCAGCCTGTACGACATGAAACCTATCCTGAAAAAGTTTATAGATATAATTTCGAATATCAGCATGATCATCTACCAATAGGATGATTTCTCGTTCTATCGGGATCAATCGATCTGAGACCTCGACATAATGACTATTTTTACGGTCGACCTTTTCTGCCATAACCGGATCATTTAGTCCCATCGTTTCCCGGGAAGAAAAAGCACTATTCGAAACTTCTAAAATATGATCCTCATCATTCAGAATAGCATGCTGGGGCAGGTCAACACAGAAAGTCATACCTCGATCAGCATTGGGGTGATATCTGATTTCACCTTGGTGTATTTCCACAAATTTTTTGACTAAAAATAGGCCTATTCCAAAACCTTCCTTTACCATATTGGAAGAAGAGAAATCACGCTGAAACGGCTTAAAGATATCTTCCTTCAGCAAAGTCGGAGTACCCTTGCCCGAATCCGATATTTCAATGCGAATACCTGTAACCGTCCTGTTCAGATGTACGGTTACCATACCACCATCTTGTGTATATTTTAAGGCATTCTGCAAGAGATTAAAAAAACAGATTTCCAATTTTTCATGATCCCCATAACATGGATAAGATTCGATATCCGTTTCCAACGAATAGCTTATATTTTGCGCATGTGCGATCTGCCGAAAGCATAGAAAAACTTCTCTAACCAAACGTACGATATCCAAATGAACAAGAGATAATTCATCAAAGTTTCCTTCGGATTTTCTGAAGAGCAATAATTTATCGACCAGATTCAGCAATCTCTTGGAATGACGATATACATCCTGAAGTTCTTCATAATCTGTTATCTGATCTTTGTTATCCTTCAGCAATTCTTTGATTGGATTTATAATAAGGGTAAGTGGTGTACGTATTTCATGCACGATATGCGTGAAAAATGTAACCTTTTTCTCTGTCAGTTCATTTTCTTTATCGCGTTCAAATTCAGCAGTCTTCAATTTGGTTAACAACAATGCGCGATGCCGTACATACAGAAAATAAAGATATAATGCGGCAACAACAGCCATTCCATAGCCTGCATAAGCCCAGCCTGTACGCCACCATGGCGGTAAGATTTGGATCAAAATAGTGCGCTCACTTGAATTCCAATCACCATTTGCATCCGTCGATTTAATCCTTAAAGTATAAATTCCTTCTTTAAGGTGTGAATAATATGCTGCTCGCTGTTTACCCACATAATTCCAGTCCTTATCCCAACCTTCAAGAAAGTAAGCATATTTAATCCGATCCGAAAAACTATAATCTAATGCAGCAAATGAAAAGGATAATACCGCCTGGCTATAAGGGATGGTCAATTTATTAACCTCATTGAGAGAGCCTGTACCATAATGCTGATCAGTACCATATGGTTTATTATTAATCTGGAGTTGCGTCAATTTGAGTGGAGGAAAGACTGCTTGGACTAAAAGATCACGGGAATGAAACAAATTGAATCCTCGAATACCTCCAAACACCAATTGTCCATCGGACAGTTTCAGCGCGGCATTGTAATTAAATTGATTGCTTTGCAATCCATCGGATTTATAGAAATTTTGGAATAAGCGCGTTTTGGTATCAAATTTCGATAGACCATGGTAAGTCGATATCCACAAATTGCCAAAATCATCTTTTAATGCATTTAATAAGGTATTACTTGGCAATCCTTCTTTTTCTGTGTAAATTTTAGATTGACCCGTCGCTATATTAAAGTAACGTAGCCCGCCCCCCTCGGTGCCTATCCATAAATGATGACGATCAGCCTGCTTGATAAACCGGACAGGTGTACCCACTGCATATGTTTTAAATTGTCTTGTTTGCAGATCCAAGCGGATCAGTTCAGACCAGGAACCCATCCAGAGGATATCTTCCCTTTCTTCAAAAAAAGTAAGCACATCATATATCGGTAAGTTCAAAGGTTTAAACTGATCTTCCCTTACATCAAAAAGATAAACCTCTCCTCCGCCTAAAGTCGATGCCCAGATGCGTTTTCGGCTATCTTTAAACAAACGCCAAGCGGCTGCATTGACATATTCGGTATGGGGATAATAACAGGTATAAGATTTGATTTGACCGCTAGTCATATCTAATTTAAAAATACCGGAATCATACGTCCCGATCCATAATTGATGATGATCATCCTGAATAAGTCCCGTGACAAATGCACGCTCTGATAATAGCCGTGAAGTATTGGGGTACGGAACAAACACTTTCTGTTTTATATTCCACTTTAATAAGCCAGAACCGTCCGTACCGACCCAAATATGATCATGATCTGCTTGCTCCAGCACAGAAATAAAATCTCGTGCACTCGTCTGGTTATCTAGGGAATGATGTTTAACCAATTGAAATTTACCCTTCTGCGGATCGATCACATGCACTCCCCCGCGAATCGTTCCTAACCATTTGCGGCCTTGAGTATCTTCGTATATAGCAACAACAGCATTACCGGCAAGTTTTTTTTCATCAAACCCCGTATTCTTCTCAATTTTTTTGGTGTCCATATTAATCTTCTGAATGCCATCACCATCTGTGCATACCCAAATTTTACGATCCTGGCCAAAATAAAGATTAACAATCCGCTTATTACTGAGGCCATTTTCCAAACCGTAATATTGAAAGGCATTAGCATGGCAATCGTAGTGAGTGACCGACCAGCCATTTGAAAACCAAATACCTCCATCACTAGAAGCAGTCATCAATGTTGCATTAAAATCTCCCTTTACAAGAACTTGAATACCGTTGTTTTTACGATCATACATCGCTAAGCCCACCCCATGTATCATCAACATTAATCTTCCATCGAAAGTTTTACAGATTGAACTGACACTGTATGCTTGATCACTTACTTTTCCTGAAATATATAATGGGACAGTATGCGCCCTGAGACCTTTTCCGGTCTTCTTGATCATCAATAAACCCGCTTTTCCTGAAGTCGCAAAGAGTTGACCATCCTTATCTTTCTCCAGCTGATGGATGGAAAAATCAATAGGCTGCACTTCCTCCCCGCCTCTAACAAGATCTATCCGAGTAAAATGGTTGCGATCCATGTCAAAAAAACCCAATCCGCCCTTGGTTGCAACATAGAGATTACCAGTTTGATCCTCAAGCATATCGGTGATGCGATTGTCTGGAAGGGATTTATTCGCCAATGGATTATTTTTAAAAATCTTAAATTCATAGCCATCAAAACGATTGAGGCCATTAAAAGTTCCAAACCACAGAAATCCATCCCTATCTTGATAAATATCGGTCACAAAATCATTGGACAAGCCATGATCAATCCCCAGATATTCGATGGATGACTGCGCTCGCATATCAAAACATAGCAATAAAAAAATAAGAAGGCATAATAAGTTGTACCTCATAATTATTGGCGTAAATGATTGGTTTGTATAGGTATAAATCTGTGTAAAAAAGCAGACTTTTTACAAGTGTTAAATTAACATTTAATAATTATAAAACCAATTTTAGCTGTCTTTTAGAGAAATAGGTCTCCCCAGTCTTCTAAACAGCTAAAAAAACCATTTAGCACGTGAAATTGAGGTAGAGAAAATCTTCATATGAAAATCTAACCATACCGATGATGCTGATTTCCCCCCTTATTTTTGACCAAATCCCCCCCAATTTAATCAAAAGATAGTTGCGATAATTGTACATCGAGTAAAAATACTCACCAATTTATAACCAAACTAATTATTAATGAAAAGAGGTAAAGTGCTTAAAAAGCGTCTTGGAATTTGGATATTTCTAATGACGTTAAGCTGCTATGTTGCCACCGCTCAACAAGTCCGTGTGACGGGAAAGGTCTCGGGTAGTGGCACCCCAATACAAGGGGTTACTGTAGGAGTTCTAGGTAGCGAATCAAAAATACTGACAGATGCACAGGGGATGTATGCTATAAGTGCCAGTAAAACCGCAACCTTGGTTTTTACAAGTGTAGGCTATACACGTCAAGAAATAGCATTAGCAGAAAAAAAAGTGGAATCCAATAATACCATCTTACTGGATGTCATCCTTCAGATGAATGAGAATGTGATAGAAGATGTAGTTGTCACCGGTTTTGGGCAACGCGAAAAAAGAACATCCGTTGTGGGTTCAGTAACGACGATCAATCCAAAAGAATTAAAAGGGCCAACGAGTAATCTGACGACCATGTTGGCAGGACGTGTAGCTGGTATGATTGCATTTCAGCGCAGTGGAGAACCCGGATCTGATAATGCCAATTTTTTTATCAGAGGGCTGGGTACATTTGGTACCGGTAAACAAGATCCGCTGATCTTGATAGATAATGTCGAATCATCCCCAACCGATATGGCACGTTTACAACCGGACGACATTGCCAGCTTTTCAGTCCTACGTGATGCCAATGCCGCCGCGATGTATGGCGCGCGCGGTGCGAATGGTGTCGTACTGATCACCACAAAACTAGGCTCCGAAGGAAAAACAAAATTTGAATTTCGTTCAGAAAACAACATTTCCACCAATACCAGAAATTTTCAGTTTGCCGATAACATTCGGTATATGGAAATGGCCAATGAAGCTTATCTGACACGACCTGCAGATGCTTCGAGCGGCCAGGGATTGCCCTATTGGCAAAGTAAAATCGATCATACCCGCGCTGGAGATAACCCGCTATTTTATCCTAATAATAATTGGATTGATCAGCTGATCAAAGATTATACCCTCAATCAGCGAAACAATTTAAATATTTCAGGAGGCGGTGCCAAAGCAAGGTACTACTTAGCAGGAACGTACAATATCGACAACGGTATTCTGAAGGTTGATGGCATCAACAATTTCAATAACAACATTAAATTGAAAAATTATTCGGTCCGCTCCAATGTCGATATCAACTTTACTCCCAGCACTACAGGGATTGTACGGGTCTACGCTCAATTTGATGATTATAACGGTCCTATAGGTGGTTTGGACGAGAATAACAACCGTATCAATGGTGGTGCCGTCACCTTTAGACGCGCAATATGGTCAAACCCCGTGATGTTTCCGGCGCTATATCCGTCTTCGTATATGCCTTACATGAACCATCCGCTATTTGGCAATGCACTAAATCGAAACGGAGGTCTGTTTGTGAATCCTTATGCCGAAATGGTACGTGGCTATCAGGAATTCAACACCTCGACCATTATGCCACAGATTGAATTACGTCAAGACTTAAGTGCTATCGTACCAGGTCTGAACTTAACTGCGATGACCTACTTAAAACGCTATGCTTATTTTGAAGTGAGCAGAAGGTACAATCCATTTTATTACTCGGCATCATCAAATGCTGATGGCGACCTGACACTGCGTGTCATGAACGACGGATCTCAAGGCTCAATAGGCCCTGTTGGAACAGAATATCTCGATTATTCGGAGTCTGACAAAGAGGTCAATTCAATGTTTTATGCGCATGCTATTGCCAATTACAACCGCGGATTTGGGAAGCATAATGTCGGAGCCACCCTCATTGGATTACTTCAAAATTCATTAAGTGGCAATGCCGGATCGCTACAATTGTCTTTACCAGCGCGTAATATCGGTCTTTCGGGTAGGTTTACCTACAATTTTGATGATCGTTATATTGCCGAATTTAATTTCGGTTATAATGGATCCGAGCGATTTGCAAAAGCAAGACGCATGGGGTTCTTCCCTTCCTTTGGTCTATCTTATAACATCTCAAACGAATCGTTCTTTGAACCACTACGTGACGTGGTAAATAAATTCAAACTACGTGCTACGCATGGATACTCCGGAAATGATCAGATCGGTAGAGCACAGGATCGTTTCTTCTATCTTTCAGAAGTTAACATGAATGCCGGTGAAATTTCTTTCGGAGAACTGGGGGGCTATAAGAGACCTACTATTGCGATCAACCGATATGCCAATGAAGCCATCACATGGGAGCGATCTCGCCAGACCAACTTCGGGATGGATCTGAGTCTATTTAATGCAATTGAATTAAATATTGACATTTATAAACAAATCCGTAGCAATATACTCACAAATCGGTCTTATATCCCTAGTACAATGGGCCTGAGAGCCCCTATCGTGGCAAATACCAATAAAGCAGAAAGCAAAGGTATGGATGTGACATTGAGTTATAATAAAAACTTGATGAACGGTTGGTATCTTCAAGGAAGAAGCACATTAACCTATGCCGTCAGTAAACGCTTGATCGTTGATGAACCGGCTTATCAAGAGCCTGGCCGCTATACCGTCGGAACCTCCGCCTCACAAGAATTCGGATATATAGCTGAAAGACTCTTTGTTGACGATCAGGAAGTATTAAATTCTCCCGTTCAATTTGGCAAACCTGGTATTGATTATTTAGGTGGTGATATCAAATACAGAGATATCAATGGCGATGGCCAAATTACCGATTTAGATCGTGTAGCCATTGGCTACCCAACCACACCCGAACTGATTTATGGGTTTGGAGGTACAGTGGGCGGTAAAGGACTCGATTTCAGCTTCTATTTTCAAGGTTCAGCAAGATCTTCATTCTTTATCAATCCTGAAAACATCTCTCCCTTCTACCTCAACGGAGGTTCTCAAAATGGACTTCTAAGCGTGATCGCTGATAGCTACTGGAGTGAAGAAAATCGAGATCTATATGCCTTCTGGCCAAGATTAAGTGAAAATATTGTTGCCAACAACAACCAAAGATCCACATGGTGGATGCGTAATGGATCATTCTTAAGATTAAAAACTGTTGAAATCGGCTACACGTTCAAAGAAAGTTTAATGAATAGACTAAAAGCAAAAAACCTGCGGATTTATGCCAATGGAATGAATCTATTCGCGATCAGTTCCTTTAAAATGTGGGACGTAGAAATGGGTGGACGAGGTATCGGTTATCCGATTCAAGCCACCTATAACATTGGCTTACAGCTTGGTTTTTAAACATTACAAAATGATAAAACGCTCATGAACTACAGCACAGGATTTCATCATTTGAACCCTGCGCAATCATATCGATTGCAGACAAGCAACTCATGATTATTTATAAAAAATTATCCAAATGAAAAATTTAAAGATAAAAAAGATAAAACGCTACCTTATATATCTATCTGTTAGTACCATCGGTTTTTCCGCATGTGCAGATTATATTGATGTTGTTCCCGACAATGTCGCGACTATAGACAATGCGTTTTCATTGCGCAACGAAGCTGAAAAATTCTTATTTACCTGCTATGCATGGCTACCCAACAATGCCGATGCGCAGAGCAATACCGGTTTTTTAGCAGGCGATGAAGTATGGATTCCTGTAGCGCAGCGCGAGATCTATCCAGCCAATAATTGGCGGATTGCACGTGGAGGGCAAAATGTGAATGCTCCCTTAGTAGATACCTGGCGCAGCGGCATGTGGACCGCTATCCGTGATTGCAATATCTTTTTAGAAAATGTTTCTAACACATCGAAAGTACCCGATTTATCCAGTGAAGATCGTTCGAGATGGATTGGAGAAGTCATGTTTTTAAAAGCCTACTACCACTATATCTTGATGCGCCAATATGGCCCAATACCCTTGGCACGTACCAATATTCCTTTGGATGCAAACCAACAAGAAGTACGGGTAACACAACGACCTGTCGACGAAGTCGTGAACTACATCGTATCATTATTAGACTCGGCTTCAAACAGTGCTGTTCCCTTGATCATTCCGGATCAGGCTTCTGAATTAGGCCGCGTCACCAAGCCCATTATTCAAGCAGTAAAAGCAGAAGTTTTGTTGACCGCTGCCAGTCCCTTATTCAATGGTAATTCAGATTTTCAGACAGTCCGTAACAAGGATGGGGAACCTCTTTTTAATCCCGTATATGATGCTTCTAAATGGGCGCGTGCCGCCGAAGCGGCCAAAGCCGCAATTACAGCCGCAGAATCAGCCGGTATCACATTTTTCCCCTTTCGGAAAACGGAATATGGACAGTTTAAGATGAGTGATGAAACTGCACAAGTACTGGGTATAAACTTAGGTTTCAATGAGCGCTGGTCTTCCGAGCACATCTGGGCAAATCCTAATTATCAAGCTTGGAATATCCAGCGTGATGCCATGCCATTACTCACCATTGATGCTGTAGTAGGTACTGCAAGACAGCATTTAAGCGCTCCAATCAAAATTGCCGAAATGTTTTACACCAAAAATGGCGTACCCATCAATGAAGATAAGACCTTAGACTTTACCAACAGGTTTACCTTAAGAACAGCTAAGAATGAAGAACGCTTTCATATTAAAGAAGGCTATACAACAGCCCGGCTAAATTATGACCGTGAATCGCGATTTTATGCATCATTAGGTTTTGATGGCGGTATCTGGTTTAAATTTGATACCAAAAGCTTATCCGATGAAGATACTTATTATGTACAGGCAAAACTCAATCAACCTGCAGGGGCAAATAATCACGGATGGATCAATGAAACAGGGTATTTCTTAAAAAAACTGGTCAACTGGGAACAAGCTTTTGCCAGCAGTGGTGTGAGTTACAAATCATACCCTTGGCCAACGATCCGTTTGAGTGATATTTACCTGATGTATGCCGAGGCCTTAAATGAAGCCAATGGGCCATCTACAGAGGTCTACACCTATTTGGACCGCATCCGTGAACGTGCGGGATTGCCCGGGATCGTCGAGTCTTGGAGTTCATTTTCAACCAATCCCAGCAAACCAAATACGAAAGATGGTCTACGCGAAATCATTCAGCGTGAACGCATGATCGAATTGGTATTTGAAGGAAAGCGTTATTGGGATCTCCGTCGTTGGAAATTGGCGGTTAATTATTTCAACCAAAATATCACGGGATGGAGTGTTAACCAAGAGGTGACCAGTGATTACTACCGCTTACGCACACTCTATGCACAAACATTCGTCGCCCCACGTGATTACTTTTGGCCGATCGCACAAGGAGAATTAACCGTAAACCCTTCACTGATGCAAAATTTGGGTTGGTAGCCCTTATTTCATTATAGCTGATACAAGATAATTATGAACATGAATCAAACAAAACTGTATATTTTCACATTACTCCTGCTGACAGCAGCATTGAGTAGTTGTAAGGAGGAGTTTAAGACAGCTCAGGTAACTAATGCTGCTGCTCCACAACCAGTAAGCAATGTCCAGGTCGAAAATTTACCGGGAGCAGCCCGTATCCATTACACACTTCCCAAAGATCAGGATCTGCTTTATGTACGCGCGACCTACACGTTGGCATCTGGTCAAGAAATGGAGGTAAAATCATCCTATTACAACAACTCGTTGCTTGTAGAAGGATTCGCGGATATGAAACCTCATGATATTAAGCTCTCTACCGTAAACCGAAGTGAAATTAGTTCAACACCGGTAACCGTCCCGGTCACTCCATTGGAAAATCCGATCTGGGATACTTTTAGAAGTTTAGAAGCAATTGGAGCCTTCGGCGGAATACGGATAACCGCTGATAATGAAAAGGAAAAAAATCTGACCATTATGGTCATGGTGGATTCCTTAGGCGAGTGGGTTCCATCTGTAGACAATATTTATACATCGACAAAACAGATCAATAGAACCATTCGCGGATTTGCCCCTAATCCGAAACAATTTGCGATCACCATACGCGATAAGTACATGAATTTTACGGATACCATGGTGACCACCATTACACCCCTATTCGAAACTGCATTGCCAAAATCCCGTTATAATGCCATTAGTTTACCTACTGATGCAAAACAACAGTATACCTCGACAGGATTATCAAAAATGTGGGATGGCGATATCATCAATTGGCCCAATATATCACTTACCGATGTCACGATCAATGGTCCGCAATGGATCACTTTTGATACAGGAACTTTAGCCAAAATGAGTCGGATCGTCATCTGGAATTATCCGGAATACACCAATAATGGCCGGATGTATTATTATGGTGGAAATGTGAAAACTTTCGAAATCTGGGGTTCAGACAATCCTCCTTCAGATGGCAGCTGGAATAATTGGAAACTACTCGGAAACTTTGAAAGCAAAAAGCCCTCCGGATTACCGATGGGCCAGCAGACCGATGAAGATTACCAGCTCGCCAATTCGGGACTTAGCTTCGATTTTGATGTCAGTGCTCCAAAGGTGCGCTATCTCCGCATAAAAACTTCAAAAAACTGGCAAGGTTCTTCATTTATGGCAATCGCAGAAGTTCAGGTATATGGAGACCCTCGCTAACGGGGACCACCATTTATTTTTAAGACAAAAATTATGAAAACACAACTCATTAAAATAATAGGTAAGAGCATGTTGCTTGGCGTCGCGCTACTTCATCTTTTCAGCTGCTCAAAAAGTGATGATTATAAAAAATATCTAAAGGACGGAGAAATAAGCTACACTGGAAAAATAGATTCAATACAAGTTTATTCTGGAAAAGAAAGGGTATATATCACCGGTCTGTTTATGGCTGATCCAAAAATCGAACGATTGAAAGTCTATTGGGACAATCGACAGGACTCTGCCGAGCTTACGATCAATAGAACATCAGGAGTGGATACATTAAAGCTATCTTTACCCATCAGAGAAGGGGTACATAATTTTGAATTTATCACTTTTGATGGACAAGGGAACAAATCACTCAGCGTTTTTAAAACAGGTATTTCCTATGGTGAACGTTATGCATCTGGCTTACTCAACCGTCCTTACTACACGACCGGATATTTTGCCGGCGATCAGAACACAACCATTGCTTGGGGTGGCATTGATCTGACCAGCGGAGCAACATTTACAGAAGTCGAGTACACCAATACTGCAGGAAAGCTGGTCATACAGCGTGATTCTATCCATATCGGTGAAAGTATATTAAAAAACTACCTTCCTGGAAAACCGTACCGGTATCGTACCCTATTTATACCCGATACCTTAAGTGTCGATACATTTTATACCAACTATGTCACACAGATATTGCCCAAAGAAATTTATTTGAAAAATATGAATTTCCCGTTCCAGACTTCTGCCATGGCAGGCAGTAGATGGGGTACTCCAGCAGATTGGCAATTGAATGATGCCGCAAAAAACTTTAAACATACCGACAATAAGTTCTATGGTGGAATAGAGATCCGCTCCAACCAAGCTTGTTTATCGCTGGAAGCAGGATGGTGGCAGTGGGCTACACCATCGCCAAATCTAGCTCCGATTGTCAATGGAAAAATGTATCAAACGACCAACCTTCAGCCTGGAAAATATCGGTTTACCATTACGAAACTGGACAAAGGAGCTGCCGGAACAGTCCATTTAGTTGCTGCTAAGGGAACACAATTACCTGACCAGGCTAATTTAGCAGCTGCAAGTTTAGCTTATAAGGTTATTTCAGGAACCGATGCTGTATTGGAATTTAATTTATCCGAAGCAAGTGCCGTCACCATCGGACTGTTGGGTAACATGCCTGGAACAGCGAGTGATGGATCATATATCAAGATAACTGGCAATATGACTTTTGAAGTTTTACCATAAAAAAAGAAAATATGAAAAAAAGATATTTCTATCTGCTTATGCTCGGTTTAACCGTGCAGGCATGCGCCAAATCAACATCAGATCTGCTACCCGTGAAGCCAATCGAAAATTCGGAAGGAATTGCTCTTCCAGGCTTGGGAAAATTAACCTTTTCCAATATCACTACCTCCGGAGCAATGGTTAAGGGAATGGTAACCAGTAAAGGCGGAGCACTAGTCACCAATCGAGGTGTTTGCTGGAGCACAAGTCCTAATCCTACGATTGAAAACAATCCGCACGAAGCTACGGTAAGTAAAGGATCAGGAGAATTTAGTGTTCAGCTCAATTCCCTCGTACAGTCTACAACCTACTACATCAGACCATATGCCAAAAACAAAGGTGGTGTTGCGTACGGAGATCAGATTATTTTAAAAACAGCAGATATACAATCTGTCAATTTCGCCCAGACACCGATGTTTATTATCGGGTCATCGCAAGCGTATTACGACGTAGAGATTTTGAGCAGTGGCGGAGGAGCGGTCACGGAGCGTGGTGTTTGTTGGGGCACAGAAGAAAATCCGACGATCACGCAAAACAAATCGGCACATGGAGCAAACGGTATTGGCAAATTTCGAATCGGATTAGCAAATTTAACGCCACAGACCAACTATCATCTTCGCGCATATGCTATCAATGAAACCGGGGTGAGCTACGGAACCAATATTGCCTTTCGAACAATTAAGAAAGGTAACGTCACGTATACATTCAACAAAGCAAGTAGCCCTACAGCGGAAGAGCTTGCCGCTTACTCACGCCTGCAAGTAGCGATTGACAGTGCCGTTTGGTATGCGAATCAATATACATCAGCAACTAAGCATGTATACCTCAATTATGTTCCCGGGGTTGCTACCGCTGATGCGAATAATGAAGGATGGATGAGATTTGGAACAAATACTTCTTACCAAAATATCCGCACGATGCTACATGAAATGAACCATACATTTGGAACAGGCACAACAAGCTGGTGGTCACAGCAAGCAATAAGTGCTGGAAAATATCAATTTGCTAATGGAAACAACATGTTAAAATTGATCAATTCCGATCAAAATGCGGTGATAAGTGGTGATAGCCAGCATTGGTGGCCATATGGTCTGAATCAAAATTCAGAAGTCAGTTCAAGTTGGGATTACGTTTACAATTGTCTGCTTATTGAAGCGATGCGTAAAGATGGGATGACGAGCCATAGCGGAAGTTATTCACCATGATTAATGCTTAATGAGTTAAGTCAACAATAAAATCAAGTTTAAGATCTTAAAGCCTCAGTCTGCGGATTGAGGCTTTAAATTATCGAACTTTTTCATTTTTTCAACACAGGTGTTTGACACATAGTAAAAATCAGGTCGGGGCAGTCAACTTCGAATCAAACCGTGAGTGCCTTTCCAATGTCCAATATATTGATCGCCTATATCTAATTCCCTTTTATTCATCTCAAAGTGACATCATGAACAACATGCTATCCAGCTTGTTGCCGCATCACGTTCCAGAAATTATAGTCCATCATGGGTGCTTTTGAAACACCTACATGATGTCCGATGGTTACAATCTGTCCACGATGGTAGGTCGTATGGATGATGAGATGCTGGAGATATTCGTACTTTGGAAAGTTTGACGAAAACCATTCTGACTCTATTAATAGGGGATCGTTCATCGCTTCATAATTTCCCTTTACATAAGCGGCTAAGAGTTTAGCTTCATTAACTAAGTTTTCCATTTCACGTTCAATATCTACCGTTGTGGCCATGTACTCAAAACTTGGTGTCTGTGTTTCACGGATCATCGATGACCAGTACAACTGCGTATCACTGATATGTTTTACTGTCTTTGCGATACTGTTAAAACTCGACGGACATTCCTTTTGCAACAATTCCACAGGGTAGTTTCCCAACCAATTTATCAATTGTTCTGTAACCCAGATATTGTAATCAACACTGTTGGTCATTAATGTTTTTAAACTCATTTTAAATTCTTTTTTAGTTTATAATAATGCTGGTCCTTCAATAAATCTGTTTTACCATTACGTCTTTATTAATCAAAACCTTTGCAAATTAAGATGTTCTTCAATAATTCAATCAGGTCAACATCTACTGGAAGTTTGGTTATTTACTAACTTAAATTTAGTAAAATTTTAAATATAACAGACTATTGATTAAATAGATACCAAAAAAAAGAATTATAAAATATCACCTACTAACTTTCTTATCACATCATCGATTAACCAACTCACCACTAACCTCTTCTCCAACTAACTATCTAACCAACTCACCCTCTAACCTCTTCACCAACTCACTTTAGCTAATAATGATACGATTTGGAAATCGATTGAAACAAATGTGCTATAATGATTTTTATATTTTGATGTAACTTTCAAAAAATACGATGATACTTTAATTGAGTCGTTTATGGTATTAAAAAGAACTGATAAACTTAAATGGTTCTGGTCATTGCTCCAGGTATGATACTGCTTTTATCGTTCCTCCATTACATTTTGCTATGAGTTGATGAAAGAATCAGTTAAAAAGCGAAGAAAAATCCTTGGTTAGTGTATTAAACTCAAAATAAACCAAATATGAAAAGAAGAACTTTTTTACAGGCCTTAAACCTAGGCATTGCCTCTGCAACGCTGTACAATGGAGCAGGACAAGCCATGACGCTGACCTCTCTCTTGGACAATAAAACACAGCATAAAGAATTGTCCTATCATCGTATCCAGGAAATCAAATATTCTACTGTTCATATGAAATATCCCCGGCTTGTCGGAAAAAATGCACGCCTTGACCTTCATGGATATGGCCCTAATGTCGAGATCTGCTGTATCACAACAGACAAAGGTGCGATGGGATGGGCCTCACTCCGCGGATCAAGAAGAGATGCAGAGCAGATCGCAAAAGAACTACTGGGTAAAAAAGTATCGGAGATTTTTGTAGCTGATATCGGAACTTTAGAAGCTAGACATATCCCTTTTGACATGGCTCTCCATGATCTCGCGGGTATTATATTGCAGAAACCGGTTTATGAGTTACTAGGAAGAAAAACACCGTATCTGACCGATTACTATAGTGGTATGATCTACTTTGACGATCTCGAGCCCTCGGAAAAGCCTGCAGGTATCGACCGTATACTGGAAGAATGTCGGTATGATTACGAAGTAGGATATCGACAATTCAAACTCAAAATCGGTAGAGGTCATAAATGGATGCCCTATAAAGAAGGTCTACAGCGTGATATCGATGTTACCAATGCCGTCGCAAAAGCTTTTCCAGATTGCGGTATTTTAGTGGATGGCAACAACGGTTTCTCCGTTGACCAATTTATCCAGTATCTCGAAGGAATTCCTTCAGTAAAGTTATTCTGGATAGAAGAACCATTCCATGAAACCGTTGCTGATTATCAAAAATTGAGAAGTTATATAAAAAAAACAGGCAGAATTACCTTATTGGCAGATGGCGAAGCCGATCCGGATCCAAAGCTTTTACAAGAGCTTTTTGAAAAGAAACTATTGGATGTACATCTAACCGATATCGAAGGTCTCGGTTTTACAAACTGGAGAAAGCTGATGCCCGAATTGAAGAAATTGGGTGTGCAGGCATCGCCCCACGCATGGGGATCTTTACTTAAGACATACTATACGGCACATCTCACAGGAGGACTGGGCAATACCATCACTATAGAAGGAGTAACAAGTACATCGGAAGATGTTGATCTATCCGGATATAAGATACAAAATGGTCAGTTGGTTCCACCGTCTACAGCGGGTTTTGGCATGCCTCTTCTGAAAAAGATCTAAGAAAACTGGTTATGACTTTTAAATTGATAAATGATCTTTTCTTTTAACGATCCCCCACATCATCGTAATGTGGGGGATTATCCTTTTATCTTTAATGTAAGATAATAGTACAGCCGAAGCCGCACATAAGATCAATATGGACAGATCTGTATATATGCCTATACTTCTAAAACAGAATAGGATGATATAGGAACAGATTGAAAACATCACGATTTGTTGACATTTTAAAAGAATATAACAATACATAAGATGTGAACTAGCTTTAATTCCCTTAGAATATACAAATAAAAAAGCCGACAAGATTTTTCCTAATCGGCTTTTTTATTAAATAAGTATATTTTTCGTTTTTTGCTTCTCCATCCTAATCTGGTAAAGTAACCTTTCCGATAAAAGGGTATTCCTCTACGGTATCAATTGCTTCCGAAATCTGGTAGCATAACTGATAGGTATCCTGAAGGTTTTCTGAAAATTGAAAAAACTGATCTTTTTTTACTTTTTCAAAGATCCAGATCGGATCTAAAGGATTTGAATTGTACTTCGTAATAATTGCAGTATATCCATTTTTTTGAGCTTCTACAAGTCTCTCTTTTGTAATATTTGCTAATTCCATATTATACTAATGTACAAAAAATAATTTTAAGCACTATGTTAAAAACGGGCAAAAAACACTTAAAAATCAGAAAAAACATCTGTTTTTATCCAAAAAAGCATCTATTTAGCCTAAAAAAAATAAAATTACCAATGTAACAAAAGAAGTAACAGGAGTCACCTCTAATCTTATCTAAACATTATTAAGTAACAAGTGATCAGTAACGGAGTAACACAAAGTCTAACCACCTCACCTTCTAACCTTATCTAAATACTATTAAGTAACAAGTGACCAGTAACGGAGTAACAATAGGTCTAACCACCTCACTTTCTAACCTTATCTAAATACTAAGTATTACAATCTAAATACTATTAAGTAACAAGTGACCAGTAACGGAGTAACAATAGGTCTAACCACCTCAATTTCTAACCTTATCTAAATACTAAGTACTACAATCTAAATACTATTAAGTAACTAACTAACCAACTCACTTTCTAACCATCTAACTTTCTAACCTAAACACTTATGCTACTAAAAATTTCTCTTTATATGATTTCTCAAAATATTGCCCTAAAGACCGGGTTCTTTCGGTGTCAATTGTAGAAATATAGCGATGAAACATCTGTTCAGTGGTATGTCCGGTTGCTTCCATTAATAAAGATGTCGGGATCTTACCGTAAAAATTCGAAGCGAAGCTTCTACGTCCGATATGGCTGGCAATTGCCTCCCATTTGTGTACAAGCATTTCAACTGACCTAAATCCCTTCCTTTTTCGCACTTTAACGAGATTGTTTATCCCTACCAATTTGGCGACCTCTTTGATCTGGAGATTGTATTTATGGGCAGAAAGTTTTTCTGGAAAAATATTAGCATTTTGAGATAAAATTGTCAATGCAACGGGATGTAAAGGCAATAGGATATCTTTTTGTGTTTTTTGCTGCACAAAGGACATACAGGGTTTTCCATGTATAATTTCCATATTTTCCATGTTGAAATTCATAAAATCAGAAACACGCTGGCCGGTATAACAACTGATAATAAGCCAATCTTTTGCTGCCTTGAGATCTTCCGGAACCTCAGTTCTTTTGATTCTGATTAATTCATCCTCACTCAGCGTGACAAATAAGTTTGTTTTCTTTTCCCTCGGTAGTTCCAATTCATAAACATACGTACGAACACCTCTCTTTTCTAGAAAATTAAGAATAGTCCTAACAAAATAGATGGTGCGATGGATGGTACTTTTATTATATGCTTCAAAATCTCCAAATTCTAGAAATTCTTTTACAAAAGAAGCATTAACCTCGGGCAATAGAAGATGCCTCTTTCGATTACCTTCAAAACGTTCAAGCAAATGAAGAAAAACCATATAACGTTTTGATGTAGAGGAAGAAATTAAATGCAATCGACTATTGATATAGGACTCCATATGCGCTAACAAACTATCTTTTGGATAGCCAATTTTTGAGCTTGAGCTACATTTTTTTATAATCTGCTGCAACCTATTTGGAGAAAGAAGCATCGTATTTTTAATAGTTTCTAAATATTCAGCTAGAGCAATTTTCAGATTGTCCAGCTTATTATTCAATTTTTTAAATTTCTTTAAATAGATGTTCTTAGGTCTTTGCTTCTCCTCATCCCACATGGACGGACATATTTTTAGTGGAGTCTTCAGTAGATGTTCTTTCTGAAACTCATCAAAAATTCTAATAAAAATCGTGGCTGTTGGGTTGGAAGTCTGCAGGGTAAAATCAAAATTAATCATTGAACTGTCTCGTTATTTATCTGTGAATAAAGATAATACCATATTCGCAGAAGTCCAATTCAGACTACATTCACCCTACTCAAATGTAATAACTTTTTCCTAAGAAAAAAAATATGGTATTTATTATTTTCTTAGGAAATCGATATAAATTATCATCTATGCTAAAAATTCAAATTTTAGAAATAAAACTTCCTCTATTACATAACTCCACAATATGTTAAAAATATTTTAAACTGTAAACCAAACAATTGCACATAAAAAGCAGTCTGAATTGGACTATTAATTTGCTCCATTTTAGATATTGTTAATAAACTAACGCTTACCAACGATGAATGAGAAAAGATTACAGAAAGAACTATATGTAGCTCCAAAAATAGAATGGATATTAATAGAAATGGAAAGTTGCTTCGGTTTTTATCCAGAAAAATTATCCTACGAGGATAAAGGTGAAATAAAAAGTTCGTTATCGACGAATAAAACAAAAACAGTTACGCAAACCACAAAAAACAATTTAAAACACTAACATTCAATCAAATAAAAAAGACCGACTAATATAGACGTTTCGAAATCGATAGAAATTATGGCTAAAAAAATTAAGATTGCATTTGCGGACGACAGTATCTTGCAGCGCGCTCTTGTAAGAGCCATTGTCGCCCAGAACAATATTTTCGATCTGCGATATAATTGCAGCAATGGCCAAGAGCTAGTTGATCAACTGGAGGCTTGTACCGAATTACCTCAAGTATGCATTATGGATCTACATATGCCTTTGATGGATGGGATAGAAACAGCTAACAGAATTAGAGAAAAATTTCCTTCTATTAAGCTATTTGGCTACACGAGCTCAATTAAGGATTCTGAAATAGAAATCTTCCATAAAAGCGGAGTACAATTGATATTCAATAAGACCAATTTTAATATGGTGCTACAGGAAATACATCACTGCTTAACTATAAACAATGAATAAGTGATAGAAATAGAACCTTTATAGAGATAATTTTCTAATCTGAATAAATAATGAATAAAACCTTGCGGCTATTTTTAGGGATATTCTTCCTCTTGAATATACTAGGCATATCAGAAATTATGGCTCAATCTGTCTCTGCGACGATAAAAATTGACCTCAAACCTTTTTTATCCATAGCTATTCTATCTGAAAACAAGGAGCAAAACCCTGGTGTACAAGAACATAACTATACTCCATTACAAATAACTTCTACAGGTCCATATCAATTGGTGATGAGAAGCAGTAACGGTCAAGAAATGAGCAATATAGTCATTCCAAAAATATCAGATAATGCACGCACAATGATTACAGTTCGTCAATGTTCATCAGCAAGAGATCAAAATGCCTACTCAAATAACACGATATCCAAAAGCGGAGGAACGTTTAACATAGGTCTTATTGATGATAGAGCGGCAGAAAGACCTTTAATTATTTCGGTTACTTCGCTGTGATTATTTTTTGAATGAAACTGACACAATCCTAAGCAAGTCTCCATTCAATTCAACATTTAATGCAAATTTTAAAACACCAAAGCTATAATTATGAAGATTCAAATGGAAAAAGATCAAGAAAAATTACCCAATGTAGCCAATTTCTATACCTTTATAAATAAGCTTTTAAATGCGCTATTTTATGATCAATCCATCATCAACCGAAAGATGCAGGAGGTTGATACTATTCTTAAAAATGAAAACATACAATTAACCGGAAAAGCCTTTTTCACAATAATACATACACTCGGATTAGATCTAGCGCTCATATGTCAACATTATTTTAAAGATATGCCTATTATCCGATTGAAATATCCGGAATATGAAATTAAAAAGCTATCTGATTTATTTTTGAAGACCAATATAAATATTACGGCATCAACACATATAGAAGAATCACCATTAAGCGAAATATTTAATAAAAATTATGACCATCTTCTGGCCTATGAAGTATATGCTTTAGCTATTGCCGTTGGAATAGAAACACCTATTCTTTTTGATTATCTATATGGCAAGAAAAAGAAGAAGCTCATATTGAGATTTGAAATTATCGATCATGGAATGAATAGTAAAGAGAAGATCAATTCACTACCTGATCACGAAATAATTCCAGTAGACTTACCTGTCCAGAAGTTTATCCGTAAAAAAAACATATCTAGAGAACAAAAAGGACAGCTCTACAGTATCCTTGACTATATGATCAACTATACAGATTTTTTTCTCACAGATCGTACTGCCGTAGAAATTACAAAGGAAATTGAAAATAATTATCAGTATTTTAAATCTCCCTTAAATATCAATAATTTGATGAATAAATTCGTGGGCACAGAATTGAATAGGATCAAAATAAATACGATTAAAACTAATGGAGAGATCTCAAAAAAAGAAAAATTCATCTATACCAAAGCCTCTAAAAAACGTGAGGCAATAAACGAAGTCGTTCGTTATATTAAACCTGAAGATCGGTCACGAGTAGTTAAGTTTACTAATTATAAGAACACCAGACTAAAAAACGATAAAGAAAAGGAAAAGGCAGAAATGGAAGCAATAGATAAATTGTATGAACTTATTGCGAATAACCCTGGTCAACCATTGTCTTTTTATTTAACAATATCGAATATCAAAGTACGTACCCTTGAATTCCAGCTCCAAAAACTAATGAATGCAGGTAGATTGGAGTATCGCGACACAACTAAACCTGCCTCATATTGGCCAATGAGCAGGAACGACTGAAATCACCTTCTCACCCCCTCCTAACAATCCTCCACACTTTGTGGAAAAAATAACCGGACCACAGTACCTTTTCCTATAGCACTGGAAAGGTTGATCGTGCCGCCCATAAATTCCATTAGATCTTTTACCAATGATAATCCAATTCCTGATCCTACTATATGTGACGAATTGCTACCCCGAACTTCCATGAGTAATACTTTGGTCAATTCATCTTCAGGAATACCAATTCCATTATCCTCAAAAATGTAAACAATACCTTGATCTGTCTCTTCACTATCAATATGCAGATATGCCCCTTTACTGTTGGCAAATTTCACAGCATTACCAATCAGATTAACAAAAATCTGATATACCGCACCACTGTCTGCATTTAAAGAATAAAGATGTCCCAACTGAAATTCGATCTGTTGTTCTGGAAAATTCAGCTTCACTTCATTAATCCATTCTCCGATCTTTTTATCGACTTCGACACAATCAGCCATATTTTTTGACCCACGTACTTTATTAAGCTGTAAAGTCTGGTTGATGATGGATTCAATATTCTGTATGGATTCAGAAAAGTTTTTATACCATCTTTTAGCCACGTGAACTGAAAGATTTTCATTTTTAAGCAGAAAATCATTGCCCATCTTGAGAACAGAGAGTGGATTCTTAAGATCATGTGAGAGGGTACTGGCCAAACGGTCCAATTTATAACTTAAAGAAAGCTCCTCACGCTGTCTTTCCATTCGGTTATTAGCCAATTTTCTTTCGGTCACATCACTTGCCGTGTGCAATATCGCGTAAGTCTCTCCCTTCTCATCAAGTATCGCTTTATACTCAAAGTCGAAATAACGTTTGATTTTTTTGTCTCCAACAACAATTGTGGCTGCAACTTCGGTAGCATTATAAGTAATCCCTGTCTTCCAAACATTTTTAAGTATAGAACAAAAACCTTCCTGTACAAAATTTGGGAAACAGGCGCATAAGGTTCTTCCAATGATGGACTCATCAGCACACCAAATATCCAGCATACCCTGATTAGCATAAGCAATATTCAACTCACCATTATTATAAATAGCGGTTGCTTGGGGCGAATGGTGTAGCACCGACAAAATATAGCTATCAAAAGCGATCATTGATGGAGGCGAAAAAAGTGAACAAAAAATGCATATATCGTATTCAAAAGAAACTTTTATCGCAAGAGCAAGATTTAGTGACATCACTCAGCCTTGGTATTTTTAAGTACCCAAAGCAGCATAAAACCGAATCACATTCACCAATACAGAACGATGGGACAAAATTATATAAATATAATATTAAAAAAACAAAAAATCAGTCGCTTTTCTACCTAAATTTCATCTCAACAAGAGATGTGGTTTGATTTTTGTATCAAAGGTTTGATTTTTGTATATAACTTTTCATAATATTGCCATCGCATTTAGTATTATCTGAATAAGATCGCAAATAGCAGGTTTTGTAGCTAGAGAAGCAAACAATTTCTTTTGTGAAATCTTTTATATAAAAACGGTGAATAATACGTTTTACATAAGAGCGTTCACGAACTGAAGTCGTAATCAATTTAAATACATTTATAACAACAAAAACTATGAGTAAGAAAAAAGACAATTCGAAATGGTTAAATGTCGCCATCTCTTGGGGAGCGAGTATTGTCATCATCGGTGTACTGTTCAAGATTCTCCACATCGGCGGTTCCTATGCCAATTACATGATCGGAATCGGATTAGGAGTTGAAGCCTTCTTATTTTTTCTAATGGGTCTCAACCCTCCTGCACCAGAACCAGATTGGAGCCGCGTATATCCAGAATTGGATGAAAACTATACCGGTGAACTACCTACCAGAAGTGCAACTGTCGTGAATACACCTGCGGGACCATCTGCTACTGTAGCACTTGACAAAATGTTTGCAGATGCTCATATTGACGAGACAAGTATTGGCAATTTAGGAAGAGGATTACGTGATTTCAGCGAGAAAATGTCTGCGATCAATAAAATCTCAGATGTTTCCTTGGCAACAGAAGATTTCACACAAAAGCTGAAATTGGCAACATCCAAATTCGACAGCATGAGTGTTGCTTTTGAGCAGGCTTCTGCTAACTTGGTACAGATGTCCAATTCATCTGCAGATACTGCCAGCTACCACGAACAGGTGAATAAGCTGACCACAAACCTGCAACAATTAAATGGTATGTACGAGCGTGAGCTACAGGATTCTGCTACGCACTTAAAATCGATGAACCAGTTTTATGAAAATTTAAGTTATACGATGCAAAACTTCAATGAGTCATTGGATGATTCTAAAGCATTCAAAGAAGAAGTTGGTAAGCTGGCAAAAAACCTAAACGCTTTAAATGCGATCTATGGCAATATGTTGAGTGCCATGAACCAACCGCGTGTTTAATTCATCCATGTATAATCTAAATCAATAAAAATGGCATTAGGAAGAGAGACACCAAGACAGAGAATGATCAGCATTCTTTATCTGGTACTGCTTGCATTACTTGCATTGAATGTGCCCGATACGATCTTGGATGCATTTAAAAACATCAACAATAGCCTCGAATCATCTCGCTCAAATGTCAACACTGCCGTACAGCAATTGTTTTCGGCATTTGAAAGCACCAAATTAAAGGAAGAGCCTGCTCGTGCAAAACCGATCTACGATAAAGCTAAAAAAGCACAGGCGATCATCGGAGAACTGAACACCTATATCAGCTCACTAAAAGAAGATTTCACCAAGCAAGGTGGCGGTATTGATCCTGAAAAAGGAGATCTTGTTAAAAGAGAAAACGAAGACATCTCCGTTAACATGATGATCAATGAGAAAAAAGGAACCGTCTTAAAGGATAAGATCAATGAAACAAGAGCGAAGCTCCTCGCTTTATTGACTCCTGAAGAACAAAAAAGTGTTTCCTTTTCATTGGAAGCAAAGGATCCTGAAAAATCTGTCAACGGCAAGAAAAGCTGGGAAGAAATCAATTTCGGAAGTGGCACTCCCCTAACAGCCGCGATGACTATTTTGACCAAAATCCAGACCGATGCTCAAAATGCAGAATCGGATATGGTGAAATTAATCTTAGGCAAAATGGATCAGGCGGTTGTGAATCTGGATAAATTTGCCGCAGTGGCTGTTGCTCCAACATCGTACTTAGTACAGGGACAACCCTATAAAGCAGAAGTATTTTTAACCGCTTCAGATTCTAAATCACAACCAGCCATCAGTGTCAATGGTTCTCCATTACAGATTGTTGATGGAAAAGGAGTGTACAATGTATCGACAAGCAAGGAAGGTATCTTCTCTTGGACCGGAGTTGTGCAGGTGAAACAAACGGATGGTTCGATGAAGGAATACCGTACAGCGACACAGACCTATCAGGTGGCACGCCCTTCGGCAGTTGTATCACCGGACAAGATGAATGTGCTTTACATTGGTGTTGATAACCCATTATCCGTTTCTGCTGCAGGAACACCAACAGATAAGGTGAAAGTTAGCATGACAGGCGGTAGCCTTTCAGGATCGGGTGGTAAATATAATGCCCGCGTTTCCTCTCCAGGTACTGCGCGCATTTCTATTAGTGCTGAAGTAGCACCGGGCAAAATGCAGACCTTGAGTACCACCGAATTCCGTGTTAAACGTATTCCAGATCCAATTGCAAAATTTGCCGGTAAAACAGGTGGCAGCATGGCTACCGTAGCCCTTAAAGCACAGAATGCAATCTTTGCGAAACTGGACAACTTTGACTTTGATGCGAACTTTAAGGTGACTAAATTTACGATGATCATTGCTAAGCCACGTGCCGATGCAATTGTATTATCAACTTCTGGCAATCAATTGAGTTCAAGCATGGCATCTGCCTTAAACGGTATCACACCGGGCACAAGGGTTATCTTTGATAACATTGTTGCTGTAGGTCCAGATGGAACATCAAGACAGTTAAATGCAGTAGCATTAACAGCGAACTAAAGAAACTAATACCTACCTATTTACACATGCCTTCTCCTTAATCGGGGGAGGCTTTTTTATGATAATCTTTTACCGCTTGATAGTATCAAATGATACTATCCGAACACGAACTATTTCAAAAAAAGGCTGTAACTTTTTACAGTTGCAACCTTTTCTATTTTATTCAAAGTCTAATTAATATTGATTTTTACGAATTTACTTTTTATTCGTCATTAGAATATATTTATAACAAAGCTTTAGCAAGCTCATTTTATAAAATATGAAGATAGCTAAAGCTGTTCAACTTCTTCTATAGAAAGCCCCGTGGCTTTAGAAATTTTTTCAATCGAAATGTCCATTTTTTTCAAATTAATGGCCGTCTCAATAGCTTTTTTTCGCTCACCTTCAATCTTTCCTTCAATCTTTCCTTCAATCTTTCCTTCAATCACTCCTTGAGCATGACCAGATATTCTACCTGCCTTCAACGCTGAATTAAATACACTCTCAGCATCACGCTTATGTTTCAAACTTGCTTCGTATGACATGAGATCCTCCTCTGTTAATTTACCTATCTCTCCTATTTCAAAGATAAGGCCAAATATCCTTTTATCCAAAAAATACGGCAATTTATCCATGGTGCTCAAGTGTTTAAGTAGATACAACCACTGATCCATGACACTATTCAGTTCATTTGGCTTCTTTGTAAAAGACGGAAGGGAAACCATTTTATATCCCAGCTTGTCATAAAAAACTTCATGCGTATACTTATCGCATAATGCGACATCATAAAAGTAGCGACTTTCCGTCTCATGAACAGGTAGAGCAGATTTAATTCCATCCATTCTAAATTCTAATATACCGATGAAATAAACTTCAGGAAGAAAATAATCGTTGCCTTTTTTACCTCGTGCCAGCTGTTTATTGATCAATCGAGAAGTATAATACACTGCTCTATCTTTAAAGAATTCTTGAAATAGTTGTTGCATCTCTACAATAAAGTACTCGCCATTACTCCCCTTACAAAGCAGATCAAAGACAACACGACGCATATCCTGATGATCTCCATCATGTTCAACCGCTTTATAACTCAAATCAGAAATTACTTTTTGCCCCTCAAATAAACTGTTAAGAAATTCAATCAATAAAATTTTATTTTCTTCTCGACCAAAATAAAATTTCCACCCAAAGTCTGTATTAGGGTCAACGTATTTACCAAGATGTCGATTTGACTTCGCCATAATTATTAAGTATTGGTTATAAGGCAAATATAATTATAAAAAATCTAAAATACTAATTTATTTAGCATTTTAGATTTTTTACAACAGAGCCGTACCTAACCGTACGGCTCTATTATTATCATCCTACTCGCGTTTCCTGAGCTTCCCTAATAGTCTACTCGTCACAAAACTCACCACTGTCCCAACCGCAGCGAGGAGTGCTGTCTGAAAAAGATCACCAAAGGAGAAACTTGCCCATATGGAGCAGATCGTACCTCCAAGTGCCGAAATTCGGATATCATTTAGTTTCATTCCTGATCTCCTTTCCAGTTTCCAGATCATATTTTACGGTGGGACCTGGAGGTTTTATAGTACCGGCAACATCATCTTCTGTACCATCCAAAAGGCCATTTGAAGAGCGTGCTTGCGCATTATTTTTCGCTCCTACTTCTTCATCTTCTACCATAACAGACTCAATAATACCCATTCCAAGTCCGATGTATTTAAGGATATTCAACACTTTAACAGGTAACTTCACCGGCGCCAGCAAGATGATCTGTATAGCACCGCCTATTTTTTTTATAATTTTTTTCATTGTTTTTTTTAAAAGGTTAGAAAGCTAGAGGTTAGTTAGTTAGTTAGTTAGTTAAACCTTTCTCACTTACTAACCTTCTCACTCTCTAACATCATTACTAGATTACTCCGTCACTGTGTCTAGCATTTGGTTATCAACTTGCACACAAACTGCATCATATGCCATTTTGTCGATCAGCATTTTGTATAAAGAGATATATGCTTTCTTCGATTTTCGTAATTCATAGTCACCATCGATCAATTCATAACTGTTACCGACCAGGATGCAACCAGAAGTATCACCAATATTATTTCCGATATGGATATAGACATAGCTATAATTAGGAATTCCTTCGATTTCGACCATGCCCTTGTGAAACTCTGGAAACAGGCGTTTATACCGGGCATTCATGGCACCATAGGCATTCAAAATCAGAGAGTATTGACCAGTTGGAATTGCCGTTTCCTCTTTGATTTTCACATCGCGAATGGCATCTTCTAGTGCATAACAGATGAATTCTCCATCGACAAAAATGTAAGACAGGGTACTTTGCTTCCCCTGTCTCGCTCGTACTACTTTTATCATCTATCGAACCAGTATACTTGCCGCATCGCTCCAGTCACCAGTACCCTGCGTGTTGACCGCACGTACTTGCACTTCGTAAAATTTACCGATTTCCAGAGGAGCAATGATATTGCCGCGCGATGATGTCGTTGTAAAACGATCGCCCCACAACTGCTCAAAATCATCACGGATACGGTAGCGGTATTCATAGATGGTTGCTATTTTCTGCGGAGCAAATTCCAGTTTTACCTGTCCCGACTGGCGGCCATCCGAAAGCCTCACATTATCGATTTTAAGCGGTACCTGATTACCGAACGATGCGCTGTTCGTTGGAAATCCGGAACTCAGCAAGGTTGAAAGATGCCCCTGCGCCACGCCGTTTACATAATAACCCAACTGTTGCAGTGCAACAATTAAAGGTTCCCGGCTTTCATTTTTAAGCGCAGTATCTTCGGGCGATCCTCTTTTTCTAGATACCGCAAGTTTGGTGATAAAATCTTCCAAAATTGACTCCAGATCTAGGAGATCAGGCGTCGGATTTGGGTATTTGGGATTTCCGGTCATTGCACCGATTATTGTTCTGCAGGACATCACCAATTCATCGTCTCTCATTTTTGCAAACCCGATCAGGGCCTTCATTTTTGTTGCCATAATGTTTCATTTAATTACTTGAATAAACTATTCTAACCCATTAGTCTATTCGCTTAAAAACCTGTTAATTAATACATTAAATATTCCTCGCGAGCTTATTTAATAAGACAAACATATCTTGATACCGACCGAAAATGAAGTTTTGAGCTAGATTGAGTCGTATTGATTTCATTTGATCTTATTTGATATAAGCATTTCAAAAAAAGGCATGTTTCGCACTATGGCGCAGCATATCTGGCAACTATAACAGCGGCATCGCTCAAGAGAAAAAGTGTAATGTCGCCCGTCCATCGTATTATTTTACAAGAGCGTCTGATTTCCCTACCCGTCATTTTCATTTTTTCCATCCGCGCCATCGGCACCTCATGGATAAATTGATTATTACCAAGATCAACATGATACTGGCGGGGCATTAAATGAAATTGTCTGTTAGAAATGCAGATTTGCTGTGTAAGTGGAGCATTTCCCCCTGTTGCGAAATAGGTAAAGCCACCGTCATTGACCATGTGCCATAGCGCGAAACGGCAGCTTTAAACTTTACCCTTTATGCGGCTTCGTTCCATAGCCTCGGTCAGATCCTCTTCAAAGTAGCGGTCATCACCGGTCAGCGTCATCGGTTTAAGCAGACCTTCCTTCACCCGTCTTTTATAGGTGGAGAGGCTTATATTCAGGTAACGCATCACATCAAGGTGTGTCCAAAGCTTGCGTTCAGACAGCGACCTAGTTTCGGCTTTTTTGCCTCGTGAAGCAGCGGTGAGTAGAGAGAGCAGTTTACAGATCAGTAGTAAAGCTTCTGTTAGTTTTTCAATTTTATCAATAAGTGTATGTAATAAGATACTTAAATGCATGGTCTATTGAGTTAAGACCATCAGCGTACAGGTAGGGCAATTTCCTAAACCTAGAAAGCAAAAAAAAGTTCAAAGGTCCGCCAAGCCCCTAAAAACAATGGAAATATCCCAACGGGATGGTAAAGTTTATAATTACCTTTAAGATAATAATTATCCAGAAATTTATGCTCGCGGGATGACCAAATTATGCAACTGCCACAATAATGATACTTATGAGCTCAGTGTAGCTCATGTTACTACAGTAACAATAAACAACTATCTTTCGCTTAGAATAGGGCCTCTCAATTGTCGGCAATGAGCACATTCATTTAGTAATTAGGATCATGCTTAGCCAAGAAAGCAGCAACAGCCTCTTTTCCTAGTTTGCTGACAGAAAAAAGCTCCTTACCTACTATCAGATATTCTCCTTGATAAGCCTCCACATGGTTCATATTTAAAATGACGGACTGATTGATGCGAATCAGATTTTCTAGAAACGAATATTTTTTCTTGAATGCCTCAACAGTAAGTGCGGTTCTTGCCAGTTCTACAAGCTGACCATTTATATTGGGCCCATATGCATAAATGTAATTCCCTGATTTCTTAAAGTACCTGATATCATCAATCTTGACCTGTCTTAGACTCCGTCTTTTCTTACCTCTAGCCTGAGGTTGTGAAACAGGGATCTCATCCATCATAAGGTACCCTAATAAGGATTTATTCATAAAATAATTTTATATAACTGAAAAATTAATTATTAAACCAAATATAATAAATATTATAATAAATAGAATATTTATTATGGAATGAGCGATACACAAGTACTGTTTGCTCCCTACACGAAATTACTGATCTTGCATGTCAAAATTTCTTAATTAAGATGAGATACAATTGTCCTCAATTCGACAGCCACATTACTTTTATTGTTATATCTGAAGGGTATATCGGCATCAATATCGTATCCAAACCGTTGATGCTGATTAGGATTCTGTTGCCATTTATCAGTCCCCTCCCAATCTCAGTCTTACTATATTTTACACCATGTTTATTTCGTTTCAAGCACTACACCCGGAACTATCCATTATTGAATATCGCCAAGCCAAAAATAAAACCTCTTGAACGCTCCAAGCCAAAGCGGCAGGTGCCCATCGCGAAAGAGACAGTCAATACAACGAAAGGAGGTACGAAGTAACGCAGTAATCTAACATTCTAATCACTTAACCTTCTAACTCTAACCACTTAACCTTCTAACTCTCTAACCACTTAACCTTCTAACTCTGTAACCAACTAACAACCAAAACAATGAAAAACGCTACAATTTTACATCAACAGGCCATAGAGCTCCTGCTAAAGCATTGGAGTAAGTATGCTAAAATAAAAAAATCACATTTCAACTGGCTTTTAAACAATAGCACCTATCATCGACTTTCTACCAGGGGAGTTTTATATGAAGCAGGAAGCCGAGACAAATTTGTCTTTATTGTTTGTGACGGATTGATTGCCCGTATTTATGAAGATGAAGAATCTGAAAAAACTAAAATCTTTTCCGTCGCGCTTCCTGGAATGGCCCTGATGACAACAGAGCATCTCTACTCAGACAGTCCCAGTCAGGGACATATCGTTGGTATAAGACCTAGCCATATTCTTGCATTGCCCTATGCCACGGTACATAAACACAAGAAAAAAGATGCTAAAGTAGAGACTTTAGTCGATGTCCTCAACAGTAAAAAGAAAAAGCAGCTGGTGCAGCTACGCCGTTTGTCACTCATCCTAAATCCATCAGAGCGTTACCTCAGTTTTTACACACACATGCCAATTTTAAGAGCTATCCTTTCACAACGAGAAATTGCGATGCTTTTATCGATCTCGCGCAGTACAATCCAGCGTGCAAATCGACGAATTCTTTAAAAGCTTCATAAATGAATCTAGTAATAATAAAAACCAAGCAAAATATGTAGCAGTAGTGCATCCAGCTGACCTCAACATAATTCTACAAATTTGAAATATAAACAGATGCGGTATTCAACTGCCTTCAGAAGTTCTAAAAAATAAGAAGAATAGAACTTAGAAAGTGGTATTACCTCTCGGAATTGCAACATACCAGATATACAGATTCCATTGCGGAATTAATAGTACGAAAAGAGCATTTGCCGAGACATAATAAACCAACAGTTGGGATTGTTACTGTCTATTAAAAAAAGACGTATGAGAACATTATTAAAAAGAGCCATCGGCGCAACAAGTGTGTGTGCCCTGGCAGTAGGAATGGTATTAGGAGCAAATGCCTTTACGAAAAATGAGAACAACAAAGTCAGCGAAGAGAAAAAAGCGGAAACAATGCTAACATTTGAGTACAAAGCACCGTTAGGATCACTCACTCCTTATTCTGATGCAAACGTTAAAAATCCATCGAATTGGAAAGAAGCATCAGAACAATGTCCAAGTCCTGCTACTGAAGAAATTCCGTGTTCGATCCGAGTACCAGAAAGTCACACATTAGGTACACCTGGAACTAACGCGACCATTGACCCTGCCCAAGTCAGTATTCAAACAACAAACGTTGCAATTAATCAATTTAAAGTTGCAGCCCCAACAGGTTCATCCGGATATTCAGATCCAGTAAACCGCGAATTAAATTAATTTTTCACCTTTAAGTAAGACAAGAAGCCCCCAAAAGGAGCTTCTTGTTTTTTATTTAATAAAAGGTTTTAAATCGGTAGGTATAGGTACTACCAGATCAGTATTCGGCTTTAGCAGGTATTCATTTCCATTAATTTTTCGTTTGATTGAAATATTGTGCCCCTCCTTATTCAGACGTTTGATATCTATGAAACGAAGACCACGAAATAACAGTTCTTTGCGTCGCTCCAATAAAATAATCTTTAAAGCTTCAGATTCATTACTGCCTTGTAAAGCAATAAAAGGAACCGTGTGATCAAATCGATATTTCAATAAGTGATTGAGATCCTCCATCCCTCCCTGTACATCGTTCAGACGAACTCTACATTCTGCCTGAATCAAAAATAATTCATTTAATGCCAAGCCTGTAAACATCCGATTTCCTGCATAACTTCCCTTAAATGCAAAATACTGATCCATGTTTCGGAAAAATGCCTTTTTACGCAAATCGTTAGGTAAATAACTCTGAACAAGTAAAGTATCGATACGACCACCTCTGCTACTTATATACATATTCCCTTGAAAACCGTTCATTTCTGAATAAAAGATAGTTTCCTTATTGTATTTTTCAAATGAAAAAGTTTGTGTCGACGATATACCATCAGCAGGATTATTATAGTCCATCAAGTCCGATTTTATATCCAGCGCCTCTTCTGCATGTTTCAAAGCAAGGTCATATTTGCGCATAGATAAATATATTCGAGCCAGCAAAGCATGCCCGGCTTGCTTAGAAGGTTGAGTTGGAATAACGGCAACAGATGGCAGGAACACAATAGCTTGCTTCGCATCCTCGATAATTTTAGCATAACAATCAGCCACACTCGCTCTGATACTTGGCGTATTAAAATCCGTATCCAATTTTAAAACGATGCCTACATCCTGCATAGCTGTCGACTCGTCGTAAACAGATGCAAAAGCCCAAACCAGTTGCTGAAAGTAATAAGCTCTGTAAAAAAGAGATTCACCCGCTATACGATCATATCGTATTTTGTTTTCATCATTACGTCCAATCTTTTGTAACCCCTCTAAACAAAAATTGGCATTATAAATTGGGCGATATGCTGCTGACCAATCATTAGCATGATTATAAAGATCTATTTTCCAAACGTACATATTTTGGAAATTTGCATCTGTAGTTTCATACTTACTGGGCAACATAAAATAATCATCCGACCAGTTTTCGATCATAGACGGAGTTGTTTCATTTGTCATTGTAACATGATCATTCAGCAAGGCCTGTAATTGTTCCAATGTAGTAGGAACTTCGATCCGATTATCACTTTTAACATCAAGATATTCCGAACAACCAATAAACAAAAAAAGAGTTAATGTTATCCCGATTATTAATAATTGTATTTTCTTCATTATTTAATCATTTTAGGATTAGAAACTAACATTTAAGCCCACAGTAGTAGTCTTTCCCATTCTAGGCACATACGGATAATCAGGATCAATACCATGCTTATTCGCCCGCCAAAGAATACCAAGATTGGCCATATTCACAAAAAGACGTGTGCTTTTAGGTAAATATTTACGCTTTGATTGTATTTGATAGGATAGATTAACAAACTGCAAGCGAACATGGTCAGCCTTTTCAACCAGCAGATCACTAAGTGCATATATTTCATCCCTACCTTCGACCACCGTGGGAAAAATAAAAGATGGAACTTGTGTTTTCAGCTCATCTCCGACATGTTGCCATCGATCTGCATAATCTGCATGACCACCACCACCATTAATCAATGCAGCATAAACAATTGAATTACGTCTAAAATAATAACCTGCCCGATAAGTAATATTGAAAGATAACGACAGGTTTTTATAGCTCATCTCATTCATCCATGAACCAAAATAGGCAGGTGTGGTATTACCGATATATCGCGCACTATTTCCATCTACTCCATTTTTCAAAACATGATCCCGGATTCCCACATAATCGCTACTTAGCTCACCGTTAAGATAACCCTGCGGATTGCCTTCAGCATCCAAGCCTCCCCATCGGTAAGCTGCTATCGCATACAAAGGCATCCCTTCAATAGGCGTGATCAAACTTCCATCCGAACCGATGATCCTGCTAATATCAGATTCTCCGGACGCGGAAATCAAATGATACTTCTTGACTACAGCCTTATTATAATTGAAAATCAGTGTACTGATCCAGCTCACATTCTTCTTTACGGGTACTACACGCAATTGTATATCGATCCCTTTACCTGACAAGTCTGCTGCATTCATCACAATAGTGGGCAAAACGCCCCAAGTAGTATAATCAAAAGGACTAGGACCATACAGATCAGTTGACTCCTTCAGATAATACTCCAAGCTTCCAGAAAAACGATTTTTCCAAGCTCTGAAGTCTACACCAAAATTTAATTGTTCTACCTGCTCCCAACGTAGCGAAGGATTGTTTAAAGTTCCAATATTAGCTATAGGCAAACTTCCCAGTTCTGGCGGTCCATTAGAAAATCCTGCAACAGGCAATGCCGAACGCCTCAGATCTACATTTCCAGAGTAACCCAATGTGGTTCTTAACTTTAGATATTCGATAAAATTAGATTTAAAGAACGGTTCTTTCGAAAGCTCATAACCCAGACCCGCAGACCATAAAGGTTTCCATTTGTCATTCGTACTCACACCATAGATATTAGATCCATCTTTGCGAAAAGAGCCACTTATACTATAGCGATCACGGAAACTGTAATAAGCATTACCATAAAGACTTACAAAACGATTAATGATATCGGGATACAAGTTAGGCGCGCCCGGAATTGTAGTCTGTCCCGAAGGGCGCAATCTTTTGCGCGTGATATAATCAACTGTTGTAAATGCTAATGGATCTTCTTTATAGCCATAAAACCGATAACTATCTCCAGAAGACCGCACTTCACGGGTTTCGAAACCCAGCATGCCGTTCAATTTATGGGTGTTCCACGATCTGTTGTAATCAGATTGCAAACGAAATTGCTGCGAATTAATTTCGCTTTTATTACGTTGTAACATCGCTCCACGAGGAATTGGGTAGCTAACATCTCCAGTTTTTTCATTTATCTGTGCATACCGATTAATCAGATCACGCATGGCATAACTTTCTTGATCAAAGAAATTTTCACCATTATTAAGTTGCCGTTGGTATTGATACGAACCTGTTAATTTTAAATCTGCAATAGGTACAACCTGCACGTTGACCCCTCCTATCATTTCTTGGATTTTGTTAGCACTTGGTTGCAATGCCATCTCTTTCCCTGGATAATAATTCCAATCCAGCAATCGTCCCTGGCCCACAGTATCCAGATAGAGCGTATTGTACTTATTATAAACGGGAACAGCTTCTCCATTTTCATTTATTAACATGGTATAAGGCACGCCGCCTCTATTTCCAAAGCGACCTAGATCTGCTATACTAACCTTTGCTCCATTTACAACATGACGGTCATTCAACATTGCATCAACACCAACTGTGAGCCATTTAGACACTTTCATCGTATTTGATAGCCGTAAGTTGATGCGATCATTTTGCGTTCCACTACCCTTACTTTTATTCAGACTACCCGAAAATGTCCAACTGTGCTTATCCGCACCTCCACTAAAGCTCGCATTGTACTGCTGAGTTTTATCCCTCTCATAAAACAACTGTTGATATTGATCAAGCAGATCTACATTTTCATAGCGCTTTATCTGCATTTCGGCTTCTTCAGCAGTCAGAAAACCTTTATCTCGACGATTCAGTATATCCACTACAGGAGTCAATGCTATACGGGCACTACCATTGATATCGTTATTAAAATTACCTCTATCGTAGAGCATACGCTCCACAGCAATATAATCGACGTTGCTCATTCCCCTTAGCGGAGATAAGTCCGGAAGCCCATTAATCGTCAGGTTACCGCTCAAACTCACTCGCACCGGTTGATTGAATTTACCTTTTTTGGTTGTGATAACAATAACCCCGTTACCACCACGGGCACCATAAATAGACGTTGCAGAAGCATCTTTTAAGATCGTTACATTTTCGACCTCATCAGGATTGATATTCTCTATATCCCCTTCGTACACAAAATTGTCTAATACGATCAAAGGATCCAACGGTCCGTTGATTGTACTATAACCTCTTATGTTAATACCCGTTTTATTTTGTGGGTTCACATTTCGTTTCCCCACCTGAAAGGTTAGCCCATTGGTCATACCATTGAGTCGTTGCAGAATATTGGTTCCCGTTTGCATATTCAGGGCCTTATTATCGATAACGACAACAGATCCATTAACCTCATTGGGTTTTAATTGTTGGTACCCCGTATTGATTTCCACTTCCTCCAATTGATTGAATGAGGGTTGGAGTGAAATCTCAATCGACTTATTTGCAGTTGTAATCGGATAGCGTAAACTTTGATAACCCACTGAACTAATAAATAAGGTATCTTGAAGGATTACAGATATTGAAAAGATACCTTTAGCATCACTTCCAACGGAGATTTGAGACCTTAAATTCCTAACCGTTACATTCTCTACCGCAGCATTATTCGCATCTACTATCTTGCCTTTCACTGTAAAAATCCGTTCCTGCCCTATAACGCCACAACAAATCAAAAGCAACAGGCTTAGCATTACATAATTTTTCATAATCTTACAAGCTAAACATGTTACAATCGACCTTTATACACCGCATGTGCTGGTATAGTCATTATCTTTCCAGAAAGTATTCCCCTATATTCTTCTTCAGACAATTTTTCGGCGTCCGAAATACCAAATAATCTTCCATTTTTAATCCATACCGAAGGACCTAAATAAGTTTTTTCTCCCAAGAACAATGCCTTCAATATGGCCATCGACGCACCGATCACCTGAACACTCCGATACCCTTTCCTTCGCGCTTCTAACATCGCTTTATGCGGATAATAATTTGTGTACACTCCCAATAAATTGAGACTAAATTCTTGCTCTTCCACCCTTTTCTCCCATTTGTTCATCGATTTGATACAAGGAGGACAGCTTTCTGACCAAAAATCAAGTATCAGCCATTCTTTGTCCATTTCACTTCGCAGCGTGAGCGTATCGCGACCAAAATCATCGTTTGTCACCCAAAGAGGCAAATCCAAGATTTCATCACTTAACATATCACCAGCTTGTAACTGATTTATCTTCGTATAATCAACTTTATACCGTGCCGAAGGATATTTCACAAAATTCGCTTTCGGATATCTTGTCAACTCTCGTGGATCAACAAAATTCTGCACTTGAACCGCTTCATAAAACTTATAATTGTGCACTATTTTGACCAGTCCATTTACTTGGCCCATATCCTGCCCTCTCCCCTCTTGATAACCTACCAACAGCATCACCATCATCATCTTCCCAACCAACAGAAAACCTTCGCCCCCAGACCGCATCAACTTTTGGAGATAGCTCCAGAGCTTGCTTATATATTTTATATGTATTTTAATCATATTTTTAGACATAATGTGTCCATACTCCATTTCATACCGAGGGAGACTTGATTCTAAAGTCTTTTTTTAGCCCTCGGTAGAAAGGGGATCGATAAACACTGAAACTTTACTTTTAATTGCTCTCCGCTAATATTGGATAAGTCTTCCCTACTTTAGCCCCTATTTTCGTTTTCATGATCATAGTGGGCTGTTTTTCCCAAATAAGCTCGATTGATTCACCTTTATCTGTCATAAAAGACCTACTGTCTTTCACGACCGAAAGATTCTCGATATGTACTTCCAGTTGAAAGTGATCGTTCAGGTCGTTCAATATCCGCTGACTATACTGCTCTCTTTCCGTATCGGCAGGTACGGTGAGCTCATAGTCGTAAAAATCATTACTGGCAGACACCTGCTCCCGATCATTATTGGTTCTTTGCCGTACCAACTTGGATTTATCTTGACCGTGCACGATAATGTGTTCCGTCGGAAAACTCAACGGCAATCCCACTGCAAATAAATAGCATTCATAAATAGCCATATTCACCAGTGATATGCGGAGCACATCCTTGCGTTCATCACGAACCACCGCGCTGTATGATTCGTGCTCCTTTTTAGAAGCAATCACATACGAATAGTAGCGATCTTTCGGGCGCTCGTCAGTTCTATCTTTAAGTCGGTTGCGGACTGGCTCTTTTGTCGATTCCACGACTCGCTTTTTAAAAGCTCCTTCCGGTAAAAGGCTTATCATAACAGGTTTTTTGAGGATTGGAATACGTTTTTTAGACTGGTACGAAAACATTTCTTCCTCTGGGGACAGCGCATAGCTTTCCCTTTTGCTATTTTTTAGCATTCGATTAAGTCTTACGTTAAGCATATTTTAGCAGGCTGGACTCTAGAAATCCAGCAACCTGCTATTAACAGCTTAACAGTTAAAAAATAAGATGGAAAAAATGCAATAATATGTCTTCAGTACGTATTAAAATTTTTCTTCGTGATTGCATTTTATATAATTCGAATAAAAACCGATTCATATTATACAGAAAATCTATACTAATAAAAGCTTAATCGTTGTTTAGCAATAAAATATTCGTTACTTTTAATGTGTGAAATTTTAAGGAATCGAAATTCTATTGCTTTTGCGCTGATTGTGAAGCTATGAATCGGTAAAACCAACAAGGGATCGGACAGTTAAAATGGTTATTTATTATTATCGCCATTATTCATTGCCCATCACAGGTAGATACGCCCTTTTGGTTTTAATGGAATACAAGCTATTCCGGTTGTCGGAGCTTGTTTTTTATCAACGCATTAATAGCGCTATGCCCTGCCCGATCCTGGATCGGCAGACGTAAAAATAGATTTTTTGATTCTTTTCTTTTCATCATTATTTGGTTACTAAAACATTGGTTAATGAAAATAAAGTCTCGTGCGGAAGGAAGTGAAGGCTTATATAAGAAGAAGGCTCCACTATTTTCAACCGGCAGTGAGGCACGACGAAGAGCCCTTGACATGGTATCCAATAGGGAAGCCTTCCCCTTTTTTGTAAATATACAAAAAGATGAGGGGGCAGCAAGCCCTACGGTCTCATATCATTTGAAAATTCGTCGTTTCCACTTCCGAGACTCCAACCAAAACAAATTGATTGCTAAACAAATATATAAAAATTAATCAAAATAACGAGCATACACAGTTTATTTTTCAAATAAAAATCACAAATGATTGATTATAAGCAATATAATTTAAAAGAGTTTAAGTTGTTTATCCAAAAAATTTTAGATAAGAAATATAAAGGGAAACTTATATATTCTGAAATAAAGGATAAAATAGATGTAATTTTAAAAAATGAAACATCCAGACTTAGTGCACTTTCATTTTTTAAAACATTATTGATAATAAACGAAGATTTAGATAAATCTTGTAAAGCATTTTTTAAAGGGCATCCAGCATTTATATTAAAAACCTTACAACAAAATTCAAATAAATTAGACAATCTCTTTTCTCCTCTTTTAAATTCTAAAGCAGAATTAAGTAAAGCATGCGCTATTAAAGAGACCCGATTGAGCGAACTTTTTCAAAAGAGATTCGACGAATTATATGCGTATGAAGCTTTTGGGCTTAGCATTGCTGTAGGTATTAACCCATCTAAACTCTTCGAATACTTCTACGGTGATGGAGAGCGTCCTATTATAGGATTGCCTAGTTCTTCTGACGAAAAATAAAATGAGGGAAAGGAAAGAGCTTGATGGATGGTATGATTGATTAGAAAAATAACAGTTTTCATAGAGCTTATAAATTGTACATGAGTCGGAGTATGTACGTTTATGAATATAAAAAGATAATTAGGTATTTATTTTTAAACTGTTAGAACGATATACCTGGGGAGGAAGATTTTAAAAAGAGTCCTCAGAAAGTTGTTAACTTTCTGAGGACTCTGAAAAATAGACATCAATAGTCATTATAATAACTTGGAATATAAAGCATGTATCAACTGACCTACATAAATAGCGCTAATTTTAAAAATTAAATTTTGAAAAATAATCTAAAATTCTTTAACGCTTTTTTATAGTATAATAAGAAATAACTGTTGGTGACACGATATTTTTATTCACTAAAAATTTCTGTTTTGATGAAATAACGATATTTTGTTCATTATTATCAAAACTTATATCAGTTGGATTTTTATATGTATAAAAGTTTCCATTACCTGAGATTCTTTTGGTTAAAGACATCGTACTTTCAACACCTTTACTAAGGAAATATCCATAAAATTGATTCTGCACTACCTTATAAGCAATTATATCATAATTCATTTCAGAAGCTTTCTCTATCGGATACACCAATACACTTTTATTAATAACTGGCTCCACCCATAAAATATTTATATACGATGTATCATCAATATCTTTTATTTCAACAAGAGATTCTTTTAATTGCGGTATTTCCTTAAGAATATTTTCCACTATACCATCTTTATTAAAGTCATACTGCTCGCTTGTTCTAACAGAGTCTAAAAGATAAATATTATCTCTCTGTGAAGTCACCTGTTTATTATCAGATTTTTCACAAGCAAAAAGAACAATAAGCGACATCGGAATTAAAAATCTCTTCATCTTTTATTTATATTATCATGCATAAACATTGGAATATTAACAATATTTAGTATTTATATACTGGAAGCATTAGAATCTCAAAATTATTATTTAAAATGGTATTAAAATTTGAAATTTGATAAACGTTTGTTGCAGAACTTCTAATAGCCTTTTGCTCGTCGAACCAATTTGGATATGGCACTGGCTCTCTACCACTGTTAACACGAACGAAATTTATATATTCAACTGCGGATTTTCTATAAAAAGCTGATTTAAGGTCTACAATATTATATTCTGTATCTCCAATGTCGAATTTTGTACCAGTCTTTAAAATGGCATCTCCAAAATTTGCATAGGCTTCTCCAAGGAAATCATTTGACAATGTTCTCTGTACAGATGATGTATTTGATTCACTCTTTTCCGCACTTCCTCCAAATTTAAGACCTAATTTCTCTTTAAATAGTCCGCCAGGTTCAAAACTAAAATTAGTAGCATATTTTGCAGTAACTGTTTCTGAATCCGTATATACAGTATTATCATCATTTTCTCTAACCGAAAATTTCCACGTATAACCCATTTTTTCAAGGTTCCATTCCTTAATCGGTAAGTTACAATAATAAAATTTTGATTTTATATCTTTAAAAGTATAAATTACAGAATAATCACCCGAAGTTGGTCGTCCTATTATTTGTTCAGTGTAATTTACATCGAATAATTCCAAAGGATGAACACTTAGTACTCTTGAAGTTGCTGCACCGCCTCCGTCTATGTCACTTGTAATAATATCAATTTGTATCTCAAATTTTCCATCAGTCCAAATATTCTTCGTGGGTAAATGCCCACTCTTTGAATGCCAGGTATAATTTGTATTGTATCTAGGATCATTTTGATCCATCATAATAGAAAGTGCGGCAGGTTCAATCTTGATAGCCATAATGCTTTCAGTAAAAGTTTGGTCCAACCTTCCTTTGGCATTTGGGACATTATCAAGATTATAATAGATATGATCGCGTTGCCAACCGCCATCTCTGGGTATAAACTTATTATATGCATCTGTCAGTTTTTGAGATACTTCAAAATAAAACTTATCCTTAATATCAAGTCCGCGACCACCAACGGAACTTGCCTTTAACTTTTTACTAGGAATATTTTTTGTGGTTTGGTGATTATTATTTATCCCATCAAACGCTTCGTGAGCAAACACTAAATTATTTTCCTGTCCTTTTAAAGAAGATTTTAATGATGGCCCGTTAACTCTAAGGCGTTCATTTTCCTTTACTACAAGAGTTGGAAAACCAGGAATTTGATCCCTTTTAAGAGAAATTTCTTTTTTACCATCTAGATAAAGTTCAACTGATTTTGTTTTCTCGTGTGCAATTACAGGAATTTGATCCTTAGGAGACCAGGTTTCTGCATTAAAATCATTGGGCAACGTTGGAACTAATATTGTAATTGTAGGTAATACATTTTCTAACGAATCTACCTCTCCTTTTGTACCTTCGTAATTCTCCAGAATCTCTTTAAATGTTTTACGACCAGATACTATTTCGTTCTTACATAGCCCATAAATAACATCATAATCGTTATCCTTTTGCTTTAAAGCTTCATCTTTTATAAATTTCCTTAAATCACTGTTGTTCATAACAGCTTTTGAGAGAATAATAGAAAATTTTTCTAATCCATTTTCTTTTAGAGATATCTCAGTGGATTCATTGAGATTATCATTAAAGTTTTTATCCTTTTGACATGAGTTAAATAACAATAAAAAGGAAATTGTTAAAAATGAAAATTTCATCTTCATAGTAAATTAAAATAAGTTTTTAAAATTTTACCAAACATAGGAAAATTAAATCTTGCAACAAAATTTTGTAACAACTTTATTTCTCAATTAAATAAAATAATTATCAAAGATTAAATAGCAAAATAATATAGGAAATAAATCTGCTAAACAAACTTGATCCCAAAATCTTCAATTTTTAATGACTAATCAATTTTAAATCAAAAGATGAAGCAGGTTGAATCCTTATTAGAAGGAGAAACTACAAGGTTAACAGGAAAAACTTTTTTTGTTATAACTACTTCGCTAGGCTTAAGCTTAGCTTATATCTGTACACAGTTCTTTAAAAATATATCATCAACGAAATTAAAATCATTAAAACCGTCAGAAAATAAATTAGAAGACTTGTTTGGAATATTCTTTAATGCAAAAACATATCTAGTTACAGCATCATGTATAATGGAAACAACCTTAAATGAATTATTTAAAAATAAGTTTGATCGTATTTATGCATATGAAGTTTGTGCATTAGCAATAGCTTTCGGCATAGAGCCACATATACTTTTCGAATACTTCTACGGAGATGGTGAGCGGCCAATAATTGGCTTATTGCCGAAACCAGCTGAAGGAAAGTGAAGGATAAGGTCTATCATAAAATTCCATTCCTTTGAAAACTAAAACTTTTTAGTTTATTTAGCATAAGATTATATACGCTTCAAATTTGTAGGTTTAACAATCAAGTTATCCCTTTTTTCAGGATAAGGCTTTTGAATAGAAAGACTATTAAAAAAGATTTATTATCTGCCATTAATAATTAGGCAAAGGACTTCGAAATTTTTGAAGTCCTTTTTTATTAAAACAGTTTTACTTAAATAACGACAACTCAAATTTCATAGGTATGTTTTTGCATACTGCTTGGAACCACATAAATGTTAAATGATTATAATTTTTACTTGACCCAAACAAAACTACAACAAAATTGTTGTAGTTTTACCTAACATGAATTATTAGCCTAGAAATGAATATTGTTTTTGATGAAGATACAGGTCTTCTTGTGGTCGGGGAACACAGATTAGCCCTGGATAAATTTGAAGAAATATTTGCACACAATGAACACAGACGTTATATCTTTGAAAGATTTGGAAAATTACTGGAAATTTTCAAGCAAATATCATGCAGTCACATTTATGTGGATGGCAGTTTTGTAACGAAAAAGCCACATCCCAATGATATAGACGTATGTTGGCACATGGATGAAGATAGAGAGAAAAGAAACATACAACTGGAAACTCTTTTTAAAATATGTCCGGAACTAATTTTATTAAATGATGCTGGAAATAGAAAGCTTATCCAAGATCAATTTTGCGCAGATGTATTTCCAGCGAACACGACAGAAGGAGCTAGCGGCCTAATGTTTAAAGACTTTTTTCAAAGAGATAAAAATACAAATCAAGCAAAAGGTATTATAATTATTGACCTGCCATGATTAAGAACACACAACAGGAAAACCTGACTAAAGAGAAGATAGCTGAATTGACGGTGCACAGAAACACTGTTCTTGCTAATCAAGAGATGAGTGAAATAGAAAAATTATATTCATCACATTCTTTTGATGCCATGATATCTTCATTGAACGAAGAACTGGAAGAATATGAATCTCTCAAAACAGGAAATTTGAAATTACTTGAAGCCAAATCATTAGAGGAACTCCCAAAATTGATTATAAAGGCTCGAATAGCTCAACATTTGTCACAAACAGATTTAGCTAAAAAGATCGGTATTCAAGCTCAACAAATACAGCGATATGAAGCAAATGATTATCAAAATATCTCTTTTGATAGATTGATTGAAATTACAAAAGCTGTAGGTGTTTGCGTAGAATTTGAGAAAACAGTAATAGTAGGATCGGGACCAAAATTCTCAATTCCTAGTAATATTATTGAAGGGGACATCGCTAAGGCAGAACAAATCACAAAAGAAAGATCTTCTCTTGTATTTTAAGTATATGAAAACGATTACATTTTATTCTTATAAGGGTGGTGTTGGAAGATCCCTGGCCTTAAGTAATATGGCCATCAAGCTTTCTCAATTAAACAAGAAAGTCTTTGTCATCGACTTTGACTTAGAAGCTCCTGGCCTTCAATTTAAATTTGAAGAAGATTACGAGCACTTAAAAAATAAGTGCCAGCTTGGGCTCGTAGATTATATCCATGGTTTTGCTAATGAAAATATATTGCCAGAATCTCTCGAAGATTATACATGCGAATTAAGGGCAAAGAACATAAACGATACTAATATTCAATTCTTATCCGCAGGCAATTTTGAACAGAATGATTATTGGAGAAAACTGGCTACGACAAAGTGGTCTCAACTATTTTATTCTAAAAACTCGTACGGTATACGTTTCTTTTTAGACCTTAAAGCAAAAATTGAGAAAGAATATAATCCTGACTATCTTTTAATAGATTCTAGAACCGGAATTACAGATATATCGGGTATTACTTTAAAAATATTTGCCGATGAGATCGTAATCCTTGCGGTCAATAATACAGAGAACTTATTTGGCACAAATAAAATTATTACAAGCTTAACATCATCGGAAAATGAGCTGTTAAATCACAGTCCCAAAATACATTTTGTCTTAACTCGACTGCCCTTTCCGAAGGAGCCTGAGGAAAAGGCACAGGAATTTACCATATTGAAGCGCTGGGAAAAAGAAATATTCAAAAGTAGTAACGGAAAAATACAGGACGTTTCTATTATACATACAGATAAACAGGTAAATCATAAAGAAATTGTAAAAATTGGAGACAAGGCCAAAGTCAATACAATTACGTATGATTATCTGAATTTATTTGAAAAATTAATTGATGGAAATCTCTCTTCTGAGAATGAAACAAAATTTGAGGCCGAGCATCTGTTTAATAAAGCTTTAGTAGAAAAAGACTCTTTGCTAAAATTAGAACTATTAAATAAAGCAATACTGCTAGATCCATCACGATACGAATACTTTAAGGAAAGAGGTTTTACTTATTTCTTATCAAGACAAATAGATCAAGCTATTGGCGATTTTAGCAGAGCGCTAGAAATAAAACCCGGAGACACCATTTGTTTGCTGTATTTGGGAAATCTATTTTACAATAAACAGGATTATCAAAAAGCAATTGAATACCTAACACAAATCGATTATCAACTAGCATGGAAATCACTTCTACTCGGTATGGCCTATAATAACCAGGGAAATCCACAAAAAGCTGAAGAATGTTTTACCGAAGGAATTCAGCACAATCCTGAGGATCCTGAACTTCGGAATGCCCGTGCAGATATCCTCAGACGAAAGGGTAATTATGAAGATGCATTAATAGATATCTACAAAGCCATCGAACTAGCACCCGACAAAGGCATCTGGTTTGCCACACTTGCTGAAATATTATTGAATATGGGCAAAAAGGAGGAGTTCTATCTCAACTTTAACCTTGCATTATCTAAAAACATAAATGAATCCCAGCTCCGCTCAGCAAAAGATCTGTATGCCAAACTAAAAGATGATGAACGTTTCCTTGAACTATTAGAAAAATATCAATTAGATATAAACGAAATTTTAAAAGACTAAACCGCAACAGGAAACGCTATCAATACTTCCCGAAGAGGTGGTCATGAATAAAATATATGTATTTCGAGGGCATAAAGTAATGCTTGATAGTGATCTCGAAAAATTATATGGCATTGGAACTAAGGTCTTAAAACAGGACGTGCGAAAAAATATACCCCGTTTCCCTGATGATTTAATTTTAATTGCTTGAAATTTATTGTGAAATTGATTCCGTTAGGAATTTATGTTTAGTTATTAGAAAATGAATTTGAACTTTTGAGGTCACAATTTGTGACCTCAAAAACAGATAATAGAGGTGGTAGTCGATATTTGCCAATGATGTTCACTGAACAGGGAGTCGCAATGCTATCTTCCGTGTTAAAAAGCGACATGGTAGACTGACCTGTCTTCACAACGACAATTCAACGGTGATGGTGAGCGTCCAATTATTGGTTTATTACCGATACGAGGTAACGGAAATGAGTGAATATAAAATTCTTGATCGTTATGAACACAAAAAACTATACAAATTAAAAAAACCAATTAATTCATTAATTATAAAGTGTTTAGTAAATTGTCAAATTTACTAAACACTTTATAATTTCTTTGAGAGTGAAGCCTTACCATTAAACAGGGAAGGCTTCAAAAATAGGGAAGTCTGCCAAAATGGAAAGACTACAATATTGCACAAGATTTAGGGATATTTTTTTTATTATTTACTACTCCTTAATTGTTCTTCTTCATTTGGTTCTTTCATTCTTTGTGTAGTTTTTTGCTTTCCTTTTTTTATTGTATAAGATAAACTTATTCCAAATCGTCGGCTATCTCTATAATAATTTGTTGTTATCTCCTGTTGCATATAATTACTATTTATTTCTTGTTTAAATGTTCTAAATACGTCATCTAGTGATATGCTAGTTTTAAATGCTTTGTCTTTTCCAAAAGAGTAATTAGTAGAAAAGTAACACCAATAATATTTACTCGTGGAATAAATACCATTATTTGTCGGAGAATTGTATGAAAATGAAAAATTCGTATTTAAGTTATTACTTATTTTTACAAGGTTATTAATATTGAAATTATAATTCTTGTTGTCACTATTTATGTTGTTCTCACGTAGATTATAACTAGAATAACTTAAGCCTAAGTACAAGTTTGTAGTAAGAAATCTATTTATTTTTATAGGGGCTATAAATGAAAGTGTTTGGGTTTGCTGAGTTCCTGAATTTTTTTTAAATATTACCGTCGCACTATCTTGAATTATAGGAAAATCAAGAATAAAATCATTTGTAAATGAGTTGTAATAAGTTATATTGAATTTACTCTTGAATGATACTCCTACTTCATAATTATCACTTATTTCAGGTTTTAATAAAGGATTCCCTTTTAAAAAGTAATTAGGTGTAATTTCAAAAACGTAAGGATTAAGGTTGTTATAATTTGGTCTATTTATTCTTTTTCCGTAAGAAAAATACATAGACAACTTATCATTAAATAAATAGTTAGTGTTAATATTTGGGAAGATATTTAGATAAAGACTATCATTAAATATATTATTAATTGACGTTAACTCTGACCTAATACCAGCTTGGATATCTAATTTAGGTGTAATGTTAGTATTAAAGGAAAAATAAGCAGCCCCTATATTTTCAGTAAAATTAAATATATTATTAGAATAATCGTCGGGCTTTATGATCGTTGTTTCACTATTGGATTTCATGAAATTGGCTTTTATACCTGTTTCAAATTCTATTTTAGAAAGAAGTAATTTCGAATAGTTTATATTAAACGAAGTAACGTGAATAGCATAAGGAGTTTTTATAGTTTTATTTTCATTAATCTCATATAGCGGAAATTTGTATATATAAGAATTGTAAGAAGTAGGATTATCAGAAAATTTGCTTTTATTTATGGATAACTTTAAATTCTCTTTTTTAATGCTATCTATGTCCAAAGTGTAGTGTATGGTGCCAGATAATGAACTAAAAAAATTTTTGCTAACGTTTAATCCATTAAGGGAATAATTCTTTGTCAATGAGGAATTGTTTTGATTAATTCTCTCATCAAAATAACTACCATTCAGTGAAGCATGAAATGTACTTAGGTTTTTTGTGTAGCGAAGACCCGTTTTCAAACTATATACCTTAGGATCAACTAGTTGCTCTAAATCATCTAATACCGTGAGATTATTATGAGATCTTTTTTCCTTCGTATAATCAATTGATTTATTATTCATATAGTAAGGCAGCAAATAATACGAAAAATTATTATTGTCATAATTAAAACTACCATTTAATGTGTAAGAACTAGTCTTTCCTTGGGTATAATTACTTCTGAATGAAGTTTTATGACCTTTTATTTTTTCTTTAAATATTATATTTATAATTCCTGCATTTCCTTCAGCGTCAAATTTAGATGATGGTGACGTGATGAATTCTATTTTCTTAATATCTTCGACAGATAATGTTTTAATGAAATTTTGGACCTCTGAGGAAGACATTTTTTCTAAATTTCCATTTATCATAAGCTGTAGACCACTTTTTCCTATTATTTTTATATTTTCTTTTATATCTATATTAATAAATGGCGTGATTCTAAATAAGTCCATTACAGATTGCCCGGGCAGAGTTATAGCATCATTTAAATTCATAGTTATCTTTCCAGCCTCCCGTTTAAAAGTAATACTATTTCTTTCTACACTAACCGTATCAATATAAATTTGTTTGTATTTTAACCTTATAATTCCAATATCAAGAATGCTATCTGTCTTTGTTAATTTACTGATGTTTATTAATGAATCGATATATCCGATATAAGATATTTTAATGGTTTTATTCGAGTATTTATTATTATTATTAATGTAAAAAGATCCATCTTTATTCGTTGTTGTTTTAATTTCGGGAGACAATTCAATGATTGCTCCATTCAACGGAATATTTTTATCAGAAAGGATTATTCCCTTGAATATATTGTAATGCTGAGAAAATATCTCAAAAGAATGAATACTGAAAATTAATGCTAATAGTAATCTAATTTTCATTGTAGTTCTTTTTGGAAATTAAAAAATTTTGAGAATCGAAAGTTTAATGTATTCTTAATGGAATAAATCTCATTATTTGTGAGATAAATAGGGTAAACTGAAATCATTAAAATGGAATAATTATCAATCCTCATTAGGAATAAAATACCTAAATGCATTATAACACTTATTATAATAATGCATTTTTTATATTTTCTAGACCAAATTAGAACAGGGAAAAGAATTTCCCATATAATAGTTACATATGTTCCTAACTTAACTAAAAAGGTATTTTTTGCAATCACTAAACTTATGTCACTAATTAAAAAATCTTTTAGTTGTAAAGCATAGTATAAAGCAATACCTTTCTGCCAAGCCGGGCTAAATATTTTATCTAATGCGGCAAAGAAGTAGATTATGGCAAATTGTACCTTTAATCCTAGTAAGCAGTTTAATTGTACTATTCTCCTTAAATAATTTAATCTATATCCGAGATTAAATTTGCTCATTTTTAATCCAAATATGGGATTAGAATAGGATAAGCTTAAAAAAGGCAAGAGTACAGATATCACTGTATCCGCTCCATCGAGTATATATACATTTTTAAATTTTAAATGAAGAAGTATATAGAAAATATAAAAGCCAGATATAGTCTTATATTTACCTAAAATAAAAAAAAATGTAGCTAAAATGGAAGTCAATAATACTGACGTTAACAATAAATCGTTCCTGAAATTTATTTCCAAAAAAGAGATATTGTACCATTTCAGGATAGATGTATACATATCTTGGGGCACAATGGACATATTTCCAAATAGCTTTTCCCTAAATAGTAAATAAACTGAAAAATCTTTTAATAGAAGGAAGCCAATAATAACCCTTGTTATAGTTGTGCCTAAACTGTATTTATACATTATTTAAAAAGATAAGTTGGAGGCAAAATAATTTGTTTAACTTCTTCACTGTATGCCTTTTCTCTTTTGTCGTAGGGTTGAATGGGTTCATATATGAACATAATCTGAACTTTATCACTGTTTTCTTTATGTTTCGTCGTAGTGTAATATATATTTTTACTATAATTTATTAAAGATTTAAAACAAAAGCTATTCTTTATATAATTATCAATATATGTTACTCTTTTAGTTGAGTCTTTAATATCTTTAGAATTTATTATTGCAGTACTGTGTTTAGCGATAATTTCATTTGATACCCCATCTAAATATTTTGAAAGTCTTTGATCTATCGATAATAAAAAAGCATTTCTTTCATATAGAGGGGTGGTTATGTTGTACCAACTTGTAGTGTCAGTTTTATTACTAAATCTAATAAGACAGTTTATATTCCCTGTAGGTACGTTAGAAAACATTCCCCAATTTTGTTCAAAAATAGGCTCAACATATTTATTAGAAAATTTAGGATTTATAATTCCCTTTATATAATTTTGTGATAAATACAAGCCAATTATAGATAAGTGGATAATTAACGCAATCCTAATTATAAAAAACGATGCTTTTTTCATACTATTACAGAAATTTTCTTTTGATGTCTTTCGCAGGAATCTCACAATAGTTTATTTGTTTTGAAATGTGTAAACGATTTCTAGCAATTAAGTCATATAAAAAATTTCTTATGAATGATGGAATTATTTTGATAAAAGTGAAATAACAAAAGGGTTTCTTTATTTGCCTAAGTATTTCTATTACTGCATCACTTTTTACATACACTTTTTGCTGTTTTATAAGCGATATAGAAGCAGTGCTTAGATCGTACTGCTCCATAAGCTCTTTGCCCTTCATAGATTGATATGAAATAAAATAAAATTTATCTTGATAATCTTTTTTTGCGATCCAAATCATACTTTTATTGCAAAAACCACAAACGCCATCAAAAAGGATATAATACATAATTAGTTTATATTTTAGATATTTTTGCTACTATAGATTTTAATGTTTTAAGGCAGCGATCTTCTTCATTATACATATATTTAATATGCAACGTACGCTTTGATTTAATTATTTCAGGTTTAAATTCTTCTTTACAAAAATCCTTTGTTTGATATATAATTTGCTCCTTTGTATTAGAAAAAGCGTTTGGAAAAATACTGTCTAGAAATACTTTAATTTTTTTATCTTTTTTTTCTGGTAATTCTAAATTTACTTCATAAGTAAAGTGAAAATCTTTCTGATGATTATTTTGAGCGGGCCTATCTATGCACGACACTAAAAGTCCAATTAAGATATATATAAATTTTATTTGCTGTTTCATAATAAAAATAAATTGAGCCTATAATATTAATTATAGGCTCAATACGGTAATTGAACGATTATAAACTAGCTAATGATTGAGTCGTTGTAGTTCTTTTCGTTGTCGTCCTCGTAGTAGTCGTAGTCGTAGTTGTTCCAGGTTCTGATGTATCATTATCATCATCATCATTATCATAAAGATTACTAGTCAATGGGAGTGAGATTAATGATGTTACTGTTGGATCAGCTTTTACTGAATAAGTTTGATTAGCGTTAGCCATAAATACAGAGCCTAAAACAAGAGCCATAGCTGAAATTCCAAAAATTGCTTTTTTCATAATTTTTATATTTAAGTTATTTATAATAAATAAAAGTGTATTTTAAAGTAATTGAACGATTACAAACTGGCTAATGATTGCGTAGTTGTAGTTCTTTTCGTTGTGGTTCTCGTAGTGGTTGTAGTCGTAGTTGTCCCCGGCTCTGGTGAATATTCATCATTATCATCATTGTCATAAAGATTACTAGTCAATGGCAGAGAGATTATTGATACTGCTGTTGGATCAACTTTTACTGAATAGGTTTGATTTGCGTTGGCCATAAATACCGAACCTAAAACAAGAGTCATGGCTCCGATTCCAAAAAATGCTTTTTTCATAATTTTTATATTTAAGTAATTTAGAACAAATAAAGGTGTATGTTTTTTCACTAAAAGAAAAGTAACTATAAATTTGCTAGCGATTTAGAGCCTGTAGTCATCCTTACTTTTGTTGTGACATCAGCAGTTGAAGTCGAGCGAGTTTCTGGAACATCATTATCATCATCATCATCATTATAAAGATTACTAGTCAATGGGAGTGAGATTACTGATATGTCTTTGGTATCTGCTTTTACTGAATAATTTTGATTAGCATTAGCCATAAATATTGAACCTAAAAAAAATGCCATAGCACCCACTCCTAAAATAGTTTTTTTCATAATTTTTATATTTAAGTAATTTATAATATTTTAAAGGTAAAGCATTTTTTTAATATAAATGGTGACATATTTATATTCTTAAAAGAAATAATTAGTAATGACTTTCCCATGACAATCCATTTTTTTTCATAACAAATATATGGGCACCATCTTATACCCTAGTGTTAATGAACATTATAAAAGGATATTGTCTTATGATAAGAAAATAATTTGTGTAACTATAGCGAATAATTAGAGTTAAAACACTAATTATCAAGACTAAAATTACATAAAAAGATATTTAGCAATAGTTATAAAATAGAAGGGCTAGATTATTAAAAGGGAGAGCTAAGAAGATTTAAGTGGATTAAAAGTCAGACCAGTCGGAAATTCCTAAAATTCAAGAAAGTTAAACTCCACTACATACCTTACCTCAAGGTAAATTGATTAATGGGACTGATGAAGATGGAAGCTTGCTTTTTCAAAATACTCTTTTAAAATCTGAATAATAATGATGATTTAATATCTAATTAATTTGCTAAATCAATCAGACGTGTTCGTTTATTACCAATTCAACAATTATAAACTAGAATTCTTATGCATACTTTTTTGTTTCTCTTAACTTAATTTCCACTAAAATATAGCAACTCTAAATACTAATTTAAGACCAGCTTTTTAAGTTGCACCTATTAATCAATTGTGAATGCTAAATTTTGCAATTTCAAGAAGAAAAATAAATAGCATAAAAAATGTTCAATAAATAATACTAATATTATTTGTAAAATTATTTATTTAAATTATATTGCACACAAGGAACAACAACTTAACTTAATTGATATGTATTTAATGATAAAGGAATTATGAAATTTTATGAGAAATCTTTTAGAGACTTTGAGAACATTCCTTATCTTGATATAAATGGCTGGTCAAATTTATTTTCAAAATATCTCAAACATATAGGATATGATAATCACGAAAGTCATAGAATTATTGCAAAAGGTGGTTGTTAATCACAAATGATATTAGATAGTAAGTGTGTAAAAGAATTTACAAGTTATGTTTCAAATGATTACTTATGATTAACTCACCATTCAAAAATAAAACACGTTGCAATTAAAGGTATAGTAAAACATGGAGCAGGAGCCTCTCCACTTATTGGTGTTTTTTCTGACTATCATAAATTATTAGAGGAAAAAATCTCAGATTTTTTGGTTGGCTAGAAAATAGTTTTGTTGTATATATTTATCAGAATATCGTTAAGCGATTGAACTTATAGATGAAGAGCCAATTTGGTTAGAATTATTAAAAATTAATATTCACTATTTTAATAAAGGCTTAAATAAGTTAAATGTAAATTTTAGCAATGGGGAATCTGCAATATTTCCAATAAAAATTCGAAATACGGTTCAAACATAAAAGTTTAACAAGGAACTTATGGAACAAGGAAATTATACAAACCCGATCTTCTACCTAGCTGTTGCTAAAAGTGATGCTAGAATTAGAATGAGTTTATCCTCATTACACATTAGGGAGCAATTTGATTATACTTTAGAAACTATTTTAAGAATAAATAAGACTAGATGAGAAAAGTAGTAGATGGTGAAATACGAAACAGAAAAAGAACAGAAGAGAAACTAATAAATGCAGTAGGAGATCTTATAAAAGAAGAAGGCTATTCAGGATTGAATATGCGCAAAGTTGTTAAATTAGCTGGGGTGGATAAAAAATTAATTTATAGATATTTTGGAAATTTTGATGGGCTTATTAGTAGATACTTTAGAGAAAGAGATTTTTGGACTAGACATAATGAAAGAGTATTTGAAAACATAAATACCATTTTTAATGATCATGGAAAAAATATAGCATCTAGTTCTTTAATTAATTTATTTGAATATCTACAACATCAAGAGGACACTAGAAAAATATTGCTTTGGGAAATTTCTGAAAGTAATGATAATTTTAAAAAATTGAGCCTTGAAAGAGAATTATTAGGAAAAGAACTATTTCAAAGAACAGATTATTTCTTTGAGAATTCTGAAGTAGACTTACGTGCTTGTTATTCCATTTTACTAGCAGGGGTATATTATTTATCTCTCCATTCCAATTCTACAGGAGGAAATTTTTGCGAAATAGATATATCGAAATCTGATGGATCAAAAAGAATAAAAAAGGCCATTCAAAATATAATAGATTTACTATATAATGAAGTATAGTTTTAGAAAGTATGTTTAAATTATAATTCTAGCATATCAAAAAGATAAGATATAAACCACTTATTTTTTATTTAATAGAGAGCCTCCTTTATTACTGAATCCTTTTTATTTGAGTTCTATTTAAGCATTACATAAAATACATTAATAAAAATATTCACCAAGCTCGTTAAATGCACCATTTAAAATTGTGGAAATCATTTAAATTGGGGTGATTGTATGTAATTTAGGAAAGATAGTTATCTTAAAGAAGCACAAGAATATATCAACAGATTACAGATAATTTTTTTTAATTTAATTTTATTGTAAACTGCTAAAATTAACGATCGTCCTACAATTTTGAAAAGAGAATCACTGTGCAACAGGTTTGCCATACGTGGCTATTTGCTACTTTTACTTTTGATGCAATTTGGATTACCAGCTTTACCACAGGCTAGACAATCCAACAGCCCAGTCGCTCCATCTGTCATTAAAATGGATGTATCCAGATTGCGGGCATTACCACAGGCTAAACAACCCAAGAGTATAGTTTTCTCCACTCGCCCCACTGAGACGAAAAAGAAGCGTTCTATAAGACCTTTAATTATTGATTCGATTTCTCCCTGTTATGTTTTAAATATTGATCCTGAAGAGGAGGAGGGTGTTTTTACAATCACAACGATACCACCCGCACCAAATAAGGGAATAAAAGTTTACCTCCAGCAATTAGCTACAACAATGGGCCTGCCTGCAGTTAAACCCAATATAGGGCTAAAATCTGACTCAATCAGTGTTCAATTTCTTATATTCCAGAATGGTTGGATCGCTGCTTTAACAAGCAGAGAACCAAATACCCCTAACCCTGGCCACGGAGTCATACTACATGCTATAAAAAAAAACGCCTGCGTTTGGAGGCCCGCACTGCAGGCAGGAAGCCCGAGGGTATACCTACTAAAAATGGTGATCTACTACAGTAGGGATGAAAATGGAAATATCCTGTCGTTAGATAATCTTTACTATCGCCCTAGCGCCAACATCGAAAAAAAATCAAAACTAAAAAATAGTATTTAAAAAAAACGCAGTATGATAACATTCCTACCTGTTCAAAACTTGCGAACGCCAGTTATAGGATTACCTGTCGCAGATGTGGGAAAGGAAAGTGAGGGAATAAGGTTCGCGTAATATGCGAAAGGCGATATATTTTATTCCTTGGGCATGAAGTAATGCTGGATAGGGATCTCACAGAATTACATGGGGTTGAAAAGAAAAGATTAAATGAATATGTACGGTTCAACTTAATCAGATTCATTGAGGATTTCATGTGCACATTAATTATTTAAGAATTTGAACTTGAAGTCGCAAAATGCGACAGTAAGTTGGGGAGGAAGAAGATCTGCACCAAAATGTATTTACTGAATTGGGTGTTCTTATTTTATCTAGCGTAATGAACAATGAACAATCAATTCAGGTAAGTATATAAATCATAATAATTTTTGCTAAAATAAGATAACATTTAGCTGAACATAATAGCATGAACTTTCATAACTGTAATAAAAAAGAAATTTTTTAGGCATGGGAGAAAAGTTTTTAAGCATTTTTTTAACATACAAGTATCGAAATTGAATACCCTAACATAAAGAAGACCAAATGGGTGAAACATTCGGTCTTCTTATTATCATACTATATCAAACTTATTATACCTTAGATAAGGTGAATAATAGTTTTTGTGCGAAATTTATTTCAATGATACATTAGTTGTCAATATCTTCCCTGTTGACACTGGGTTTTCTTTGACCACTTTTCCATCAATTAATATCTGCGCTTTTAAAGTAGATTGGTCAGATGGTCCAACAGCATTTGCACTGATCATCGTAGTTTCTTCATTGTTTGTCACAATTTCGCTTGTCCATGTAGAACCAAAATCACCTGTTTTAGTCACAACAGAATTATCAGAATAATAGACAATTGTTGAAATATTAACTCCCTCTGAAGCAACCAGCTTGTACTGAACTTTCGCTTTCCCACCTTCTGGAGCAGGATCATCTTTATCACTACAGCCTGTTAAAGAAAATGTTGTAGCACCAACCAATAGCGTTAGCAAAAATAAATTTTTAAGATTTTTCATATATTTAATTTTAAATCTAGGCTTTTACAATTTTCGTGCCTAGGAGATTTTACTATCTTTTTAAAGTCATATTTAGCTGTTAAGATTACTGATCCACTACAGTAGGGATGATAAGGGAAATATCCTGTCGTTAGATAATCGTTAATATCGCCTTTGCGCAAACCTCCAAAAAAAGTGTTTAAAAAAAACGCAGTTTGGTGGCATTCCTGCCAAAGCATCTCGTAATCTTCTAACCATCTCACCTTTTAGTTATCTCAACTTTGCCGTAACGGAAAAGTCTACCTTGCCTAATTACTAAATACTAATATCTAATTACTTTAGAGTAACCAACTAACTTTTTAACTATCTAACCTTCTAACCATTTCACAGCAACATTTCATTTTAATAAAGAAAAATATTATCTTTAATATTTACAATTATCTTCCAATTCTAACAACTAATATTTTTAGACGATTTGAATCCTACACAAGAAGCAATCATTGCAAATGCATTTTCGATCGTAAAAGAGTTTTACAATAAAACTGGCAGAACGCCTGTTCGCCGTGAAATGGAACATATCAATACCATAGCCCGACGCTATTTCGGTACCTGGAACAATTTTATTGCAGCTGCAGGACTACAGCCTCATATCCAAAAAACAGAAGCAATCGTCAAAGCTGAACTATTTGCCCAATTACATGATTTCTATCAAACGAATAAGCGCATACCCATGCGTAGAGAATTTTCTTCAAAATCAGGAAGTATCCACAAGTATTTCGGATCCTGGAATAAATTTATCATTGCAGCAGGATACGATGCAAATGACAGACGTATCCCTTCGAAAGGGAAACTAAAAAACTCCTTAGTCCGTTATTACATCAAGCACCAGCGGTCGCCTGCGATCTCAGAATGTCTAAAAAGTAATGGGCTTTATAATGATCGATCTTATTTGACCCATTTCAATGTCAGCACTTGGGCTGATGTATTGGAATATGTCGGGTTACCGCCATACTTCAGGATCACTACGCTGACCGAGGAAGAAGCTAAAGAAAAGGTTATAAAACTGATCAAAAAGCATCGTATTAAATTTATAAAAGATTATCAACGTTTAAAACCGGAAAACTATCCTTCGGCATGGTACGTTAAGGAAAAATTCGGGTGGAATAACCTATGCTATATAGCTGGAACGAAAATCCCATTAACGAAATTCAGTATAAAAGATCATTACCTCCTTTTGACCAAGAAATTAGGAAGAACGCCCACTGTAAAAGAACTAGAAGCTAAAATGGGCGTAACTTCAGGAGCTATGACCTGGAAGCTTAATCAACCTTTAAATGATTTTATTCACTCCATCGGCCAAATTCCAAGCAACAAAACACCTGAGCGCTGCAAGCTCAGTAAAAAACAATTGGCCGAGCATTACAAGACAGAAAGTATCTTACATGGCTTTGAAAATGGTATCCCCCGTAGTAAGCTGCTAGAACTGACAGGATACTCCAGAGAAGTTTATGAAAAGCGTTTTCATTGCATGAACGGCATACGCCTAGTTTGCGGTTTTAAATTAAGCACCGTAGGTCTACGCCACTATACCGAAGAAGAATTACGCAACATATTGAAAAAACCTAAATATGTCAGACAACGTTAAAGACAAGACATAAAAAAAAGCATCCTCAAAAATTGAGAATGCTTTTTTTATGATAGCAATATTAAGCTACGCTTATTTTTTCTTTATTTTTTTCTGTTTCTGAGCATTGGGAATAAACTCTTCCAAGTTTTCTTCTTTCACCCCTTTAGGACTTGTCCACAGTTTCTTCTTATATGCATCGATCTTTTGTTCGATCTGCTGTGCATCTTGCGCTTGCTGTGCTTCATCACCCAATTTCAACGCTCCGGCAGATGATTCACGGATGATAGTACTTGCATACTTCTTTTGAACGAATAAATCATCCATTGTCATATCGTATAAACCTTTATCCGGATCTGTAATATCCACTTTAACCAGACTGTAACGTAACTGCGGGAAATATAACCAAAATGCAGGACTAGAACCAACCGATTCCGCTAATTCAGCAGAAGTTGTAATATTCATTAGCGGAGCAACGCCGATAATACGGCTTTCCAAACGGCTACGCTGTTTATCAAAGAAGATATCTTCTTTAATGCGGAATTTCGTTACGCGGGTTGGATCAAATTCATTTAAAGTCATCTTTGAATCGATCTGGTTTCCCTCATCATCAAAAATTGGAACCAATACACTATCCGTAAAACGGGCCATACCTTCGTTGGCACTCATTCTACCTTTAAAAGAATCATCATCAGGACTATATAGAGACAATTTACCTGTTTCGATAGATTTCATAATGATTTCCATTAATGAATTTCCAGGAGTAGCGAGAAGCGCATTTTTTTCATCTTTCAGATCAATATCACGCCATACCCTCTTATAAAAGCGGATATTTTTCATGTTAATCTCTGGATATGCGAAAGGAACTGCATCCTCTAGATTATTGGCCTGATAAAAACCATCCGTTGTCGGTATGGTATCCATTAAAACGTCTCCTTGTACGGCAGTTGTAACCTGTTGCGATTTCAAACTATCCGGTATTTCTTGTTGCGCAAAGACTGGTACAAATCCTAAAGCCATTGCCATTGTTATAAATATCTTCATCTGAATTTATATTTTAAAATTTTCTAGTCTTACTTTGGATTGTTGGCATCTCAAATGCCGACATCACGCAACGGAAACCGATGTAAGAGTGCGGCTCATAATCCACCGAATAATTACGGGTATCGGTATTCAATTGCTCACCATTATCTTTCCATGAACCACCACGAACTACTTTTCTTTTCAATGCATCCGCATCTTTTTCATCTGCATCATACAAAAGAGCAGGATTTAAATCGTTCACAAAAACCATTGCAGAAGGACTAAAAGCATCCAATGTCCATTCAGAAACATTCCCTGCCATATTATATATTCCAAAAGCATTTGGAGTATAAGACTTCACGGGAAGCGTAAAAGTTGCTCCATCACGAGAATAGGTACCATCGCCCTGCTTAAAGTTTACTGCTAACTTTTCTTTACCTTCAGATCCATCGATTGTCATGCGTTTTGTAGAAGAAGTATCACGTGGATCCAATTTACCTTCAGCGGCATACTGCCATTGCGCTTCAGTAGGCAGGCTCAAAGTTAATTGGTAACCGCTCAAATAAGAGTTTTTCATTAAAGTCGCCATGATCTCTTTACCTCTCCAGTCTGTAAAAGCACGTGCCTGTCTCCAGGTTACACCCACTACTGGGTAATAATCAAAAGATTGATGTGTAAAATAGTTGACATCAAGCGAAGCGAGTTGTGCATTTGGAAAATCAGAAGACCAGATTTCTTCTACCGGCATCACTGGAACCGTATCGGTCACATAGACCTTATTAATATTACCTTTTGTCTTTTGATAAGAGAAACGGTAGCGTAACACCTCTGGATTTAAAGTGCGCTGAGAGCCTCTCATTTCGAGCATTGGTGCTAAGCGCTCACGGATAGTAGGATCATTGCTTTTCCAAATTGGAGAAGCCTTCTTTACCTTTTTCCAGTCAATTCTTCTTTCCTCTCCCTGTTCACCAGTATTTAGAAAGTACTGATCATCATTCAGGTAATCTGTTACGGCAATTGAATCCGCTACCCAGTTGATAAATTCACGGTATTGTTTATTGGTCACTTCTGTTTCGTCGATAAAGAAAGCACTTAAGCTTACGTTTTTACCTGTATCAGCAGTGTCAAGAGAGCTCTTAAAAAGGATAGTTCCAGAAGGTACATACACCATTCCCGGAGGCGCTGGCATTTTGCCAGCACGAAATGCGGCAACTTTAGGCGCTTTATATATAGATGAGCTTGATTTACAAGCCTGCATAGACACTAAAACTGTTAAAATAAACAGCCCGAATGTAAATGTCGGATAGTGTTTTCTCATTTTATTCATATGCATATAATTATTACATGAGCTCGCAAGCTCGGTTAGATTTTTAATAGGTCATATGGAATATCCAAACTATATGCATTCGTATTTGTGAATTCTGTACTACATGGATATTTCATAATTGCGGTTGTTAATTATTTATAGAATAGTATCTTTTATTATCAAATTAGTTCCGGTTGAAAAAGGCATATTTCACACCAACAGTCATCACGCCATATTGGTCATTATTTTTATTAATTACGCCATCCAGATTATCATTAAAGCTTAGACCATGTTGGTAGTTCACATTTACCGCCCATTTTGGACCGTATAATGTCCTTCCAAAAGGGATATCTACACCTATATTTACGGGAACGACGAAATGAATGCCAGAACGATCATCTGCAATTTCGCCACCAACATTAGCTATAGCTTCTCTATAGGTCGTTGTAAAATCAGTTGAAATACGATTTTTCATCAATCCAGCTCCCGCTCCAATATAAACATTCGATAAAATACGTTGAAACGTACTTGCTCCCAAAGTATAATAACTGTAATTATCGGGCAGATCCATAAATTGACCTAATCTTAACTTTGCGTTCACGTTACCTGCATAGTAGCTATTCTTGTAAGAATTATCATTACTCTCACCTGTTAATTCACCTTTTTGCGCCTGCAATCCGACAGATACAAATGGGGTCAGTAAATAATCCCCTTCTCCGTACCATGCAAAATTTACTTTCGAATTTTTCAGATCTGTCAAACCATAAGAAACTCCTGCCCCTGCTCCTATACTAATAGGACGAGAAAACTGGGCTGAAGCAGTCGCAAGACAGCCTGACATAATAAGGGTAAAAAATAGTTTTTTCATTGTATAAGTTGATTTGTTATTAGAAACGAAATTATTGGTAACATTGTTGTTGCAATTGCAAAAATCCTATGCAGACCAAGCTTTTGTTTTTCATGAAGGTTCCTAGCAATTTTTAAGCCATACAAGTGATTGCAAAATTTTTAATTTCAAAATTTTGCAAAATCATCAGTCTTAAAAAAAGCAAAAATCAATAAAAAAACCTATTTTTGGATAGACACTATATTTATAAAAATACATGGACATTAGACTTAGGGATGTTTTTTTTCAATTATTGCGTATCGGATTATGGGGTAAAGAGTCATTACAACTTACAACACCATTATCAGAAAGTGATTGGTCGAAAATAAGGTCTTATGCCATCCATCATACCGTCGAAGGTCTTATCTACGATAGTTTTAAATATCTGGAGGAGAACCAATTGCCACCACAGGCGCTAAGGTTGAAATGGACTATTCGAATTGATCAGATCGAACGCCATAATGCCAAGATGAATGAAGTAATCGCATCACAATATACAGCATTCATCAAACAGGGGCTTCAGCCTATTCTACAAAAAGGACAAGGAGTAGCAGCTTGTTATGAAATACCACAACATCGTATTTCTGGAGATATCGATTGGTATTTCGAAGAAGACAGATATGCTAAAGCACGTCAGATGCTTAAGGATAAAAATTTAGCTTTTAAAGACACCCATGGTTTCAGCTTAGAATATGACTGGAAAGGCATCCATATCGAACATCATAAACGACTTTTTGATATCCGAAGTCCGTTTAAATCTACTTATCTTAAAGAAATTCAAAAAAGTTATCAGAATAAACAAAAGGAGCTGATTATTAATGGTGTACCGATCAGACTACTCGCTCCTGAACTGCAATTATTACAGGTCAATGCCCATATCTTAAAACATTTAATTAATTTTGGAATCGGTTTAAGACAAATATGTGATTCAGCACGATTATATCATCATGTCGCATCACAAATTGATTCAAAGATTTTAAAAGAGATTTATAAAAAGACAGGAATACTCAATTGGACCCATCTATTACATATCCTATTAGTCGAAAATTTAGGCTTAAAAAAAGAATTACTTCCTTTTCCATATCCGCCAGCTTGGAATGCACAGTGGATGATGGACGAAATTTGGTACTCAGGCAACTTTGGTCAACATGATGAACGATACGAAGGCGCTAAAATTACCGCGATATCTGCTCGTCCAGAAGGAGGACTTCGTATGTGGTTAAATTTTAAACGCTATTTAAGATATGCTCCGCAGGAAGTACTCTTTTTTCCTATTGTTCATACCTATTCTAAATTTCTAGGAATTGATAAAGATTAATTAGAGTTAGAAGGTTAGATAATGGTTAGATAATGGTTAGAAAGTGAGAATGGTCTAACTAACTAACTAACTAACTAACTAACTAACTAACTAACTAACTAACTAACTAACTAACTAACTAACAGTCTAACGATCTAACCTTCCTATAAAATATTCCAAAGGCCAGGTATAATCATCCAAAGGAGCATGCTCTATTTCATGATCGGCAAATACCAGTAACTCACTCTCTGGCTGCAAAGCTCGAAAAGTAGTGCCATATCCTTTAGGAACGTGCAAAACTTCCATGTTAGCAGAATCTAAATTTACTCTTTCAATAGGAAGATCCTTTGCCGGTTCGTCCCAGTTATCAATCTGAATCAGCTCAACTTCAAAGGCACCAGCTGTAACATAAAACCAGCGTTGTTCAATACGATGTGCCCGCCAACCACGCACTAATTGCACATCGGCATTTTTAATCATATAGAACCGTTTTACCAGAGACATATCAAAATCATTGACAAAACGGATATGCCCGCGTTGATCTTGAGCTATCCCTCCTTGTATTTTTTGTATAGACGCTATACTATTTGACATAGGTTTTTATAATGTAGGTTTTCAAAATAAGATAAATTGCACTCAACCCAATAAGTAAGCTTACTGAAAAGATGATTTGAGCTGTGACATTCTGATTTGAGAATTGAATAACTAATAATCCAATTAAAAATTGGATGAGTCCATAACAGAAAGAAACCACCAATTTATTAGCTTTCGCTTCATTACCTAGAAACTGATAAAGATGAGAACGATGTGCTTCAAAGATATTCTCTTTTTTTATTAAACGACGAACGATTGTCCAGACTGCGTCAATACCATATATCGATAAAAATAATATATAGATGACATTACCTGTTTTAATAATTAGGGCACCTAAGGCAAATAATAAAATGAAAGCAATAGCCACTGCTCCTACATCTCCAGCAAAACATTTTGCTTTGGTTCGAAAATTAAAAAATGCAAAGACAAGAACGCCCATTAAAGAGTAAATAAGTAGATCTTGTTCTATGAAATGGATTTTATCGTTAACAATCATCAACAGTACACCAACAGCCAAGCTATAACAGGCTGTAATGCCATTGATACCATCCATAAAATTATAGGCATTGATCACGCCAACTACTATAATAAATGTAATTAGCAGATAATACCATGGCATATTAAACAGATCAAGCTGATAGGTCATTAGCAACACTGAGCTAAAGTGAATCAGAAGTCGGATTTTGTTCGATAATGTAAAGACATCATCCAAAAAAGAAACTGCCGTCATTAACGTTAAGCCTAGAAAAAACCAGGGATATTGAAAACCCGAAAGTATAAAGAAGATGAGTGCGCCAAAATAAAAAATAATACCACCACCACGTAAAGTAATAGTAGTGTGTGAAGAGCGCTCATTAGGTTTATCAATAATATTAAAACGATCGGCTATTTTAAAATAAAGAAGCTCGAGGATTATTAAGACAATGAATACGATAATATAAGTCATTTGTTATGCAATATATTTATTAGCGGTACAATTATATAAAAATCTGGTTTTAGTGCAACTTGCAATCTATTATTCTTTTAAATCATGATTATCCGAAATTACGGTTAACACAATTGCACTTTCAAAAAAATTGGCGCACTTCTATAAAGAAATGCGCCAATTGATATTTATTTACGATTTATTTCTTTTTAAACTTGCTTTGTAAATCATACCACAATTTACTCAAGCCCGTTTTCTTTTGACCTTTGTCTCCGTAGCCATAACCATAGCCGTAACCATAACCATACCCACGAGCAAAGTCAACATCATTGACTACAGAAGCTAAATTTTTCAATTTTCCTTCGACATACAATTCACGAGGTACCTGAAGTAAGCGCTTATCCAAATAATTCACTCGTGATACGTATAATGTCAAATCAGCATTATGAGCGATCAATAATGTATCGGTCACTAAACTCACTGGCGCTGTATCAACCAAGATATAGTCATAGTGATCACGAGCATACTTAATCACATCATCAAAATGACCATTCATTAATAATTCTGCAGGATTCGGAGCAATATACCCTGAGTAAACCACATCAAAATCATAGTTTCCAGGTTTCTTAATAATAATATTATCAACATCCATTTCTGGATTGATCAAAAACTGCGTAATACCTACATTAGTATGCTGTAAATGCGATAGACCTAAGTAATCCAAAACTTTAGGACTCCGAATATCCGCACCGATCAAAAGAACACGTTTATCGGACATAGATAAAATCTGAGCAAGATTGGTAGTTACAAAAGATTTACCCTCACCAGAAATTGTTGAGGTCACAAATACCACTTTGGAAGAGTCCTTTTTATCAGAACCGAACATAAAGTTCATATTTGTACGTAAAATACGAAATGCCTCCGCTAGAGAAGAACGGTCATTTTGATGAACAATAGTATCTTCTGCTGATGGTATTTCGCCCAAGACTGGAATTTTAACAACATCTTCAATATCCTTTCGCGAATGAATTTTATTATCTAATAAAAACTTCAAATATAGAGTTATAAAAGGAATTAATATACCTAAAATAAGTGCACCTAATAAGACTATACTACTTCTAGGAGATACAGGGACACCATTTCCATAAGCGGCGTCAATTATTTTCAAATTATCAGGTGTCGCCGCGGCCCGTACTTCACTTTCTTCACGTTTTTGCAGTAGTAGCAAATAAAGTGATTCCACAATCTGTTGCTGTCTTGATATTTTCTTGAAGCCCTGCTCTTGATTTGGAATAGAACTAATTCTTCCTTTTATTTCTCTGGATTTGCTTTCAATACTGTTCAGAGCCAATTTGGTAACTTGCTGATAGTTCTCTAATGAACGACGGATATTATTACGGCTCTCATCAATATTTTCATTTAGAGCAATGACTGTTGGATTTAATTCAGAAGCAGATTTTAATAAATCATCACGTTCTAATATCAATGTATTATAAGCTGCAATTGCTGTACCTATCGAAGCATCCTGTAAACCAATATTAGAAGGTAACAATTTTCCTTGTTTCTCTCCTTTAAGAAAATCATTCATATGATCGACCAGCTGTAGCTGGGTACGATATTCCAATACTTTTTTATCATTTTCAGATGCATTCTGTAAAAACACACCCGCTTCAGTGGCCATATCGACCATAGAGTTTGCAGATTTAAAATCTGAAACTTGTTCATCAGCTCCTGATAAATCTTTCGAGATCAACATTAACCGTTTATTTATAAAATCGGAGGTGGCTCTTGTCATCCGCATTTTATCATTTGTCAAATCAGCATTGTAAATATCAATCAGAGAATTCAAAATTAGTTCAGCTTTTTTGCTCAATCTTGAAACCATCGCAAAATTTACAATATAAGATTGGGCCTCTTTATTTGGTTGAATACCTATTGTTCCTAGTGTAGCATCTATTGCCCAATCTTTTGGTATAATTGTAATCTCATATTCAGCATCTTTTTCAATTAAATTACTTTGATTACGTCGAAAAATAATCTGATCATTGCCAATCTTAATTGACTTGTCAAATTCAGCACTAAACTTATCCCCTTTTGGAAGATTGGTAATTTGTAAATTTTTTCCATCTTTCAATCGTACCAGTATTCTAAGCCTTGTTGTATCTTGCCCCCCTTGCGGAGATACTACAAAAGGCATATCACTTTCCAAAAGTTCAGTTGAACGAATCTTTCCTCTTACCGCATAATTAATATTCAGATGATGTTGATCAACAACTTTCCTCATCAAGCGACGAGACTTTAATACTTCGATCTGATCAGTAACAAACGAAGATCGAGCACCACCACCAAATCCCATACTACTACTCAATTCTGCAATACCTGCTAATTCACCAGCGGAAGCACTTCTCTCATCTTTCAATAAAACTTTTGCAGTTGTACTATAAGTTTTCTGTGCATAACGTAAATAAACTACAGCTAAGCCGAGAATTAACACAACTGACAATATAAACCATTTCCAATAGTAAGCATATTGTTCAAAAAGCTGTCTTAGGTTAATCTCCTCCTCTTTTTCCTCTTTTATTTGTTTAGAATGTTGTTGTTCCATGGATATAATTAACGGGTAAGAACTGAAATTACGGTGATTAGTAAGCTGGCAATAGAAATAATTATGTTTGAATTGGCTCCAAGCTTAGAATTGTTAATCTGAGATTTATTTGGTTCGACGTAAATAACATCGTTTTGTGCAAGGTAATAATAGGGAGAATTTAATGTATTCTGCTGAGTCAAATCTAAGCGATGCATAGTTTTCTGACCATCAATTTCACGAATTAATAAAACATTATGACGGACTCCTCTTATTGTTAAATCACCAGCCATACTTAAAGCTTCCAAAACGGTAACACGTTCTGAGGGTAAAGTAAAAGATCCTGGTTTAGCTACTTCCCCTAGAACTGAGACTCTGAAATTATTAAAATTCATATTAACACCTGGATCTTTAATATACTGGCTCAGCTCATTCCTGATTTTTTCAATAGCTTCTACCCTAGTCAATCCAGCTACATGGACCTTACCTAACATTGGCAACGTAATTTCTCCTTTATTATCAACTGTATAAGTTGGTCTAAGTGCCATGTCTACTGACTGCGTCATATTAGAGGTAGTCATAGAACTAACGGGATTAAAAGGAGCAGTCACCTTAGGGTCTGCAGCTGTAACGACGATCGTTAAGATATCATTATTCTGTATTTTTGGAATATACTCTTCGTAAATTGTATTAATTTTTGTTGAATCGGACTGCAAATACACCATATTTTTTCGGGACCCACAAGAACTAAAGAACATTATGGTTACAGTAAGCATCAATACTGTAAAACCATACTTTGATATTAATCGCATGTTATATATTATAAAATAGATTTATTTTAAGCGCAAAAATATGCTAATTTAAACAATTTATACTATTAATTTTCATAAAAATTGATAACATAAATTCGATTTCATTTTAACAAATTTAATGCCTAAAAAATATTCTTGTTAATAACTCTTAAACTATATATATTGTATAAAAAAAATTAAACATATTTATCATTTGATTTTTATCATCAAATGATTAAAAATCAAAAAGATAGTAAATTTATAAAAGAGACAGCTTCCGTACTATCATATAAGTATTTCACTTTCCATAATTCCAATTCCTATCTTCAATAAAAAAATATCTTTATCAACTATTTATGAAAGAAAGAATTGTTTTTTCCAAACCTTTTGTGGCCGTCAAAGGCAATTTTTCAATTCCTAATGCCACTTTAATTTTTTTGTTCGAAACTAACAAATCACTTGTCATCTTTTTTAACCTTTTCGTATTTAATGGAAAAGGGATGATATCACCAATTTTTGCTAAAAATTTAATAAGTATCTTAGGAATAGCAATATTTATTGTTCTCTTTCCTGTTGTATTTTGTATTATTGCAATAATATCTTTTGTAGATAAGGCTTCATCATCAGCTACATGATATAATCCTGATTCTATACTTGCATAATTAGAAATTATTCTATCAATAAAAAAGGAAAAATTATCAATACAAATAAAGGAACGCTTATTATCAAAAGAAGATAATGGATAAGGAATACCTTTTGATATTAAACGATAGAGTAGCATTAAATTTCCCTTATCCCCAGGACCATGAACCATGGGTGGACGAAGAATTATAACTTTTTTTCCATCTGGCAACTTTTGAGACAATAACCACTTCTCCGCTAAGCATTTAGATTTACCGTACATTGAGGACGGTCTACATGTAGCATTCTCAATAAGAGGAATCTTAGATTCAAATTCTTCAATTGCGGCTAATGAACTAATATGAATTAATAACTTAGCTGAAGAAGATGTAAATTCATGAAATATTTCTTTGGTTAGTTCAACATTTGCATAATTGTACTCTTCTTCAGTTGCTATCCCATTATGATCATGCGCTTTTCCGATAAGATTAATAATTACTTCAGGATTATTAATTTGAATTTTTCTTTCCCAACCATTTTCCCTCAATGAGATACCTTCAGAATCATTAAGATTACTTAATAGACTTTGGCCAATAAACCCAGAAGATCCGCTAATTAAAATCATTGTGTACCTGTTTTAAAGCATCTAGCATTTTACCTGCTAAAAAATCCTTATCAAAGTTATCTTTAGCAACTATACTTGCATTTTTTCCCATTAATTCTGTTTCAATAGAGTTATCTTTCATAAAAATCAATGTTTCAGCCAATTGAATTGGGTTGTTTGGATCTAATGTATATCCAACATTATATTCAATTAAAAAATCCTTCATCCAACCCTGAGTATTTTGAATAACAGGAATACCAGCCGCTAATGATTCAAAAAATTTATTAGGTGAAGAAGTGTCTAAAACGGGGGTACCTTTTAGAGGCACTAGAGAAACAAAAGAATTTTGGATATAGGAAACAAGTTCAGCTTTCGGCATTAAATTTAATCGAACAAAATTACTAACATTTTCTTTTATTGCTAATTGCTCTAATTCTTCACGTTGTTGTCCTTCACCAATCAAAACAATTTTAATATCTTCTCTTCCCTTATTCTTTAGTATTTTAGCAGCTTCATATAACCAATATGAATTATTTACTAATCCTATATTACCTGTATAAATTGCATAACTTTTAGAAATTAATTTATTATCATGAAACGGTTTTAGGTCACTAAACAGTTCAATATTTGCAGCATTTGTTACATCAATAATTTTTTCAATTCCGAATCTCTTTTGAATATTTTTTGTCATACCTGGAGAAAGAGTAATGATAAAAGAAGACGCATTATAACATTTTTTCTCAAACCAATAAGCTAACCTCTGAAAAGTATTATTTTTAATAATTCCTAACTCAATTGCACCTTCAGGCCACAAATCTCGCGTTTCAAAAACCAATTTTCTTCCTCTAATATATTTCGCAATTAAGCCCGGAATTCCAACTGTAATTGGTCCAGATGAGGCGATGACGACATCGGCAGAAAGTTTGACTGCGTAGTAAGATGAAATTATACTATATAATAAAAATGACCAAATTCTTTTAAAAAAAGATTGTTTATTATCAATTTTTACATTTATAACCTTTACATGAATACCATCAAAAAACTGGTCTTCGATAAGTTTATTGGCTTTAAGATCCGATTTACTATAAACACTTGTAATAACCGTTACTTCATGGCCTGCCTTCACCCATTCTTTTGCAAACTCGTAGACCCTTGTTCCCCACGCCCCTTTCGGGGTGGAAAAATATTGATAGAAATACAGTATTTTCATAATATTAATTGGCCAGACTATTTAAAACTTCCACAATTCTTTCAGATGTTTTTCCATCCCATTTTGGAATATCTTGTCCTTTTTTCCATTGATTATTGAAAAGTCTTTCCATAGCAGATTTTATTGCCCTTGGATCTGATCCTAACAATTCATTTGTTCCCATCGTAATAGTTTCCGGTCTTTCTGTATTATCTCTTAATGTCATACAAGGAATTCCCATAACACTAGTTTCTTCAGTAATACCGCCAGAGTCAGTAATCACTGCTTTTGCATGCTGCACTAGAAAATTGAACTCAAAATAACTCAAAGGCTCTACCATATGTAAGCGCTCATCTGAAATTCCAAGATGTTCTAACATCTTTGCTGTTCGTGGATGCACCGGAAAAACTATTGGTAAATCTTTAGAATGCAAAATTATTTCTTTCATTAAATCTTTCAATTTTGATTCTTCATCAACATTTCCAGGTCTATGCAAAGTCATGACAATATAATTCTGCTCTTTCAAATTCAACTCATTCCAAACTTTTGGTTTTTCAAATTTATCTTTAAATTTTAATAGAGTATCAATCATAGTATTTCCTACAAAAAAGATTCTATTTTCTGATACACCAGTATTTAATAAATTTTCATTGGCAACACTTGAGGTTGTGAAAAAATAATCTGTGATACTATCTGTAAGCAATCGATTTATTTCCTCTGGCATAGTCCAATCTCCTGATCTAATTCCCGCCTCAACATGAGCAACCTTTAAATTTAATTTTTTCGCAGTGATAGCGCATGCCATAGTGGAAGTAACATCTCCAACAACCAAAACTAAATCAGTAGAATTATCTAATAGCTCTTTTTCGAATTTAACCATAATAGCTGCAGTTTGTTCTGCTTGACTACCACCACCTGCTTCTAAATTAGTGTTAGGTTCCGGTATATTTAATTGTTCGAAAAAATCACCCGACATTTTCTTATCGTAGTGCTGGCCTGTATGAATAAGTCTAAAACTTAACTTATCTTCTTTTTGAATTGCATGAATAATTGGTGCAATTTTCATAAAATTAGGCCTAGCTCCCGCTACTATTGTTATTTTCATATTATTTAATATTATTTCTTAAAATTTTCCAAGCCTCCTCTGGGCTAAAAGATTCTTTTATATTTTTAACATCTTGTTTTAAAGTACTTAAAACGAAAGAATTTGTTAGACAAAAAACTACTTTTTCAACAAAATCATTACTATTGTTGAACTCTGCTATAATTCCAGATTTTCCATCTACCACAAATTCTTTTGCATACTTCCAATTTGATACTACAACAGGAACTTCGGCGAGATACGATTCTAATATAGACCCCGGAAAACCTTCGGTATAGTATTGAGTAGGAAATAGAAACAAATCATATTCTTTCAATGTATCTACTATATCTTCAGGTGGCAGAATACCTTTATAGGTCAAAATTCCGTTGGAGCTATTTAATATGTTTTCAAAATCACCTTCATATCCATTAAGAATAGGGCCGTAGATACTAATACTTACTTTATTAGCAAACTTTTCAAACAATTTATCCGATAGCATTTTTAAAGTATTAATACCCTTTTGAGGATGAACTCTTGCCATAAATACAAGATTAAAAGTTGTTTTTTCAAAATGCAGTTCTCTTTTCTTTCCAGGAACATAGAATCGAAAATTATGTAATTTAACAACATTATTAAAAGCATAATCATCCATTAAAAGTTTCACTAGTTCATCAGTTTGCGGATATATACCATCAATGTTTCGTAACATCCACCTATGAATAGGTAAACGCTTAAGAAAATCATGAAGCCATCCTCCAACAACTATATAATGAATCTTTACATTAAACAGTTTACTCACGAAAAAAATAATTGGAAATAAATACTTTAAATTGTTGTGAGCTGGAACATAATATATAATATCACTTTTTGACAATTTTTTCAGCGACTTAAAAAAACTAAATTTATCACTTTTGAAATTTTGGGTATCAAAAAAGTCAACGACCATATTATTATTGCTACTATTTAATTCCAATAGTTTCAATATGGACCTCGTTTTGATTGTTTGGCCATCCAACTGATTAGTTAAAAACCCCAGGTAACCATATAATAATACCTTTTTATTATTTTTCATTTATTTACCATTTAGAGTATTTAACTTTTTTACTTCCCAATTTGTATAGTTGCTCCGTAAGTCAATTCCAGAAGAACGTTTTGACCTCACTAAATCATTTTTCATTAAGTCACTAAGGAAGATATAATCATCACATGCGGACGATAACGCTAATAATCTAAGACTTGGGTAAATTTTATTTTTATCAAAATAAATCAAAGAATAATCATAAGTGGGATTTGTAGGTTTTGTTTTCCAGCTACCAACATTTAGCGCCTTTGCCAGATCGGCGTTACTGTAAGCTTTACTTATATCACAAAAATTCCATACGCCAATTCCATTTGAATTGGAATAATAAGCTTCTGCTGATTTTGAAATGAAATAAAGTGGCTTAACATTTCTACTGTTTGAAACTACATCATATGTCCAATAATTATATGTATTATTTATAAATTTTGGCTTAAAATTGATTTTCTTAGAAACAATCTGTGCTAAAAAAGTTTTATTATTTTTAATTGAATAGACTTGATTAGTATTTGATCCAAAAGTACTATAAAAGTTTGAATTGAATCCTAAAGCCTGATCTAGCGAAACAACATCATTTATAAATTGAATTCCTTCAGGCATGGGTTCATCAATTAAATATATATATATACTTTCAATAGGTATTGATCGACTTTTAAATACTTCGCGTAGTCCATCCACCCACTTCTTATAAGATATTTTAAAATTTTCATCAAATTTTACACCCTTTTTATTTAAATCTAAAAATATAAAATACCTTTTAAATTTTGCAGCACCTATTGGAAGGTAATTTTCTAATTTACTAAAACTTGCTATTTTGTTGCTAATACTTGGCAAAGCGAAAGGTGGAATGACAATGTTATTAACACCATTAGTATGTAACATATCTTCGATTTGCTTTCTTTTTCCCTTTAAGGCCAAATTATAATCGAAATAAGCCCATACATTTATATCAAATTGAGTGGAGGGTCTAGAATTTGACACCATCACCGTCTTCGACAAATTTAGGGTAGTATTTGATACACTTATTGATACATTCTCACTTCCAGAATAAATTCCTTCAAATTTGACAAGAAAAAATCTTTCCCTAGATAAATCCTGCATTTCTAGTGGTAATACTGCATCCAGAATTGATTGATTATTGTAATTTTTAATAGATGGCAAATAGCTAAAAGATATTTTAACTTTTTTTGAACTAGATTTAAAAGTTATTCTATTGGCATCCGTACCTGATATTTTCAAAATACGATAATTGGAGCCTTTCAACAAAATAGGAATCGCTTCGACCTTATCTACAGCCAATCTTGAGATTTCATTTTCCCAAGGTAAATACCAATCAGCCTTTTGCGCATTGGCAACATTGATACCGAAATAAAAAATTAAAAAGAGAAAATGAATTTTACGCATCTTGATAACAATTATTGTGAGCATTATAACATTTATTGATACTATATTTTTGATCAAATGCACTTCTAGCATTTTCCGAAATTTCTTTTAAAATATCGGTATCAAGTATTAAGATATTCTCTATAGCACTTTTAATATCATCAACGTTTGTGCCATCTATAAGAAATCCATTTACACCACTTCTTATCATGTAAGAAATACCACCGACATCGGTTCCTAATGAAACTTTACCAAGTGCGAAAGATTCAATTAAAGAAATAGGCATACCTTCCCACAATGATGGTAAGATAAAAAAGTCTGTATGGGCTAAGTAATCCTGTGGATTAGTTACACTTCCCATTAATTCAATATTTTTATCCGCTAATACATTCACACTATTGTATTCATCTGAATTTTTATTTCCTCCCAAGATGATTAATTTAACTTTATAGTTTCCTAATGTATTTACTTCTTTAACAGCATTAATTAAATTTGCATGGTTCTTAGCCTCTTTAAGACTTCCGATATTTAAAAATATTTTATATCCTTGCATCCTTAAACTATCAAAATATGATTCTATGTCAACAGCTTGGGCAGTCAAGTTTGGCATACTTCTTCCATTAAAAATCATCTTTACCCCCTCTCCGTAAAGTGATCGTGCCTCTTGATCTACCTTAGGTGATATACTAATTGGAGTACATTTTTTTAATACTTTGAAAAATAATAAGCGCAAATTTTTACCTAAGGAACTCTTGTACTCTTTTGAAGGCAGACTATGAATCGTATGGTAAAACTTATATGAACTCAACATAAAAGTCAGAGCCATGTAGTTGAATGCGGATAAGTGGGTTTGAACTATATTTGGTTTAATTTTCTTTAACAAGCTAAATATTTTGAAAAAAAATAAAATATCAAAGCCTCGTTTTTTTTCCAAAATATGAATTTTAACTTTTTGATCAAGTTCATTAATAAAAAAATTATTGCTTTTTTCAAATAAAATTAAATTACAATCCCAGTTATTGCGAACACCCTCATTTACTAAATCTACAACAAATCTTTCAGCACCACCTGTTGATAGATTTGGAATTATATGTACAACCTTTATCATAAAAATTTTAATGAAATATAAACTACATGCAGGCTAATATAAATTATTATCCCCCCCCCTACTATTCTGAATTTTTGAGATTTACTCAAACTAATATATGTGCTTACAGCAAACAAATAAATTAAAGGATAAACTGCCATAAGCCTTCTAAAATCTCCCGAGGCCGCAGATGCGAAAACTAAAAACAATAATGACAATAGCAAAAGATATTTATAATCAATTGTAAAAAACTTTAAGTTTTTAATTCTTGAAAGACTAACAACCCAAACTAGAAACCAAAATATACCTCCAAGCATTACGGGGAAAGCTAAAAGTTTGATTATTCCTCGAGACGTACTCAAGCCTGAAGTAATTGGAAATGGTAAGATTTGAGAATAAGTAGCTCTAGCAATATGTTTAATACCAGGAGGCAAATTTAATAATGCAGCACCAAGACCATCCTGTGTTGCATCTTCAGTATTTAATTCACTATAACGTTGCGATGTTGAGCTAAAAAGCTCCAAAATGTACAATACGTTAAATCTAAAAAAGATAATTAACAAAATAGTGCTTCCGAAAACTGACCACAGAAGTTTTTTAGTAATGGTTAAATTACTATTGAAAATAACAATATAAATATATAATAAAATAATTACACCAAAAAAAGCGGCATGTTCTGGCCGAAACAGACTTAATAAATATAGTATTATACCTAATCGAATAAGATTATTTGGAGTTTTATATTTTAAAAAATAATAAAATCCCAAAGCAAATAAGACGCTAATATGAACATCTCTTAAAATATTAGCAGAATATGCGAATGTAAAACTAAAAAGTCCATAAACAATTGCATAATAATAAGATTGCTTATGATCTATATAAAGATTTAATAAATTATATACAGTAGAAATTAATAATGAACTTATAAAAGTAATTATCATTAATTGAATATAATATGTATTCGTCTGAATAAAATTTGCTAAATACCCAACCGTTACACTAATATAGTAGAATCCCCTAGTTTCAGTTAACAAATAATTACCTTCTATACTTGTAATACTATTTATATAGGATTTAAAAGCAAGAAGATTTTGCGTATTTGCAAAAAATTTAGAACTATCAATTGCTATAAAGTAATCATCATATCCACTTTCAATGTAAACCTCATTAATTATAAACGCATATATGCTGTAAATGAGAAAAAAAAGTTGAAAAATCTCAAAAGAATTATCTTTATTATTTTTGAAACAGACGTTATTAAAAAACATTCCCATTAAATTCAACAATATTGCAATAACTATTATTGCAATATTGTTATAATAAAATGATACAACTAAAAAAAATAATAGCGATAAAATCAGCTTTAAATTCAATTTCAACATTTTAAGATTGAATGAAATTTCTACATTTATTTATAAGATCCGTTGTATATTCATCGTTAAAAGATGGGTTTGTTATATTTTCCCAATCCATCTTTTTAGGATCTAAAATATGAAGATTATTAGAAATTTCTTTTGATAATTCTACTTTATCAGTTAATACAATATTCAACAATTCGATTGTACCTTTAAGTCTTGACATTTCATGTTTATGAGATAATCCTCCACCTCCAATAAAAACAACAGGGGTCCCCATCGCTAAACAGGGTAAAGCACAATGTATTCGTGAAGTAATAACTAATTTTGCCTTAGAAAACTTTCTTAACAAATCTTCTGCTATTTCAAATCTTTCAGATTCGTTATAATCTTTATTCCAATATGAGTGAGTTAAATACTCCGCTTTATTCAAAATATTCTCGGGAATAATCTTTTCGATTTTTTTATCCCTGTCAAACATTTTAAAAATTTTCCCCTTAATAAGATGGCTTAAAATTCGTATTGGGAAATCTTTGTAAAGCTGCTTATAATCATCTTTATATAAAACATCAACGATATAAATTTTATCATTCTTTTCCTCCGACTTATATTTTAAACCCAGAGTTGTAGTTAAACATGCGCTATAATAGCAATCAATTCCTTTATCTTTAAGAAATTTCACCGTGCCAAAATCTCTACAGCCAATCGGTGAATGCTTTTTTAAATAATCGATATTCTCTTTTTTGCTTAATAAAATTGAGGCATGAGCTGAATTTAGATGAAAAGAAACAAATAATGGTTTGATATTATCAACAGGTGGCCAATTAAGGGGCTTATGTGTATACCAGCCATTCATAATCATTTTTATTTCATCAGTTCCATCATATTCGTTTAATCTATCTCTATAAATCAAATCATCAACTTGTGGCAAGAATTGCTTTGCAGCTAAACTCTGTATATGATCTCCAACATTAAATTTACCGGAAGCGCCGTCTTCATAATTTAATAATCCAAACTTCATAATTTATAAAAATTTATTTTTCAACATTTTAATAGTACTAAAATTAAAATATAAGGAAATTGCACATACAAATGCAACAACACTTATTTGCAATAAAATATTATCAAAGTACGTTGGTAAGAAAGAAATAAAAAAAATCATAAACAAACCACATAGCTTTTGATAATTAACATGTATACGAAATATATCTTTTGATTGATATATTCTTAATAACAACAGAAAAACATATCCAACCAAAATTCCGATAGCCGCACCATATAGACCTAAATAAGGAATCAAAAGATATGACAAAATTATCGTAAGTATCCCAGACAACAGTGTACTAATAAATAAAGATGAAGTCTTTTTAGCTCCCAAAAATCCCGAAGAATAAAAGCTTGCTAAGGAACTAAGTATTGTGGACAACATTAATAAAGGTACTAGATACTTTGATTCGTTAAATGACTTATCAATAAAATAATGAAATAAAATATTATTGAATGAAAGAACAATAGCACTAAAACAAATCAATAAACTACAATATTTGTCAAAAATTGACGTGTAGTATTCATTTCTATTTTTATCATCAAATGTTAAAATAGACTTCTCCTGCCATGCTAAAGTAAATATACCTACTATCATAGTAACAATCGTCGGCAATTTAAATGCAATAGCAAATATTCCATTAAAAGAAGCCCCTAAAAAAAGTAATATTAGATAACGGTTTGATGATGAAATACCCCACCAACTCAACGAATTAGGAACCATAGGGCACGAGTATGCAAGCATCTCTTTTAATAGCTTTATATCAAATAATTTTAGATTTACCGATTTATAAATTTTTGACACTACTACTAATTGAATTATAGTTAAGCAGTATGCAGTTATTATCGATATCAATAATCCCTCAATTTTTAGATTAGTGAATACTAAAAAATAAACTGATAGAGCAACATTAATAAATGAATTAATAACACCATTAACTGCATAAAGCTTATTATATCCTAGCCCCCGTACCGTCTGCTGAAGAAGGATATACAAACTTTGCACGATCACTAAAGCCAAAAAATAATTACTCTGTCGGAGAGAAACAAGATTAAAAAAATCTAATCCCAGCCAGATGAAAATAAATAAGACTGATGAAAAAAAATAAAAAATAATTCCAGTACTAACAATGGATTTGTTATCAGAAGATTTCTTTGCTGTAATTAACCATCTAAAAATTGAGTCCGAAATTTGTAATGAAAATAATGGAATTAAAATATTAAGGGAAATTAGAATTAAATCTAATTCCCCAACCTCACTACTCGTGAGATAATAAGTCGTAAAAAAAACTAATAAAAAACTTAAGACTCTTGATCCAAAGTTTCCTATTGCATAAATAGCCGAAAGAAAAAAAAGACTTTTATTATTTTTATAACTTTTCATCAGAAACTGGCAATATTCCTTTTACATCATACACAACAGCACAATCTTTTTTCAGTGCATCAAGATCAATATTTAAGAACTCGTTATGTGCCACTCCTAAAACTATTGAATCAAATTTTGCTTCAGGCAAGGATGTAAAACTTTCGATTCCATACTCATGCTTAACTTCTGCTGGATTTGCCCATGGATCATAAGTAGTAACTTTTACGCCATAGTCTTCCAAGGCAGCAATGACATCGACAATTTTTGTATTACGAACATCTGGACAGTTTTCTTTGAAGGTAACACCTAACATTAAAACCTCAGCCCCATTAACATTGATACATTTTTTGATCATGGTCTTTATCACCTGTGAAGCAACATATTCGCCCATAGAATCATTTAAACGACGACCAGCCAAAATAATTTCAGGATGGTATCCGTGTTCTTGTGCTTTCTGTGCTAAATAATAGGGATCAACACCAATACAGTGACCTCCTACCAATCCTGGTTTAAATGGAAGGAAATTCCATTTTGTCCCAGCGGCTTCTAAAACTGCGTGTGTATCAATATTTAGGATATTGAAAATTTTAGCCAACTCATTGACAAAGGCAATATTAATATCGCGTTGCGAATTTTCAATTACTTTAGCCGCTTCAGCAACTTTAATGCATGGTGCTAAATGTGTACCCGCTGTAATAACGGTTTTATAAACTTCATCGACTTCAATACCAATTTCTGGTGTTGAACCTGCAGTTACTTTTAATATTTTTTCAACCGTATGTTGCTTGTCTCCTGGATTGATACGTTCTGGAGAATATCCAGCAAAGAAATCGACGTTAAATTTAAGACCTGATACTTTTTCTAATACCGGGATGCATTCTTCCTCTGTAACACCTGGATACACTGTTGATTCATAAACAACGATATCACCTTTTTTCAATACTTTACCAACAGTTTCTGAAGCTTTGTATAAAGGTGTCAAATCAGGACGATTGTTTTTATCGACCGGTGTAGGCACCGTTACTACATAGAAGTTCGCATCATCAATATCAGTTAATTGGTTTGAACACCATAAACCGTTACTATTAGCTGTAAATGGATTTTTCTCTAACAAAACAGCCTGTAAAATATTATCTTCAACTTCTAATGTCAAATCTTTTCCAGCACGTAATTCATCGATACGCTTTTGGTTGATATCAAAACCTACCACTGGAAATTTTGTTGCAAACAAGCGGGCTAAAGGTAATCCTACGTATCCTAAGCCTATAACTGCAATTTTTTTCATCTATTTTATAATTTTTAGTATTCTAATTTTTAATTAACTAATACTCTTGATATTTATTTTAAATTTTCCCAATACCATTGAATAGCTGCCTTCAAGCCCTTATCAATAGTATGAGTGGGCTCATAACCTAACAGATTTTTTGCTTTTTCTATTGATGCTAATGAATGTGGAATATCACCTTGACGATTCGGGCCATAAAAAACATCAACTTGTGCAATAGATGAATCAAATTCTGTTAAATATTCTTTTAAATAACCTACTAATTCATTCAAAGTAGTACGATCACCAACGGCTGTATTATATACTGTATTGATCGCATCTGAATTTTCAGTCAACATTGCCAATTCATTCATCTGAATCACATTGTCGATATAGGTAAAATCACGTGAAAAATCACCAGTACCGTTAATAACTGGACCTTCATGATTCATAAACTTCTTAACAAATAAAGGAACAACTGCAGCATAAGCGCCGTTTGGATCCTGACGGCGACCAAATACATTAAAATAACGAAGGCCAATAGTTTCTAGCCCATAAGTTTTCGAAAAAATATCAGCGTATAACTCGTTGACATATTTTGTGATGGCATATGGTGATAGGGGTTTTCCAATAATATCTTCTACCTTAGGTAGATTTTCGGAATCCCCGTATGTTGAAGAAGATGCGGCATATACAAAGCGCTTAACTTTTGCATCACGAGCAGCAACCAGCATATTTAAAAAGCCAGTTACATTAACCTCATTGGTTGTTTGTGGATCTTTAATAGAACGTGGAACAGAGCCTAATGCAGCCTGATGCAAAACATAGTTCACATCTTTTACAGCCAACTCGCAATCAGCTATATTGCGAATATCACCTTCAATTAATAAAAAATTAGGATTATCTACATGCTGATCCAAGTTATGACGGTGACCAGTTTCAAAGTTGTCTAAAACAACGACCTGAAAACCCTTTTTCAAGAAATGCTCTGTCAAATTGGATCCGATAAATCCGGCTCCCCCTGTTATTAATATTTTACTCATAGGTGTAAAGAATATTATAATTCTAAGTTACGTGTGTATAAATTAATACAATGCGCCTCTAATGGAGACGTATTGAAATAAAGTGTTATTTCCTTCTTCAGTTTTTTCGCAACCTTTGCCGCTAACTGCAATAAATATGCCTGATTTAAATCATCACCTAAAATTAACACCTCAATTATACCAGAATCGAGACCTTTTGCATAATTACCGATTAAACTAACGGACTGAACATCACCAGATCTAGATAAAACTTGATCAATGACGTCTTCAATGCCTAAAAAAGTATGAATTAATTTTTGAAGTGGCTTAAATAAAGAGTGTTGCGTATTAGCACGATAAAAAATTTTATTTTTCTCTGATTTCTTTTCGAGGTAACCCGCATCTTCCAATTGGTTTAACTCTTTTCTAATAGCATTGGTTGATTCCTGAAACTCTTCAGCTAATCCCCGTAAATAACCTTGGTTATTTGCCGAAACAAAGAATTTGATAAGAAGTTTTAGTCTCGTTTTGGAGGTAATTATCGAATCCAACATACGGTTGATTAGTGTTTGAGTAACAAAAGTACTCATAGACTATCATAAATCCAAATTAAAAAATTGTTAACAAAATGAAGTTTGTACACATAATTAGCTTATATATCAACTAAGATTTGTAATCTGTCAACTAATTATGAGGAATAATTAGTATATCAACAATAACAGTGACTATAAAATTATACATTATCGATTTACATTGGACAAATACCGTCTAATTTATAATTCGATTTCGTCAAGTGGACCGAAAGATTCAATTGTTTTTACCAGGCCCTCTCTTGCTGTAACTGGCAATCTGTTGACATTTAAGGCCAATTTAATTTTTTGATTGGTAACAACGTATGATTCGGTCAATTTCTTTAAGCGATCAGAATTCAATGGTAAAGGGAACAGATTCCCAAGTTTAACACTAACTTCAATAAATTTTTTTGGAATATTCCACAATCTTGGGGGTCTTCCCAAAGATTTTGCTATTAAAGTAATTAGATCATTAGTCGATACAACTTCATCATCAGCAAAATTATAAACTCCTGATGGGATCCCAGGATCTAATATCATTCTCTTTATCAAATAATTAAGATTGTCAATGCTCAAAAAGGAGCGCTGATTATGGAATGCGGCAAGAGGCCAAGGCAATCCTCTTTCAATCACTTTATATAAAAGGTTGAGGTTCCCTTTATTCCCTGGCCCATGTATCATAGATGGCCGGATGATAAAGAGACGCTTACCTGCAGGCAATTTACTTTTTAAAAGATATTGTTCCGCTTGAAATTTAGACCTTCCATAAGCAGTAACGGGTTTACCTTTTATATCCTCCACTAAAACACCTGTAACAGAATCAGCAACCGCTTTAACTGAACTAAAATAAAAAAAATCTTTTATGTCTGATTGCAGAAACAAATCAAAAAGTTCAATAGTTAAATCTCTATTTATTTTAAAATAATCTTTTGCCTTTATATGACTGGAAGTGTCATGCGCCTTTCCTGCCAGATGTATGATACTGTTAGCGGAAGCGCCCTCAATTCGAGTTTTCCAGTTTGGATCTCTCAAAGAAATGCCCGCAACCAACCAGCCAGTACCATTTAAAAATGATTTAAGATTTCGACCGACGAATCCAGAAGCACCAGTAATGAATACTTTTTTTGTAAATTTATTAACCTCTACCATTGGACATGGACTACTACAAAACTAAATTTAAACTCTTTAAACATAACTTTCCCTTTAAATTTTACACTACTTCGCTCAGCTATGAATAATATTTTGAAAAAATCAGTTATTTCCCCAAAGCCATCTAATATTTAGCTAAAATCAATTAAAAATAAATTTTGAGAAAATTTAAATGTGTTAATTAATATTTGCGAAAATACGAATTAATCCATTAAATTTCAAATCATAAGGAAAATTATGATATATAATACTAAATGATAAATCGAAGATTGTAATTCCTATCACTAACAGGATCAATGATATTGCTATAATATTAATACAATAATAATCTGGCCATGAAAATCCATGATAAAATTGTCTCTATGTTTTGTACAATCGCTTTTTGATACTTTCTTACAATTATTCATACCATTTATATATATTAATAACGTAAAAATTAATAAATCCCTATTTTGAAATTATAATTTTTTAAATATTTGGAATTCAAAAAAAATAGCTTACTTAATCTTATTTAAAGGTTTTATGTAATTTTACTTAAAATGCATTGCCAAATATTATATAAAGAATAAGATGATCTACAGTATTATTTTATACGTTATTTACTTAACGTTAATTAGATTACCAGTGCTACATCAAATATTAATAATATCTCCAATTTGTAAAATGTATATATGTAAAACTTTTATATACATTTTAAATTAAGATAAAACCAAAGCCTAAATTCTTTTAGATGAAAAAATAAAGCTTTTAATTTTTCATTTAAAAGGCATCTTAGCATTAAGCAGATGTCTTAAAAAAATGGCCTTAATTATTTGAGAATAAGATTTGCAATTGTAATTTTAGATAAGAATTAATCAAAAACCTAATATAATTTTGTAAGATACTTCCCTCTAAGAGTCTAACAATTTGTTTTCTATCTCTCTCCAGATCCTTTCCTGTGGAAAATAAGTTGTAATATAGTCTTTTGCTTGTTTTCCATGTATTGCTAATATCTTGGGATGAGAATAATAAAATTCAATTTTTTCTATAATATCTTCAGTACTATTTTCAATATGTAATCCAGTTATATGATCACGAACCGCATCAATACAGCCTGTAACTTTAGTAACGATCGCCGGTATACCCATAGCACCTGCCTCTAGAACAACTGTAGGAAATCCTTCTCGGTAAGAAGGCAGAATTAAAAGACTCATTAAACGATAGTATGGTACTACATCTTCTGTAAAATCTATATGGATAATACTGTCCATACTTTTGATCTGTCTACGGAAAGATTCTGAAATTGAATCCCGCTTTTCAAACGGACCAACAATCAGTAACTTCATATTCGGATGGCTTATACTTAGAATTTGCCAAGCTTCAATCAATTCCACAATACCTTTATCCCGAACTAAGCGTCCAACGAATCCTACAATAAAATGATCAGAGTTTATCTTTAATTGTTTCTTCAATAAATCACTAACTTCCTCACTTTTTGAATTATTAAATCTTTTTATATCAATACCGTTACAGGTTCCACTAGATAAGATTAAATCCTTACTTACGTCTATCTTTTCAGATTTTACTTTTTCTAAAACAGATGGACTTACATTAACAACTTTTGTGGCAATTTTCACGGTCAAACGTTCAATAAACATTAAGACTCTCTTTTTTAGCCCGTTAGAAGTTTCAAAAACAAGACCATGACGAAAATAAATACGATTGTCAACACCTGCCAAATACGCAGCAATCATAGCCACCATAGCTCCTTTGGGTGTGTGGCCAAAGACATAATTTATCTTATACTTCCTTATTATAATAAATAGCTTCAAAATAGCTGACAAATCCTTAAAAGGATTTATGCTCCTTTTTATCGGAATATTAAAATAAGGAATATTAACTTTTTTGGCAAATTTATCTAAAAATTCAGACTTATGACATGCAATAAATTGAATAACTCCCCGCTTCTTAAAATATTCAAATTGATCTCCAATAAAGTAAGGTAAAACAAAAGCATCATTTACAACTTGAAGAAGTCTAATCTCTTTTCTTTTCTTTTTTCTCATTTAAAACTGTTGACTACGCAATATTAACTTTTCTCAAAATTTCTCTTAACCTTATAATATAACTATGAAATTATCTGAAATACTTTCCAAATAAAGACTATTTTGATTAATACACAATATATAGCACAAATGAACAACTGTTTTATTCAATATGCATGATTTACGTTTCATAATTAATAATCACTATTTCAAAAACAACCAGCTCATCAAGGGCTTTATTATATAAAATAATTATTGTCTGCCAAACTTTTTATAAAGTAATCGTTTTAAGTACTTGATTAGAGAAAATATATATGCCGATAGAAATTGAAAAGAATTCATGGCTCCCATTGATCTTAAAAAACGAAAATTTGCAAGCTCAAACATAATCATCATTTGTAAGTTTGCAGATAAACCACCGTTTGAATAAAAATCAAGTTCTTTTACATTTTCTGCTCTTCTTCCCAAAACTAATGCTGCAGGATATTTTTTAACAATCTGCAACCAAACTTTATAATCCTCTGAGTACTTCTGCTCAACATCAAACGGAAACTCTAAGAGAACATCCCTACTAGCTAGTACGGTTGACGTTTGAAAATAATTTTTATAAATTAAATGTTTAAAAAGAATAGGCTTAAATCTTTTACCTTTATCGTCTCCACTCATACCAACTAACTTATAATCCAAGTGATTTTGAATGAAATTAAGTTGTTGAAAATTTTTTGTACAGTCCCATCGATCATCAGCATCTATAAATGCAATATATTGTGCTTTCGCTCTTCTAACGCCCTTATTTCTCGCTTGTGATGGTCCCGAATTTTGCTGAGTCAAAAGAATAAATTCTATCGTCGAATTCTGCAGATCTCTGATAAAATTTTGCACGAAAAGTACACTCTTATCACTTGAGCCATCATCAATTACAATTACTTCTAAGGGAAGTAAATTCTGACAGGTAACAGATGATAAACACGATAAAATTGTTTTTTCCGCATTGTACATCGGAATGACAACTGAATAGCTAAGATTATTTATTGATGACTCTAACACCATTAAGTGAATTTTTTAATTTAACATTGCGATCTAAAATTATAAGCTCACTTACTATTGGTTTAGCGGTTACCGTCCCAAAATATTCCATTTTTAAGGGTTCTATTATGTTATGATGAAACTTATTTTTTTGAATAATCATCTTTTTAGGAAATTCATTTCCACCAAATACAGTCATATATAGTGCAATCTTTAAGTTATGAGTACCTTTAAATGAATTGTTGATAATTTTAAAATTGTTGATTTTCGAGACACTCCTCTCATAGGAAACTCTCACTCCGTAATTAAAATTTCCGGTAATACTGTTATTATTGATATTACAAAAAGACAAACTAGATTCAAATATACCAATAGCATTGTCACAAACTTTTGCATATTGCTCTGCTATGATTGTATTATTCGTCATATTGATCCCATTTAATACTTCGTAAAAACGTATTCCAGAAACTAACGGAGAATTTGACTTAATTAATGTCAAATGATTTCGGTGCAATTCGACTGTACCACTCTGTTCAAACCACATCCCTGATGGAGGGTTATTATTACGAATCTTTCCAGAATTAACTTCGACAATATTATCTTCTACAATCAGTTTACTATTTTTGTATCCCAAATCCTTGGCAAGATCATGGACAATAGCGCAACGGCCACCATTGAAAACTTTATTGTTCCGGATAATGGTATAATTAGAATATGCACTGATACCATCACCGTATATTGTAAAATAGGGGTTTGACACAATTTTGATAACAGTACCGTCTACAATAAACTGGTCTGTTAAAATACCTGCATTTGTTACGGAATTTCCTTCAACATACATGGAATCGACTTTATGACCGATGATACCGCTTCCACTGACATCTTTTACGCTATTATCACGAGTGATAAATGATTTAGTATTGAATGCAGCGATGCCATTACCGTGAATCCTGAAAAAGGAACATTTTTCTACAGTAACATGATTAGCATTGTATACAAAAATACCAGTGATTTCATTTGTAATTAAAATCCCATTTTTCCCTTGTCTTTTCCAGGTTCTCGGATTTGACAGATAATTACCGTCAATTTGTAAGTTTTTGAAGACAAGGTTTGCATTAGGTTTTTCTGAAAATATAACAGCCACCTTTACAGGGTCTCGTGAATCCTTTTTTAAAATAGCTCCATCTTCGCCCTCAAACGTAATCAATTCTGTAGTCGTAGCCTTTATGTCAATAACAGACGTGAGATACAGACCTTTTGGAAAGTAAAGAACACCGCCATACTTATTAATTTTAGATAATGCCGCCAAAATACTAGGTGCATCATTATGTTGACCATCTCCTTTTGCTCCAAAATCTCGAACATTTACACGCGTCTGTCCAGATATCGAAGTAAAAATGAATAGCAATAATACCACATTTACTATTTTAAATAATTTCATCCCAGTAGGTATTAATAACTTCTTTTGTATAATTCTGCGCAACTTTCTCTGCGCCTTTTGATTTTAATTGTAATAACTCTCTGTCGCTCATCAACTGCTCCATTGCACTTGCGAGTGCTACAATATTTCCATTCTCAACCAAAATACCATTCGTATCATTTACAAGCTCACGAGGACCGGTTGGACAATCAAATGAAACAATTGGTAGGCCAAATCCTAGCGCTTCTAATAAAACCATCGGAAAACCTTCAAATCTCGAGCTCATTACATAAAATGCAGCCTGAGAATAAATTGAATTTACATCTGATACCGCAGATTTTAATTGTACATTCGAAATCTTGTTTTCTGCAATCAAAGCTTCTAACATGGTTCTATCTCCATAATCATGCCCAACGATGAGCAAATTCCAATCTGGATACCTTAAGGCGATCGAAGCAAAAGATTGAATCAACAGATCAAACCCTTTTTGTGGTGTAAATCGTCCTAACGCAATAATCGTTTTCTTTGTCTCTTCATAAACATAAGGACGGGGTACAAATGGTATAGCGTTTGGTATACAAAAAAGCCTTTTAGGGTGATAGGCTTTGCGTATAAAGCATAAGTCTACTTCCGTAAGCGTAACAACTGTAAAATACTTATAAAACACTTTCCTGAGTAAACTGGAAAATTTTCCCTGCTCCGTTATGGAAAAATGCTCAGTTGATATAATTTGTTTAACATTCTTTTTGCGGCCAAAAGCTAAATAAAAGCAGGTTGCCAATAAAACGTTTGTACCAATAAGAGTAGCTTTACCCCTTAAATCAATTTGTTTTTTTAAAAATTTAGCAATCTTTAAATGCTGTAAACCAATTTTGACAGTACCCATACCTTGATAAATAGGCATTTCCAAAAATATTACATGGACTGAAAATCTGGATAAGTCTAATGCCAAATTAGTTTGTGAACTACAAAGCAATAAGTAGATGTTTTCGGTATCGGGACGACTACGTAAGTATTCCATATTTGAATACAAAACCCGCTCTATACCTGCAATTTTATCGAATGATGTATGTAAAATATAATAATTCATATGCTATTTAAAGGGTATACCTTCTAAGCCTTCTTTAAGAAAAGTTTTATAGGGTATAAATTTGTCATTATCAAAGATCTGAAAACCATCCATTTCATTAATTGTCCTTACAAAAAGAACATAACTGATCATAGCTACACCACAAAAAACCAAAATGCGGCCAGAAGTTTCTTTGAAAACAAATACACACATCGGTATTACAATCGGATATAAAATTTTAAAATACATTAAAACTCTATTAAAACTACCAAATGACGATGCAAAGATGTAGACAAATAAACTGATCCAGAAAATATTATAAAACAGCTCAAAATTCAAATAGCGTTTTCGTAATATATTTTTGAAATACATCATAAAAAATAAGATTACGCACCAAAATATGACGATTGTGTTAATAAATGAGGTTCTTCCCGCCAAAGAAAGTGAAATTTTTTCCGCATTAAAAATCGGTAGGACTGTAAGTAAAACATGTGCTGTCTTTTCCAAAATATTTGAAAGATTCAAAAAAGAAACTAACAATAGTAAAAAGATAACAACAATATTACTTACCCTTCTGTTCCCATAAAAGGCAATCGGTAATAATACTAGTGCAGAAACATGAAATAAACAAGCAATTAAAATGTAAAGGATATATTTCATTTTTTTCCCTTCCACTAAATATTGTAGTGCATAAAAGAATATTGATGTCGCCATAAATTGGCGAAGAGCAGACCAACCAGACAAATAAGCAAATGCAATATAAATAAATGTTGCGGTAAAGACGTAAGGTGTATATTTACCGATCCTTAGGAAAAATAACGCAACAAAACTGGCTGTAAACACAAAATGAAAGACAGTAAAAGGAAGCTGAAACGTCTTAAAAACACCTATTTGTACTAAAAATAAGGGCTCAAAACGAGAAAGAATCATATTAAATTTGAAAGAAGAAAGTAATTCAGGAAAGCCAGGTATAATATCATAATAACTCTTATAGGTATGATAATCGGGACCGACCACACGTGTTCCTAAAAAAATGGAACTTATAACAAAGCATCCAAACAATAATATTGTTTTAGTTATTTTGTCAATGTTAATATAGTCCAACATGCAAAAAAGTAAAAAAATAGTATAAAATGCTAAATATGTAACCATATATCTATTTTCTAAGCTTTTTAACTAACTTTATGAAGTTAAAACACAAATTCAATCTAAAATAATTCCATTTTAAGAATTTCTGAGATCCCCTAAAATAATAATAAAATAAAGTAAATTTAAGAGAAATGTATCTATTACTATCGAGCCTTTTATAGTAAAGTGCTAACCCTCCCTGAAGCTGATTGAAAAGTGTCATACCATTATTATCTATCTGCTTATACAATTGCGATAATTTTAACAACTCTTCGATAACATTTATAAACTTATCTGAATTGTATTCTTGCGACAATAAAATAGAAGATTCTTCCTGGAAAAACAATTCTAAATCATACATCAAACCTAGATTGTCTCTTAAATGCTTTTCAGAATAGGTATTCATAATTGAACCTACTCGAGCACATCTATAAGTGTAGAAGTTATATGGGATGACAACAATTTTATTAGCTTTTTGAACAAGTTTGCAAACTGTTAACACATCTTCATAGTAAACACCTACGGGAAATTGGATATTTGTATTTTTAAATAGCGAACTTTTAAATATTTTTGAGCAGGCACTGATATCAATATCTCCATTTCCAAACATGGCCAAAATCGCCTCGTCTGAAGTATAAAAAGTAGGTGCAGTACTCTTTACAGTTCCCGAATTGATAATATGAATACCATTAAATAACTGAAATCCATAACAGATAATATCAATATCTCCATGGATTAGATCGTTTTGTCCTAATATCTTTTCAAACATTACAGGATCAATAAAGTCGTCACTGTCCAAAAACATGACGAACTCCGTATCAGCAAACGAAATACCTTTATTACGACTCGCAGAAAGGCCTAAATTTTTTTGATTATGAATGATAGTCCAATTAAATTTTGGATCAGATGATTGCAAATATTCTTCCAAAAACAAAATCGAGCGGTCAGGAGTCTGATCATTCACAAATATCACATCAAATTGCTGATTAGTCTGCGATACTAACGAACGTGCGCACTCAACTATATAGTCCTCTACTTGATAGATTGGAACAATAATAGTTATTTTATTCATAAGCCTATTCTGTGTATAAGTGCTTTGATTTTTTTCTTTATGATATAGGTCATATTAAAAGATGAATCTCGACGCTCTAAGAATTCTCCTAAATACATTTCCTTATCTATTCCTCGACGTTTGCAGGTATCCAAGATAATTTCAATATGTGAAGCAAGCGCTTTATAGTAATTCTTGCCTAACGATATACCACCACTGTGAACCCGATATAAATATAAAAACTCGTCAACATGTCCCAATTCCCCAACTTCTTCCATAAGCAAATAGAGATCTTGATCCACCGCTCTTTTATAATCAGTATTCATACCTATAGTTTCCTTATAAAGCGAATGCTTAAATGAGGCAAAATGGGAAATTGAGGGTTTCTCATTATACATGTCCAATAATGACTTTCCTTTGTCAGGTAAATAGGTGACCATTTTACGTCTGCGACCCAAATTGCTGTCACAAATGAAAAAATTGGAGGATATTAAGGATGCGTCGGGTTGTTTTTCATGAGCTGAAATCATTACAGAGAGTGCATGCGCCATGAGGGCATCGTCAGGATCTAAAAAACCCAAAATATCGCCAGAAGCCTCATCGATGCACCGCTTTTTTGTATAAGCAACACCACTATTAACCGGGTTGATAAATAATCTTATCCTCACCCCTTCATCAATAAAGGATTGAATGATAGAAAGAGAATCATCTGTAGAACAGTCATCTACAATGATAATTTCCCACTCGGAATAGGTTTGACAATGAATACTATTTATCGCATTATGGATATATTGACCATTATTATAATTTGCGATTAGTAGCGAAAACAATTTATTTTTCAATACTCTTTTTATTTTAAACGATCTGTACCTTTCCACCGGTATACACGAACGTAATCCACCACAAAATCAACTCTTTTATTGCCAAATAATTTAACAAATTCGGCTTTATCACCAACCTCACAACTCAAGATTATATATTGAAGTGCGTCCGAAACAGGAACATCAGTACTTTTTAATTCCCAAACCAAATAATTGTCAATAAAAAACCGATAACCAGTGGGAAGCCATTCTAAGGCGAATGTATGATAAATATCATCGTTAAATGTTTCTGAATACGTATTTTGCCCTACCGATTGTTTGTTTTCTGCATATCCATTCCAGTGTATAGCATGACTTAAAAATTTGGGATCACCAAAAAATGTCTCCATAATATCGATTTCCATACCGTCCTTTACAGGATCCATTGTTTTACCGTAACTATGAGATTGTAACCAAAAGGCCGGCCAAAATGATTTATTAATAGGGTAAATTTTTGCTCTGCATTCAAAATAACCGTAACGCTGATCCCGCTGAATGACAGAGCCAATCATCCCTGTATAGATTTTATCATCCTTAAGATAATTGGAGATCTTTAACGTACCGTTTACAGTATCTATCGAAATCGCATCGGGGGTATTAATCGCATCCCGACGCGGACCATTTGCCCTGTAAAACCATTTCGTTAAATCAAGCTTATTTCCATCAAACTCATCAGACCATACAAGATCAAAGTCTTCCGGTGGCAAGCTAAATTTTTCCTTTTTCTCTAATTGAGAAATACCTTTTTTTCCGCATGAATTACACAGAAACGATATTAGTATAGCAAATACACAAACTGAAGATAGTTTATTGAACATAGTTCCTATTACATTAATTTTTTATAAATATCCATTAACCGCTGGCCTAAGACATCACTTGTATAATATTGAGCTGCAAATTCGTGTGCCGCCACTGAAAATTGATTGTATAGCGAATTGTTCAACATTAGTGACATAATTTTTTCTGCAAAACCATTGACATCATTCTGCTTAACGACAAATCCTGTTTCCCCATCGATCATGCCAAATTTAGTTCCTCCGCTATTTGATGTAATAACCGGAAGACCAAGAAATTGAGCCTCTTGAATTACGAGTCCTTGTGTTTCTGCCCGCCCTGTTTCCAGATCGTCTATACCAGGTAAAATAAAAATATCTCCCTGAGACATGACGTCAAACACATTCTCCTGCTTTAAGGATCCGTATAGTTTAAAATACTTATCAAAATCATTTTTACGAATTACTTCAATAAGCTCTTCTCTTAAATCACCATCACCAATTATAGCGATATTAAAATTGGTCAAATTGTTCTGAATTAAAACCTTAGCAATTTCAGGTAACAATAATACACCTTTAAGACCAATTAAACGACCGCAGAATACTATTGTAAAAATAGTTTTATTATTGTACAAAACGTTTCTTCTCTTCTGATAAAATGGGTCTAAAAAATCCTTATCAAAGCCAACAGGTAATTCATAACATTTTGATGTAGGTATTACTTCTTTAATGATACGACCAAAATATAATGTATTATACAAAAACCCGTCAAATCTGGTAATTATATGTCGATAATATTTTTTATAATAATCGGCACGATAGGGCTCAAAATCATATCCATGAAAGGTACAGACTATTGCCGCTCTTTTAAAATATTTTGTTAAGTATATTTTATGAAAAAGAACAGCATGATCTCCAAAATGACAGTGGACAATATCAATTTTCTTTTCAAGAGCGACTACCTCTTTTATAGCGAGCTGCGGTTCAAGATGTAATAAACGTTTTAATTTATTGGAAATCCTAACAGACAAGTGATCTGTACAAAATTGATACATACAATGCTCAACCAACTGGTACTTGTTGCTATAACTATCCGAAATAGTGGCGCTACCTTTTACCATTGATAATAAATATACCTGATGCCCCCTGTCAATAAGATCATTGATCTGGTTGATAATAAACGTTTCGGAATAGGTCGGAAATACACCGACCACAAATAATATGTTCATAATCCAATCGGTAATATTTTATTCAATACAAATTGACCAAAATCCTTATTTCTAAAGCACATTTTCCAGAATTCCCAGTTATAAACCAGACTTCGTAATGAATAAATTTCTCGCCAAATGCCATAACATTGTTCTAGAGACCAATATTGATAGGTTGAAATTGTTTGTTTAGTAAAATTAGCTTCAACCAACTTTTTACACTCTCGATAGGCTTGATAGCGGCTATGGATATAAGAAATATCTTTCTTTGAGTTTGTCAGGGAACCCTTTGTAATCAATTGGATATATAATATAGATTTAATGATCACAATCTTTTTTGCATATGCTAATAAAGATAGAGAAAACAAGTGATCTTCATGTGCGCTACGGTCAGTAAAAACAGCACAACTTTTCTGAACAAGGCTTCGCTTAAAAATGTAAGTCCAGACAGCAGCAGTCCAATAATTCTTTTTTAACTGATTATTTAAAAATGCATCGCTATCTCTAATAATACTATTTTCCTCAAAACTGATCTTATAATTATAACCCGTTTCTCCCCGCTTTTGTTGAATAGAACTATAATAAATTAAATCAGGATTTTGAGCGGTGGCCGTCAGCAATTTAATAATATAATCATCACTAATTAAATCATCAGAATCAATAAAAGCTATGTATTGACCTTTAGCATAACTCAAACCTGCAGTACGTGATTTTGAGGCTCCTCTATTAATAAAGGAAAACAAATAAATACTTTTACCAACATGGTTTCTTATAAAATTTTCTAACTTATATGCTGTTTGATCTGTGGAGCCATCATTAATCAGTATAATTTCAAGATGCTCATTATATTGATCAACAAGAGTTTGTAATAATGTTAGAATATGTTCTTCAACATTATAACAAGGGATAATAATTGATAGTTTTTTCTCCTCGGTCATATATATATGTTCTGCAGTTAAGCGTCTTTAATCAATTTCTTGATCACATTCAAAAATGAAAATCCATTTTTATAATCAGGCTCTAAAATATTACCTTCTGCCCACTCATTCCAAGATTTAATAATTAAAAATTGTTCCGTGTTGGATTGTTCTTTAATAAACCGGATCGCTTTACAAACCTCTTTTTCAAACATGACGGCATTGGTATTTTCCAGAACCACACCTCTTTCTCCGGATCGTGGTGTATTGTCCCAGTTGGGCAAAACCATAGGATATGTATCCACATTCAATCTTTCATATATCACTTTATCAAAGACCTGTTGACCATCTATTCTGACAGGCCCCTTAATGGTACATTTCTTTCCCAGATAAGAATATAATTTACGCTTAAGTCTTTGACTAATCTGCGATTTATTCCAAGTTTCCTTAGACTCATCAAAAGATTTGTTATACGAATTAGAAACTTTTGCATCATAGCCTAAAGCACTGTAATCGATATTGTCAGCACCTTTGTTGCTTGCAATTATATATAAGTCATTAAATCCATTTTCTTTAGCCAATCCTCTGTAAATTTCTAAATATTCAGAAGAATTAGGGAATTTCTCAGATTCATATATCATTAAAAGAGGTTTGCCATCCACTTTTATATATCGATCATCCTTAAAGAACGGTAATAAATATGCAAAGTGCTTTTTAATATCTGCTTCTCCTGGATAAGTCTGTTCAGCAAGAATTTTGTTGGTAAGTCCATGCCAGATACCTGACCAAGTTTCATTTGCCCAACAAAAGCAAAACGGAAAATCCGGCTTTTTTGAATGTAGTACCTCTTCCGCAATACGTTCAAGTACCATTTTTCCATCTCCAAACCAATAATGATAATAGATGAATCCATATACTCCATATTCTTTTGCCATTTGCGCCTGTTGCTCCCTAACCTCGGATAATCTCAAATCATAATAACCTAATTCACCAGGACATATGGGTTGTTGATGACCATTAAATAGAGGTTTTGCTTTTCCAACGTTCGTCCACTCTGTAAATCCTTTTCCCCACCAAGAATCATTCTCTGCTGTTGGATGAAATTGAGGTAGATAAAATGCAAGTGGTTTTATATTTTTAGACATAGTTATTTTTTTATATTCTTTGCTGGAATTCCAGCTATAATTGAATTTGGAGCAAAACTTTTATTCACAACTGAATTTGCTCCTATGATACAATTATCTCCAATAGTTACCCCTGGTAATATACAGACACCCTCGCCAATCCAGACATTATCGCCAATTATAACAGGTCCTTTCGAATACAATGGACGACGAGATGGTGCTATTGCTAAATCACATGCTGTTGATTGTCCATGCGAATGGTCTGATATAAATACTCGACTTGCAATCAGGACATCATTGCCAATGGAAATTTTATTTATAGCCCCGATATGTACATCTGTATTCAAAAATACATTGTTTCCAATGGTGATTTCAGGTTTGAACTTTTCCCCATAAAATAAATCCCAGGCTTCGATTCGTAAGTTTGATAACGCACTAAAATTATCTCCTATCTTAATATATTTCGCATTTTTTATAATATGAAGCTTTGGTAAACTTGCCCCTTCACCGAAAGATTTAAAATACTTTTTCCCCCAATCCTTCCAATATTTTTTCTCATACAATGAGTAGCTCTCACTATTTAATACTTTAAATAATATGTGTGCTAAAATATTTACAATATATTTTTTCATCATTTGATAGCTTATTTTTCTAATTTAGTTATCTCACAGAACAAGCTATTTTATTTACTTTCATAAAACTGAAGTATTTCATTAATGATCAAATTTTGATCAGATTCTGAAAGCTCAAAATAAAATGGTAAACGCAAAAGACGATCGGTAAACTTGTCGGAAAAAGGGATATCAATCTCGACGTTATTTTTTAAAAAATATTCACTTTTGTTTAAACTGAGATAATGAAAAACGGAATGTATATCTTTATTTTTCAAATGTGCAATTAATTGGTTTCTCTCTTCTATTGACTGGCAGACTATGTAAAACATATGGGCATTGTTGTCCCCGTAAGTGGGTATTATCGGAGAAGACACTTTCCCTTGTGATACTATTTCTTTCAAACCTTCCAAATAACGATTCCAAATAGATATTCTTTTCCCTTGGATTTCGTCTAAATGCTCCAATTGGCCATAAAGAAAAGCAGATATAATTTCTGATGGAAGAAAAGATGATCCAATATCTACCCAACCATATTTGTTAATTTCACCACGAAAAAACGCACTCCGGTTCGTACCTTTTTCACGTATTATTTCTGCACGCTCATTAAATGAAGAGTCATTTATAACAAGCATACCGCCTTCTCCGGCAATAATATTTTTGGTTTCGTGGAAAGAAAAGGTCGCAAAGTGTCCAATAGAACCTAAAGCTTTTCTTGTTCCATCTGCAAATATATAATATGAATCAATAGCTTGAGCAGCATCTTCTACGACAAAAAGATTATGATCACCAGCTAGTTTCATAATAGCTTCCATATCACAAGCCACTCCTGCATAATGAACAGGAACTATTACTTTTGTTTTTGTAGTAATTAGTGAAGCAATCGATTGAGGATCTACGTTTGGATTATCTTCGTAAGAGTCCGCAAATACAATTTTAGCTCCCCGCAAGGCAAATGCATTAGCTGATGATACGAATGTATAGCTTGGAACAATCACTTCGTCTCCTGGTTTTAAATCACATAATATTGCTGCCATTTCAAGGGCATCTGTACAAGAAGTAGTGAGTAAAACTTTCTGAAAACCATATTTTTTTTCAAAAAAACTATGGCATTTCTTCGTAAATAATCCATCGCCAGATATCTTTCCGCTTAAAACGGCTTGTTCGATATATTTTAGTTCGTTGCCAATTATAAATGGCTTGTTAAAAGGAATCATACTCTAATTTATTAATGCTTGCCTATACCAAAATTAATGAATAGGCTTTCAAAATTAATCTATTTAATTACAAACAGCGAATATTTCATAAATATCCAAAAAATTATCATATGTACTAAATAGCAAAAAATCATTATTATACGGAACAATTAATACAATATTATTATTTTACAAAACGAGCAGGCACACCAACATATAACCCGAACTTTACTATAGGTTTTATGACGACGCTACCAGCACCAATTTGAACATATGAAACTATTTCCAAATTATCTATAATTGTCGCATTAATACCTATAATGCAACATAAACCTACTTTTACTACTCCCGCTATTGCAACTCGAGGTGCAAGAAAACAATGAGATGCGATAATAGTGTCATGCGCTACTGTGCAACCTATATTTAAAATCGAATTGGCATGAATATGTACATTCTGATCGATCAAACAACCTGGAAAAAGTATCGTTCCTTCTTCGATTCGGGCGGTCGGATCAATAATACAGGAAGAGTGTATAAATGTGTAGAACTGGACTTTACCTTCGAGATCATCAAAAACCTCTTTTCGAATATGGAGATGCTTGTAGCCAATGGCAATTACAGTTGCATCAAACACAGCATTGTCAAAAGCTACACATACATCTGTCCTATTTCCTAAAATAGGGATTCCACGGATAATAGTTCCTTTAGTTTCGAAATCATCGAAAAAACCGATCACTTGATCATCTGTATCTTGATGAATGAGGTGGGCTATTTGGCGGCCCAGATCGCCTGATCCAATGATAGCAATCCGCATAATTACTTTTTTAATATAATTTTCTTATCTGCCTGATAAATCATGTATCCAGATCGATCGTTACTTGATTCGACAGCTTTAAGCAAGTGATCAAACCTTTCTTTCTTAACGATAAAAGCTGGTGGACTAGAAGCATTAAAATATGGCAAAAGGTAGCTTGTTTCTTCAGATAAAAAATAAACACCTGAAAAAGACTGTTTGCCCGGTTTGATCGGAAAAGTAAGTTGATCCAAAGAAATATCTAAACATATCTGTAGAAAGTCGATACCTGTCGATAATGAAACAAGATCGGATCCTATAAAGTCTCCACCCATTCGGCTTCCGATCTCTATGACATATATATTATTATTCTGATCTATTAAAAGTTCGACATGCGAAATGCCATTTTCAACTTGTGTCGATTGCAACACATTAATAACGACGTCCTCTATATGACCTTGTAATTTTGGCTGTAAATCAGCAGGTTGATGATGCTCTAACTCTACAAAAAAAGGTGCCTTTGTCACAATCTTATCAGTAAAAGCAATTATCCTGTGCGCACCGTTCCAGCTTACTGTTTCGACACTGATTTCACGTCCAAAAACAAATTCTTCTACGATGCATTGCTTTGAAAAAGAAAATTTTATAGATTTTATTATTGAGCTTGCAAGTTCATCGATATGATTTACTTTAACCACTCCTAAACTTCCCGAACGGTCTATCGGCTTCACGATTACAGGAAACCGGAAATCTTTAAAATCCGATTCGTTAAAACCTGATACCGTAATAAATTTTGGTGAAAGAATGTTATTTTGGTTAAAACTCGCTCTCATTTTTGATTTATTTGTAGTGAGTTCTGCACATTTTAGGGAATTTCCTTTCAAATTTAAATGATTAGCAACAAATGATATGGTGGGGATGCAAATATCAGTAGCAATGGTTGTAATTCCATCAATATTTATTTCACGGCACTTTTCTAATATCATCTCTTTTTCGAGCACTGATATATTATAAAAAAAATCAACTTCTTTTTTACATACTGCTTTATCATCATCCCAGGCAAAGCAATGGACTTCAATACCATTTTCTTTTGCTTTTTTTACAATAGGCAACTGAAGATAGCTTGCGCCTAAAATTGCTATTTTTTTCATATTTATCACTTATCCTGTATATCTGAAACTAAACTTCTTATAGGTAACGTATGTATTATTCAAAACAAAGACTATTATAAACTAATTGACATTTAAAAATTATTAATATCTCAATTTTTTCCTTTTAATATCTTTTCTAAAACAAAAGAAGCATAGTCGAAAGAAGAATAACGCTGAACCTGTAATACGGCATTTTGAGACATGCGCTGATACTCGGCTTCTGATAATGAAACAATTGTTTTAATCGCCTGTGCCAACCCATCTGAATCTTTCACTTCAACTTTATAACCATTATTCCCATTTTCAATCATATTTATCAGTATTCCAGTATCAAATCCTACAACAGGTGTCCCACAGGCTAAGGCTTCGGAAACCATCATAGGTCCTGAGTCTTCAACCGAGGTATTGACAAATAGATCAACGCTTTTATATAATTGAGCCAATAATCTGTAATCTTTAATATAATCCAGATAAACCTTTTCAAAATCTATTTTATCAAAGTCTGAGGTTTTTTTCTTTGCGACAACAACAATTACAATTCTTTCTTTTATTTCAAAAGGTAACGTTTGCGATAAAATCTGCAAAGATTCTAGCAAATAGCAGAAACCCTTACGTGGATCATTCATATTTTGAGCTCCTGTAAGGATGTAAAATTTATCTGGGTCAAAATCAAAAATAAATTTAGAATGTTCCCTATTTTTGGGGTTTAGTAACTCTGTATCTATTAAACTGTTAATATTCTCAATTTCGCTTTGATTTTTATATATTTTTGACAGACGGGCTTGATTTAAAGTATGCCCGGAACCACTGAGGATCTTAAAATTACCCGCTTTTGCATTCTTAAACTTTACTTCAAAATTTTTTTGTGCCTGATCTGCAAACTGCTTGTCAATGATCGCAGGACATTGTGTATCACATCCTGTTATATAACCCATACAATCCCAAGCAAAATGACAGCCTCCGGTGAAATGATTCATATCAACTGTAACATTGTAAAGTTGTGCTCCAGTAGCTCGCACGAGATTATAATAATCTGTGGAATTACAAAAATTATTGGTCATCCCTGTAAAGATAAAATCAGGTTCAAATTCTATTTGCTTCAAAACTTCCACGCAGTCAAGATTTACTTCACTCTCATTCAAGCTAATAAAACTATACTTTGGATCTGTTGCCGCAGTTGAAAATTTATCATGCTTAAAATTTAAATGCTTTCCAATTTTATTGAATACACGATCAAGCGAATGCCAAACATTCTCAGGATAACGATAAGGTACAATAAAAGAATCATCCTTTGTTTTATGCTTGACTAACATTTTAACATATTGGCCAGATGCGATCAATATTTGACTCAATTTATACATAGCTTCATATGCACCACCTGAATCACCTGTTGATATTAGCAAAATATTCTTCATGAATTTTCCCATTTAAATGGAGAAATAAAAATACCATTTTCTTTATCCCCATATAGTAGACTTTCGTTCCCTGTATCTATAATTTTAAAACTAAATCCTTTAGGAATAACATCATACAGTTCAACAGCGGGAGTATCAACTGCAACAGAAATAACGTAGTCATCAGGAATTAACACATCTCCATCTAATTTGACTTTAAAATTATTATCACCTTGATACAATGGTTTTCTCGATACAAATAAAACGTTATCGTATCTGTCGAGTACTGCCAAATTAACTCTCGCGCTCAACGCACCACGAACTACAATATCCATTTCTATATGAAGACAATCAGAGTCTGCAAACTCAAAAGAATCATTACCAGTGCTATTTTTCAAATGAAAGCTCTTAATTTGAGCCTTTTTATTTATATCCTCTATGTATCGAAATTTTTCTTTCTCTTTGCTCTCGGAAGAAATATAAGCTCCTAAAACTTCGTGAATCGGACCTTGCATTTTCATCGTACCATTTCCCATAAGAATACCTGTATTACAAAGTTGCTTTACTGATGCTAAATTATGACTTACGAAAAGGACAGTACGTCCATCCCCTTTAGAAACATCATTCATCTTTCCCAAACATTTCCTCTGAAATTCAGCATCTCCAACAGCTAGCACCTCATCTACAATCAAAATTTCAGATTCCAGATGCGCAGCTACTGCAAACGCCAAGCGTACGTACATTCCTGAAGAGTATCGTTTAACTGGAGTGTCAATGTATCGTTCCACACCAGAAAAATCAACAATCTCATCAAACTTACGGTTGATTTCCTTTTTAGTCATTCCTAAAATAGCACCGTTTAAATAAATATTCTCCCGACCGGTCATCTCAGGATGAAATCCTGTACCTACTTCCAAAAGTGAAGCAATTCGTCCTTTATATTTAATACTACCAGTAGTGGGTTTGGTAACACGGCTTAATAATTTTAATAAAGTTGACTTTCCTGCACCATTTCGACCAATGATACCTACTGCATCTCCTTGTTCAATCTGGAAATTTACATCTTTTAATGCCCATACATAATCAGAAAATCCCTTTTTAGTTCGATCATTGGTTTCTCCTATTTTTAGATATGGATCTTCTTTACCTCGAACAATTGCCCACCAACGATTAAGATCATGCGACAAAGTACCAGTTCCCACCATACCCAAACGATATTGCTTGGAAACGTTTTCTACATCTAAAATTATATTCTTACTCATTATTCTTTACTATTAAACTGTATCCATAAAAGATTTTTCAACCTTATTAAAGATCAATACTCCAAAAACTAAAATAACCAAAGCAAATAAGCTTGGGTATATTAGCATGGAAGCATCAAAATATCCATTATTTAAAAATGCATATTTGAATCCCTCAAAAATCCCTAATAAAGGGTTTAATTCTAAATAAGGTTTAATAGAAGCAGGCATAATGGAGGATGGATAAATAACAGGTGTGGCATACATCCATAATTGGATGCAAAATGTTAAAAGCATTGCAATATCCTTGTACTTTGTTGTTAGACTAGAAAAAATTAAACCTAAACCCATCGCTATTACAGAACATAATAGAATAAAATAAGGTAGCATCAAAAGCCAAAGATTGGGTTCAACAATTCCTTGCATCCAATAATATACCCAAAAGCATAAAAATAAGAGCATTTGAACCCCAAATTGAATTAGCCTCGAAATTAAAATAGACAAAGGCATAACCAACCTAGGAAAATATACTTTTCCAAACACATCGGCATTTGAAGTAAATACATTAGATGTAATTGTTAACGCAGATGAAAAAAAATTCCATAAAGTAATCCCAGATAAATAAAATAATATGGGTGGAATACCATCTGTAGAAATCCGAGCTATAACTGTAAAGATAATCACATAAATGGCTGAGGTTAGGAGTGGGTTAATAAAAAACCAAATTGGCCCTAACACGGTCTGCTTAAATGAAGTCACAAAATCACGCTTAACAAGCAGTCCTATTAAGTCTCTATAATTCCAAACTTCTCGTAACTTTAGATCAAATAATTGAGTATCGGAATTAATAACTTCATCCCACTTCGTTTCCTTTTCAATAGTTCTATTCTCCAATTTTATAATATTTAAAATCCAACTCTTTCATTTTTTTTTCTTGATTAATATCTTTCGACATCAAATATAAATCCTGACCTTTTCATTATTTAATAACTAGTAGGTCACTCATAACTTTTGAATTCAGTCAATTTGTAACTTTAATATATGACTTTAAACTTCCTTCATTAATAATCTATAAATATATAATAGAGACATGAATATTATCGATAAAAAGAACAAACCTAAAGAAAAAATGATTCCCTTTTTATTTTTATCAGGAATGTTCTTCGTTAAAGGATATGTCGCCTCATCAATAACTTTAATTAATGGAGCATCCTTACTCAGTCCTAATTTTGCCATTTCAAGATTCTTGTTAAACTCTGCATATACTCCCTTTGTTGCCTCAATAGTCATCTGGGCACTTTGGGTCGGAATAGCTCTAATAGCTACTTTTGTTGGGTTCAAATTTGGAGTTTGATCTTGTGAAACAGCAACTCTTGAGAGTGAACTTACCATTACATGCCTAACAGAATCAACTTTTTTTTGCAAAACTTTAACATTTTCATATGATTTACCAGCTTTAATTTCCATGTATAAATCATTCACCTTACTAACTAAATAGTGATTGAATGTTTTCGCAAAAATTTCATCCTCAGCATGAACATCTACCTGAATAATACTTGCTCGGGAATTAGGATAATCTACGGAAAAGTAACCACCATTAATGGTTTTAATTGCTCCTTGAATTATACTATCCCTAGTTCTTAAATTTTCAATTTGGGGGTTTAATAGAAAATCTTTTTTAGATAATAAGATTTTATTCGGCTCTGAAACTTTTTCTTTTAACTTTTCATTTATTAAAAAAAGTTTCTGAATTATCAATGTTGAGCTATCGTCATCCATTGGAGATAATAATACTTCTTTTAAAATAGCTCTTGATTTATATAATTCAATAAGACTTTGACCTTGAAATAAACTATTAGATCCACGATCTAAGAAATCACTTCCTAAAAGTGCTCCTAATGCGGGCAAGCTCGATTGCCCGGAACCTTCACCCTCCAAAATAAATGATGTAGAAGCGGTGTATTTTATTGGTTTCCTACTTTCATAATAATAACCTATACCGTAGCCAAAAATAATGGCTATTAGGAAAATATACCATTTAGAAAATAAAAACTTAAACCAATCTTGTATTTTTAGAATAAGCTCTTTTAAACTAATTTCATGCGAAGTATTTGTCTCAATCATAATTTATCTTAAAAGACTGACAATAATGGCTGCTAAAGAAGCAATACCTGTACCTAACCCCACCCACGCTTGTACATTCATTTTCTCACGTGGTGCGCGTTTAGGCACCACAATCTCTGCTCCTGGTTTTACTTCGGGATAACCGCCATCTTTTCCTTTAACTGCTCCATTGGCATACTGCACAAAAACACGTTTCTTTAAGGCATTGTCGGTAAATCCTCCAGCTTGATTAACATAGTATTTTAAGCTTTTACCTTTCACATATACGACATTATTGGGATTTAACACTTCACCCATTACTTTAACCGTTTCCAATTCTTTAGGCACAGTGATAATATCTCCATCTAATACTAATAAATCTCCTCGTTGGTAAGGATTTGCCAGAATTTTATTTAACTCAATTCCGACTAAATCACTTGGTTCAATATCTGGGGCTGAAACACCTTGTTGTGAAACTTTCGCTAATGCTTTATTTTTTGTTTTAACATCAACATTTGCTTGTTTAATATCGCTGCTAAAACTATCTAAAGTATCGCCATCTTGCAAACTCGCCTTATACAATTCTTTTTCTAAGCGTTCTTTCTCTTTCTTTTCTTCGGCTTTTAATTTTGATTCACCGGTACGCTTCAGTGAAGCGCCTTCGGTATACGCATAAGAAGTCAATCCACCAGCGCGTTTAATGATATCTGAAATACGCTCATCTTCTCTCGAAATGGTATAAATTCCTGGGAATAAAACCTCACCTTCAATCTTCACCTGTCTTTGTGTTCGGAAACCGGCATCGCCTAAAACGGTAATCACATCATAGGGTTGCAATGCTATACTTAAATCCGATACAATACCATCATTAATATCAACCACAATCGTTTGTGACGAAGTGGGATCTGCTACTTCACGACTATTTAACCGTCGTGCAATTTCAATTCGTGCATTTTTAGCGGATTCATTCAGACCGCCAGCCTTTTGGATCAGATCTCCTAATGTCGCATTGCTTGCAAAAGGAAAATCTCCAGGTAAACGAACTTCTCCCTGTAGAGTGAATTTATATTCGTCCCGTAGGTCAAAAATTGAGGCAATCTCAATCTTGTCTTCTCTTTTTAATGGAATATCACCTACTGTTCCTGCCAACACTTCCCGAACATTGAAATTAATCAATTCTGCCGTATTGTCTGCTCTCAATCTATTGATAATTCCTCTTTCCAAAAAGGCATCTTCACGTACGCCATCTGCTTGTTCTAATAATTGCTTCAGAGTCATTCCTGGTTCCATTCCATATAAGCCTGGACGAAAGACTGCTCCTAAAACACTAACACGGTTAGCAAAGCGCTCCAAGATTGGCTCTACGATAAATTGATCACCTGCTTTGGGACTATAATCAGCAAATTGATCGGCATAAATATCTTTGACACTACGTTCTCTATTTGTCTTTTGCAATACTTTGACCTTTGCAGTGTATGCATTTTCACTAAATCCACCAGCATATTTAACTAAATCCAATAATGATTCACCAGATACGGTTTCAAAAATAGCTGGACGTTTGACTTCGCCTTCAAATTGTACCCGGCTACCATAAACCGGAATATGGATAATATCCTGATCTTGTAAACGGATATTTCCGCGTTGGATGCCATTCGCTAAAAAGTCATATAAGTCAATAGTCGTAACAACCTGATTGTTGCGAACGACCTGTATCTGACGGAAAGTTCCCTTTTCACTAGGACCGCCTGAGGCATATAGCGCATTGAATACGGTTGCTAATGACGGTAAAGTATAAGTACCCGGTTTTGTAACAGCACCTGTTAGTGTAATCCGGATGCTACGGATATTACCAATGTTGACATCGACATGTGTCTGACCTGAACGAATGGCCGGATAGGTTCCACTCAAACGCTGCTGAATTTTACTTTTTGCTGCCGCAATCGATAATCCCGATACAGCTACTTTACCAACATATTCAACTGTAATGGTTCCGTCTGGATTAACTGGCAATTTATATGATGCCTCATTATCTCCTGTAATATCCAATAAAATTTCATCGTCAGGTCCAATAATATAGGAACTTGGAGTTGCCATTCTTAAATTTGGCTCGAAAGTTATTTCACTGTTCCTAAATAAATCGGAGCCAAAAATTTTAAGCTTACCGTCATCAATTTTTAAAGAATCCTGACTATTTTTATTACTTTTTAAAGAATCTGTTTGGGATACACCATTTACCTGACGACTCGTAGTGAAGCGTGTGTTATTTTGGTAATTCTGTACTCCTTTTGGTTGTTGTTTATTTCTTTTAATCTTTTGCAAGCGGTCTTTCAGCTTTTGAGTTTCAACCGCAGAAACACCTTGTGCGCGCGCAAATCCATCCAACTGACCTTCACCATAGCCCATCAGTTCAGCTCGTTTTAAGTACTGCTCAATTTGCGCATCTGTTAAATCGTCAACTTTTATATTTGCTGGATTAGTTTGTGCATGAATCGATCCCAAAAGACTCATCACACACAACAACAATATCACTCTTTTCATTCTAATTTGAAATTTTCACAAAAATAGGTAAATTTATTTAATTGAGAGGCACAGGTATTCACCATAACCTGATTTACGCAGCGGTTCAGCAATTTTTAATAATTGCTCTTTATCAATATAGCCCATACGATAAGCTACTTCTTCAATCGCTCCGATCTTCATCCCCTGTCGCTCCTCGATGACCTGAACAAACTGGGCGGCCTGCATAAGGGATTGAATTGTTCCCGTATCTAACCAAGCGGTACCCCGATCAAAAACAGCCACATTAAGTTTCTCACGCTCCAAATAGACTTTATTGATATCGGTAATTTCTAATTCTCCCCTAGGAGATGGTTTAATTTGTTTTGCAATTGCTACCACCTCATTATCGTAGAAATATAAACCTGGGATAGCAAAATTTGATTTTGGCACTACAGGTTTCTCCTCTATCGAAATTGCTTTTTTATTCTCATCAAATTCAACAACCCCATAACGCTCGGGATCGTTCACTTGATAGGCAAAGACCATCCCACCTTCAATATCAACACATGACTGCAATAATTTAGACATTCCTGAACCATAGAAAATATTATCGCCCAAGATTAACGCCACTTTATCGTTGCCTATAAATCCTTCTCCCAAAATGAACGCTTGCGCCAAACCATCTGGGCTAGGTTGTTCGATATACTCAAATCTACATCCAAGTTGCGAACCATCACCCAAAAGTCTTTGGAATTGTGGTAAATCTTGCGGTGTCGAAATAATTAAGATCTCATTGATTCCCGCCAACATTAAAGTGGATAAGGGATAATAAATCATCGGTTTATCATATACCGGCATCAACTGCTTGCTTACAGCCAATGTCATTGGGTGTAAACGTGTTCCTGATCCTCCTGCTAGTATAATTCCTTTCATTTTTTTAATTTTAGTGACGTAGTAATTAGTGACGTAGTGACTAGTAAAGTAGTAACGCAGTCTTTTTTAGTGACGTAGTTTTTCTTAGTAACATAGCGACTAGTAAAGTAGTGACGCAGTCTTTTTTAGTGACGTAGTTTTTCTTAGTAACATAGTGACTAGTAAAGTAGTGACGCAATACTTTTATATTTTATTTTTAATATTTTCTATTAATTTCAACAGCATTCTTCTTATCTGAACATTTTCTTCTAAAGCTGAATCAATGACAATTGTATACCCTAATAATTTAGCTATTTCAATTTGGGTTTCAATTTCACTCAATGAACCCAAAGCAATATATAAAAATTGGAGAAATTCTTTAGCAGATCTTCTCGCAGCTCCTTCTGCAATATTACTTGGAACTGAAACGGCAGCTCTTCGAATTTGACTGGTTAAACCAAATTTTTCCACCTCAGGAAAATCATGAGATAAATCATATATACTTTTAACATATAAAAGTGAACGTTGATACACAATTAAATCTTTATGACTTCTCATCTCTTATATTTTAGTGATTATATCTTTCGATTACTTCTTCACCTCCTCTTCACATTGTTACTTTCGTGACTTGATAATTCTGTTACTCCGTCACTAGTTTACTTTGTTACTTTAACTCTTCGTTATCCAAACATCTCACTAGGCTATCTTTCCAAAATGGCACTTCGACTCCGAATGTTGCTTTGATTTTCGTTTTATCTAATAGCGAATACCTTGGTCTTTTTGCAGGTGTAGGGTATGCTGTTGTCGGTATCGCCTGTATCTCACAGTTCAAACCTTTAATATCCCTGATCGCTACAGCAAAATCATACCAGCTGATTTCGCCTTCGTTGCTATAGTGATAAACACCGCCACTCCATTTATCTGAATTCACAATATCCACAATTGCCTGTGCTAAATCTTGTGCTGAGGTCGGAGAACCGATCTGATCGTTAATAACAGAAATCGACTCACGCTCGGACAGCAGACGCAGCATGGTTTTTACAAAGTTTTTTCCAAAAGAGGAATATACCCATGAAGTTCGAATGATAATCGCCTCGGGACACCATTTCTGTATGGCCTGCTCTCCTTTTAACTTTGTTGCACCATAGACATTAATTGGATTCACTGCAGCATCCTCTGTTAATGCTACACTTGAGCTACCATCAAAGACATAATCGGTTGAAATCGCGATCAATTTTGTACTATGCAAACGACAATACAACGCAATCTCCTCACTAGCCAAATGATTAACCTGATTGGCAAGATCTATATCTGATTCTGCCTGATCGACGGCAGTATATGCTCCCGCATGAATAATCAAATCGGGCTGATACATACTTAGTATATCCTGAATAATCGAAATCTGATCCAATGGAAGCTGTTTTCGATCCAAGAAAAAACATTCTTTCGATACATCCTGATCCAACAGCACTTTCAATTCTTGACCTAGCTGTCCGGATGCCCCCGTAATAACAATACGCTTTTTTTGACTAACCGATTCCATTTTTTTCTTTAAATACCATAAAAGACTGCGCCTCTTCATCTTTCACAGAAAGAATCATCTCTTCCCGAGGTATCTGCCAATCAATACCTAGCTCTCTATCTAACGGATGAACGCCGTCTTCTGCTACTTTATGATAATGATTATCGCACTTGTAGAAAAACACAGCATTTTCTGACAATACCGAAAATCCATGTAAAAATCCACGTGGAACATACAGTTGTCTTTTATTTATAGCAGATAGTTCGACTTCTACATACTGACCATAAGTAGCAGAACCTGGACGAACGTCGACTGCAACATCCAAAACTCGACCCTCCAAAACACGCACTAATTTAGCTTGCCCATGTTCTCCTGTTTGCATATGTAGTCCACGTACTACGCCATACTGGGATTGGGATTGGTTATCTTGAACAAAAATTGATTTTGATCCTATAATCTGTTCGAACTTTTGATCATTAAAGGCTTCAAAAAAGTATCCTCTTTCGTCTTCAAAGACTGTCGGTTCTAAAATAAAACAGCCTTTTAATTTAGTTTCGGTAAATTTCATGGTTTATTTTTTTAGTGACATAGTAACGATAGTGAACTAGTAACGTCGTTATTTTTAGTGACCTAGTACTCGTCACTTCTTTACTTGTTACTTCGTTACTTGTTACTCGGTCACTTCTTAATCCTTATACTGTTTATCGTAATATTTTTGGTAATCTCCGGAAGTAACACTTTCTAACCATTCCTTGTTGTTCAAGAACCAATCGATTGTTTTGGAAAGACCTTCTTCAAAGGTTACAGAAGGGTACCAGCCTAACTCTTTATTAATCTTAGTCGCATCAATAGCATAACGTAGGTCATGCCCAGGGCGGTCTTTAACGAAAGTAATCAGTTGCTCTGCTGTACCTGCTGGACGGCCTAATTTCTCATCGACCTGTTTACATAACTCTTTTACCAAATCAATATTCTGCCACTCATTAAACCCACCGATATTATATGAACCACCATTCTTACCTTCGTGAAAAACAAGATCAATGGCCGTTGCATGATCGATAACAAATAACCAGTCACGTGTATATTTACCATCACCATAGATCGGTAATGGTTGATTGTTTAATATATTATGAATACATAAGGGAATCAATTTCTCAGGAAAATGATTGGGACCATAGTTATTGGAACAATTGGTCAAAACGATAGGTAAACCATAGGTATCATGATAAGCCCGAACAAAATGATCGGAACTTGCTTTCGACGCTGAATAAGGTGAATGCGGATCGTAAGCCGTTTCTTCTGTAAACAGACCCTCTGCCCCTAATGCACCAAATACCTCATCGGTAGAAACATGATGAAAACGTTTACCCGTAAAATCGTCTTTCCAGATCTTGCGCGCAGCGTTCAATAAATTAACTGTACCGATCACATTAGTCATCACAAATGCAGTAGGATCTGCAATGGAACGGTCAACATGGGATTCTGCTGCTAAATGGATGACACCATCGGGTTTATATTGTTCAAAAACACGAAACATATCCAAAGCATCGGTAATATCGGCCTTAACAAAGGTATAATTCGATTTTTCTTCGATATCCCGTAAGTTTTCGAGATTCCCGGCATAGGTCAAAGCATCTAAGTTGACAATATGGTAATCCGAATATTTCGTAACAAAATTTCGTACTACATGGGAACCTATAAAACCCGCTCCACCTGTAATTAGGATCGTTTTATTCATAATATGAGCAAAATATTTCTTAACAGCTTAAAGCCCCTTAACGATAATTAAGGGATTAGCATCAAAAGTAATAAGATTTTATGAACAATCAACCACAGTATCCAAGCAAAACAAGCTAAAATGAGGTTTTCAGCTTATTTTATTATTAAAAATCAATTTTCCACTTGTTCTTGGTATAAACCTGATATAGGCACCACCACTCGAAAAGTTTTCGTCTTGCCCCCTTCAAAATGTAATTTCCCGGAAATAGTCGTGAGTACCCCGGTCAGGTCTAAGGCGCTAATATCCTTATCCAATACTTTATAACGGATGGATACCTCAGGTTGCGTTAAACTATTATACTGAAAAGGAAGTGATAAAGACTGATCAAGCTGTATATTGATATCAGCGTGTTTTAAATTGACACTTTTTAGTGTAGCATGCTTTAATTTTTGATCATTGCTGCTGGTATGGATCACAATAACACCGCTTTTTACACTACGATCGCCACTGTACTGTCCCGGCCGCTCTTGAAAAAGATAACTGACCGATAAAGCTCCGTGCTGTGCTAGTCGTTGTTTTGCCTGCTTTGCTATCCAAAAGTAATAACTGCCAAATAAAAATAATACAATTAAAATAATTACAATAATCATTGTGGGTAAAGGTTAAGGGTTGTAAACAGTAACACCATAATGCTCAAAATGGTTTTGCATATAGTAAACATGATTTGCATATAATAACGTAATCAAAAGCCACATCGTATGAATTTTAACAGATTAATTAGATCAATTTTGGATACCCTTTTAAAATCACGTAAGCGACATTTCGAATAGCACAAATGTAGGCCTCAAAAGTGAACTGTACTTTCCTTTAAAATTAAGTTTCGATGAAACTAGCAAGACGAAAATGCTTATAAACAAAAAAAGACGCGATAAACGCGTCTTTAATACTATGATATACTTGATACTGCAACGATTACTCGCCAATAGCATAATATTGAAAACCTAGATCCTGCAAATCTTTACTATTCAAAATCTTACGTCCATCAAATACAAAGGATGGTTTTTTCATTTTATCTTTTACTTTACTCCAATCATAATGCTTAAATTCATCCCACTCGGTCAATATCGCGACAGCATGTGCCTCCGCCAATGCTTCATAAGGATCGCTGACAACAGTCAATAACCGACGGTTTTCCGATGGAGAACGCGTGCCCAAGTAATCCAAATCACGGTAGATCTGCTCAGCAGACACCTTAGGATCGTAAACAACAATCTCCGCTTCTTCTTCTAATAAATGATCGGCCACATAAATGGCTGCTGACTCGCGGGTATCATTGGTATCTTTTTTAAAGGCCCAGCCTAAAAACACGATTTTCTTACCATTGACCGTATTGTACATGGTCTTAATGATATGCTGTGCAAACCGTTCTTTCTGATGATCATTTAATAAAATGACCTGTTCCCAATAATCGGCCACAGCAGTTAAGTTGTAAGAACGGGCGATATAAACGAGATTTAAAATATCCTTCTGAAAACAGGAACCACCAAACCCGACAGATGCCTTCAAGAACTTAGATCCAATCCGGGAGTCATAACCAATGGCACGCGACACTTCATCGACATTGGCCCCTGTCACTTCACATAATTCGGAAATGGCATTAATGGAAGAGACGCGCTGTGCTAAAAAGGCATTTGCCACTAATTTGGATAATTCGGATGACCACAGGTTAGTGGTCAATATACGTTCCCGGGGTACCCAAGCTTCATAGATCTGTACCAAAGCTTCAATAGCCCTAATATCTTCACCGCCGATCAGTACACGGTCCGGATGATGCAGATCGGGTATTGCGGTACCTTCTGCCAAAAATTCAGGATTGGATAGAATATGAAAATTGACGCCGTTTCCGGTATTATCCAATATACTCTTCAATGTTGCTGCCGTGCGGACAGGTAAAGTAGATTTTTCAACAACAATTTTATCGTCTTTTGCAACTCGTGCAATCTGACGGGCACACAATTCAATGTATTTTAAATCGGCAGCCTGTCCTTTTCCTTTACCATATGTTTTGGTGGGCGTATTGACCGAAATAAAGATCATATCTGCCTCTGCAATCGCTTTATCCACATCTGTAGAGAAAAAAAGATTGCGCCCTCTGGCTTCACCAACAACCGCATCTAAACCGGGTTCATATATCGGTAAATTATTTAAATCTGGATCATTCCACGCATCGATACGAGCTTGATTTAAATCCACAACTGTAATCGTGATATGTGGATTTTTCTGCGCAATAACCGACATCGTCGGCCCACCGACATAACCTGCCCCGACACAGGCTATTCTCTTAATTTCTCTCATTTATATATATGTAAAACAGCAACAATGACATAATAGTCCTAACCAACAAAATATAAGGATATTAAAGCAGCTATATGGATGTCGAAATTACTCATTTATTTACTAAATTTCAATAAGAGGAGGAATAAATTTGTCAGACAACGGTGAGATCTATATCTTCGTAATGTTCAACTTTTTATAAAAAAGAGATCCATGAAAAAGAGAATATTGATAACTGGTGGGGCGGGTTTTATCGGCTCGCACTTATGCAGAAGACTGCTGGATGAAGGCAACGAGGTGATTTCTTTGGATAATTATTTTACGGGATCTAAAGAAAATATAGCGCCACTATTATCAAACCCATACTTTGAAGCGATCAGGCACGATGTGACTATGCCTTACTTTATCGAAGTGGACGAAATTTATAATCTAGCTTGTCCAGCGTCGCCCATACATTATCAGTTTAATGCGATCAAAACGGTCAAGACTTCAGTGATGGGCGCCATCAATATGCTGGGACTGGCAAAAAGGTTAAACATTAAAATCTTGCAGGCTTCTACAAGCGAAGTCTACGGTGACCCGATCATCCATCCGCAAACGGAATCATACTGGGGTAATGTCAACCCCATCGGCATCCGATCCTGTTATGATGAAGGCAAAAGATGTGCAGAAACATTGTTTATGGACTATCACCGCATGAACGATGTTAAAATAAAGATCATTAGAATATTTAATACCTATGGCCCGAACATGCATCCGAATGATGGAAGGGTGGTATCGAACTTTATCATTCAGGCGCTAAACAATCAAGATATTACGTTCTATGGAGATGGTTCGCAGACCAGAAGCTTTCAGTATGTAGATGATCTTATCGATGGTATGATCAAAATGATGGAAAGCCCTGTTGAAACGATAGGTCCCATTAACATGGGAAATCCCAATGAATTCAGCATACGTGAACTGGCGGAAAGGGTAATCGCGCTGACAGGCTCCAAATCTAAAATTATCTTTCAGCCTCTACCTTCTGATGATCCTAAACAAAGGAAACCAGATATTGATCTGGCAAAAGCAAAATTAAACTGGGAGCCTAAAATCCAATTGGAAGAAGGATTGATAAAGACCATTGCTTATTTTAAAAGCATTATGTAACTTTTGCATGCACGGTTTATTCTTTGATATACCGTGCATGTGCAGGAAAACAACCTTGTGCTTCTTTAGTTGTTGACCAACTTAACTTTAAAGCCAAAACGTGATCCCTTGTGCTCCTCAGATTCAAAAAAGAATGCACCACCGTGACTGTGAATAAAATGGTAAACAACCCATAAACCAAGTCCTTTACCTTGATCGTGCATGGGTGTTACTGATCCCTGCCTAGAAACCTGCCGATGCAAATGTTCCTGAACTTCCGCACTCATACCAACTCCTGTATCGATGACTTCAACGACAGCCCATTCCTGATCTTGAAACAGGCGTAATTTTATCATAGCATCATCATGGCTAAATTTGACAGCATTGATCAATAAATTGCGTAAGATGCTTTTCATGATATCCACATCAAAAAAGATTTCTAACCCTTCCTCTAAATCGAGATCCAAATCAATATTTTTCAATTTAGCAGTTGGCGATAAGGTCTCTACGACTCCCAAGATTAGCTCATTCAAATCAAGTTGCTGGGGAATATAACTGAGCATGCCAAGGCTTGATTTGGTCCATTTCAGCAAATTGTCCAGCACACTAAAAAGTTGTTCAGCGATATCGTTCCCGGTGGTGACCATGGCACTATATCCGTTCGTTTCGGATTCAGTCTGCACCGTCAAAATATTAAAAATCATTTTAAGCGATGAAATAGGGCTGCGCAGATCATGTGCTAAAATTGCATACATACGATCCCGATTTTGTATAGCCTCCTTAAGTTCTTCTGTCTGCCTTTTAATCGTTTCATTGGAAGCGAGAATCCGGATCTGATGTTTAATCCGTTGCAAAAGCTCCATTTTATTGAACGGTTTAGTAACATAATCTACTCCTCCGCTGTCAAATCCACGTACTACATCTTCTGGGGAATTTAAATGCGTAATAAATATCACCGGAATATGACGATAATCATCTACTGATTTTAACTGCAGTGTAAGATCATAGCCATTTGACTCGCCCAACATCACATCCATCAATATCAAATCGATTCTTTCCTGCTGCAGAATTTCAAATGCCTCAAATTCATCCTTAGCGGAAAGCACACGAAAGCCCTCTCTTTCGAGAATACGCTTCAACATCAAAAGGTTGATCTCTGAATCCTCTACAATGAGGATATTATAATGCGAAAAATTAATTTCCATAGGTCAATTTGCAACTAATACAATAGTACGGATCAAGACGTAATTCCATTTGTAAATATAATTTTAGATTCATTAATTCGATACTGTTAAAGTATCATTTTTAAATAATAATTTGCTATGATTTATTATACAAATCTTTATTGTCTCAAATATGTTATAATTGCGATCATTGTATACCCAAATCCACTAGAACAGGTAAATGATCACTAAAGTCAATGCTTCCTGTACGATAGTTTTCAGCATGAATTTTTGTTCCTGAATAAAGTACAAAATCAATTCTAAAAAGCTTCATAAAATAACGGTAAGTATATCCATAGCCATTACCGGCCTCGCGATAAGCATCTTTTAAATCACCTTTGATGGTTTTATAACCATAGGAAACGGGAGTATTGTTAAAATCGCCGCTAATGATCAAAGGATGGGGTGAACGGTCCAATACATGTCTTAAAGAATCGACTTGTCGCCCCCGGAATTTAAAGTTGGAAGAGATGGTACCTAATGCATCGGCCCAACTGCTTGATGTATTTTTCGGATTTATCAGATTACCTTTTACCTGATTCCAATTGGTCGTCTGCAAATGGAAATTTCCAATACGTATTTTCTCATTATTGACTGTCATATCGGCAAATAAAGCACAATTAGGTCGTTCAGGAAAGGATATTGTAGCGATAGAATCTAAAGGATAGCTGCTTAAAATGGCAAGTTGATGCTCTTTGCTCTTCCCTCCGGTTACAACCACATAAGGCAAACTCGGAAATTTGTTCTTAAGTTCTGCAATTGTATAATCTTCAGGCACCTCCTGCAAACATAGGGTATTCACCTTATTGGTGAATAAATATGCCGCTATCTGTTCAATGGAGGATATATTATAGATCATCTTAAATTCGTGAACATTGTAGGTCGCAAACTTAATCTCGGATGCATTTTCTTTTTCCTGATGATGCATCTGAAATTTGTGCGGGTAATAATGAAAGTTTGCCAATAAAGCAATAATCGGACAAATACTATACCAAGTCCTTTTATATAAACAGATTAATAAAAATAATAAATTACAGAGCAACAATAGTGGCAATAAGACTCCTATCCATTGGAAAAGAACAAAAACCTCCGGAGGGACATAAAGTGCCATAAAAGACAATGATGTAACGACCATCAATAAAATACAGGCAACTTTGAAAAATAATGTACCTATAGGTACAGGCTGAGGCTCAGAATAGTTTTTCATTTATTTTTTTACAATGCAGTTGAGGTATTAAAAGGAAGCCTAATAGTAAAGGTGGTTCCTGCCCCTTCTTCAGACTCTACCCAGATCGTACCATTCATCTGCTCGACAATTCCCTTACAGATCGATAAACCTAAGCCACTGCCTTTATCCGATTCATTGACTTTAAAAAAACGATTAAAGATCGATTCCTGTAATTCTTTGGCAATTCCAATTCCATTGTCTCTGACATAAAATTCGACAGTATCCTCCTGCAGGGTATAGCCAACATGAATGGCACCTTTTGCAGGTGTAAACTTCATGCTGTTATTGATCAAATTGACCAAAACCTGCATGACCCGACCACGATCTAAATAGGCAACAACTTCTTTTTGAGGTATATCAAAAAAAAGATCAGGCAGCTCGTCGGAAGGTACAAAACTTAAAGAAAGCTCATTAAAAATTCCTTTAAGCGAGACGGGGGCGGATTCAAAGCGAACTTTACCCGCTTCCATCTGCGACATTTCCAATACATCTGACACGAGCCTCAAAAGCTGACTACTATTGGTGGTCAAAATCTGTCCATACTCTTTCCGCAATTCGGGATCCGGTGTTTCAGCAATGATATTTCCGAAGCCAATAATCGCACTCAATGGCGTGCGGATCTCATGATTCATATTGGAAATAAAAGCCGATTTCAATTTTTCAGACTCTTCTGCTGTCTCCTTGGACCGCAGCAGTTGCTCTTCATACCTGATCTGATCGGAAATATCCCGCTGAATGGTCCAGACAATATTGTCGCCATTACCATTTTTAATAATTAGTGAACTGCATTCTGAACCAATGATATCCATCTCTGGGTAAGGAATATCACATCTGTACTGCAGATAACCGGAAGCATCTTGTACTTTTTGCAGAAATCCCTCCCATTCTACTTTTGAATTAAAGTTTTTTAGATTTTCATAGACCACCATATGCCCGATTTCTTCATCTTCATCCAGACCATTCTGCTGGCGACAGGCCTTATTGGCAAATGCTAATTGGCCATCGATATGGCATGCAAAAATACTATATGGCGCATTATGAACAACAGCCAGCACCATTTCCAATTCATTTCTGTTTTTCATGAAATCACTCACATTCTGCGAAAAGCCATCAATAATCCAATGTTCATTTTCAAGGTAGCGAGCATATTTAGTCGCACGGATATAGGTGATCGGCACATCGGGAAGAACCATACGGTATTCCAATGTACCGAATTCCGTACGCTCCTGGTTCACAAAATCACGCATTTTCTTGCGGTCATCAGGATGAATAGCCTCTAGAAGCTCCGTCATGGAAGTAATTTTGGTATTGAGTAGATTCATCCGTAAAAGATTGGAATATCCTGTGTGTAGAAATTCCTGCTCTTTTGAATTAAAGCGCCAATGTCCGATCTTCGCAACTTTCCCCACTTCAAGCTGTGCTTTTAAAGCGCTTTTGAGCCGATTTTTCATATTGCTGCGTTGTGTGATATCACGGTATTGACACAGCAGATGCATCTCGTCGAATTTATGTATGATAAATTTGAAGTAATATGTCTGATCTTCTGTTGGTAAATCGTAATTCAGGTTAGAAGTATCTCCCGTTTCACGACATTTCGCAAATTCATGTGCTATAAGCTTCGAGGTGTAAGCTGGTAATAGATCAAGAAAATTACTCCCAACCAGCTGGATCCGCGAATTGATGATCGGATTATCAGTTTTAATAATAGCATCGGCACATACATTGTCCTGATCGATCAGGAATAAGGTATCGCTGGTAAGATCTAAGATCTTTTCCAAATATTTTAAGTGATGTAATGCTCTTTGCTCCATGATGTTCGCTAATTTATTTCCGTCGCGATTTTTCCCATCCGCCACGGTGTTGCTTACTCAATAGGTAGTAAATCCCCAATAGGACATTTATATTCATAAATATAAAATAATAGGGGACATAAAACAACTTTGACACATGTGGATGATCGCGCTGCAGATATCCAATGCCCGCGCAAAGGTAAAAAACTACCTGAGCGACAAAAATGACATAAAACACATTATAAGGTGACAGATATCCTACCGCAATAATAAGCGATAATGGCAATAGAGCAAATAATGCAAATGGTGTCACCGACCAGCGTAGCACCCGATGGGAAATATACTGGAAACTTAATTTACCGTAAGTAAACACATTCAGTAATGGTAACAGCCTCTTGATCGATTGCCAACCGCCTGCTGCAATTCTGCGTTTCCGTTTCGCTTCTTCTTCCATATTGAGTGAACCAGACTCCACAGCATAGGCGTTAGGTGTATAGGCAATGCGATAACCGCTTTTCGCAATCCCCATAGAGAGCATAAAATCGTCCAATAGCGTATCTTCGGGCATAACCGTAAATAGTGAGGTACGAATAGCAAAAAGCTCTCCCGCAGCACCTACAGTAGAATAATATTCATAATCTAGTTTTTTTAACAGCGATTCATACTTCCAGTACGTCCCCTCGCCTTTGGAGGATATGGTATCACCATCGGTAAAGGCAACCCTTTTTTCACCCGATACACAGCCGATACTGGGATCGTTAAATTGGTTGACCATCAGCATCAATGCATCGGTATTCAGTAAACAGTTGGCATCACTGAAGACAACAATCGGCGTATTGACGTATTCCATGCCATGGTTGATCGCAGCGGTTTTTCCTTTACGCAACGGAGAACTTACAAGCTTTACGTCGGGATACTGCTCCAATATCCTTTCGCTACTGTCTGTACTACCGTCAATAACCCAAACAATAGTCAATTTATGTGCAGGATAAGTTAAAGCTCTACAGTTTAACATCTTTGTTGCAATAATATCAGCCTCATTATATGCCGCAATAAAGAGGCTAACTTCGGGAAGTTCGTCTTCTTTCCAAGATTCGAACGCTACATTCGCTTTATAAGGTCTATATTTTGCTAATAGAAAAATAACCAGAGCATAACCAACATAAGTATATAAGACCAATAATAAACTGCACCAAAATAAGAACTGTAACATGGGAATTCGTTGTGTTTAAAACAAAAATATGCAAAGAAATTTTACATTAAGAGATCAGCTTGTAACAAGCTATTCATTTGCCCTTTCCACGAAAGGTTCTGAATACTCGCCCGAATATCATCAGGAGATTTAAGACCCTGATCTATAAAATTAAGAATCTCCTGAATAGCAATTGGAGACTCATCTGCTGGTGCTTTTAAGATGTAATCGCGATGGTCAAAATCGGGATCCGATTCTGAATAGATAAAAGGAATACCGCGGGCAGCATATTCGCGGTTTTTCAAAGTTCGGATAACATCAATTCCTGTACGGTGCCGACCTAAACTTCCGATTGCAAAATCGGCCAAATCAAATAGCTCATCGAGTGCTCGCCCCCAAAGTGCGCCATGTAGGATAACCTGTTGCTGAAGAGCATGCTCTTGAATAGTTAACAAAATATCCGTCCGCTCACGTTCACCAGTAAGTTGGCCCACGAGATGAAAAATCACCTGACGTCTAGGTTGCTGTTGCTGATAAAGTGCCAGACCTTTAATGAGACGGTCAAAGCCATGCCAGTAATGAATCTCGGCTACAGCAAGCAAATGGATGGCTTCCTTTTCTACCACACTTGGATGACGAATAGGGATAGCGTCAAAGTCAATACCGTTTGAAATTTTTATAGTTTTTTGACCAAAAATAAAGTTATAATCTGAAAAAGTAACCACAGCATCCAGATAACTGGCTAATTGTTTTCTATACAACCGATCGATGAAAAGCTCCAGCTTCATTTTAGCCGTATTATATTCCTGATCATAGGGATAGGTAGGTACTTCCATGACAATTTTAGCTCCAGATTGCCGCATCGCTTTTACTAAATTGATCGTGAACGGATTGGCATTATGATCGGAACGGATATATATCAATGAAAATTTACTTGCGCTGATAAACTTTGCAATGGCCCTATAATCGATCCGTTTACGAATCTTTGCACCCGTTCCTTTTCCAAGATCGATCAGTACCTCATCATTGATCTTCCAGACCCGATGGCCATTGGCTTCTACATGATAGTGACACAAAGTAACTTGGTTTCCATTTTGCTTGAGACCATGGATCTGTCCCCAGATCTTCTTACTGATACCGTTATGTTCACTAAAACCATGAAAGATAAAAAAAAGTACCTTCAAACCCATGACATCTATTTTTTTAATGGTTTTTATTTAACTGCAAGAAAATACAAAAAAATAAACATATTGCGCAAGTAAAAGTCAAGTTTTACAGCGTTGTTTTTTTTCTGTTGATAAATTGTTTAATCGCCGCTTGATACCCTCCGAACCAAACCAGGGCTGCAAATGATGGGACGAAGAGCAAACTTTTAAATAGAAAATTATAGAGTTGCTGCTCCCAGGAGAGCCATAGACCACCCAGATATAACAGGATCGCCAAAAGACCTGCAAAAAGTATCGGCTTCCAGAGACAGCTCAAAAAAGCTAGTAAGCTTTCTTTAAATATAATGCGGTACATAAGCCAGTAAGTCTGTAAAAAATTGATGCTGAATGAAAGCAGTAAACATTTTGCCACAGCTTCGATACTCTCAAAATAAAATACACCTAAAAGAATTCCTGTCACATTCATTACTGCTGAAAACAATCCACAAATAAATAAACTCCGGGTATCACCAGCGGTCTGGAATATAGAACCCGAAGAGGATAGAACCAATTGAATACCCACCGTTAGACTCAATATTTTAAAGGTAGGTATTGCCCGTTCCCATTGGTCACCAAAAAATAGTAGGATAAGCTCTTGTGAACAGAAGTATAAAAAAATGGAAAGCGGGAAACCAATCAACGCCAGAAAACTGGCTAACTTAAAGTTGACGTTATGTAAATACCCCAGATCTTTGCCCTGAAGACTTAAGATAGGATGAATAACCGGCGTGATCACCTGGGTAATATTCTGCAGTGGGAGTGACATAAGACGGTATGACTTATCGTAATAGCCTAAAGGTATCATGCCCAGATATTTTCCGATCAATAGCGTGTCAGCATTACGGCTAAAGTAATTGATCAGGTTAAATAGAAACTGATAGAAAGAATAAGAAAAGATAGGCCGGAGCGCTTCCAAAGAAAATCGGTATCTAAACTTCAGCGGATACTTAGCATAAGAAATAGCGAAGATCAATAGGGAAGAGAAAATCGGATTAATAATCAATGCATATACGCCATATCCCTTGTATGCAGCGACGACAGATATTGCCCCACCTATTAGCTGTATTGCCAGACTCCGTAGCGCAATCGCCTTAAATAAACGGTCTCTGTAGAAAAGGGCATTTGGAACTACGGTTATTCCTGAAAAGAGCAGACTTAATGCAAGCCATTGACAGATGGATTGCAGTTCTGGCTGCCCGTAAAAGTCGGCAAATACGTTCGCACATAAAAAGAATATGATCGAAAGCAAAAGAGTAATATAAACCGAAAGCGAAAATAAAGCACTAAGTGCTTTTTGGTCTAATTCTTTATGCTGTATAACTGTGGCAGACAATCCAATATCAGCGATAAGATTAAGAAAAGCGATGGTGACTGTTGCAATGGCGACAACCCCAAATTGATCAGGTGCAAGGAGTCTAGCCAAAACTGCAGTCACGATTAAAGATATAATCAGATTAGCATATTTAGCAATTGCCGTAAAAAATACACCTGAAATGAGCTGGCCTTTTATATCTTTCATCTAATTTTTTCTTTTGAATAAGAGCACGCCATAAGTCCGGGCATGGATATACTGACGCCAACGGGAGCAGAGTATATAAAAAAGCTTGAATCGTTCACCACGAGGTAAGACATGGGACTTCCATACCGCCGCATTTAGCATGCGTTCGAGATACCGATCAACAATAGCCCGGTAAGTGGGATGGACATCAACATACAATTGTAATTGCGTGGCCACTTTTAAATAAGATGTGATATTGAACCATTTAAAAGTGCTTGTCATAATGGAGTTGGCTCGAACACGACGTGAAAAAAAACGTTCTGGTAAGTAAACCACTTTTTTAGCAACTAAAAAAGACATCATGGTAAACAGTTCGTCCTCATGGATAATTCCGACCTCAAAACGCAACTTTTCTTGCAATATTAGATTTCTTCGGATAAAAAGCATCCATACTGGAGAAAAAAACTCATGATGATCCAACAGCTTGACCAAAGCCTCACTCCCTTTCATCAGCTGATGAGGGGGCATATTTTTCCGTATATATTGAAATGACGGTAAAACAGGATTGTCGGTATTCCCATCGCGAATAATATCGGCATCGAAAAACACCAGATCCAAGTCAAAATCTTGTGCACTGCGGGCACAAGAACTTAAGGTATCGGGACGCAGGTAATCATCGCTATCCATAAAATAGATAAACTCACCTGTGGCATACTGCAATCCTTTATTTCGAGCGGCGGAAAGACCTTCATTATTTTGTGAAACAAGCTTAATTCGGCTATCTGTTTCTGCCCATTTAGCTAAAATCGACGGACTGCCATCGGTAGAGCCATCGTTGATAATAATCAACTCATAATTGCTGTAGGTTTGCTCCAATATACTTCGAATGGCCATATCAAGATATGCTTCTGTATTATAAACAGGCATAATAATACTGATCAACAACTGTTCCCTCATATCTTTACCCAAGCATTTAAATTAAAATCATACACTTTCACCACTCTAGCGGGATTGCCTACGGCTACGCTATAGGCAGGAATGTCTTTGGTGACAACAGAGCCTGCGCCGATTACAGCATGTTGACCGATACTGATTCCAGATAGAATAACCACATTTCCACCGATCCATACATCATCGCCAATTGATACCGGTGCGACAGTAACTCCCTGCGATGCAATAGTACTCTGGATATCTTCGTAATTATGATTCAGGCCCGAAATGAGGACATGTTGTCCAATATTAACCTCGTTTCCAATTGTAACAGGACCTATGATCGTATTACCGATACCTATTCGCGTATGGTCGCCAATAAAAAGATCGCCAACGGCATTGTTGAGTACAGAAAAGGACTCGACAACAGAACGCGCACCTAAAGAACACTGACGAAACGGAACAAGATCACGACGTACACTGTTGTAAATAACAGAACCACGACCTCTTTTGACATATAGGAACTGTAGCATACGGACGTACCAGCGTGGTCGTGTCCGTACTGGACTCATAATGAGCCAGTGAACCAATCGTTTTAATGATTTATTTTGATAGATGTACTGCTTCATAAATATCCAATGTCTTTGCCGCTGTTTGATTCCAGTCAAACTGTGCACTTCTCACGAATCCTTTACCAACTAAAGTTTTATATAATATAGCATCATTTTCCAGCTTTAACATGCCGTCGCCAATGGAACTGATATCGCTGGGGTCAATATAAACAACCGCATCTTGAGCGACCTCCGGTATAGCGGAAGTATTGGAGGTAATGACGGGCGTGCCACAAGCCATCGCTTCCAAAAGCGGTAAACCAAAACTTTCGCGAATGGAAGGATATAAAAATGCGAAAGCCTTATTATATACTTCGACCAGAAGGTCATGGGCAATATATTCTTCTAAAATCAGGTACTCTTTTATGGCATGTAAATCCAGTTCGCCAAGTAGCTGATCCAGATGCTCCTGATCCAGATCTGCCAGCAGCATTTTCTTCTTAAAGGCACTCTCCTGCAAATAATAGGCATAGGCGCACAATGTATTTTTGAGGTTCTTTTTAGGATCTGTATTTCCTAAAAGAAGCCAATAACTCCGATTTTCCAACGCTGAAAACCGGGAATCGGAAAAACTGCTGAGTTGCCGAAACCGTGGGCTAACACCATTGTAAACGGTGATGATATGCTGACTTAACTGCGGAAAAGCGGCCTTAATATTTTGCTGTTCATAATCTGACACGGTAATCACCTTGTGCACCCTTTTTAGAACTCTAGGAACGATCCAACGTCTATAGATGCGACCCAGATTCTGGTAAGTCGAAGCATTGTTACCGATCTTCTTTTCCATAAAGATGATATCATGGAGGGTGAGTACAAGTGGGATATGCATGCGTAAAGGTGCTGTATTTGACGTACAGTGTAAAAGATGGGCCTGCTCTTTTTTAAGCAGACGGGGCAATAACACCTGTTCCCATACCAGATAATTAGAGCTTTCCAATACAACAATGCGGAAGTTTTCTGTCGCTGTTAGGCAATGGTCTTCTCCTGGACCGACTGCAATAATATACTGATTAAACCAATCTAACTGCTGTAAGCTACGAATCATTTCCAATGCAACAAAGTCCATTCCATGCTTATTCTTGCGAAAGATACGTTGTGCCTCAATTACTATAATCTTCTTTTTTTTCGCCATGTGGTGTGTGAACAAAAGTACTGCGGCCTGATTTAATACCCATAAAACTACGTAATATAGCCATAAATATAAACGGCAATTTTAAAAAGGATATCAGTGTCCGCTTATTGTAAAATCGATTGGGAACTGCTAAACAAAGTGCTATAAGAAATAACAGATACAAGAGCAACCATTTAAATATTAATATAGGTGCTAATATATATAAAACGAAAATCCAGAGCGGAACGAATCCCAATAGGATAATGCGGGGCGGGATGGACCACTGTACTAGTTTATCCAGCATGGGCCAATTGCGTGTACGGAAAATTGTACCTATACTCTTAAATGTGAGCAAAAATGTATCGATCTGTGCGGCAATCCAGCGTTTTCTCTGATTGGAAAGATCTTTCCGGTTCTGTACCTTTTCATCCAGAACATATACCTCTTCCAAATAAGTGGTAAAAATTCCATCTAAAAGGAGATGATATTCCAATTCTTTATCCTCCCCCATCGAACTAATTTTGGGCATGACCTGTTTAAACCAATTGATTTCAAACAGCATACCCGAACCGGTCAGTGCCGCCGGGAGTCCAAGATTGACATGCCCTTTCCGAAAGATCGAATTGTTGATCTCTTCACTTATACCGTCCAAGTAGGCCGTATCCGTATTAGCATTTTTGGCGATACGGTGTGCCTGTATTGCTTTGCAACCTGAGGCAAAGCTTCGATTAACCTGATGTAAAAAATCGGGATACACCAAATTATCGGCATCCAAAATAACTACGGCATCAAACTGCTTATCCTGTGTAGCGCTAATGGCGAGATTAAGTGCGGCGGCTTTAGATCGATGTTCATATTTTGGAATAAGTACTGTAACTCCCAGATGTCGGAGGGTAGCATTGGTATTATCCTGCATGCTATCAGCAACAACCACTACCTCATACAAATATGATGGATAATCTTGTTTAAGGAAAGAACGAATGCTTTCCACAATAACGGCGTCTTCTTTGTAAGCCGGAAAAATAACTAAAAACCGATGTTGAAAAGCCGTGTTTTTGAAACTCTGATTTCGGGGAATACGATAACCGATGGAAAACACCAAAAAATAGATGATCCAGATCAAAAACGGTATAAAAAATATTCCCTCTAGAATGTGAAACAGGAATTCCATAGTTCAAATTATTTTGATTTAAACAGCGTAAAAGCTGCACGAGTTCCGGACCATATAGAATTTACATGTTTCCACTTCCCTTTCAATATAAAGCTACACATTTTTGATGTATTTGCCACAAATACGAGGTACAGTATGGACAGCATTCGAATGATCCCAGCACGATTGCGGTAGGCAAACAGCAATCTATTGCGTGTCAGGTAGTAAGTTTTGAAAGGAGAATCAATACCTGTAGAAGCACTTTCCTTATGATAGATACAGGCTTCGGCAAAGTAATACAGCTGATAATCTTTTGTGATCTGGCAGCACCAGTCAAGCTCTTCGTAATATAAAAAATATGCTTCAGGCATCGGACCGACCTGATCGACAACATGTCTTGGCAGCAACATCGCCGCACCATGCAAGTAAGGAATTTGTAGATTGTGGTTATATTGCCCATGCTCAAACTCCCGATAACCGATCTGCTCATTGCGCAATGTAATTTTCGACAATGGTGTACAACCTGCAAATTGGATCATATCCGGAGGTTCCATATATTTAATTTTGGGTGTAATACCACCTACTTCAGGATGTTGCTCTAAAAAAGCAAACATAGCCAAAATCTGTGCATCGGCTTCCATAGGGAGAAGCGTATCATTATTTATAAAATACAAAAAATCGCCCTGGGAAAGTCGTATCCCAATATTATTGCCCCCTGCAAAGCCGAGATTTGCGGTACTGTAACAGCCTGAAATAAATGGAAATTCGGTTTTTAGAAGTGCATATTCATCTTTTAGTGATCCGTTATCAATCACAATCACTTCAAATGAAAAGGAGAAACTAATACTCTGTATACGCGCTAAAAATGCTCTGGTGTCTTCTAGTCCATTGTAATTGACGGTAATAAAAGAAAGTTTATACGGATGGATTGTCATTGGCTAACTTTTTATCAATTATAGGAGATAGCATAATAATACCCATCAAAATATAAACTGTCTGTCCGGTAGGCATCTGATGAAGCACTTCATTGGCATATCCCGCCACCATAATACCTGAAAGACCAGCTGTAGCAGCGGCCGTAATTGATTTGATCCGATTGTCTCTCAATACAATCAATACATAGTAAGAACCAAAACCGAGTATGGTCAAGCACAATATGATATACAAGATCAAACCGACGATACCTGTTTCGACCCAAATAAAGACAAAAGAAGAATCTGTAGCAATACCATGGATGAGATCCCCTTCATTGGCATGCTTGGAGCCACCAAGTCCTATACCAAATGGATGGTCGCTCATAAAACTGCGCATCTTCTTTTGATTTTCGAGACGTACATTAAAGGAGGCGTCATCAGAAAAAGAAAAAGCGGTTCGCATACGGCGGATATCACCGTTACTATTTCCAATTGTCGTGAGATTAAAAAATGAAAATGCGAGAACCAATAATGCAACCCCAATGACAATCCATTTCCATTCTTTCACTAAAAGAATAAAAAAAGCAAAACCAATAAAAGGTACTGCTACCGCGGCCCGAGTACCGGAGATCATTAAACCGTAAAAAGCAATCAATGCGACAATAATATAAAATAGACGTCTATTGGCTACTTTTTCATAAAAAGATAAAATGGTAAAAACAACAATTCCTAGCCCCATATGACAGCCAAAATTTGCGGCATCGGTGAAGAATGAAAAATAACGGATACCACTATAAATAACGTGTGTATGTGCACCAAAGGTATATAACCATGCCGACTCAAAACGATCAAAACCAATATACTTTTGTCCAATTGCTTTCAATGCCCCCAGTAATATCAACATACCCCAAAAGCCAAAAAATAAGCGCAGCTTAGGAAGGTTATCTAGATTGAGAAAAACAAGTAGCTGAAATACAACGATATGAATACCAATATTTCTTACTGTTGTGATCCAATTGCCAAAAGTAGACATGGGATTGATAATCTCCAAGAAACAGAAGAGCATCCAAAATATGGAAATGATCAAGAATGGGTTGAAGTATAGATTTCCTATAGGATTTCCTCGAATATAATGTAAACAAAGAGAGAGAAAATTAAATAAAATAAGAATATCCAATATGACACCCGCAGGCATAGGAAAGGTTACGTATCGTGCTAAGCCCATTACAAAATAAGACGCGAGATACAATAGGAAAAAGCATCTTACCGGTGAAGATAAACAGACAATGATAAATAACAGCGTTAGTGGTAGCATGTAAAATAACATGCCTAATGATGTTCCTGCAAACACAAATAAGTATGCTCCTGCTAACCCACCCAATGTGAGTAACAGCAGCAACATATGACGCTCGGTGATCAATGTTGACCAGTTTTTATGATCAGAACTCATCATACCACTCTTCTTTTATTTATTCAGAGAAGTTAAACCAAAATTGGCTAATTGATATTCTAAGCGGCGTAAAAATGTAAATGGAGGTAACATACCTGTAAATTCTTCTACCACATATTTTTGTGCATTCATTAAACAGATAACAATAGGTTTGCCCGCTGACCGCTCCAATAGATCTGAAAATAACAGTTCATCTTCAGTCTTCCATACCGTGTCCGCACGTAATACTAACAACGTAGCCATTCCTTTTTCCAAAAATACATTGGGTATTGGTGTTAAGGCCATGGAGCCATGCTGCACGAGGGAAAGATCATAATCGGCCAATTGATTGATCCATTCCTGACCAACAAGATAAGCGCGAGATTGAGGTTCAAAATCCTGTCCTTCATAATATCCGCGAACTTTTAATCCCATCTTTGACCAATAATCAGTTAATAACGAGCTGATGCGACTCGTATCTAGCGAAGTGGACAGCTTGATCACATTGATAAAATTGACTGCTTTTTCATTATCATAGAAACCATAAAGTCGATTGGCTAGTACATGTACAGCCCGCTCCTCGATGAGAGGAAGGTTTTTACTTTTCGATAATCTTGGAAAAGCCGCCACTACCTTTCCTCTGGTAATACGCTCGGTACGCGTTTTATCGCGTAAGGTACGATCAAAAAGTTCTAAAATAAGCAAGATCCCCAAGATAAAGAATATCGTGCCTAAAAATACACCGATCACGATCATCTTGCGTCCATAAGGAAGTGCATTAAGCGGAAATGTGGCTGGGTTAATGACTTTCAGTGTAGCTGAGTTCATTTCCAAACTTTTTAATCGAAGACGTGCTGCATTCAGACTTGTCAAAATTGATAAATAGCTCTGTTCGGAGAAGTTGATACTTCTCTCCTTTCTTTTCAATACTGAACCTATGGGCGAATATTGCGTATATTTTTGATCAAGTTCCTGCTTAAAATTTTTCCCTACATTCAATTCTGCTTCTGCACTTTTGAACTTCAGGAGCTCCTCTACCCATTGCTTAACATAATTGGCATTGGGATACCCATTACGAGTATATTTTTCAGAAGAATACTGGTCCATAAAATTCCGAAATTCTTTTTCTTGCTTATTTAGTTCGTTAGAAAGCGAATTCAATTCTCCACCCTGTTGCCGATTTATAGAATCGTTGCCTAATGTTTTTATTTTAGAAATATCGTAATTGAGATCGGCAATATGGTTCATCCTGGATAAGAATTCCGAATTATTTTTGATTGATCGCATATTGGCATCCATACCGGACTCCAGTTGCTTCAACGCCGCCTGAGCACTGTTAAAAGCGAAAACGACATCTTGATAACGCAATTCATATTCCTTATCTAATACGGCAATTGCTTCAGTTTGCTTATCGTAGTTAATGACCCGATTTTCAACGTTGTACATGGTCAATGAATCTTCCTGACCACGTAATTCGCTTCCTAAACGGGCAAGTTCTGCTTCAAAATAGCGAATAACATTGTTTGTACTTCCAAATTGTAGGTTGGTATACTCTATAGAAAATACTTTGCTCAGAACCTCAAGTGTCTGATAAGCGATACCAGGATCATTTGCTTGATAATTGACCTGAAGGATATCACTGTTATCAATACGGGAAATTTTAATATTCTCCTGTAGTGCTCCATAACTAAAATAAGGATGATTCCAATTGAACAAGCCATAAACAAAATTATTACGATCAGGCTTTTCATATTTTTCCAGATTTCGCACGGTATTTTCTTCCGAGCTTTTATCAATTAATACACGTACATCTTGTGGTGTAATGGCCAATAATTCTTTATAATGCTTTGCTGAAATATAGACATTGTCCTTGTTCGGATCGCCATGGATCATGAGACGGGCGTACAATTGTAATGATAACCGTTTCAGTGTCTCTTTCGAATTGATCGTATTGATGATATTCTGAATTGAATTATTTAGCACGTTCCAATTTGAAGATGCATTGGACTCTCCAGGATCGCTTCCATAGCTGGAGATCACCCCGGTATAGATTGTGATATCGGTTTTATAGCGCCTATCTAAATTACGTGTCATGTAAATGGCCAGTAACGCAAATAACAAAGGTAAGATCAAAAGCCACCATTTGATCCTAAAGATAGCACGAAAAATATAATGGAAAATATTCATAATGTTATTGGCTGATTATTTTGGTCCTACTCAAAATCTCTAATGTGAGAATCTCACTTATAATATTTGCTTCACTCGTTTTTAGTAACTCATATGCTTCTGTTTCCAATTTCTTTGCAGCATTCAAATCACTTATAATTGCATTTCCAGTTTTAAACTCATTTTCAGTCATCTTATAATTGGTTAATGCAACATTATGGTCTTCAACATTCTTTTTCAACATCGCTAATGCAGTTTTTGCCTTTACATAAGCGTTGACTATACGAATTCGTTGCTCGTCTAGCCATTTCCCTTTTTCTAATTCCGCGAAACGCTGTTCTGTTTGTTGCCGTTTCACTTTGTTCTTACGATCAAAGATATCATCTATAGGAACACTAACACCTACCGTACCATAATAAGAACTTTGGGATTGCCCAGACGATTGAAAAAATAAGGGCGTATTTTCATTTGTAAAGGAAGAGTTGATCGCGATATTACCGTATTGCCACGATCCCCCTACTTTAAAGTACTTTAACCAATTTCTTTTTTCCGTAAGTACTTTGCTCTCTTCTGTTTCGACTTTTGCCTGATACATTTCAACACTTGGACTATTCTTTGCATTTTCGTAAAGCGTTTCCAACGGGGGAAGGATTAATCGTGTAAAATCAATCATATCCATGTGATCGATCTTGGATTGAGCCTGGGAAAAAATCCCGGTAGACATTAATAAACTAAACAAAAAAATTTTTTTATATACTTTATTCATTGAAATAATTATTTATCGGTATAGTTATACATCTGCTTTTTGAATAAAAGCAGAAAATGTCTTAAACAATATCTTAACATCCATCCATACGGAATAGTTTTTCGCATAATCAATGTCCAATTTAATACGTTCCTGATCAGACATACTTCCGTTATCGCCTCTTTTCTCAACTTGCCAAAGTCCAGTAATTCCAGCAGGAGCCATAAATCGCTCCACACTGTCGTCTGTTGTCAACATCTCTGCTTCGTACAAAGGTAACGGTCTATTACCAACAATGGACATGTCGCCAAACAAAGCATTGAACAATTGCGGTAATTCATCGATACTATATTTTCTCAGGATCCGTCCTACTTTAGTAACACGGGGATCTTTCTCTAATTTAAAAAAAGCCGCCTTCTTTTGTTTCCCGCCCGCATCTGTACCTTTGACTACAGTATTATCGTCTATCAATACATCCCTGAGTTCATCGATTGTAAATTGCGGGATGTCTGCATTGGCATACGATGTCGAGTTGCTCGACATGACTGTCTCCTGTTTTGCATATTGATTAAGCATCATATACTCTTTAAGCCGCTTATCGGCATCGGCATACATGGATCTAAACTTATAAAAGTCAAACATGTAATATCCTGCTCCAATGCGTTTAGACCGATATACTGCAGGCCCCTTACTTTCAATAATGATCGCCAGATATACGGTAATCAATAAAGGAGATAACATCAGTATCAAGAAAGAAGAAACGGCAATGTCAAAAAGCCTTTTGCCAATAGGAATACGAAGTTTAGGAAAAGATGAAGCCGGATTACTGAACCTTTCGGTCTGTGCTGTAGCTTCAAAATAAAGATGGATATATTTTTTTATCGATTGAAAAACATCCTTATTGGCATTTGCACTGATGGTATTAGTTACCCCAGCTTCCAGATAAGATTTCTTTTCGAGCAAAGTAAAACCATTACCCACTAGAAAAAGAAGCGTTTCTTTACCATATGAATTTAGTTTGGTTAATTGCCGTAAATCAGTCATCAAACTTGGACTTTGTTCGTAAAAGATAACGGAAAGAAATTGCCCGCGATGGTCCTGAAAATACTGATCCATACTTTCGAAAGAACTAAAATACTTTAACTCCACTCCCAATGTATCAAGCACCTGGAGTTTGAAATAGTCAAAATTTTGCAAACTATTACCAAAGTATATATAATCGCTGTATAGTGGCATTATTTTAATGCTTTTTTAATTCTGAGTTTTAATTCCAAAGGATTAAAGGGTTTTAAAATAAAATCCTCAGCACCTGCTTCTAATAGTTTAATCCGTGTACTCGTACTATCTTCACCTGAAAGCATAATTACAGGAATATTTTTTAAAAATTCATTTTGTTTGACCATGACCAGCAGTTCATAGCCATTCATTTCGGGCATGGTATAGTCAGAAAGTATCAGATCTACAGTATGACCATCTTTCAACCAGTTATAGGCATCAATCGCACTTGCAAAATAATGAAAATCGTAATCCGCATTTAAGTATAACGTTATTAATTGACCTATAGCCGGTTTATCATCAATTATCAGGATCTTCTTTTTCATGAATTATATCAGTATATAAAGGTATCTATTTTCCTAAGATCTATCAAATGAACTTATCTGAATAGATTTTGGCACAAAAAAATTAAGTACTCCTGATAATTGGGAGTACTTAATCATTAATATAGGGAATTTTATTTCAATTATTTTTTATTTAAATACCAGTCCGCATTTTGAAGTCCACCACTGAGTACCCAATTTTTGAATTTAGGATAAGCATCCGAGATTTTTTGACCTTCTGTCGGATATTGGAATGAAACAGGAACTGCTAAAGCAAATGGTTCATTATTCCCCGTTTTAAAAGGATCTGTGGCCGATAAAAGCTTACCTGTTTCTCTCGAAATTAAACTTTTATTGATCTTGTCTGTTGCTGCATAACCCACCAAATGAATTTCGTTTCTGCCACCAATGTTTTGTGCATAGTTTACAATGAACATATTCAATGTACTATAAGTAAAATTGTCCAATGCCGTTGTAAATTCGATGGTAATGACCACATCAACAGGAGCATAAGCTCCATTTTGTGTCGAGATAAAACGAGTATCGGTAACGCCGAAAGCTTTATGGGCATCATCACAGATAGAGACCACAGCATTAGCCTGTCCAGTTTCTGTACCATTGGCTGCTAAAGTTAAGTTGGTGCCAACCAATTCTTTTTTCGAATAGGTAACAGATTTTACATTTCCTGCCGGAACGCCATCCAACTGAATAGCTGCAGCTAAACGTTTTGATGCACCTACAGAGCGTAACTTACCTTTCAAAACAACTTTCGTAACCTTATTGGCGGTATTTTGAAATTTGGAGATATTCATATCGACAACAAAGTCGTTCATATCATAATCTCCTTTATTTGGCCAGTTGTCTTCGAATGCATAGGAGTAAGTACCCAGATTAACTTCTGTTACCGTTTGATCATTGGGATTTCCTCCAGTGGCATTATTGCCACCAGCATTACAAGCGGTTCCCGCTATAACAACAGTAGATTTATCGTAAGCAACTAATTTTGCAGGACTATTGAGTACGTAGTAGGTATTCCATTGTCCATTTGCAGTATGATCTGAACTAGCAACCTCTAAATTACCAGAATAGGTAATCGCCATATGTTGATTGTTTACATCAACCTTCTTAAGGCGAGCAACTGCCTGGCCAGATGATGGACCTGTCATGGTGCTAGCCTGACTGTTAAATTTAGCTAAACTTTTTACATCTAAAATCGCGGAAGCCGCTAAAGTAAATGCTGTACCACCTGCGTTCAATTTATCAAGACTCAATAGTGAACCAGTTGATACCGATATCTTAGCACCATTAGTGGTTAGCGATTCAATCGTTGTATGGCAAACGGCCTCCAGTATCGCATTGGTTAACGTTGCATTCTTTACTGTAAGTGTGCCTTCATTGCGAATAACTGTACCATTAGTTGTACTACTTAAATTTTGAATCGTTGCTACACCATAGTTAGTAAAGCTACCATTCGTAATATCTGCTTTATCTGCATCTAATGTCCCATAATTTACATAAAGTGCATTATTTTTGGTCTCCATTTTAGATAAAGATGTAGCACCGTAGTTCACAAAACCACCCGTGGTATTTTGTGTCACATTGATCAGGTTAAGGGATCCGGTCTGTGTAATGGTCAAATTATTATTGTTACCAAGATTTAACTCATAGCTCGGGTTTTTCCATGTACCCTGAACATAAATCTTCACATTACTTGTTCCATTGTTTGCATTAATAGTCCCTGTAAAGGTCGTTCCAGATTTAATAACATAAGATTTATTTGCCTCAACGGTAACAGCGGTATTTCCAGTGATTGCAATGGCATCATTAGGAACAACAACAGTAGGATTCGAAAAAGTATTAGCTGTAGTAGCTTTCGTACTTGAAATTGGTGAATTGGACGATGCTCGTATAACGCTCGCTTTATTTGACGATGAATTAGCTGTCACATTGATACTATTTTTTGTAGCATCTACTGCGATCATCGTAACAGAAGCAACTCCCAAAGGAGAAGTTTCTCTCAGATACAAATAGTTAGCCATCGTAGGTAACATCAATTTACCCACAAAGTCCTGACCTTTTTTTGCCTGACCTGCTGCTAATAAGTTGGCTCCAGCTACAAGCATCGGATCGTTATCGAAGATTTCTACGCGATAAAAATATTGACCATTGAAAATATCATCAACAGCTATGCGAATATCCATAGATTTGGCAGAATTCCACTTAAAGTCGCCTGATACATTACCTCCATCTGGAAATAATGTTGAAGAGTCCCCCTCTGGTTCTTCGTACAAGTCCTTCACTTTTGAACAGCTTGCGGCAATAACTGAAATTGCAACTAGACCAACTAAAAAAAGATTAAATCTTTTACCTTTATACATAATAGAGTAGATTAACATAAACAGGCTAACAGCTAATAATAAATCTGATCCAGATAACTGATCTCTGATGAGAAACACTTAACATCAACCTATTTAGGACAAAAATAGAACTAATTTTAGATACATACATTTAAAAAATAAAGATAGTGAGCAATAATATGGTAGTTGTAGCTATATTACTACAGATTTGTAGCTGTACAGCTACAAATCGTAGAGTTACATGCAATTCACTGCATTTTTGTTAGGCAATAATTTAATGTAAAACACATTAATCAGCAAAAATAAACATCTTATAAAGAGAAACTTTTACCGTAATTATAAATATTACACTAATAATATGATCTCCTCAAACGCTTAAGTTAAGCTCTTCTTTGGGACCTTTCTTTTATTATCTCAGCATAAACAAAGTGAATCTGCCAAATTAGTTTTAATAGGACGAACTCCAACTTTACTGAAAATAAGCATGAAATAATATGCTAAAAAATAAGCGATAGATGTATAATTCACGCAACAAAATTTACATACATTCACGAAAGAATTTTATCGCTAAAAAAATGGGAATCCTTGTATAAGTAGAATTCCCATTAGAAGTTTAAAAAATATAAAAAGCGCTATATTTTTTAAGTTTGTATATTTTTAATCGATCAATTTGGACTGGTGTCTTTCCAGCGTATTGTAGATTTTCTTCACATCCTGAGAGCTTTCTTTTTGCAGCACCAAAATGGCATCTTTGGTGTACACCAAGATTGTGTTTCTCAAACCAACAAAGGCGCTGTAAATATCTGTTCCGATGACCATATTACCATTTTCATCCGTAGGATGTCCCGTATGTTTCAGGTAATCATACATCGATTCAAATGAACCCAGATCGGACCAGTTAAAGTGTGTTGCCACAACGCGAATTTTTTTGGAACGCTCCATCACAGCATAATCAATACTGATCGATGGAATCTCTTTAGATAATGCTTCATCTAATATACCATCTTTCTTATGTTGCCATGCCGCTAATGCTGTTGCATAAACCCGGGGCTCAAACTGTTGCAGTTCGTGCAATAACGTGTCCGCACGAAAACAGAACATACCCGAGTTCCATAAGAAATTACCCCTTTCAATAAAATCTTCTGCAGTTTCTTTATTAGGTTTCTCACGAAAAGACAGTACCTGATCCCCTTTATATTCAATATAACCATAACCCGTCTCCGGCTTAGTTGCCTGAATACCAAAAGTAACAATATATCCTTGGTTTGCCTTTTCAATTCCTTCTTGAATAGCCTTATTGTAGCTTTCGTCGCCCACGATAACATGATCTGAAGGAGTAACAACTAAAATATCATCGGCATTAGCCGCAAATGCCGCAAATGCAATCGCTGCGGCTGTATTACGAGGAGTAGATTCCACGATATCAATATACTCCACCCCGCTGTTCTCCATGACTTCGCGGCTCAATTGATTATTATCTTTATTCCCCACAACAATAACCTGGTTGCATAAATCGCGATTACGATTGACAGTCATCTCAAACAAAGATCCCTCTTTAAATAAGGATAGATATTGTTTAGGAAAACTTTTACGCGACAGTGGCCATAAGCGGCTACCCACTCCACCCGATAAAATCACATGTACGATATTGCTCATTCTATTTTTATAAATTATTTTTTTCTAGTGACGCAGTGACTAGTAAATTAGTAACGTAGTCCTTTCTTAGTAATGTAGTGACGAGTCACCTGCTACCTATTAACTTCGTTACGCTGTTACTCCTTCTCTTCGTTATTCGATTACTTAACTTTCTTCGCTTCTTTCGCGGCAACTTCTTTTCGTAAACCTGTACTTGAAAAACGGTGGCTACGTTTATTATAATAGATGTCGATACCTTCTTCCACACAATATTTCTTTCCGGTGAAATCCATATCACGGTATTCTTCTCCAATGATACGCACCTGAATAGGCAAAGCTTTGATCATATCGATCAAGTCCTGCTCCGTTTCGTAAGGAATGATCTCGTCCACATAACGGCAACCTTCTAATTGAATATAACGCTCCACAACAGTTTGTGTCGGCTTGTTCTTCTCAGGAGAAACTTCTGAAGGATCGGTATTGAGCCCAACGATCAGATAATCGCAATTGCGGCGTGCTTCCTCCAACATCATGATATGTCCGGCATGCAACAAATCAAATACACCAAATGTAATTCCTATTTTCATGTAATGTGTTCTTTCTTTTTTTAGTGACGTAGTTTTTAAGTGACGTAGTTTTTAAGTGACGTAGTGACTAGTGATCAGTAACGCAGCTCTTTCTTTTTGGAGTGACGAGTTCTTTAGTGACGTAGTAACGATAGTGAACTAGTGACTAGTTTTTTTGTGACGAGTTATATGCAACCTGTTACTTCAGTACTCCGTTACTTCTTCACTTGGTTACTTCTTCACTTGGTTACTTCGTTACTCTTTTACCTGTTACTTTCTACCCTTTTTCCACCTCATGTTCGGCAACGATACGACGTAGACCTGAACTTGAAAAACGATGATCGCGGCTGTTGAAATACAACTCGATTCCTGACTCTTCGCAATATTGGCGCCCCGTAAAATCACGTTCCCGGTATTCATCACCAACAATCCGAACGTCGATCTTAAACGAACGCAGTACATCTTGCAGATCCTGTTCTGTCGCATAAGGTACAATCTGATCCACATATTTACAGCCTTTGAGTTGAATATAACGCTCCACAACAGTTTGTGTCGGTTTATTTTTCTCAGGACGATCCAACGTAGGATCTGTCTGCAGTCCGCAGATCAGGTAATCACACTGACGTTTAGCATCTTCCAGCATTTTGATATGACCTGCATGTAACAGATCAAACGCACTGAAAGTAATGCCGATACGCATTTCTTTAGCAGGTATGGTAATCATATTTAAAATAATAATAATAACATGAATTAAGCACAGTTTTTTTACTATCTCAAAGATAGAGATTATTTATAAAACAAAAGCTGTCGTGAAAAGTTCTCGAAGAAAACGTATTGAATTACAATAACAGGACAGAAAGTAATTTTTCATTTTACAACAAGAAAAATAACACGCTCTTTATTAATTCATTACAGAAACATCAAACATGGAGTGCTTACGATCGTTACGCTAACTAACATTAAAATTTAATGCTAAAGATGAAAAAAATCAAGCAATAGTTTTTAACTTCACCTCAATAATATTGTATATCAATCACAATATCGCTAAGTTTGTTATCATTAAGCTAATTATAATGAAATGTGTACCCTTTAAAGTGCTATGTATAGGTGGAGCAATCACTTTGCTGTCCATAGCATGCAATCCGAAACCGAAGTCTGATCAACAGGATAATGCAGATAAAGACAAGAAAACCATCGTCTACACCGGTGCGGACAGTGCAGTATTGAGCTACTGGGACAAAATTGATATGCAGGATACCGCAAAAATTAAAGATCCCAATATTGGCGAGCAGAAATTAGCTGATTTTATCTCGGCACTCAACTCGGTAACAGATACTGTAGCGGATCATGCTGTAGCACGCATGTTGGACAAAGCAAAAGGAAACAAAGTAACTTTCGATCATTTTATTAAATTATACGAACACTATCTTTACGAAGGTAATTCGCCTATGCGTAATGATAACCGCTACGAATCTGTACTGCGTTACCTTATAAAAACCGATCAGCTGACAGACCTTGAAAAAGAGGCCTACCGCCCGGTTTATAAATTGGTACAGCGGAATAAAGTAGGTCAACTAGCCGAAGATTTTAATTTCGAAACCAGCGATGGCAAAACCCAAAAGCTGTCGGATGTGAAGTCAAAATATACGCTCTTGTTTTTCTACGACACCGAATGTCCACACTGTAAGCAAATGATTGCGGCGCTTAAAGATACACCACAAGTTGTCGATCTTTTTGAAAAGAAACAAATACAGATGGTAACCATCGAACCTTGGGGCGACCGAAATAAATGGAAAAACTTTCAAACGCATCTGGCAGGAAATTGGATCAATGGTTTTGATACCGAATCTGTCATTCAGAAAAAAAGACTTTACGATACCAAAGCTTCGCCGACAATCTATCTTTTAGATGCCGACAAAAAGGTGATATTAAAAGATACCGATCTGCAACAGGCACTCCAATATGTGGTCCAGCTCACCTAATTTAGGAAAGATGGATAAAACAGAACCACGTATCATCACGAATGAGCTGTATTTTGAGGAAGTACAACGTTTGCTCAATGAAGGAAAAGAGGTCTGCATCCGCATAAAGGGCAATAGTATGTTACCTTTTATCAAGAATGGAGACCGAGTATTGCTTGAAGCTTATCGAGGAGCTCCTTTACGTTCAGGAGCAAACATCCTAGCTAAACATGAAGGCAAGTTTGTTTTTCATCGCTATGTAGGTAAAAAGAATGGAAACATTGTTCTAGCCGGCGATGGAAATATCGCATTGCACGAGTACGTAACATCATCCGATATTATAGCGATTGCCACAAAACATTATTCAGGAGACAGTGATTTAGCAAAAGATATCAACAGCACCTGGCCACGGTTTAGAGGCATGAGCTGGTACCGGCTAAGAATCGTTAGAAGGGTAATCAATGCACTAAAAAGAAGGTTTCTGACCTAATTTCTTAGAATGCGAAGGATTGATTAACTTTGAATTTACTAATTTTTTAACTTTAACATAAATGAAATTAAGAACGGATTTAGTTTTAAGAACAATAGGTTCGGATCATATGATTGTGGATCCTAGTCAAGATATGGTTGATCTTTCTACAGTATATACATTAAATGATTCTGCAGCATGGCTTTGGGAGCAGTTGCAGGGTATTGAGTTCTCAAGTGCAACTGTTGTTGATCTGCTATGCGAACACTATGATGTAACGGAAACACAGGCACAAGCTGACGCTGAAATTCTAATTCAGGATTTCGAAAAACAGGGTTTGCTGGAAAAATAAATGCCAAAAAAACCATCAGCTGTGACCAATAATAATAACTTGAAACAGCATATCCGCTGGGCTTGGTCGATAAGCCAGGGATACCGATCGAAACTGCTCCTGTATTTTATATTGGAGCTCATTGCGATTGTGCTCTCCTTACTTTTTGTGTACCTATCCAAAAAAGCGGTAGACATGGCCATCTCTCCGGAAGACCTTCCGCTGAAGTGGACACTTATCGGAATTGTAACGAGTGTTGCTGTTGGGATAGGTATCCGGGCATATACCAGCTGGCTAAATGAGCGAATCAAAATGATGATGACCTTCCAGCTGCAACGAAATATGCTAGACGCACAGATGCTATCCGTCTGGAAGCTTATCAAAAACTGGCATACAGGCGATATCCAGATACGAATCCAAACGGACTGCGAAGAAGTGGCCACTATGATCGCAAAATCGGCACTTTCATTTCTGCTTACCGTTATACAGTTACTGGCATCTCTTGCATTTCTATGGTACATGGATCCGATGCTGGCACTCCTGATACTGGCCATATCGCCCCTATTTTTATTTTCGAAAATATACTTCCAAAAAATGCGCAAGCTGAGTCGGGAAGTAAAAAGTGAAGAGAGTAATTTCTCTAACATTCTGCAAGAAAATCTTCGCTTTCGACTCTTGATCCGGGCTATGGGTATCTTTCCAAAAAGAAGGCAAAAACTTACCGCCAGCCAGCAAGAGCTTTTTGTGTTGAAAATGAGACAGCTCAATTTTTCGACCTATACCCAGAGTGCCATGAAAATCTGTATTAATGCGGGCTATCTGCTTACCTTTATCTGGGGGATCTATAGACTGCATAGTGGACAGATCTCATTTGGTACCATGACAGCGTTTTTGCAATTGGTGGCACGGATACAAACACCGATTCTCGCACTGATCACCTATATACCGGGTTTTGTCCGATTCAGAGTTTCTGCGGACCGCCTCTTGGAACTTAAAGAAGGTGAAATAGAACCGCAGATTGAACAGCAACGGTTATTGGGGACAACAGTCTTAAAGATCCAGGATCTATCTTTTAGATATGAAGATAAATGGGTATTAAATAACCTGAATTTAAACCTGATGGCGGGTCAACCTACCGCGATCGTGGGTCCCAGCGGTAAAGGAAAAACAACCCTAATACGCTTATTGCTATCGCTGATCAAAGCAGAAAAAGGCCAGATATTACTCACGGACCGCGAAGGTTCAAGACCCTTAACTGCTGCACACCGCATCAATTTTGCCTATATTCCACAAGGAAATTCACTTTTCAGTGGCACTATTCGGGAAAACCTGATGCTTCATGTTAAAGAAGGAGAGCATATTGCTTTAGAAAAAGCCCTTTGGATTGCCTGTGCAGAATTTGTACTGGAACTGCCTGATGGTGTCGATACCGTGGTCGGTGAATCGGGAATGGGCCTATCCGAAGGGCAGGCGCAACGCATTGCGATTGCCCGAGCGCTGATGCATAATGGTGATATCTGGTTATTTGATGAAGTGACTTCGGCACTGGACAGAAATACGGCCGACACACTAATCAAAAGACTTTTAGATTTTGGGCAAGATAAATTATGCCTTTTTGTAACTCACGACTTAAACTTGGCCGATACATGCGTACAGCGTATCTATCTCGACTAATGAAAACGCGCTATGACTTTAACAAACCCTACTGAAATATCGAAAAGATGGTATAAAATAGCCGATCTAATACTGGAGATCAACTATCCGGCTAGCCTAGATCTGGAAAAATTATTACCCTCTTTCCGTGATTTTCAATACAATACAACGAAAGAAAACAGGACCATCCAGGTGAACCTGAGTATGGAGCAAGCTCCGCAAGGTGAAGACCTCGGGCAGCTCTTAAGTGATCAGTCCATATCATGGGGAGACCGCTTCTGTTTTTATGAAAAAGAAAACACATTTATCACGACAATAGCCAATGATCGGGGGAACGACTTTTGGTATCTGTACAGTGAAAGAGATTTTGCTCAGTCAACCATTTATATCCCAGAAAGTACCGAAACAGAACAGAGTGCAGTTATCTGCTGGATGTTGATGATGCTTTTTGGTCAAGCTGCTCTCTTGCACGATGTCATTATGATCCACGGATCGGTCATCAACCGAAATGGTCAGGGCATAGCTTTTTTGGGTAAAAGCGGCACAGGAAAAAGTACGCATAGCCGTCTGTGGTTAAAACATATCCCAGATACATCATTGCTCAATGATGATAATCCGGCGATCCGGATTACAGAAAATGGCGTGATTATATATGGTACTCCTTGGAGCGGTAAAACGCCTTGTTATAAAAATGAAGCGATACCATTAAGAGCATTTGTACGTCTGCAACAGGGGCCTGAAAATATATTTGAACCATTATCTGGCGTGAAAGGTTTCATTGCTGTATTGCCAAGTTGTACAGCTATTCGATGGAATAAAGATCTTTTTGCCATGATGAACAGTACATTGGAAAAAGTAATCAGCCAGGTTCCTGTTGGTTTTCTAAAATGCTTACCGGATGAAGCGGCTGCACAACTTTGTCATCAACATATTTTTGAGACACCGTCATAAGTCATAATGCCTCAGAGCAGTCTAACTTACTGTATCACAATTGAACATTGCATGAGGTGATCTGATTCACCCCTATAAAAAAGAGCGGGATCGATATGGATCCCGCTCTTTTCATTTTAAAAATCGGAATGATCAATCGATCATTCCCTATATGTTACAGCACGTCTAGTTCTTCAAAAGACCCCTTTCAGGAAGAGCATTGACAGCACCACCGATTGACATACGGGCATGTTGGCTTGCACGAACACGGGCCGACGTTTTCTTTGTACTTCCCGGGACAGCATCTTCCAAAGCCGTCTCTAACATCGTCTCTTGTGTATCACCTGTCGGCAAAAAGATATAATCATTTACATTGGGCTTATCTGCCACTAATCCGTCCCAGTAATCAGCAAAACCTGCAGAATTTTTCAACTGGAAAGATGCTGGCCAGAAAGAAACACGGTTTTCAATAATCTGTTCGAAAAATCCAACAGGTTTCCCATAAGTATGTGTTCCTGTCGCGATAATCTGAACGTTCATATAAGGTTTAAGGACATTAATCAGCATCTCTGCCGCTGAAGCCGTTTTTTCACTGACCAAAAAATACACTTTACGCAGATTCAAGGTACTTGTCTGACTGAAGTATGTATCTCTGAACATACCATTGGTACCTTTCTGAGTTCGCTCCATATAAGCGTTACAGATATAGGTCACCATTAGCTTTTTCTCCGGAACTTTTGTTCCCGCAATTTTGTTTGCAATATATACCGCAGCATCAACATAGCCACCTGTGTTATAGCGTAGATCAACGATCAAGTCTTCGATATGCTTGTCCTCAAAAGTTTTAAAAGAAGCATCTACGCGTTGCTGATTATAATTATTACGTTCTATTTCTTCAAATGAAGAAAGGGCAAAATAACCCACATTTTTACTTGGATATTCGTAAACCTCCTCGTGATAAATCGGATCGATGGTATATGATCCATAAGATAGGCTTACATTATAAGTAGTTCCATCCTGACGCAAAAGCGCGAGCTGAAGACCACCACCTTCCAGCGCATTGGCTACACGGTTTCTCATGTTTGTCAGCGCATTGGGATCAACAGGTTTACATCCTGAAGCATCACAGTTGATCGCAACAGTAAAGTCGGTCTCGCCATTGATAGCTGTTACCATATCCGATCGCTTTAACCCAGCTTTATCAGCAGGTGAACCACCTTCGACAAAATAGATAACAGGTCTTGCGACTTTTGAATCGACCGTACCCATGGAAATATATAAACCATAACCATCATTCCGATCCATTTTTAACTTTGCCGTAGCATTGATATTATAACCATTAAGTCCATCGATAAAAGAAAAACGGTCATATACACCACCATACTGTGCATAGTTGGCATAGGCAGGAGTCATACCTTTTAAGGCATTGAGAACACTACTAGCAGAATTATACTTATCTGTAAATTCGGATGGAAGCTCATATTTTGGAATGGATTTCTCTTCCCATATCGAGTACAGTTTATAATAATAATAGATACTATCCCGGATCTTTTGATCCGTGGTTCGTACAATTGGTTCAGGCTCCGGTTCTGGATCTGGTGTATTTTTTTTACAGCTAACGAAAAAAAATGCAACCAGAATAAAAACAACCCACTTTCCGAAAGGTTGCTGTAGCGCTATCTTCATATTTTTTAATATAATATTAAACAAACTTAGATAAATAGTATCTCATAAACAATAACATGATGCTGAATATAATACAATTATTTAATCGGCTAATGAAGTGATGGAGTAACGGAGTGAAGAAGTGATCGAGTAAAGTAGTGACGCAGTAACGAGTGATGGAGTGAAGCAGTAACGGAGAAGAATTCTAACTTACCAATCCATAAATAATAAGAGTGGGGAGCACGTGCATTACCGTGTGTCTCCCCCTCTTAAGTATGAATGTAACAAAAAAAACGAACCTATAAAGTAGTGACGGCGTAAAGTAGTGATGGAAGTAACGGATGCGATACGAACACGGTAACGCACTAACTTTCTAACCCACAGACAAACTAACTTTCTAAAATCTAACGACTAACTACTAAAATCAAACTTGACTAACCTGCTCCGCCTCAAGCATCCCAACTTTAATACGGAAAGGCACACGTCCTGATTTTTCGGAAGTAATATAACCAATAACGGTCGCATGGTGGTGGCTTAGGAAATCTGGTTTACGCACCGCACCCCGTATTCGAAAACGTACGGAAGCCTCATAGGCTTGGTTTGAATCAGCAGGAAAAGTGATCATAATGATCTGATCTAAACTTACACTGAGACAAGCGTGATCCATGATCACATCTTTTACCACAATATTACGGGTGTCCTGATCTGTTCTTTTTACTTTAAGTAACAATGCTCCATTTTTTGATTTTCCGTATTCTCGTTCATCATTTTCTAAGTGATGAAACCGATAGTGCACCTGTAAAGCAGCACGTTTTAAAAACTCAGCAGACAAGCGCGATCTGCGCCAGTAATAAAAACCAGATACTAAAATTAAAGCAGTAAGTAAAAGATAGACGTAAAACATATTATTAAAAAAATAAGAACCATTTGCGACAAATCTTTTCAAAAGACAATTTTTAAGCGTTTTTGAATTGACAAAGGCAAAGATAAATCTTACCTACTGCAAGAACGAGTTTTAAGGGGGGACAAAAGGGGGACAAAGAGGTGGACATCGTTCACTACTCGCAATAAAACCTTATTTATCAAGAAGTAACGAAGGGACTAGTTATGAAGTGACGAAGTAACTAGTAACGGAGTGACATAGTGATCGAGTAGTGGAGTAAAGTAGTGACTAAGTAACACAGTGATCGAGTAGCGGAGTAAAGTAGTGACGGAGTAACGAAATAATTTTCTCAAATCTAATTACTACCTTCTAAGTACTAATTACCATCCTCCACCAATGTCGCTACAAAAGGATGGCGCAGATATAATTCAGCACAGGCTTTCGCGTCGGATAATGCCTCATGGTGATTGAGATTGATTCCCAGTACTTCACAGCAAGCATTTAAGCGAGCAGGTTTAAAACCTTTGTTACGATAGATCTTATAAGTACATTCCCACATCTCGGCAAGCTGCAGTTCCTCGTAAGACAAACCATAATGTAACATTGTTTTACGTAAAACGTTGCGATCGAACAACTCATTGTGAGCAATCATCAATTTATTAGTCAACAGGGATTGAATGGAAGGAAACAGCTCCTTAAAAGTAGGGGAATGTTGCGTGTCACGTGGTTTGATGCCATGCACACGGGTCGTCTGCCACATATATTCATTGCGAGGTGGCTGGATCAAGGAATAAAATTCATTCGTAATGATACCCGATTCCACTGTAACGATACCAACTGCACAGGCACTATTTTGATGCCCTGTTGCTGTTTCAAAATCGATCGCTGTAAATGTTAAATCTGATGTCATGCTATACTCCTATCCGAGCAAAGGTAAACAATATCCGCTGAGATTTAAAATATCGCAATAAAAACAGGCCTTCCCCCATGGTTTTAGGGAAAGGCCTGTGGTATAAAAGATGAAAATTTACTTCGCTAAATACTGATTGATCAATTCTTTCAGCTTTGCATCACTCGGACGTGGACTATCTGCATTGATCAAATTACCCGCCTTATCAATTAAAATATAGCGTGGAATACTATTAATTTTATATGCTGTAGAAAGGTCATTTCCAGAACCCGCGTGCAATTGGATCCCTTTCAAGTTTTTAGTTTTAAGGTACTCCTCCCACTTCGGTTTATCCTGATCAACAGAAACACCAACAAATGCAACAGCCTTATCCTTATACAGCTCATTCAACTGTTCCCAATGCGGTTCTTCCGCACGACATGGGCCACACCATGTCGCCCACATATCCACTAAAACAACTTTACCTTTCAAATCGCTCAAACTGGTATTCTTACCTTTTAAATCCGGAAAGCTAAACTGAAATGCAGGGACACCTGTTTTGGTCTCTACTAATTTTGTTTCTACCGTTTTGGCACGTTCCAGTTGTTCTGGCAATATAAAATACTTCTTATACGTCGTATTCATTTCCTGAAAATCCTGATAAGAACGAGCGCCTTCCAAACGTTGCAATACATACTGCCCCTTCAGCTCATCTGGACCTATTGCTTCCACCATTTTATCGAATGTAGGCTTACTGCTTAAATCCACTTTGCGAAACACCAGATTACCTAAGAAACGATCCCCATAAGGAAATTTTAAAAGTTCTAACGTCAAATATTTATCCGATTTGAATTCGGTGTAATAGTCGCTCATTTCCTCTTTACTAGGGTGTGCTGTACGAGGCATCTGCAGAAATGACGTCGCATAATACGCAAAATCATAATCCACTATTTCAGGGAAGAATTGGTCAAATTTTGCATTCCCAGTTTTGACACCCTTCTTGATGCCATCAAGTTTTACTTTGAATGCTTCTACCTCAGGAAAGAAATCCACATAGGTACTCATTCCACCAGCTGTAAGACCTTTGTCACGGAAAGTTTTGCTCTGCTTATCCCAGGCATAAAGCGCTTCATTTTCAGGGGTATTTTTTTCAACCAAAGCATAACTATCTTTTTCCAATTGTACATTCAACACTTCATCGCCTTTAAAATAAAAACGGTAAAGCCCTTGCTGGCTCAAAGGATTGCCAGCACCAACAGCATATAAGCCCTCATACTCGGGAGTGAAACGAAAGGCAAAGCGCCCCTTGGAGTCGGTCATTGACGTAGCGATTTCAACAAGCCGTCCATTCAAGACTTTGAACAAACCCACTTTTTTGGTTACAGGAGTGACTAAAGTCCCATTGATATTACTCGGTTTTTGCGCTAGAGCAAATAAGGATGTCATTATTGCTGCAACGATTAAAATTGTTTTTTTCATTAAAATGTATTTTCGATTTATGATTAGTTTTTTATTCCCTTAGCCTAAGCGCACTGGGATACTTTTTTTAATGTCTTTTATTTGGATGGTATGTGTATTCTTATTCGCAATCGCCTGTTTTAATTGTTCAATATCAGCCTTCTTGGTTGCGAGATAAGGATCTGAGAAGTCCGATTTCAATAAGGTGTCCATCGCTTTTTGAGCTTGATCAAAATCCTGCAGATACAGATACAAGGCCACCAGTTTATATTGATCAGGAATATCTAATACTCCTTTTTTCTGCTGCTCCAAAAATTCTTTTAGAATAGATTTCAAGATCGCTGGCTGTTGTTTCTGACTAAAAATTACCTGCCCCAGGGCATTACTTCTTAGATCCCAATTCGGGTAAAGGTCATATTCATCTATTAATTTTAAATAGCTTGCCGCATCTTTGGATTGCTCATAATAGCTAGTGACAATAATGGGAAGAAAGACAGACCACATGCGCTCATTATATACCGGGCGAATGTAGCTGAGCAATTGACGCAAGCTATCGACTTGTTGTAAACCGCCAAATTGCTTGCTTTTGAGTTTAGCGATCGTATTCACTTTATTTAACAATAGCGAACCGCCATAGAGATCAATCAATTGCGGTAAATGATCATAGACCCAGTTGGTATATCTAGGAAAATTGGTCACGGTGTTGGCTAAAAATGCGGTTTCCGATGTCAGATCTTTTTGTTGTGCTAAGTAAGACTCCAATTCCGCAAAATCATGTTGTTCACCTGTTTTGATAAAGCGTTCGCTATACGCAGCAGGATAAGCATGATCCAGATTGGTATCAAAAGCCAAATACTGACGTTGTTTCTCCAATGCTTTCCCTTTTTGTAATAAGGAAACAAAACGGTCAGCTCCAAAATATCCAGCTTCGGTCAATAAAGCTTTTCCTGCCCCATTCAACAGGACAAAAGTTGGGAAGCCGGACGCACCATATTTACGAGCCAGTTTTTTACCATCCATTTCCTTCATGACATCGGTTTTAAAGACAATGTAATTGGAAGCGATCTCCTTCGCAACTGCAGGGTCTGGGAAAACCTTTTCGTCCATCTCTGCGCAGGGCATACAGCCGACAAAATAGAGATCGATCAAAATTAATTTATTTTCTTTCTGAGCCTGTGCCTTACATGCCTCAAAACTTCCCTTAAATGGAGCGACTTCCTGTGCATAGATACATGGTGCACAAAGGACCAGTAGCACAATGATCATTAAAAATCTATAATTGGGTTTCATATGAGTTGAGATTTAGATGGAAATAATACTTTTATCTTCCAATTGTACATGGATCGCGCTTTCTTTTCCCTGTATTTCCGCAATCAAAGCTGGTTTTTTTTGAAGTTGATCAACAGAATAACTCCCGATAGCGACTATATGTGCACCGGGTTTTAATTCGGAGGACGCCCCCCCTCCAAGTGTTCCGAGCATCTTTAGTTTACCTTGATTGTCCCAACCGAACTGATACGTTTTGAGGATAAAATCCTGCGGAAACCCATGCAGTTTATTGGGGCTGAAATGAATTTCATTTGCAGCCAGATTGATCGTCATATTATAACGACTGATGAGACGCACACCAATAGAACCATCAGCGCCAGGATTCCAGTTTTCATTTTGGGAACTCCCCCCCATCAAGGTGATTGGTAATCCAGACATTGCAGGTAAGGGAGAAATTGCAAACTGATGGCTTCTCCCAATAAAAGTAGGCGATGAAATCCCCATGCTTACGGTAGAAGCCTGTGCCTCGGGTTTAAATCCACTCACAAGCAGTTTATTTTTTCGTACAAATGGTCGAAAACAAATCAGATCATAAGATGCACCCGTATCAAAAACAAATTGACCTGGGTGACTTTTCCCTGCTACAATATCGAGCTGCCCCGGAACGATCATCACACCCGAAGGCATGCTGACAGGCACTGTTGTTCCTTTCTCTTTGTAATCGAAATCGCCGAAATCATAAAGTGAAATCACATTCTTGTCGTAGTCAATATGCGTAATGTACTGACGGATCAAACTATTGCCGATCAGTCCATCGCCTTCCCTCCCCATTTCCGGAAAAATTGCGATCCCCTGTCCTGACAAATGAAGCGTGTCCAGTTGAATCGTATTTTGGTCCGAAACTTTGATTTTTGCATTTCCACCTACCATCGACGCATTGTTTTCACGCGTTACTTTTAATCCCAGCTCGTCAGCCAGTTGCTGGCTAACAGCCATTCCATCTGCTCCGGTATCAAATAGGAGATTTAATGGACGTCGAAAATCATTGATTTTGACCTGCAGATAGATCGATCCATTTTTATTTTCAAAAGGAATGACAGCCCGCAATCTGGGATTAGTAGCCCTTTTCATTCCATAAAGCTGATCAAATAATGTAATATGAACCAGCTTGCCTTCGCTATTAAGCAAGACATCCGTTTTTGTTTTCTTTCCCCCTTTTTCGGTTATTTCCACCGCATAAAGCTGCCCTTTATCCGTTTTCTTGTTGGAAATTACAGCAATAGCTTCAGCAGGATAATTTTTAATGATCTGCTGCAACCTAAATTGGGCACCTGTACCTGTGTGCCCAGCCACAGCGAAATTGTCTGCCAATGTGGCCACGAGATCCGTATGATCTTTTTTAAGAAAAGCATGCTGCAATTGCTCATCAAAAGGCCTTCTAGGCTGCGCGAATCCTATACCGATAGTGAAGGCGGATAGGATTGTTAATATGTATTTTTTCATGGCTATTCCTTTTTATTCGCGGTAAGAAACATCTGCAATTTTTCCAAATCCACTATAGGATTCGGTCAATTTTGCCGTTCCGCCTAAACTGATTTCATAAAACTCCATCTTCCCTGAAGTATTGGGTTGACTTGGATCGTAGCTGCAGATCATCAATTTCTTTGAAAAATCGATATACCGTGGATCAGCTCTACTTTTTACCAACTTTTGATATTTCATTAGGCTAATTTTCCGATTTCCTAAATCAAGTAACATCGTGTATTTTTTACCGAACGGATCATATTGATATACTTGACTTCCGATCGTATAAATAAGAGATCCGAATACGGGATCAACAGCATAGCTATTCGCTTGATCAATCTGATGGGTATTGCTTACAACATCAAATGCCAAGGGCGTAAAGGTGGAGCTGCTGTGTACAAACCTTAATAATTTGATTTGACTGGTACTGCTATTTTTTAATAAGGCGTAAAATTGATTGGTAGCGGTTAATGCTCTTTCCATGTACAACAAGTCCATACCAACTTGATCGGGCGTAAAAATCTCTGGTTGCGAAGAACTAGGTTGCAGTAGTGTATAATTGGTGCCAGAATGCACGAGAAATCTTTTGTTGTCCTGATCAAAAACGACAGCATAGGCACTTGATCCGCCGTAAAACTCGGCAATATATTTCGATATATTCAGCCGCGCTCCACCACTAACTCGATTTAACGTCGGTCCATATAAGAAGTTCTGTGTGACATTTTCACCCATCAAGATGCCATCACTACCTAAAATATAGCATAGAAAGGGATTTTGCGATCGAATAACCTCGGCATGGTATGTAGCAGATGTAGGATGGTTGACTTCAAAACGCAGGTTACGATAATCCGTCCAAGTTTGGATCTCATTATTAAAACTCAAGGTCATTTGATCTGTCCCAACATAAACACGGTTTGAATACTTACTTGTGAAAGGATCGCGGTTATGGAGATAATAAACCAGCTTTGGCTTTCCTTCCATTTGCACATCGCTGAATGTGCTCAAAATATCGGAATAAGGAACATATTTTTGTTGAATGCTGTTGTAGTTTAGCATATCCAGTCGGGCCTTACCATCTATATCATTTAACACGAGCCAGCCATTACTCAATTCGGAAGTAACACTGAGCTTGGAGATGTGTTGATAGCGATAGTTATTTTTCTTATTTTGAATACGGAAATACAAATCATATTCCCCTGGAGATAATGTAATCGTCGTATCTAAATTGAGCTGATTCCCCAAAAACTTCTTTTTGTCCGCATTAAGTACATTGGAAGCTGCGTTTATGGTAAACCATTCAAAAGTATATTCATCGGCGTTAAATGCAGCACCATCCGAAAACTTGATGACGGGTTTAATAACAAATTCCTTTTGATTGAAAGCTTGATAAGTCGAGTCGACACCCGTAAATTGAATTTCACTTAATTCACTGTAGGTATAGTTCCCTAAATCCTTATTACATGATAAAAGACTGAATGTAAATAGGAACATCAGTAATATTGCTTTAAGATTCTTTTTCATAATTCGATCTTTTTACTGTAAATAAACACCTACTGTCATCGGGAGACCATCTTCATCTAGAACAGGAGTACCTGCTGCCTGCATTTCTTCAAAATAGGATTTGAGCCCATAGCCCCACGCTAGGATAGCTGATGCTGAAGCCTGATAGCCGATTGCAGTTATTTCATCAAGATCCAATCCATACCGATCGATTAATAATTTCAATTTCTTGCCTGAAAATTTACCAAGATAGCCATTGACAATACTTGCTGTCGTTGATTGGGTAGCATCCCAAAACCAGGGGGTACCTGCGATATCATTGGCCCAAAAAGTGAATGTGGTAAAATATTTTATTTGTTCATTTGCTCCCGTTCCAATCAGCTGGCTATTCATCGCCGTCTTAAAATGCGCATTACTTTCCAGTTGCAGAAAGAGCGTTAGGTTTTTCTCTTTTAATTCTACGGTGCGGTTTAACATTAAAAAAAGGGTATCATTCATCTGCCCGGCTTTAATGTTAAAACTGCGGTCAAGGAATTCAAAATCCCGACCTTCCTTTAAATCACTACTGGGATCGATCGACAATTTATAGGGTCGGTCCGTAGACTGTATGCCTCCCATAGAAGCTACAATAATTGAATAAACAGCATTTTTCTCCGCAGGATCCATATATCCGAAAGAAAAATTGCCGTTATCTTTTGGTTCATAAATATTATTTCGAATGGCTCCTTGAAAATATATCGCTGGATTTCCGGAGTACACTTCCAAAGGTTCCTGCTTACATGAAAACAAAAACAAAATTGTTATCATGCATAAAATTGTATGTAAATTTCGCATCATCTTAAATTTATCTAGGGTCTGTTTCAGATAGCGGTATCGGAAAGGTATAGTTGTCCTGACTAACAGCTTTATTAGTAGTCGTTGCTCCACTGATGGTACGCAGATCATTACGTTTATAGTAATACCAGAGCTGACCTTCTCCATAAAATTCCTTACGGTATTCCTTTTTAATATTATCCATCAGATTGACCTCGGTCGATAATATTTCGCAATTTCTGTTCTGTCGCAATTCGTTTAAATAAGCAAGTCCTTTTGTAGGATTGGGTTCACATTCTGCAGCGATCAAAAACACTTCACTAAGACGGATTCCGGGGATCGTATAGCGATAATTACGATAATTGATATTGGACAGATCTTTGTACTTTAAAAACACAGGATAGGTTTTACCTCCGTCGACCCGCCAGGATGAAGAATAGCGATAATCATTTTCCCAATTTTCGTAAACCTGATTAATAAAACGGGGAGTCGTGCCGGCGCTTAAAATCGTATTATCAGCGAGTGATGGATTGAAAAGAACATCATAACTGTTATAAAGAAGTGGGCTTTCAAAAGCAAAAAGCAGTTCCATTGAAAAAACTCGATTGATAATCGATAATTCACTTAAATCACTGGATTTTACCCATGGAAATTTACTTTTAGCCTCGATTACCGTTGTTGCGGCTTTCAATGCCTCGTTTTTATTTCCGGCATACAACTGAACACGTGCCTGTAGACCCTTGACTGCAAAATAATTGAAATGATAGTTTCTAAATTGAAGAAATGGCTTATTCCCAACATCAATTGTCCCTACAGTCTGGTCAACCTTCGTTAAGCTTAAAACAGGATCGTGCTTAAGCAATAAAGCTTCAGATGCTTGGAGATCGGCTATTATTTTTTCCATTACAAACGAACTCTTCGAAAAGGGAGCTGCTTCATAACTGGTATTGGAATAATAAGGGATCAATTGCGCTTCTGGTTCTAAAGTATAGGCGGGAGCAAATAAGCGCAGGATATCAAAATAAATATAGGCACGTGATGCCAATGCTTCGCCACGCATCAGACTTAAGGTTTGCTCGTCCAAGGTAGAACCGTAAGTATCTAAATTTTCTAAAAAACGGTTAATATTGGTTATATTGACATACAAGTTTGACCAAATACCGTCTATAAGAGATTTTACATCTTTATCCGCATAATTGAAGTTGTTCAATTGCTTCCGTACTTCCAAATGGGTGGTGGAAATGTAATAGGTCTGCGCTAGGATATCAAGTGTTTCTAAACTTAATGAATGCCCATATAAGAACTTGTCTGCCATATTGAGATAAATACCGTTTAGCGCATCGTAAAACCCTTGTGGGGTTTTAAAGACTTCTTCCTCAATAAATTTATCTTCAGGCTTGACGTCCAACCACTTTTTGCAGCTACTGAAAAGAACGGTTAGTGCCAACAAAGGAATTAATATTTTTTTCATGATTTTATTTGAATGTTGCGTTAAGACTCAAGGATACCGAGCGTGTAAAAGGATAGGAAATACCGCGCTCTCGTCTAACTGTCGAAGTGTAGAAAATATCGTTCATGAGTGCATTAATACGGAGGTTAGATAATTTTACCTGATCAAGCCATCTTTTGTTCCGAAACTCATAACCAAATGTGATGGACTCGCCGCTAAATGAATTTTCACGTTGTATAAAGCGGGATGAAATCGGTGTTGTGGTCGTAATAGCAATTCCTTTGAATTGTGCTTCATCACCGGGCTGTTGCCAGCGATCATAAAGCGCACGTTTATCTTGGTTACTGTTGACAATTTCTTCTTCAGACATGTTCTCCACTTTATTAAACAGTGCGGTATTGAAATTGTCTTTCCTTATGATATAACGGACCATCACATTGGCGGTAAAACCTTTATAAGCCAGACTCGTCCGAAGAATTCCTTCGGCAAGTGGCTGTGCATTTCCAATCGCCTGAAGATTGTCTACATTATAATTAAAAGTTTGCTCTCCCGCTTTCGTTAAAAACACTTCTCTTCCTGTCGCTGGATCAATCCCCAAAGACGGAACTGCCCATAAGGTATTAGGACTATAACCATCGCGGTAGCGGATTAAAGCATTACTCTCCCGCATTTCTTGATTTAAAGAATTTAACTTATTGTCGAAATGGTCATATTTAGCCTTTAACATAGACCCTGTCAAGCCAAAAGTCAGAACAAAACGATCTTGTGGCCTATAAATAGGTGAATAATTAACGGTAGCTTCCAGCCCTTTATAATCTAAAGTACCTGCATTGAAAGGATAAGCTGATAAGCCGGTCGAAGAAGGAAGGGTTACAGCTACGACCAGAGGATCGGTAAACTTATCATAGGCATTTAATTGGAGATTTAATTTGTTACTAAATAAGGTTACATCCATACCGACACTCGTTTGTCGTGTACGTTGCCATTCCAGATCCGGTGCTCCCAATGCAACAAGTGAAATTCCCTGGCCAAAACGGTTCACGTCGGTATTATAATTAAAAACCGACTGGCTGACATTTCCGAAGTTTTGATTTCCGGTCACGCCGACATTTCCTCTTAAACGTAAGACATTGATCCAAGAAATACCCTTCATAAAACTTTCATGATGTGCATTCCAGCTGGCACCGAAAGAATAATAAGGCGAGAACAGATTGTTTGAACCAAAACTGGTCGAACCATCGACATTATAATTGACATCAACATTATATTTTTGAGCATAGGAATAGTTCACAGAACCGACCAGCGAAGTTCTCCTTGTTACACGGGTAGAAGCACTCGGTTTGGAATCTGTTTCAAAACCAAATGCAAAACTGGGGTTTCCATTACTTGCAGCAGGAAATCCAATAGCAGTATACCCATTCAACGTATTTTGGGTTTCACTGACCTCACCTCTTAAATTAGCCGTAATGGCGTGAACTTCATTTAGGACTTTTCCGTACGTCAACATGGCATTGGCTGTATAACCGAATGTTGACGCTTCACGATGTGTCAAACTTCCTTTTTTCCGGTTCTCTACATTTTGAAAGGAACTGTGTAAAGGCGAGAGGAATTTGTTCGTATTCGTTAATCCTTTACTGATCTGACCACTGGCTGTTAAGCGTAAAGCTGAATTAAAATCATAAGTCAGCATCAAATTATTATTGACAACATAGTTCTTGCCTTCATCAAAACTGGCCAGGTGCGCATCATACATTGGATTGAAAACTGACCAATAATAACCAAATGTCCGGGAGTTATCTTGATAGGCTAAATATTTTTCTGATGCAGGAAGAAATTCATAATAAGGGTTGGTATTCACCCAAGTTGAAAAGCTACCATAAGGTGATTCATTACTTTTATAGCCCGTTACAAAAGCTCTATTAGCGATGTTTAATTTTCCGGTTCGATAATTTAGATTCAGGTTAGCCCCCCAATCTTCTCTACCCGAACCTTTCATCGCTCCTTTGGTATCCTTATAATTAAGGCCAATATCAAACACAACCGCACCTTCCCCACCACGTGCACTTAAAGAGTGCCGATGAGAAAATCCATTTTGAATGGGTTTATCCAGCCAATAGGTATCGACACCTCTCAGCACTGTTGCTAAACGATCATTGTACAACTGATCCAGTTCCAATTGCTGGGATATGATATTATTACTCGCCGTAAAACGTCCTGACAATCTTTCAAACTCCAGTTTTTCAGTCGCATTCATCATGTTATAACTCGACAAATCTGGAACCTGCGATTGCATATCTGTGGTATACGATAAAATAACCTTTCCTGCTTTTGGCTTAATCGTTTCCACGACAATAACCCCATTGGAAGCGCGCGAACCGTAAATAGCAGTGGAGGCTGCATCTTTCAAAATCGTCACCGATTGGATAATATTCATATCCAGATCCATGATCGTTCTTAAATTGGTTTCGAACCCGTCTAATATAAATAGCGGCTGATTGGGATCAGTTGAAAATTCATCACGCAAATTGGAAGATGCAATACTGGTCTGTCCGCGAAGCTCTATAGTAGGCAACATATTAGGATTTGACCCCATAGCATTATTCTCGATCTGAATAAAAGAAGGATCGAGAGCACGTAAGCTGGCAACAATATTCTGGTTGTTGACCATCTTGAGTTCTTCACCTGTAAAAGTTGCTGTTGCACCAGAGAAACTCTCCTTTTTACGGGTCATCATCCCAGTTACCACCACCTCATCCATGGCATTATCTTTCTTCTTTAACTTGATCAGCATATTACCACCGTTCAGGTTAGCTTTTACCTCCTGGTTTTCAAATCCAACAAAAGAAACAACAAGTGTCTCATTCAAAGCGGTAATAGGAAGGGTAAAGGAACCGTCTTCAAGAGAGGTAACGACTTTTTTAGGATCATCCTTTAGACGGATTGTGGCACCTGCAATAGCTTGATTGTTATCATCGATGACTTTACCTTTAATGAACTGCTGTCTAACTTGATGAAAGGGATCAGTAAGATGAAATGTAGCCGAAGGGGAAATGGTCCTGACACGATCTTTTTTCTTGATAACCACAGTCTTATCAAAAAAATGATAGGTTAAATTAACATCCTCCAAAATACTGTTCAGTGCTTGGCGTAAAGGGATATTCTGGAGGTCAACAGAAAGGTTTTCCAATGGAGCGACTTCAGCTTTTTTGTAAAAAAAACTATAACCGCTTTGCTTCTCAAGGTCCTTTAAGATGGATTCAAGGTTTACTTTTTGCTTCTTTAGGCTCACCTGCTGCGCATAGCTATGTGCATCCACTTGGGACAAACCTAACCCTAAAAGTAAGGTTATTAAGTTGATTCTCATTAGGGATTTGGGTAAAGGCCGCGCAAAGAAAGGGACTGTTTTTTCGGTCATCCTATGTTTCGGACTATTTTGCAAAAGCCACGAAGTAAGGCACCGAAAATCTTTCTCCCCTTTGCTAGACGGAGTTCGCGTAATTTTCATTAAATTCGTTTGTTTGGTTAATGTTGTTAGTTTTTTCACAAAATCGATACGTAAAGCCAAATCTTATTGCGGGTTCTGTTGGAGCAGAATCCGCTTTTTATTGACTTATACTTACAAGTATCAGGTTATCATGTCCAGGTTTTTCATATTGGCTTTAAGTTTGGTTAAGTAATAATAAGGTGAATGCGGTTTCCAGAACCGACAACTGCTTTAGTCTTTAAATCAGCAAAATTTAAGAGTTCTATTAATTTATCTAAACTGATATTTCTTGGAATTTTCCCACTGTATTGAGGTCCTCGGTCAATACGCTCATAGCTGACATCAATATCATACCAGCGGGCAATTTCTTGCATCACTGCAGCCGTGTTGGTGCCATCAAAACAGAACTGCCCTCTTTTCCAACCGAGCACATCTTCCATATTTACAGCAGCAGCAACCAGCTTTCCTTGTACTGTCTGTGCCTTTTCATTCGGTTTCAGATGAACAGACTGCCCTATATCTTTACGCGAAACAACAACAGAGCCTTCTTCTAAAGCTGTTTGTATCTGCTCTTTTGCATAGGCATTAACATTGAACTTCGTTCCTAATACTTCGGTCTGCTCTTGACCAGCTTTAACGATAAATCGAGCTTTATTTGTTGTTTTCTGCACATGAAAATAGGCTTCTCCTTCTAACTCCACCACGCGATCTCCACCTTCAAAAGAGGAAGGATAAATTAATTTAGAATCTGCATTTAAACTCACGAGCGTTCCATCAGATAACATGAGGTCATAAGTCGCCCCTTTGGGAGTATATAGGGTATTTCGTTGTACCTGCTGTTTTCCTGTGACAACATCCCGATAACTAACTTTGCCTTGAGCATCTTTACTAATAACTGTTCCCCCAACCTGCACACTTTGATTTAAGGCCAATTGATCTAGATTAATCTGTTGCCCATCAGCCAAAGTTATTATAGCTGTTTCATGGCCTGGGGGAATGGAGGCTAGTAGAGATTTTGAGGCTTCTTGTTCTGTAACAGGCCAATAACGGACGACTAGAAATCCAATCATCAAGATGGCCGCAGCAACACTGCTGTATCGTACAATACGTGAAATGCGAATACTTTTCTGGCTCTTATTAATCGTGCTTAATAACCGTCTTCGGGTATTTTTACGCATTTCGATCAACTCTTGTTCACCTCGTTCTTGCTCAGACGGAAGCGCATCCATCCAGTCAAAAAGTGCTCTTCGCTCCTGCGGGCTCTCTTGCCTGTTTAAAAATAACGTGATTAACTTATAGATATGCTTCACTTGTTTCATAAGGGGCATCAAATTGATGGTCAGTTATAATACAAGTGTCGAAAACTAGGGGTAGCTTCTACTCGGAAAATGATTTTTTTTTAAAAAATTAAAAAAACATGAAATAGGTGACTTGTGACAGCTCTTAAACGTTTGATAGCCTTATTGATATGCTTCTCAACTGTAGACTCAGAAATATTCAATTTTGCGGCAATCTCCTTATTGCTCAAAAACTCCTCCCGGCTTAATTTGAAAACTTCGCGACATTTTTCTGGCAGGTTTTCAACCTCATTGGCCACGGTATCCAACATATACCGATAATATAATTGATCTTCTAAGGGCAGGCTGTCATCGAATAGATCAACATCACGAATATCCTGCTGATTGCCCTGTTTGAGCTGCTGTCTAAAATGTGCAAGCATCAAGTAACGACAAGAGGAATACAGATAAGCAGGTAAAGAAACAATTTCAACAATTTTAGCTCTGTTGTTCCATAAGGAGAGGAAAAGGTCATGCAGGATATCTTCTGCTGTCTGAGGGTTTGAAATTTTTTTGCTAATGTGCCTGATCAAGTCTGCCGAATAGTAGTCATATATAATGGCGAATGCCTGTTGATCTCCTTCTCCAATACGAATCAGAAGTTCTTCAAAGTTATGTCCATCAATATGTTTCATAGTAAATGTAGCGGCGGTAAACATACAAAATATTTAACATTTCCTTAACAAAAACAGTTCAGGTAAAAGTAGAAATTGCATTTTACTGCCTGTTTTATTTTAATTCAATAAAACAGGCATATGCACTGCTGCTGCCACTACACCAAGATTAATACCGATATTTTTCCTTCCACTTATCGCGTAATCCTTGTCTTAACTTTTCTTCCTGTGGGTTTTTACCGGGATCGTATAAAGTCATACCGCTCAGTTGGTCGGGCAAAAATTCCTGCAGAACAAAATTTCCCGGATATGCGTGTGCGTATTTATATTCGGCTCCATAGTTGAGCTCTTTCATCAATTTAGTCGGCGCATTTCGCAAATGAAGGGGTACGGAAAGGTCTCCCGTTTGCTTCACGATAGCTTGTGCCTTATTGATTGCTTCGTAAGAGGCATTACTTTTTGGAGAGCTTGCCAAGTAAGTAACGGCCTGCGCCAAAATAATCCTCGATTCCGGCCATCCGATGACATTAACAGCTTGGAAGCAGGTATTCGCTAAGAGTAACGCATTGGGATTAGCATTACCGATATCTTCAGAAGCCAATATCAAGAGACGACGAGCAATGAAAGAAGGATCTTCCCCCCCTTCGATCATACGTGCCAGCCAATAAATAGCCGCATTGGGATCTGACCCACGGATCGATTTAATAAAAGCAGATATAATATCGTAATGTTGCTCGCCTGTCTTATCGTAAATAGCCATATTCTGCTGTACCTGCTTCAGCACAAATGCATTGGTAATCGGTTCATGATGCAGTACCGCAGCATTACTGACCAGTTCAAGCACATTTAAAAGCTTACGGGCATCACCACCTGACAGACGTAAAATAGCTTCATATTCTTCAATCTCAATGTTCAATGCTTTGAGGTATTCGTCTTCATGTAAGGATTTCTCCACTAAACCAATCAGGTCCTCGGAACTTAAGTGTTCAAGAACATAAACTTGGCAGCGCGATAGTAGTGCAGATATGACTTCGAAAGATGGATTTTCTGTCGTTGCCCCGATAAGCGTCACTAAGCCCCGTTCAACAGCCCCTAATAAAGAATCCTGTTGTGATTTAGAAAAACGGTGGATCTCATCAATAAACAGAATGGGTTGCTCCTGATTAAAATTCATAGCCGCTTGTTCCTGATTTAAATTCATCAGTCGCTCTGCTTTATCAATAACTTCGCGAATATCTTTCACACCGGCCTGAATAGCACTTAAGGAAAAGAAGGGACGCCCCAATTCTTTGGCCATCAAGAGTGCAAGGCTGGTCTTACCAACTCCCGGAGGTCCCCAAAGTAACATGGAAGGAATATTTTTTTGCTGGATGGCATGATATAATACCGCATCGTGACCGATAATATGTTGCTGTCCAACATAATCTTCCAATTTCTTGGGACGCATGCGCTCTGCCAGTGGAATTCGTGTAGCCATAGATCAAAAGTAAGAAGATATTGCCAAATGTCCATTTACTTCACAATCAATTTATGGAATTCAAAAATTTGGTTATTTTTGGATGAGCATTGAATCGATACAACCCACATGAGCTGAAACAGCTCTTTAATACTTGGCTTAGGATAGCTTCATTGCCCGAAAAATAAACCGAGTGAAACGAGCTCATTTAATGATTAATTTTAATGAAAAAAAACCGCATTTATATACAGGATTGGCTAGGACAGCACCCTTATCAAGGAAGATCGGATGCCGATCGTTTTTATTTAGAAGTAGCCAATGATATACAGGATGCCTTAAATACACTTTGGTTTGATGAAGAAGAAACCGATGCCCTGATCAGACCTGAAATGATTAAAACACTTAGTGTTTATTTGACGTGCTATCTGGAGGATGTGGTTTCCGGAACAAAACTTTTCGATGCTTTCCGAAAAGAGCACCAGGCACTTTATGGAAAGATGCTCCCTTTTTTCGAAGATGCGGCATTAACAGACTATTACCCGGAAGATATCAATCCACAAGATGTATTAGTCCTTTCATGGCTGTTTTTTAGCGAGCGTAATCCACACCTTTTCTTGGATAAGGAAGGTCGTTTACTGGCTTTGGTGACCGATCTAGCTTATGCTGTTTTGGAAGAATATTATGAGACTGCACCTGAAAATACGCTGTTACAAAAAGAGTATACACTGGCTACAGATGCCAATTATCTTGAAGTACGCAACTATGCTGAGAAGGTAATTGCAACCAACTACATCACCGGTGGTTATTATTATAACAGTTTGATGCAGCATATGGATATCGCTGACTTAGGACGCTATCAGCACGACCCGGCCTACTTAAATCAAATGACTTTCCGTGTTCGAGACAATCATTTCACTTTTTTCCGCCTGCACTTATTAGCGCTGAGATCCTGTGAATTTGTTGCTTCGACTGTAGATACTAACCATCCGCAACATCAGAATTTAAGAACCATCGGCAACAGAATTGATAGCTTTTTTGAATTTAAAAAAGTGGAAGAGGGCCGTTTAGAATTGAAACACCTGACAACTGGAGAAATTTTCTTGGTCAATCAAAATTCGATTCAGAACTTTCAGGAACCTACTGCTGATCAACTCTTCTATATGGAGATTGTACCATGGGAAGGGACCTGGAACCTATCGGGTATGATGTCTGCTGTCGAAAGGGATCAGATTGACTTAACTTCCGATCAGGAAATGGATCAAGCATATGTTGTCGAAGCATTGCACGGAAAAACAACACTTATCGAAAAGGCGGCACAACAAGTTGCAGACCTGAAGGAGCTGTTTGTTAAAAAACATCAGGGTCAGCTGGCATTTATGGAAGAATCTGAAATCAGCAACTATATCCGCGATCTGACCAATACATACCGCGAGCAGGTGGGATTACCGCCAATCGAAGAGGTTGCAAATCCGAATGAGGCAAGAGCTATTCCAGTTACAGCATTCTATAATTCGAAAATAGGTCTAGAATTTTTCGGCGGAATAGAAACGCTATTCCCGCTTCAGAATAATCCATACTATGTAGAAAATGAAAACGAACCGATCAGTTATGCGCAAAATCTATTGCAGCTCCTGGTTCAGAAATTTTACTCCGTTGGGCTTGTACAACATTATTACGAATTATACGAAAAGGAAATCAATGAGCAGTTTTTCTATCCACTAAACAGTGAAACGATTGATTTTCTGATCCGTTTCTATAAAAGCGAAACCTATCATCAACAGCCACATGTGATGATTAGATAGTAAAGAGGTGACAAGTAAAGTAGTAACGAAGTACATAATTGCTTCGTTACTACGTCACGATTTACTTCATTACTTAGAAACTAAAGGAAAATCACGCGTTTCCACATGTGCTTTTGCAATGATTTCACGTAATTCTTCAACTTTTTTCACATTACTTGTCGCTAAGTTATTTTGCTCTTTCGGGTCTAATTTTAGATTATACAGTTCAGCAACAGGATTTCCACTTCTCACTTTCTGCAAAATCAATTTCCAGTCACCTTGGCGCACCGCTTGACGGCCGCCATCTTCATGAAATTCCCAATATAGGTAATCATGCTGCTTTTGCTTTTTAGGTTTTCCCAATAATGTCGGAACAAAAGAAAGACCGTCTGTATATTGTGGTTTACCTGCTTTTGCCACTTCAGCTAAAGTCGGCAGGACATCCCAGAATGCTCCTAAATAATTGGAGGTAGTGCCAGGAGCAACTTTTCCTTGCCAATAAACAATGAAAGGAGTTTTTACACCACCCTCATATAGATCACGTTTATACCCCCGTAAACCTGCCGAACTGTTGAAAAAGTCGGGATCTGCACCACCTTCACGATGCGCACCATTGTCACTTGTAAAAACGATAATCGTATTATCTAACAAATTTAAGTCCTTCAGCTTCGCAACAATCTGTCCAACCTGCGCATCCATACGGCTTACCATACTGGCGTAAGTAGCTCTTGGCTTAGCAACAGAAGCATATCCTGGAATCGTAGCTTTTGGTCCGTAGTCATTTCCTTTATGTGCTTTTTCTTCAAACTTGTTGGCATATTGTTCATAATATTGATCATCAGGACCAGACAACTCGGCATGAGGCAGTACAGTGGGAACATATAAGAAAAATGGCTTATCCTTATTGTTATCAATAAATTCCAATGCTTTTTCTTGGATCAATTCAGGAGCATACTGCCCTTTTGCCAATAAACCGTTACCCTCAAGCTCAATACGCTCTTGATTATGCCACAAGTGTGTCGGATAATAACGGTGCGATTGACGCTGGCAGTTGTAGCCATAAAATTCATCAAAACCTTTATTACGAGGCGATCCATAGGTATCCACCATACCAAGACCCCATTTTCCGAATGCACCAGTCGCGTAACCTGCTTTTTGCAGTAACATAGCAATAGTCTGTACCGAATCGGCTAAAGGTTGCTGTCCTTCTGGTTCCAATTCCTTATTACCCCTCACAGGCGTATGGCCAGTATGTTGTCCCGTCATCAGTGCAGATCGGGATGGGGCACAGACCGAAGTTCCTGCATAAAAATTATCAAAACGCATCCCCTCTTTTGCTAAGGCATCCAGATGTTTCGTTTCAATAATCTGTTGCCCATAAGCTCCCAAATCTCCATAACCCAGGTCATCTGCCATTATGAAGACAATATTTGGGCGATCGGTTTTCTTTTGTGCTATTGCGATACTACTCAGTGCAAAAAATAACGCAAATAGTGCTGGTTTTTTCATTTTAGTGGTTTTTTTTATAATTCATGCCCTTAGTTTTATACACAAAAATTAAGAGACATCTTAGACATAGATAATGTTGAAGCAAAAATCTTACTGCTCACCTAGATTGCAAATCATCCATATAAATTAAAAATTCCTATAGACGATCAAGATCCGAAAGTAAAAAATAGATATGAAAGCTTAAAATAGCATGCTGTAAAAGCGATCGGTTACTATCAAAAAGTTACAATCAACGTACGTTACGCCCTTCAAAAGCTATTCAAAATTTATTCCTCTTCCCTAAAAATTCATAAGGAAGAGGAATGAGATTTTTTACCAGTCCGGATTCTGTTTCAAATTGGTGTTTAAAACCAACTCTGCAGCTGGTATAGGATATAAGTAGTAATGTGGTAAAAAAGGACCAGGTGTCTTTCCTTCATATGAAATATACCCCTGAGACTGATTATTTTCAATCGGTATAGGGGCATTTGCAGGTACGTCTACACCTTTTGTAATGTAACGTCCCCGCTTTAAGGCAACCGCATAGTCCATTTTCTTCCAACGGCGCAGGTCATCAAAACGGAAACCCTCTCCCATAAGCTCCACAGCTCGTTCCCGACGGATCTCCCAGAGTGCAGGTGCAACATTAGCATCGCGTGTGGGATCGACAGGGATGCTGCCCAACTGTAGTGGAGCAACCCCACCCCTCGCGCGCAAAGGATTGATCGTTTTATCCACCAACGATTGGTCCAATTCACCCAGTTCATATTTCGCTTCAGCGTAAGAAATCAATACTTCTCCCATTCTGAATATTGGCGCATCATTGATATCCTGATTTTGAATCCGTTGAATTTTATTACTGAATTTATAGAAGCGATACCCCGTAAAACTCACACTGAACGGTTGACCTAGATTGTTGTCGACAAAATGAGGTTCCTGCTTTAAAATAAGACCTTCCCAGTTCATCCAAGGAAGCATCTTCCGCTTATCAACGGATAATTGTGCCATCAGGTCAATATATTCACGGTCTTTAACATCTGCTGTATGCGTCCAGGTATAAGTAGGATGTTTAGCTTCAACTTTATAAGGAGGCGGTATCGTAAAATACAGTCTCCGGTCACGATTACGGAACTCGTCATACGGGTTTTTATCGCCATCAAATTGCGGACTTGACCAGCGTGTCTGACCATCTTTCATCAGATATAGATCGACCGCAGCCTTTGTTAAATCCCAACGTCCAGCAGAATTACGCGCAAGAGAAGCTAAGGAATGCATAATCTGGTTCTGCTCGTACTGCTTATACAGCAATACTTCAGGAACTTGAGCTAAAGATTCGCTATTAAACAACTGGTCATAATCATTGAACAACGGAATATTAGCGCCCATCAACTTGGCTCCTGCCTCTGCTGATAAACGTAGATATTTATCTGCTTGAGCAAGCTGATGATATTTACGCCAGGTACCCTCTCGTAGACCAAAACGAACAGTTAAGGCAAGCACGACATTTTTATTAATGGTATTCGGACCATCACCGTTTACTTTAATATTCTCAGAGGCATAATTGAGTAATCCTTCAATTTTTGTAGCCAGTTCATCCCGTGTACTTGGAGTTCCATAAAGCACTTCTTTGTCACCATCATTGATCGCATGCTCTACCCAGATCGCTGTTCCATATTTATTTAACAGGTCCATATACTGGTAAGCTTTAAAGAAATAACCAATACTGCGAATATGTTTTTTTTCTACTTCAGTCAGATTTGTTGCTTGATCGATATTATCCAAAAGAATATTGATCGAACGAATCTGTGTAAAGGGATCACTGTAATCACTCGATTTAGAAGGCACGACCACCCTTTGCCATAACCAATCGGAAGTCGCATTGGCATTGGCATTAGCAAAAAGATCGCCGTTGACTTCTGCGTTGGGAGCTGATCCATTATACCCCGGGAAAGTACCGTAGAATTGCCAAGCGTAAGAAATAAAATTATTATAATTAGAGAAGGTGCTATTCTCCGTTAGACTCCCCTCGGGCTCTAAATCCAAAAGATTTGAGCAGCTCAGAATAGAGCCACTAAGACACAGCCCTAATGTATATAGTATGATTCTTTTTTTCATTTTATGATTTGTATTAAACCTTAACATAAGCATTAAAAAGTGACGTTAACTCCAAAACTATACTTCTTCAAGAAAGGATAGATACCACCTGAGCCTAAATCTTGGCCATCTGCTTCCATCCCCTTAGGCATATGGTCAGCTTTGAAAAGATTTTCGCCCGAGACAAAGAATTTAATGTTATCAACTGCCTTTGAACGCAGGATCTTATGATCTAAAGTGTAGCCCAGGGTAATGTTACGGACACGCAAATAGGCTCCATTTGACAAATACTTGGTTTGCACCCGACGATTTGCTCCAGTATTTAAACCTGCATTTGCATAAACACGCCCATACTCGGCGTCGGTATTTTCCGGTGTCCAATAATCCAAGTTATGCTGATACAAAGTTCCGAACTCATTGCTATATGGCCACATCAAAAAATTGCTCAACCACAGATCACGCTTTCCTACCCCTTGTAAGAATACTGATAGATCAAAGTTTTTATAATTGACAAAACCGTTTAATCCAAATTGATAGCGTCGATTGTCATTTCCAATCACCTTCATATCGCCCGGATCACTAACGGTACCCGTTCCAGAAAATATAGTTCCATCATTATTCAGATCGGCATAAAGCATATCACCTGGATTTTGCTTCACGCCCTTAAAAAAAGGAATACCTGGCTTTAAAGTTCCGTTCATCAATTTAGCATCGAGTGAGTTTGCTTCGAAGTCATTTGTGGTGTAGTAACGATCAGAGACATAGCCCCATATTTCACCCATCTCTTTGCCTTGATAATGTCCTGTAATAAGACCTGCACTATTTTCCATGCGGGTAATAAAACCTCTATTATCAGACAGATTAAAAGTAAATCCGTATTTAAAATCTTTAAACTGATCCTTCCAGGTGATTTCCCATTCCCAACCTTTAGATTCTAAATCTGTTGAATTTTGGAAGGGTGGCGCCGATCCTAATACCGCAGGTAAATCTGCTCCCTGATATAACATACCAATGGTTTGACGGCGAAACCAGTCGAAGCTTGTATTCAATCGGTTATTGAAAAGTGCAATGTCTACGCCCACATTTAATGTTCTAACCTTTTCCCAGGTAAAAGTAGAGCTAATCAGATTGGGTGCACCGATAGTCAGATAACGCACTCCGGTATTGGGATCAATCCAATTGGAGTTATTCGTTTCCATCTTAGGAATTACCGGAAAATATACTTGAGATCGATCGGGATTTAATACAACCTGATTTCCAATTTCACCAAATGATCCTCTAAACTTCAATAAGGGTATTGTATTTTTAAGATCTGACATAAAACCCTCCTCAGTAACATTCCATCCTGCTGACACGGACGGAAAGAATCCGAATTGACTTCCTTTCAAAAAGCGTGAAGACCCATCCAATCGTCCATTGACCTCCAATAAATACTTGTTTTTAAAATCGTAATTAATACGACCAAAATATCCTAAAACAGCATATTGTCCAAAAGAATCCGCTGTGGTCTGTGTTCCTGTACTGGTGCCCAATGATGGAGAACCTGGGCTAAGGATACCAAAACGTTTTGCAGAAAAACTTTCTGAATAACTTTTCTCATAATTGACACCTGCTAGCCCTTTAAAATGATGATCTTCAATAGCATGGGTATAGCTAGAATAAATATTTAAGGCATTGTAGTTAATCAAAGTGTTACTTCGTTCATAAAAATCGTTATTGAACAAATACTCGGGATTGAAATTATTTGGATTCATATAGCGATGCTTACTCTGCGCATACTTATAATTATTATTTGTCTTACTAAATGTATATTCAGCAGTAATATTCCACCCCGGAAGCGGATTATAATCTAATTTTCCGAATAATCTCAAGTTTTCATTATAATTGCGACTTGGGTCTTCATATTTCAAATAATTATTAGGTGTTCCAAAAGGGATTTCATTTCCTTCCGTATCTGTTGTCTCCCCTGGATTGAGGTAAGACCCAAAGCTCAGCGCTCGGTAGAACATCTCCCCCATATTAGCAGGAGTATAACGGTCATCATTTTTATACAAAATATTGGCGCTTAAGTTCAGATTTTTCTTCAATTCAGCTCCTATATAAGCATTTAGATTATAGCGTTTGTAGCTATCTTTATCTGTCTTCATGATACCATCTTCATCACTATACATACCCGATAGACGGTAAGCGATTTTCTCCGATCCCCCCATGATAGAAAGATTGTGAAGATGTTCGAAACCAGTTTGAAAAACTTCATGATAGAGATCATACTCCTTTAGCGGATATTTCGTTCCGTTAACCTCCGTAATACCATCAGGATATTGCCCCGGATTAGCTTGGTAATCTTGCAAAGCTGTTAACCAGGTATCTACATTTTGTCCGGACCAATTACTGGTATTTCCAAAATCTTTTAATGCCTGCACAAATTGTAAGGGAGTAGCTTTTTCCGGTAAAGTAGAAGCGCTGCTCCAGCTCAGGTTGCTGGAATAGTTAATTTTTGTCGGTTGGTTACGCGATCCCTTCTTTGTTGTCACCAGAATAACACCAAATGCCGCTCTCGCACCATAAATTGAAGCTGCTGCAGCATCTTTTAATACCGTCACATTTAAAATATCTTTCGGATTGACGTCATCCATATTCATCGGAACATTATCAACCAAAATCAAAGGTGAACCCCCATTAATAGAAGTTGTGCCTCGAATATTGAGATCAGTATTCGTTCCTGGACGTCCACTGCCAAAGGTAACCTGTAACCCCGGAAGTGCACCTTGAAGTGCTTGGGAACTACTGCTCACAGGTCTGTCTCCTAAAACCTTGTCCATATCTACAGAAGAAACCGCTCCTGTCAAATTCGCTTTCCGCTGTGTGCCGTACCCCACAACAACGACCTCAGCCAAAGCAGTAAGATCTTCTTGAAGCGTAATCGTCATAAAAGATTGACTTGCCTTAATTTCTTGACTGCCATAACCGATATTACTAATGAGCAAGATTGATGACAGGTCACTAACTTTCAGGATAAACTCCCCTTTATCATTGGTGCTTGTACCACGGTCTTTACTCTTCTCGATGACAGTTACACCAGCCAAAGGTAGTCCGCGACTATCGATGATTTTTCCCTTGATTTCAAACCCTTGAACGGAATTCAAAGGAACGATTACATAAGTAATTCCATCATAACTTTTTAAAGTCAGATTGAATTGATTTAAAAGTGGAATTAGTGCATTATTCCAAGCTTGATTCTCAAAAGCAACAGCAGAAAGATTCTTATTAGAAACCAAATTGTCAAAATAAACAAACTTTACATTTGTCTGTTTCTCAATAGTCTTTATTACTGTTTTTAAATCTGTATTTCTAATTTTTAAAGAAACTTTTTCTTGCGCACTTATAGTTATTCCGAACGCTTTCACAGTAAATGCAAAAGAGAGTGCAACTGCTAGCTTAGTCATTAATACATATTTAATGGTGCTTGATTTCGGTAAATAAAATCCCCGACCATGTAAATTTTTTTTCATAGTTTTAACTTTAGTATGGAACCATAGCGTACTGATCTTTCTCAGGGACACGGTACGCTTTTCTTACTTGCTAAGGATACATCTTCGGATGTATCCTTTCCTTTAAATGTGGTGTTTAGGTATATTTATAGCGCATATGATTTAGGGTTTATTGTAATATAATTGATTCATTTTGTCTCTTAATCTGTATCTCCGGATTAGCTTGCTTCAAAAGAAGCAAAATCTGATCAAGACTATATCCTTCCAAATTCCCACTGAAAGTAATTTGTTCTAATGCCGGATTTTCAATCTGAATAGAAACGTTATACCATTTGCTTAACTTAGACACAATTAATGACATTGGGTCAGCATTAAAAGATAGCTTGTTATACATCCATAGCGTTTCAGAGGGAGCCTGCTCGCCTTCGGCAATGGTCAAAGTGGAATGCTGTACCTGGATTTTAGACTTTGCCTCTGTTTGGATAGCAGCTACAGCTTTGGCTGGGAGAAGTGCAATTTTATCCCCAGGCTTCAGCATTAAAGATTTAACCTGACGGTCTGCTTTCAATTCAATAGATCCTTCCACAAGCGAAGTCTCTGTTTTGTCCTCATCGGGATAAGCACGGATATTAAAACGTGTACCCAGGACTTTTACCTCTGAATTCCTAAATTCAACAATAAACGGGTGTGAGCGATCATGAGCCACGGTAAAAAAGCCTTCTCCTTCTAGCTTAACACGGCGCTCCGCTTTCCCAAAGGAATGTTCAAGAAATAGCTTACTGTCCCCATTTAACCAGACAGTCGTACCATCCGATAAATTAATAATTTTCTTTTCTCCTTTTTTGCTGCTATACTGCTCAGTAAATCGTGTTTGTGTCTGCGAATTATAAATCCACAACGAAAGGATCAAAAATATTGGCAGCAGAACTGCGGCTATACTCCTATAATTTTGATACCAAGGTTTTTTAATTAGTGGAAATTGGGTATATTCATTTGCATGATCCTCATCGTGAGAACTCATCGGTAATGTTGTCGTTTCAGAACTTTCAATCTTATTTAAAATAGATTGAAAAACTTGTTCAGAGTTGTCTACTTGTTCTTTATGGCTTGGTTTAATGCGTAAAAAATCAAACAGAACCTGATTTTTAGAATCGGAGTGGAGAAGTTCGTGAAATTGGCGATTTTCTTCAACGGACAATTGCCCTTGAAGATACTTATTTAGTAAGGTAATAAATTGGTCTTGCTCCATAAACTTGTTGATCTTACCTTAATGATCCAGACCCAACAAGAAACCACCAATGGCTTTTTATTTTTTTTTACAAACCACTGTAATTCAGCGTGATATTTTTACTCCCTAATACTTCCCTTAATCTTTTTAAGGCAAGTTGCATATGCCGATCAACAGTATGAACGCTGATATCCATGATCTCGGCCGCATCTTTATAACTACAGTCCAAATCTTTAACTAAAGTAAAAGCCATCCGACATTTAGAAGGCAATTGGGCAATTGCTGCTTCAATCAATGTAATATGCTCCTGGGAAATATAAACCTGTTCAGGAGTAAGAACATGATATTCAAAATTGATGATTTCAGATAGATCTACTTGTAAAGGTAATCTTCCCAGATACTTGATCGCATTGTTTCTGACAGCCTTATATAAATAGGTATTGATCTGATCAATCTGCATTAGGCCAGCCTCCAATGACCATACTTTTAGAAAAATATCGGCAATAATATCTTCTACCACAGGACCAGACTTAACCATGCCCATTCCAAATATTTTTAAATCTTTATAAAAATGCAAGAAAAGTTTCTTGAATGCCAGAGCATCCCGCTCCATAGCAATTGCATAGCGTAATTCTTCCCAGGAAAATGGTGACGGAGAATGGCCTAACATATGGTTTTCTTAAATCTAGATTTCTATAAGTGATTTTAAAGTTAGAAATTTTTATCGGAAGGAAGAAATTACAACAACTTCGTGGCCCATCTCATCCATTTGTTTTTGTGGATAAAAACAGACAACCTGAAGATAGTAATAATCACTTTAACAATATTTCACATATTTTTTCGTCATATTTGCAATATCCTCACCAACAGCAGGTATTATACATGATTAAAAAGAAATTTTGGAAAATAGCCTTTCTCAGTAGTGCTTATATAGTGGCATTATGCTTCGTGTCTTATGCACAGGAATTAACCAAAGATTATACTGGTTCAATAACAAAGTATAACAGTAATTTCAAGGGAATAGGTCCAAAGGTATATTTTGTCCCGCCACCTAAATCAAGAACGGAGCAATTGATTGACATATTTGATAGCAATATGAGAAAAGATTATGCTAAAAAGATTGCTCAAGAACTTCGCTATAAAACGTTACTCACCCAAGTTAAAAGTCTACCGAATATAGGACGGTTTCAATATTTAATGAAACCAGAACCTACGGACTTAGCAACATGGAATGAACTCTTAAACCGCATCAGACAAAATTACGACGATCAAGTAAACCTCACGCTAGTAAATGAAGCAGGGCTATTTGCAATTAATAATAATTTACCCGATCAGGCAATTTCCTATTTTGAAAATGCAATCCTGATTGCGGCAAAAGAAAGCAATAAACTGGATCGTATTGTCTTACATCAAAACTTAGCGGCAGTGCTACTTTATTCCGGTAATTTTGAAAAAGCTAGTGCTGTAGCTCAGGAAAATTTAAATCTGGCAGTTCAATCTAAAGACTATCATGACCAAGCAAATGCGTGGATGCTAATAGCATTGGCCAAAAGCGGCAAGAAAAATTATAGCGAGGCCGAACAAAATATCATCAGAAAAGCGATACCGCTCTATAATAAAGCAAAAGCTTATGAAGATAAAATAATTGCCTGGGAGCAATTAGCACAGGTGTATTTTGAGCAAAATAAATACACAGAGGCACAATGGTTTCTACTTCAGGCACAGCAACTAGCAGAAAATAAAAAGATTACAAATGAACTTCCAGCAATTGAATATCTGCTAGCTTCATCAAAATTGTTAGATAAAAACTTTAAAATAGCCAAAAAAGAATTTTTATCTACGCTTTTACTAGCCCGCGAAAGAAAAAATGTACCCCTTGAGCTCGCTGTATTAGATAAACTTGGTGAAGTGTACATACATCTAAAAGACTTTGAAGAGGCTGATAAAACTTATCAAAACTTCACAACCTTAAAAGCGACATTCAAGCAGGTTAAAGATTTATAAATGAAGCTGTAACCTGCTTGAATGATCTGAATAGATTTAAGCTTTTATTTCAATATTTCCTGTAGGAATATAAGTAGATGTTTCCACGAACGTTGCGCTGCTAAAGGTTCGAAATCACTACTGGCAGGATTGGTAAAGGCATGTTTTGCGGCGGCATAATAGATCATTTGCCAATCGGCTCCTGCATGCTCCACCTCTTTTCTGAAATTAGCGATCTCTTCCGGAGATACATGAGGATCTGCGGCGCCATGTAGAACCAATATTTTAGTTTTGATTGGGCCATCTGGGCGGTTACCTTTACCAAGGTTGCCATGTATGGAAACAACACCTTGAACTTCCATACCGGCCCTAGCGGCTTCAAGCGCTCCGGTACCACCGAAACAATAGCCAATCACGGCCAAACGGCGTGGACTTGCCCCAGCTTTTACAAGCTGTTCTAGGGCTAAACGGATCCTTCTCTGATATGCTTTGGGATCGTTCTTATATTTGCCAGCCTGTTGCCCCGCTTCAGCAGCAGTAGTGGGTTTATTTCCTTCTCCGTAGATGTCTGCAACAAATGTAATATAACCTTCCTTGCTGAGCTGTACTGCTGCCTGTGTCGCTTCATCGTCAATACCCATCCAGGCAGGAAGAATCAAAACCCCAGGAGCACCCTCGCCTGCATCTGTATTTACTAAACCAGCTAATGCCTGATCTCCATCGGAGTAACGCACAGGCTTAAGCTGACCGAAACTCGTTTCTGTGGCACAAAAACATATGATTGTCATTATTAAGGCTTTCATAAGAAAAAATTATTTATTAGTGTTAGTTTTCAATGGTATAAATGAGCTCGTGACACTCGGTTATTTATTAGTGTTAGTTTTCAATGGTATAAATGAGCTCGTGACACTCGGTTATTTATTAGTGTTAGTTTTCAATGATATAAATGGGCCTTCCTAAACAGTTTAATGTATAGACTGAATCGATCATTAGCAAGACATAATGATGCTATCTTAGGAAATGATGGATCACATAACATTATTATTACAGGAACGGTTGGTTTTTCAGAAAACATACTTAACTTCATTAAAATGAGTTATTATTAAAAGAAATATAAAATAGTGCATATTTTTCAATTAAAATATCAAATAAATTTGTTGATTTGTTGAAATTTATGAACTGAAATTATTTAAATTTAGCTCTTTGGATTTAAAGCGCTATCTCAATATATAAAAATGACTATTAAAATTATAGAAAATATGTTTAAAAAGCTAATATTCACCCTTTTTGTTATTTCAATTGTCTCCTGTGGCTCGAAGCCCCGTGTTAATTTAAGCGAAGTAGAAGGAGGTCTAAAGCCTAGCGCGCAACACGAAGTCATAGCAAAAGAAGTTGCAGGACTTTTAGAATCGACCAGTTATAAAAAAGTACAGCTGAATGATTCCATATCTAAAATCGTATTTGATAACTTAATTAAATCTTTAGATCAGGGAAAAAACTACTTGTTGCAATCTGATATCGACGAGTTTCAGCAATATCGAAATTCAATCGCACAGGATTTCCGTAATGGTGATTTATCTGCTCCTTTTCATATTTTCAATGTATACTCTAAACGCTACTTAGAACGCATGCAATATGCATTGAAGCAAGTAGATGTAAAACAAGATTTCACGATCGATGAAAGCTATTTACCAAGCCGTGAGAAGTTAGGCTGGTTCAAAAACACAGCAGAAGCAGATACTCAATGGAAACATCGTGTGAAATATGATTTGTTAAATCTGGAAATGACAACTGTTAAAAAAACAGATAGTACAGAAACTAAACAGAAGGAAACCCTTCGCAAAAGATATAACAATTTAATTTCTCAGGGAAAGAAAATAAATTCAAATGATGCATTCCAGGTCATCATGACTTCATTAACTGATGCGGTTGATCCACATACATCGTATTTCAACCCATCGTTTGCACAGGCTTTCAATGAGGGTATGGCTAATACATTTGAAGGTATCGGTGCACGATTGACCATCGACAATGAAATGGTGACAATTAGTGAAATCATTCCTGGGGGACCGATATTTAAAGATAAAAGCTTAGCCATTGATGACAAAATTGTAGGTGTGGCACAAGGGAAAGATGGAGAATTTGAGGATATCATCGGCTGGAGATTAGATGCAGCTGTTGCTAAAATTAAAGGTCCTGCTGGAACAATTGTTCGTTTAAAGATTTTACCTGCTGGTCAGCCGGTTGGATCTCACCCGAAAATAGTATCATTAACAAGAGAGCGAATTGTAGTAGCAGAGGAATCTGCGAAAAAAGAAATCTTAACTGTTAAAGGTGCGGATGGCAAGAATTATCGTGTTGGTGTCATCAACATACCGAAATTTTACATGGATTTTGAAGCATACCGTAAGCGTGATCCAAACTATAAAAGTACGACCCGCGATGTGCGCTTATTGCTGGATACCTTAAAACAGGAAAAAGTAGATGCTGTTTTAATAGATTTACGCTTCAATGGCGGAGGGTCACTTCCAGAAGCAATCGACCTAACAGGTTTATTTATTGACAAAGGTCCAGTAGTACAAGTACGTGATGTCCGTAATACCATTGATGTGGAAGAAGATAGAAATGCAGGTGTATCATGGGATGGACCGCTAGGCGTCATGATTAACCGTTTCTCAGCTTCAGCGTCTGAAATCTTTGCCGGTGCAATACAGGATTATGGCCGTGGTGTCATCTTAGGTTCTCAATCATACGGTAAAGGTACGGTACAGTCTGCTGTTGATATGGCACGCGTGATCAGTCCTACAAGTAAATTATTATTAAAAGCACAAAACGAAAAAGATCCTGACACCCCAAATGGTGCGCCAGAATATGGTCAGATCAATATTACATTAGGGAAATTCTACCGTGTAAATGGTAGCAGCACACAACATAAAGGTGTAAGCCCAGATGTGACATTCCCAACGCAGTATTCTGCAGAAAAATTCGGTGAGAGTTCTGAGCCTTCTGCTTTACCTTGGGATCAGATCAAATCAAGTACGTATAAAAAAGTAGCAGATCTATCTGCATTGAACAAAAAGCTAGAACAAGAGCACGAAGCGAGAATGAAAAACTCGACAGAATACAAGTTTTTACTGGAAGACATTGCAACCTTTGAAAAACGCGACGAGGGAACTAAAATTCCATTACAACTTGATAAGTTTAAAAAAGAGCGTGATGATTTCCAAAAGAAAAATAGAGATCGTGTAAATGCTTTACTGAAACAAAGAGGTCTACCTTTATGGGAAGAGGGTAAGCCACAACCTAAAATGGAATTTGACTTTGTACAGGATGAAAGTGCTAAAGTGATGACAGATATGATCATCCAAGAAAAAAAATAACTATATTTCTATCCATAAACAAAGAAGGGGCTTATCAATTGATAAGCCCCTTCTTTGTTTATAAGAATTGCGGCCAGTTATTTACCCGACGCGTACTTGAAATATTTATTGATGGTAACAGGTAATTTCCCCGTAGCAATATTTTGCCCTAAAATTGTTTTTGCTGCAGCACGTTGCATAAAATCATCATTTTGATAAGCAACTAAAATAGTTTTACTTTTATTGACTCCTTTAAAACCATCCAATGCATAAGGATTCGTGAAGAAAGTAACAATTGATTTTTTAGCCAATTTTTTAACCAAATTCTTTACCTCATTATTCGCTGGCACTTCAGGTCTTGGACGAGAACGTGTATCATGGATCGCAAGTATAATCTGTTTATTTTTCTTTGCTTCTTTGATGATATTCTTTAAATCCGACTCACTTGTTTCATCAGTAACAAAATACTGAGTTTCATTAGTCAGCGCATCGCCCATTATCTGTTGAAAAGTGCCAGGAGATTTTAATCCGATATTGACAATTGCCGTTTTTTCTGAATTTTTAAATGATTTTATTTTATCCGTAGATTTCAAAACCGTGACCGATGATGCAGCCAATTGGTCTATCAGTTGCTTTGAAGAGGTTCTATTCAGATCCGTATATAGATTTACGGTATTCACATCACGATATTGATCTAAACCCAACCACAGCTTTGAGGCGAGTACTTTTTTAACACGCGCATCCAAATCCGCTTGATTGATTCGGCCTTCCACGATTGCTTTCAATACAAGGTCAATAGCGCGTTTACTATTTTCAGATACTTCCAACAAATCATGACCTGCAATAATAGCCATCACGTCAGCTTCACCATTAGGGAAAAACTTTTTCACACCATTCATATCCATTGCATCGGTTACCGTTAAACCACGGAAACCTAGCTCTTCACGTAGTATTCCTGTCACAATAGGTTTTGAAATGGAAGAGGGAATATTAGGAGTAGGGTCTAAACTTGGAATATTCATATGAGCGACCATAATAGCAGGGGCACCAGCACGAATTAATTCTTTAAATGGAAACATTTCCAACGCCTCTAAACGATCCTTTGTAAAGGTCAATTGCGGCAAGTCATGATGAGAATCAACATCAGTATCACCATGTCCCGGAAAATGCTTTAGTGATGAAATAATGCCGCCATTCATCATACCATCCATATATGCTTTAGCTTTTTTTGCGACATTCTCTTTATTGTCACCAAAAGAACGGAATCCTATAACTGGATTTTTAGGATTATTGTTAATATCAACAACAGGAGCAAAATTAAAATGCATGCCAATCCGATGAAAATCTTTTGCAACTTCCTGGCCCATTTGATAAATCAATTGATCATTCTGTATAGCTCCCAAAGTCATCTGATAAGGATAAGATAGCGTTGAATCGGGAAGACGCATGCCTAAACCCCATTCCCCATCAAAAGTGATCAATAAAGGCACTTTCGAGAGATGCTGATAACGATTGAACATATCCACATGACGAACCGGCCCACCTTGAAATACAACAAGACCGCCCAATTGCTCATCTTGAACAACCTGTGCTACAGAATCAATATAACGCTGTCCCAGATTGGTATGGGCACGCACCAAAAAAAGTTGGGCGATACGTTCTTTAGGTGTCAAGCTATTAAATACAGAATCAACCCAAACATGGGGAGAATTAATATACTTCACAAAATCCTTCTTATCTTGAGCTTGTGAAAAAGAGATGGAGGATGCCAGTGCGGCAACACCCAAAGCTAGTTTTTTTAACATAATTTTTTGTTTAAAATAGAATACGAATAACGGGTATTTTTCACACAATAAAAAACAGTTTGTGCAACAATTTTATGAAACATGCATAAACTTGCATTATTGATCAAAAAAATATAACCTATATCAAGTTATATTTCTCTTCCAATAATATGGCTAGCTCCATCGCATGATCAAGTTCACCGTTAGCTTCCTTTTTCCATAAAGTATCGATTACAATCAATAAAAATTCGGTTTCCAAGTCCGGATTTTTATATCCCAGCTCCTTAAAAGCCCGCACAATAATCGCCTGCACCGGTTTCATAAACTGCTCATGCTGTTGTCTTGAAAAAGGATGATGGGAAAGACGCTCTTGTAATTTCCAGAAGATAGGCTCATCAGCGACCAGCTTACTCGGTAAATTGATCATCTTACGTAAAAAATCCTTCGAATCACGGTAAGTCATCATACCCTTATGATGTGTCAGCACTTTACGATAGCCAGCCTTAATAAGGTGAACCAATAAAGCATCCTTATTGCCGAAATGTTTAAAAATTAAAGCCTCAGACACACCCGCATTTTGAGCAATAGCTTTGGTAGAGGTATCTGCATAACCTTGTTCTGAGAACAAATTCAATGCCTCACGAACAATTTTCTCTTTTCTACTCAATACACTATCTTTCATTTTTTTATTCCTTTTTACAGCGTACAAACTTAGATAAATTTGCGTTTATACCCAATTATAATCGTCCTAAATATAAAAGCAAATGATTCAATTCGTTCTTCTTAATTGACCCCTGATAAATACTTCTCCATTTTCAGATCACTCCTTTAAATATACTTATTCTTTTCTTTACAGAGTCCCTCAATTGTAACTTAAAAATAATATTCTCAAGAGCTGACCAAAGTCCAGAAAACTTAGCGCTACAGAACGCCTTCAAAGCAATTCCTCAACAGAAAGCATATAACCTATACCTCGTATATTGCTAATCTTGATCCGTGGATCCTGATTCAAATATTTTCTGATTCGACTTATAAATACGTCCAGGCTTCTTCCAGAAAAATATTTATCATAACTCCAGTAGGTCTTCATGATATCTTCACGAGGAATCACCTGATTCCTATTTTCATAGAGGCTCCTTAACAATTCGCTCTCCCGATAAGACAACTTAATACTTTCGCCTTTATAGCTAAGTGTCTGTCTCAAGCTGTCTAAGACATAATCTCCGATCATTAAATTTTGACTAAGCTGCATTTTAGGACTGCTCTTAACCAATGATTCGATCCGAACGACCAACTCTTCAATACGAAAAGGTTTTTTAACATAATCATTCGCCCCCAAATGAAAACCTTTAACAACATCTTCTGTCTGCACACGAGCGGTAAGGAAAATAATCGGCACCTGACTGTCTAAGGCTCTTATATGTGTAGCCAACGTAAAGCCATCCATTACTGGCATCATTACATCAATAAGCAAAATATCCGGCTTTTGCTTTTCAAATAAACGAAGAGCCACTTGCCCATCCTGACAATGTCTTACTGAAAAACCGTTCATCTCCAGACTATCAGCAACAATAAGTGCCAGGCTTGCTTCATCTTCAACATATAAAATATCAATCATAAAATTTGCTTATTTAGGTATTTTGATCGTAAAGGTACTACCTTTACCTGGACTACTTTTCACTGTAATTTTACCTCCATGCTGCAGTATCACCTGGCGCACATAGGCCAAGCCGATTCCAAAACCCTTTACCGGATGTAAGTTACCTTCAGGAACACGAAAAAACATACCAAAAATCTCTTTCTGATACTCCGGAGCGATGCCCTTTCCTTTATCGGCAACACTAAACTCAATATAATCGTTATAGTCATGGACATCTATAATAATATCAACAGTATCAGCAGAATACTTGACTGCATTTTCTAGTAAATTATTAATAACATTGCGGAGATGCGATTCATCGGCATTTAATGCTAATTTAGGAATGGAACTGTTCATAGAAATCTTCACATCCTTACTGACATTGATACAAAAGGTGTCTGCCGCATTCGTTAAAACGAGCATCAGATCGATCTCTTTTTTTTCAAGTTTAAGACCTTTTCGTTCATCAACATCCAATTGAAGAACCCGATCAATCATATCCGACAAGTGATCAAGTTCACGACGGGAAATGGCCAAATAACGATCCATCTTCACCTGATCATTTTTTACCCCGTAGAGTTGAATCGCTTCGATAGCAGTCATAACAGTAGAGACAGGGGTCTTCAGCTCATGCGTCATATTATTAACAAATGCCTTTTGCATCTCAGCCAATCGATTCTGTCGAAAGATTGTTTTAAAGAGATAGAGAAATGAACCGACAAAAATACTGATCAAAAGTATAGCAATACCCAGCTGCCATCCCAAATCAAACAGGAGATTTTTCCATACCCGCTTAAATTTGACGATTAAAAACCGACTGTCCGAAGCATCTATCAATATCGGTCTTGTCCACGCTAACTTCTTTGCTCTATACTCCTTACGGATAGCAAACAAACTATCCCTTGGAAAAATATCGGTCGTAACATCATATTCTGCGCGGACTCCCTTAGCTTCTAAAGCAGAGGCAAACTTTTCATTTATTTCGTCGATCATCGCTGGAGTGACATCAATCTGTGAAAATAAATAAGGTGCCATCATTTCTCCTCCCGACTTTCCGTGCGGATAGGGTGATCCCATCGTCTTTCCTCCTCGAGATGGTCCGGCTTTTGACTGTTTGTAATAGGATCCAAAATCTTTAAATAGCGAGTCTATCTCAGCATCTGTATATCTTGCTTTTAATTCTTTCCGTAATTTTCCCAATGCCCCGCCCTGATCACTTTTTAGATCATTGCTATGGGCTTGATACACATCTTGCACAACATTAAACATACTCCGCTCTGCTGAAGAAAGAAACAGATCAAGCCGGTTATTGTAACTTCCGTATAGCCAGATACCCAAGATACTAATCATCCCGATACCTGTTAATACCGAAAGTGTTATCAATAATTTAAACTTATTTGCCATAATTAAAAACAAATTTAAATTACTAGATTTGCATTCGCCTTGGTAATTAACCATATTTAACAAAATATAACACTGATTAACAATGCGCATTGATTACATTTGCAATATTCAATTTTTAAGCATGATAAGAAATTTTAAGAGACGTAGTATCCAATTTTTATTCTCAGCGTTATTACTGATAGGCATTTCAGCTTGTAATAAAGATATTTCGCTCTCTTTAGACAATTCAAGAGATGAATCCATAGGACTAGTTCCTATCGATACCTTTCAGGTGAATACATCAACTTATCTGTTAGATGATGTACCAACGTCTGGAACAGGAATGATTCTAGCCGGAAAAATTTCGAATACCACAACAGGATCTGTTCTTTCGACGTCTTATATGCGCATGGCTATCGATAACATTATCGCCGGTTCGATCCCAACAGCAGCAAAATACGACTCCATTACTTTTGTGCTAAAGCCTAACAAATATTTTTACGGAGATACAACGAAAACACAAACATTATCTGTTCACCAATTAACGCAGCAGATTACATTAAAAGAAGTCAGTACAGGATCCGGTACAAATGAATTACCGTATTATGTCAACGGAGCAGCAGTTTATAATAATCAAAAATTTACTTATGAAACAACTGCTTTAGGATCTTTGTCATTCAAACCTTTTGTCAAAAAACTAGATTCAATCGCAATCCGATTGAATGACAACTTAGGAAACACACTATTTTCTTATATCAAAGATGGGCATGGAAATATTGCATCCAATGACAATTTCAATGAATACTTCAAAGGAATAGCTCTTGTCCCTGGAAATAATAACACAGCTATGATCGGTTTTAAAGATACCGTGAGTATGCAGGTGCATTATAACTATATAAACGACGAAGGATTTAAAGTGAGTAAATCCACTTCATTTAATTTGGGAAACAAAGCCTATCAGTTTAATAATGTAGAAGCTGACCGTTCAGGTACAGCATTCAACACTTTAAGTGTTACAAATCCAGAATTGAAAAGCACCACAACGAACGGTGACGTATTTCTCGAAGGTAGCACAGGAGCAGTCGTTAAATTAACTTTTCCAACATTATTGGATTTAGTTAACGATCCTACTGTAGCGATCAATAAGGTTGAACTCGTTATAGAAACAGAAAATAAATATCGTAATTCATTTTTTATCCCTCCTGCTCGCGTCGTGTTGATGATCGCGAATGCTGGTGGAAATCCGGTAAGTATCGTTACTACACCCGTATTTTTACAGCAACAGGGACAGCAAGATCCTGTTCAATATGGGTATTTGGCAGGAGGAGATGAGTTTGGTGCGAATGCAAAATATACGTTTAATATGATCGAATATGTTAATAATATAAAAAAAGATAGCTACTTTAACACATCTTTATTCTTGAGTGTGCCGCAAAGTAGTTTATTCGCAACTACAGATCGACTTATTATTGCAAAGGATGCAAATAACAAACCAAGAATAAAATTAAACATCTTATATACTAAATTTTAACAGTTTATGAACAAGAAAAATTGGCTACTAATATTATTAGCGTGCGTCGTTACTTTCTCTACTTACTCTTGTAAATCAAAGGATGATGATACTACAGATGAAGTAACAGAATGGACTAAAGGTTCTGCTTTCGATGGTGGCGCAAGAAGTGGGGCAGTATCTTTCTTAATTAACAATATCGCTTATGTAGCAACTGGTCTTGCTACTGAAGGTCAAGTATCTGTGCCTAAAAAAGATATTTGGGCATATAATGCAACTTCAGGAACGTGGTCTCAAAAGGCTGAATTTCCTGGATCAGCTCGTTATGCTGCTGTTGCTTTTTCAATTGGAAACAATGGATATGTAGGGTCTGGTTATGATGGCGCAAATGCATTGTCAGATTTCTATAAATATGATGTTTCAGCTAACACTTGGACTAAAATTGCTGACCTACCTGCTGACGCAGCTCGTTACGGTGCGGTTGCTTTCTCAATTGGTGGTTTCGGTTATGTAGGTACTGGTTCTAAAGGAAACGATAACAATACAAACGTTAAATCATTCTACAAATATGATCCTACTGCTAATTCATGGACTCCTGTAGAAAGCCCATTAAAATCGAACAGAAGATATGGATTTGCTTTTGTCATCAATAACGTCGCTTACGTAGGTGGTGGTATCGATAATAGCTCATACCCTGAAGATTTCTTTAAATTTGATGGTACTAAATGGACTCCATTAAATGATTTAGATCGTAGTGATAACTCTTACACATACAACTTAACACGTTCAAGCGCATCTACTTTTGTATTGAACAATCTAGCATATGTAGTAGGTGGTAGAAAAAACACGACAATCAACACGATCTGGGAATATAACCCAACAACTGATGTTTGGAATGCTGACAACCAAGTTTTCCAAGGTCAAGCTAGACAAGATGCTGTTGGATTTGGAATCGACAATGTAGGTTATATCACTACTGGTCAAAACGGATCAAACAAATACTACGATACTTGGAAATTTGTTCCAGTAAAATAGTATAAAAAAATATCAACTAATAAAGGGACTGTATTGCGATACAGTCCCTTTATTAGTTGAAAATACTTTCCTTACCACGTTAGCCATTATAATAACGAGTATTGACGAACGATTGCTAGCATTGCCATGACTCGACTTAATGCTAAAACTTCAGACTAAGTTGCGCTGCAAAGTTACGAGGCATCTGCGCTACAATAACTCCATCTCCCGCGAAATAATTACTGTTGGTTAGATTATTCATCCTAAAGCCAAATCGATATTTCTCACGCTCCAGAGATACGGAAGCATTCACCAACGTATAAGCAGGAAAAGTAAATCGCCCTGTAATATTATTATCAACAGAAATCTGCTCGCCAACACGGTTAACGCCAAAACCCAATCCTAAACCATGTAAAGTATTCGTTTGAAAAACATAACTGATCCACGAATTAAAAACATGCGCCGGCCCAGCCGATGTCGGTCTGCGTCCATCAACTTCTTGATTAGCTTTTTGATACTTACTATCATTATAGGTATATCCAGCCATCATATTTAATCCTCTAACCGGATTAGTAATAAGCTCAAACTCCACACCTTTACTGCGCTGCTCTCCATCTTGTATCGTAATCTTATAACCTTTATCCCCCTCAAATACCTCGATATCACGGCTCATATTATTGACAACAATATCATAATAAGAAGCTGTAAAATTGAAGCGATTAGTCCAAAAGTTAGATTTCAGTCCGGCTTCCCATTGATTAGCTAACTGTGGTTTCATAACTCCACTATAAGATTCAAGCTGTTGGCTCACTGGTGCCACATTTTTGAAGCCATTCATATAATTTGCATAAGCAGATAGGCGCTCTTTAAGAATCTGATAAACCATTCCAAATTTAGGAGACAAAGCCGTCTGCTTAAAATTACCATCGCGCACATTGGTATTTAAATTCAACTGACCACGTGTATCAAAATGATCCACACGTAAACTTAATAGCGTAGTCCAACGGTCTGTCAGATAAACCACATCAGAAAGGTATGCGCCATAAACATTACTTGACGTATAGTTTCTTAACATATTTAATTTAGATTTCTGAATACTTGCTGTCGCTAGCTCTCTAGAAATAAAACCATAATCACTTTCTAAATCCTGTCCATTAATGGTGTCATACTTTACAATAGGTGAATGGTTATTGCGTAAAGATTGATTGAAATAATCAAAACCAATCAGTAACTTATTTTGAATACCCCCAATTTGGAAGGTGCCATTGAAATTCTGTTGTATGCTGGTCGAACTACCTTCGGAATTGTTCCACTGTACATTCCGCTCCAATAAGGCATCACTAGTATTGCCACGAATAAATTGATATTGATACAGACCTTCGGTTTTTCTAAAATTTCTGGAAATTAGCGTTTGAGAAGTCCAGCTATCCGATAGCTGGTAATTAATTTCTGACCTGACATTAATGGCAGGAGCTTTCAAAGTCATATCATTATTCGAGTAAGATCTGCTCCAATCAAATCCTAACTCTTTAGGCGTTCTTGCAAATAATTGACGGCTCCTGCTTAAAAAAATAATTGGCGTATTCGTTCCCTCATAATTGTAAATCTGTGCACCCAAATTAAAGACTAGACGGTCATTAACCTGATAACTAAAGCTGGGTGCTGCAAAGAATGATTTTCTGAACTCAGAATCTCTAAAGCCATTCTGATATTGATAAGCAGAATTTAATCGAAAAAGTGTTTTCCGATTCGTTGTAACCGGTCCATAAACATCTGCAGTAAGTCGATTGAGATTGAAGCTGCCAAATGTATAAGACACCTCTCCTCCAAAATAATCCCTTGGCCTTTTGGTCACCACATTGATTAGACCTCCAAAAGATGTGACGGCTCCGCCGTACAGTGTACCTGACGGCCCTTTGATAATCTCGATGCGCTCGACATCAGCTGGATCAATTTCACCATTTGTATTAGCAGGGACACCATCAACCATGGATACTTTCGTAGGGAAACCACGTAAACTATAGTAAAAACTACCATCACCATTTCCACGACCTGGACTACCCTGCATTTTGACGATACCCGGAGCATTTTTCAAGGCATCCGACAAATCGGTCGTAATCTGCTCTTTCATAATCGTTTGATTAACGGTACTATAAGATTGTGGATTCTCCATATACGACAACGGCATTTTAGCAACTGAAGTACTGTCACGATCTAAAAATTTATTACGGCGATAACCATATATGGTAACCCCATCAAGATTATTCATCTTTTTGATCACATAGATAACAGGTAGCTCCGAATGCGTTTGGTCAATCAGTATGTTTTCCCTAATCAGCTCAACATCATTGATACTAGCCTGCAGAATATATTGTCCCGAGGGCAGATCATTAAAATAAAACTCACCCTTTTCGTTTGTCCTCGACTGATAGGCTGTATTTATTAACCTGAGCAGCGCATCCTTTGCCGGCATGCTTTCAGAAAGCATAATTTTCCCTTTCACCCTATCCTGCTTTTGTGCAAGTCCCAAAAAGGGTAAAAGACTACAAATAATAATTGATAAAAGTAATTTCATGTTTGAAACAATAAATAAATAAAAATATATAAACGATAATAAATTTCAATAAAAGAAACGTAAAGGTCGCGGTTTAGCACAGCTGCATGAAAACAGCTGATTATACAGTACATATGTTTTACGATACTATTTCAGACGTGCTATATATATACCACTGCCGCTTACAGATGTCACGCGATCAATAAAATCACCAGAGTCATCAAATTCTAGAAAATGGTACTTGTTATCATTTGCTCCAAAATTCGAATAATATTGCTTTCCATCCACCTCTCCTACAGGATAAAGGGCGCCATAAGTATTTAAATAATCATTATTTTCCACATTCAGTGTCTCCAAGTTTACCCTTGCAACCTGCGTTGGTCCACTATACCATTCTCCAGGATCTTTAGGTACACTCCACCCATGCTCAATATATTGAACAAGAGCCTCTTTATTTCTAACATTGATCACCGAGAGAATACAATGTGCCTTCAAGATCTTTTCCAGATCAATAAAAAAATCAGGATCATAAGTACCATCTGACCTCATACGCAATATACCACCTATCGGAGGATTGTGCTGCGCCGGAACATAGTCGCGAATACGGGCGATATACTTTGAAGGTCTATAATACAGCTCTCCATTCGCTACATCCTGAGCAAAATTATGATAGCCAATAGACATCCGGCTATCCATATTGTATTTAACTACCTTTGTTTTAGTATTGAATACGGCAACTGACGCACGATCAGGAAATCTGCCAAAATTACCAGGATTGGCTCCTACTGGTAAAAGAACTGTTGTGTCATTGGTTATAAATGAATAGTAAGTATTTGTGCCAACTTTAGGATCAGGACCTCCAGGTAAAACATCGGTCACGACTAACTTTGAAACCTTCATCGTACTAGGATCAAACTGCACGACTTTGCCCTCCCCTAGAAAAAAAACATAAGCTTCAGTCTCAGAAATGAAGGCAACAGAACCAAAAGAACTGCGATTAGCTATACCTCTCAGATCTATAGAATCCAGAGGTTCAAGATTCATCTTATTATCTACAGCATATTTTTTTAAAAGAGAAGTGGTACCGTCCCAAACATAGGGATGCTTACCGTAAGAATAAATAGATACATCACTGCCCAACATAAGCATATCCTGTGCATCCACCTGCTCCGGAATACCAGCGTAAGCCCCAAGATAAAAAACACGTCCTTTTGGCGTATTAACCCGCGTGCCAATCACAATAGTTCCATCATTGTCCAGTGGCCTATTGAAAGAATCGCAAGAAGTCAGATAAGTAAAGAATAAAAAAAGCAACGTCCACATTCTTTGTTTTTCAATAATTCTCATCGCTCAATCCTATAGGCTAAATTGTCTCTGTAAAAACTTCAACGTCACCAGTTACAAACCGCACATAATTATCCTCAGGAGAGAGTGTTTCCTCAGCAATTAAATAATTTCTGCCAGCAATCGTCTCCATATAATAAGTCTGTCCTGGAGCTAACGTATACTTCTCACCATTTATACATTCAATAGACTTAGGTTCGTGCGATTTATTGATGATTTGAAGATATCCTGAAAATTCAATTTTAAAATGATTACCCAAAACTTCCATGGGCCCCTTACCGGAAGTAAAGACAACACCTTCAGAAGTAGTATGATCTAATAAAGTCGAATTAAACTTCTGATATATTCCAGCGCTGAATAAAAATAATAGGACAGCAGCTGCCGCCACTTTGGTATAGAGGCGACCTATCTTTGGAACAGATCCTGAAATAACTTCATTTCCATTCTGGGTGATATTCTGAATATTACTCCATACCTCCGATCTCATTTCTTGAAGTTCATCGGGCAGAAGAGTGCTTTCAGCCTGATCGTCATTTTCAAGCCACAACTCCACCGCGGCATTTTCCGCAACAGTAGCAGTTCCATTATTATAACGCTTTAAAATTTCTGGGGTTATTTCCAAAATAATATACCTTTTAATAAACTAGTTGGCTAACTGGACAAATACCCTTAGTCGGATTTGTTTTTTTTAGACTTTTTTTTCGAGATAATACCTGATGGTCTTTAAAGCCTTTGTTAAATGAGCTTCCACCGTCTTTTCAGCAATAGCAAGTTTTTTCGAAATCTCACGGATGTTTAATCCCTCTTCCCGACTTAACAAAAATACCGTTCTACATTTAGGAGGAAGTTGATCCGTAATCCCATTGATCTGAAACTTCAGATCATCAAATAAAATAGCGTGCTCTGTTTCCTGAGTTACGCCTACCTGTTGATCCAGAATCTCCTGTAGGTGATGTTTTCTTCTTGATGAAGTTTTTAAATAGTCTAATGCTGCAAGTTTTGCTGCTCGATTGAGATAATGCTCTACAGGAAGATCCAATTTGAGTTCAAATCTTCTTTCCCACAATTTCAAATAGATATTTTGAACCAAACCTTGCGTAATCGATTTATCCGCAATCTGTCGAAAAATAATATGGAACAACTGATCAGCAGTTCGTCTATAGAGGAGCTCAAACCCTTCAGAGAATCGAAAATCAACAGTACTATTATCTTTGTCTTTCATTGTTATTTAGAATAAATCTAATTTAATGCAAGTATAGGAAAGTCGCAGAAATTATCCTAATATTTTTTATTACCACATTTTAAAAAATTGATTCGCAAGCGCATCTGAGATACGTCACAGCCTATTCATTGACGAGAGACTCTAATAGTAGTATCGCGAATTAAAGTATAAGAAGACAAATACAGTAGCTAGAATTAGCGCAAGTTAACGTTAATCAAGCCGAACAGCGAAGGAACAGATTATGACCAAATTTGTACCATGTTATAAGTGTAACCACGGTACGACCACAATGAGTCCACGATAAATCCACATAATGTCCTGCTTTCTCTTTGGAAACACAGTCTTCACACCCTACTCACATATATAAGTTGGGCCCTATTTGGTTCCTAGCAGGTCCCTAGCGTAGGCCTACAAGAAATCAATCCACAAAATAGCATTTGAAATACAAGCGCTAAGTGAAGAAATATTGCTTTTGATGTGGACTTCAAGCACTTTTTATGTATATAAAGCAGTAATATCGTAGAAGAAAGGTTGAAAATAAGAAGGGGCGTTAGTTGTAATGAGTAAAAAAGAGAAGATTATTTTAAAGTAGTTGATGTGCAATTAAGAGGAAATAAAATTGGAACAGGCCCAAAAACAAAAAAGAGCTATATCAATGTGTTGATATAGCTCTTTACGTATATGAAGATCAGATTAAATTAATCCCTTTTCTCTTAATGTTTCTGCAATTTGAATGGTATTAGTTGCAGCACCTTTACGCAAATTATCCGCAACTACCCACATATTTAATGTATTCGCTTGTGAGTCATCACGACGAATACGGCCGACAAATACTTCATCTCTACCGTGTGCATCTTTTGGCATCGGATACTGCAAATTAGCTGGATCATCAACGACAATAACACCGCTTTGAGCTGCTAATGCTTCACGAACATCTGCTAAATCAAAATCACGCTCAAACTCAATATTTAATGATTCAGAGTGTCCACCCATTACTGGAATACGAACGGTAGTCGCAGTCACTTTAATGGAATCATCACCCATAATCTTATTTGTTTCCAAAATCATTTTCATTTCCTCTTTTGTATAACCGTTTTCTTGGAATACATCAATTTGAGGAATAACATTTAAATCGATCTCGTAAGCATAAGCTTTCTCGCCATCCTTAATACCCGCACGCTCATTCATCAATTGCTCAACAGCTTTAACACCTGTACCAGTCACAGACTGATAAGTAGAAACGACAACACGCTTAATTTTATATTTGTCATGCAACGGCTTTAAAGCAACGACCATCTGTATGGTTGAACAGTTTGGATTAGCGATAATTTTATCTTCAGCAGTTAATACATCTCCATTAACTTCTGGAACAACCAATTTCTTGGTCGGGTCCATACGCCAAGCGGAAGAATTGTCAATAACTGTAATTCCAGCTGCGGCAAATAATGGCGCATACTCTAAAGAAGTACCTCCACCAGCAGAGAACAAAGCAACATCAGGTTTTAAAGCAATAGCTTCAGATGGAGTAACCACCTTATACTTCTTTCCCTTAAAATCAATTTCCTTACCCTTACTACGCTCTGAAGCTACTGGAATTAATTCTGAAACTGGGAAATTGCGCGCTGCTAACACTGTTAACATCTCAGTACCTACAAGGCCTGTTGCGCCGACTACTGCGACTTTCATCTTTCTACTTTTTCTTTAATTTGTTATAAAATGTATTATAAATGTTCTAATGAGAACATTCTTATTTCTCAAACTTACGAAATTAAGGGCTAATATTTAATGATTATTGCAAAAAAATAGATTAATCAATAGTAATATCAATAGCCTAGTCCTATTTTAATAAAATATCTTAAATTAATATCCTGCTGAACTATTTTAAAATTACAACTTTTAAGTACAAAATAGAACAAACTGATATCACGACAGACGCTGCAAAATAAGCAATCGATTGCTCTCAAATAAAACCATGTTTAATCAAAAATAAAAGCAAATAAAATTTGCTAAAAAATCAGAAAAAAAGCGCTAAAACGAAACAGCTAACAGGCCGAATGTCGTGACAATAAAGACTTTATAAAACTAAAAAAAGAATAACTGATAATCACTTCAATGGTTTCAAGACATTGATTAGGATAATAAAAATACTATATTTGCATCGATGAAAGAAAGCATTATTATAATCGGTGCAAATGGTCAAATCGGAACAGAATTGGCTACAGCTTTAAGAGAGAAATTTGGTATTGAAAATGTCGTTACTTCCGATATTAGAGAACCTCAAAATTTAAAGGATGGGGAAATCTTTGAAACCCTAAATGTACTTGACAAAAGTGCAATAGAATCCCTTTTTCAAAAATATAAACCAACACAAGTATATTTATTAGCGGCTATGCTATCGGCGACTGGTGAAATCTATCCACAAAAAGCCTGGGATCTTAATATGAACGGTCTCCTTAATGTGCTGGATCTTGCCGTTGAATATAAAATTTCAAAAATTTTCTGGCCGAGCTCAATTGCAGTATTTGGACCTCATTCACCTAAAACCAATACAGATCAGTACTGTGTGATGGATCCAAATACCATTTATGGAATCAGCAAACTTGCCGGCGAGAGACTTGTAGAATGGTATCAGGAAAACCGTGGATTAGATATCCGTAGTATTCGCTACCCGGGTATTATTTCTTGGAAAGCTGAACCAGGGGGCGGTACAACAGATTATGCTGTTCATATTTTCTATGACGCACTGAAGAAAGGAACGTATGAATGTTTCTTATCTGAAGATACAGCATTACCGATGTTATATATGGACGATGCTATCCGCGGTACTTTACAGTTGATGGATGCACCAAAAGAAAGTTTAACGATTCGCTCAAGCTATAATTTAACAGGTGTAAGTTTTACCCCAAAAGAACTAGCTGAAGAAATTAAAAAAATTCTTCCTAATTTTACAATCACTTACTCGGAGAATGATCCTAGACAGGCCATTGCAGATTCTTGGCCAGCTAGTATTGAAGACTCTCCAGCAAGAGCAGATTGGAACTGGAAGCCTGCTTTTGATTTAGCAAAGCTTACTGTCGATATGATAGAGAATCTTAAAACAAACAAAATATAACATGGGAAGAGCTTTCGAATTTAGAAAGGAACGTAAGTTTAAACGCTGGGCCAAAATGGCAATCCAATTTACGCGTTTAGGAAAAGAAATTGCAATTGCGGTGAAGGAAGGTGGTCCTCACCCAGAATCAAATTCTAGATTACGTACAGCGATAAACAATGCGAAAGCTGTAAATATGCCTAAAGATCGTGTAGAAGCGGCTATCAAAAGAGCTTCTGAAAAAGATTCCAAAGGCTATGAAGAATATGTATATGAAGGATACGGCCCTCACGGAGTACCTATCTTAATTGAAACAGCAACCGACAACACCAATAGAACTGTAGCCAATATACGTAGTTATTTCACCAAAGCGGGTGGAACATTGGGTAAAACAGGATCTCTAGACTTTATTTTCAACCGTAAATCTCTTTTTAGATTTCCTGCAACAGAAGATCTGGATGTAGAGGAACTAGAATTAGAACTCATTGATGGTGGTCTTGAAGAATTGTACGTCGAATCTGATGAAGAGGGGAATGATGTAGTTGTTGTCCAAACTTCATTTGAAGATTTTGGAAATATGCAACGTCTTCTTGAGGAAAAAGGAATCGCGGTATCTTCAGCAAAATTAGAACGTATTGCTTTATCTCATTCTGAAATTTCGGAAGAAGATGCTGTAGATGTATTAAAACTAATCGACAAGATTGAAGAAGATGATGATGTTCAAGCTGTATACCACAACATGGCTTAATATTTTTCTAACAACATAAAAAAGAGCGCTTGTCGCTCTTTTTTTATACCCAAAATTATTTCAAAATAGCACTCAAGCTATTAAAGATTAATAAAATAGTATACATTTGTAATAGACTAAATACTTTCAGGATGACTTTTGAAGAATTTTTCGCTAAAAAAAAGATTGACTTAACTGCTTTAAAAAAAGCGGACAACTCACTTTATGAAGAATTTAAAAAGCACTATGTGGCCATGGGTGCAAAAAGTTTTGACCATACGAAGAAATTTTGGTTCAATAGACTCCGAAAAAGTTATCGATTAGAAGAGGTAATAGTTGACAAGAAAGAAATACAACAACCTGCTCCAATTGTAAAAGAACAACAAGTTGTTGCGGCTGAAACGGCCACTCCATCTACAGGTTTTAAACCGCGCTTTAAAACAATGGTAAAACCTGACATAGCTCCTCCTATTGAAACAGAATTGAAAGATGAGGATGTCGAAAAAACGCAGAATGCTGCCATATCACAAGAAGTAACAGCAAAACCGGCCGGATTCAAACCTAGATTTAAAGCAGGAGTAACATCGTCACCTGTATCCGAGCCCGCTGCTGATACGGAAAGCCTCGACAATAAAAAAGAACAATCTGATCCTACTGCAGATATTACGACTAAACCTGCTGGATTTAAACCCAGATTTAAAGCTGGCGTAACAAAACCGGCGACTGTAGCAGAACCGACAGATACGGAACAAAAAGTAGATGCACAGCTTGATCAAACGGATCAACAGAACACGCCTGCTGAAGCAGCAAACAAACCTGCTGGATTTAAACCCAGATTTAAGGCTGGAGTAACAAAACCGGCGACTACAGCAGAACCGGCAGATGCAGAACAAAAAATAGATGCACAGCTTGATCAAACGGACCAACAGAACACGCCTGCTGAAACAGCAAATAAACCTGCTGGATTTAAACCTAGATTTAAAGCAGGACTAACAAAACAAGCTACTGCAGCAGAACCGACAGATGCGGTACAAAAAGCAGATGTACAGCTTGATCAAACGGATCAACAGAACACGCCTGCTGAAGCAGCAAACAAACCTGCTGGATTTAAGCCTAGATTTAAAGCAGGACTAACAAAACAAGCTACTGCAGCAGAACCGATAGATGCGGTACAAAAAGCAGATGTACAGCTTGATCAAACGGATCAAGAGGACACGCCTGCTGAAACAACAAACAAACCTGCTGGATTTAAACCTAGATTTAAAGCAGGACTAACAAAACAAGCTACTGCAGCAGAACCGACAAATACGGAACATAAAATAGAAAAGCAAGAGGATGAAACCGTTAAAGAGGATCTTCCAATTGAACCTGCAAGTAAACCGACTGGTTTTAAACCACGATTTAAAGCGGGAATAACGCAGATAAAAAATAAAGATAACGGTTAAAATACTTTTATTTTTTATACCTTCATTTAATTACATTTGTATATAAATTATTTCGACTATATAAACTATCTGTCATGTTAAAAGAGGAAAGACAAGCTTTTATTATACACCAAATAAATCTGCACAATAAAGTATTATCTTCAGATTTAAGCATTCAACTCAACGTATCTGAAGACACCATACGTCGTGATTTAAATGAATTAGCGGAAAATGGCAAAGTACTAAAGGTTTATGGCGGGGCTTTATCCAAATCTTTTCAATTTCCCTTTCAAGATGGAAATGTTTATGCGAAAGAAGCTAAAAAGGAAATCGCTAAAAAAGCAATTACTTTACTTCAAAATGGCATGACCATTCTTGCTGGTGGTGGAACAACGATGATTGAACTTGCTCGACTAGTACCTGACAGCCTTCAATGTACCATATTTACGATCAGCCCCCTTGTTGCATTAGAATTAGCTGAAAAACCAAATTTAGAGGTTATTCTAATTGGCGGAAAACTTTCCAGGAATACAAATATCGTATCGGGATCTCAAGTAACCAATGAGCTTTCTGATATCAAAGTAGACCTTTGTTTATTAGGAACAAATAGTCTTTCCACTCAAGATGGCGTTACAGATTCTGATTGGGAAGTTGTGCAAATTAAAAAGGCCATGATTAAATGTTCAAGCAAACTGGTTATCTTAAGCATTGCCGAAAAATTAAACTCCGTGCAGAAGATGAAAGTTGTTCCAATTCATGATGTCAATTACCTTGTAACAGACCTTAATCCAACACACCCGAGCTTAACCGAATTCTCCAATACGATTAATGTATTGTAATAATACGGTGGGATTCTCATGCAAACCTCTAAAAAAAATCAGTAGGTTTGCATCATAATGAAAATACCGGCATTACCAGGATTTAATCCAGAGGCATTCGAAAAATATTTCAAAAACACGGGTTGGCTTTTAATGGCCCGTGTAGGATCCCTGTTTATCAAGATGTTGGTCACTACTGTTGCATTACCCTCCTACCTAGGGAGTGCAAATTTCGGAACTTACAGTTATCCCTTAGTTTTGCTTGCTTTCTTTACAGGCATTTCCACAATGGGTACCGATGGCCTCATCACCCGACAAATCATTCAGCATCCTGAAAAGGAAAATGAGCTTTTAGGTTCGGCATTACGCATTCGTATCATAACGGGTTTACTCGTCTTGCCGCTTATTTACATCACTTACTTTTTCATCGCTCAGTACGCACCAGAAGCCCCAGCTGCTACTTTTAAACAGATTGTACTTGTCTCCTTTATCTGCATCATACAGGCCGTTCAGATTATCGACAGCTTCTTTCAAGCGAAAGTGAAAGGTAAGATGATTATGATCGTACAGGTAGGAGGAAACATTCTTTCTGCTGCTATAAAACTGATATTAATTCTGTTAAAAGCCCCATTAGATGCTTTCATCTGGACTTTAGTTATTGATGTTCTTATTTTACAAATCGGGTATTTAGCACTCTACCGTAAACTGGGACATCATATTTCCAAATGGAAATATGATGCCACTACTGCTAAAGAATTGATCAAACAAGGCTGGCCATTAGCCTTCTCTTCTTTGTTTATTACCTTTTACATGAAGATCGACCAATTGATGATCGACGCGATATTGGGTAAATCAGCATTAGGAGTTTATACGGTTGTCGTAAATTTTAGTGAAAGTTGGTATTTTATACCTGTAGCTATTTCTACATCATTATTTCCCGCCATAATGAATGCCCGAAAAGGGAGTCCTGAGTTATATCAAAAAAGACTAGGAAACTTATATGAGCTTATGGTTTTTGTTAGCGTATCTGTTGCTTTGGTTGTTACATTTCTCGCCCCTTTTATTTTTAAATATTATAAGCCAGAATATGCACCAGGACTGCATACGCTTCAAGTGCATATTTGGGCAGGTGTATTTACTTTCTTAGGAACAGCGAGTGCACAATATCTCATTGCTGAGGGTCTTACAAAGATCACCTTATACCGAACAGCTTTTGGTGCAATTGTTAATGTCGTGCTGAATTATTTCTTCATACCAAAATTTGGAATTATTGGAGCTGCTTACGCAACTCTAATCGCCTATTTTGCTTCGACTTTTTTCCTTCTTTTCATTAAAAGGACTCGTCCGAATGCTATTTTGATGATCAAATCACTTTTTCTTTTAGGGCTTTTATCTACGATAAAAGAAAGATTTTTGAAAATAAATCGTTAAGTTTATTTCCACTAATAAAATCTAAAAAATGGAAAAAACAGGTAGCTACCAATCATTATTCAATAGTAAATTAATTAAGGGACTATTATCCTTGGCCTTTAAGGGATATTTCGTTCAGACAGGCTGGATCAACTCCTATTTAAACAAAGAATCATTAGATCCGAATGGAAATCCAATCCCTTGGCTCACTTACTCCTTTTTAGATTTTATTGATGGTCGCTTAAATAAAGATTTATTACTTTTTGAATACGGAGCAGGCAATTCAACCTTATTCTATGCAAAACATGTCAAAAAAGTAACTGCTGTAGAACATGATAAAAATTGGTTTGAACGTATTAAAAATCAAATGCCAGCAAATGTCGCTATTAAGAACATTTCTTTAGAAAATGACGACTATATCAACGCAATAAAACAGGAAGACCAGCTTTTTGATATTGTTATTGTTGATGGTAGAAAGCGCGTTTCCTGTTGTAAAAGTGCCATTGAAAAATTAAGCATTGGTGGCGTATTGATATTGGACGATTCTGAAAGGGCACACTACCAACCTGCTATTGACTTTCTTTTACAACAAGGATTTAAACATATCCCATTTTCAGGCATAGCAATCGGTGCTATACATCGAAAAGCGACATCCCTATTTTACAAAGAAAATAACTGCTTAGGAATATAATCATAATGTCAACAGCTCCCATTATCTTATTTGTTTACAATCGACCAGATCACACTTTACGTACGTTAAAGGCACTGGAAAATAATAATCTGGCTTCCGAGTCTGCATTATTTATTTACGCGGATGCTGCTAAAAATAAGCAATCAAAGGCTGCAGTAGAACAAGTACGGGAAATTATCAGTAGAAATTGGAAATTCAAAACTGTTACCCTTATTTTAAGGGAATCGAATTGCGGATTAGCAGCAAATGTCATCGACGGTGTAACTAAAATCGTAAAACAATATGGTCAAGTGATCGTTTTAGAAGATGATTTAGTAACCTCCCCATTTGCTTTGGAATACTTTAATGATGCTCTAGAACTTTACCGACATCAAGATCAGGTCATGCAGATATCTGGCTATGGTTATCCCGTAAAAGATATTGAAACTCTACCTGAAACGTTTTTCTTTAGAGTAGCAAATAGTTGGGGCTGGGCAACATGGGATCGCGCTTGGAATCATTTCAATAGCGATATTAATACCTTAACAGATGATTTTACGGCTGAGCAAATTCACCAATTTAGTATTGAAGGCAAGGAGAATTTTTGGAAGCAGGTGAAAGAATTTAAAGCTGGAAAAATCAACTCTTGGGCTATCCGTTGGTATGCATCTGTTTTTAAAAACGACGGGTTAGTGCTTTATCCCCGCAATTCATTGACACAGAATATCGGTAATGATGGCTCCGGAACACATACAGCCGCAGAGACGACCTATCAAGTTGTACTTGCAAATAAAAAAATAACACAATTTCCGCAAGAAATTCAAGAGCATGCACAAGCTTATCAATCAATTAAGTATTTTTATGCCCATAGAAAAGGTTCACTTTTACAAAGAGGGATCCGTTTTGCAAAAAAGAAACTCAACGAATTAAAAAAATAACATGTATAATAATCCCACGTTTTCCATCATTACAGTCGTTTACAATAATGTGCGGGATATTGAACATACCTTAAAATCTGTTGTGAGTCAAACCTACAAACATGTAGAGTACATTGTTATTGACGGTTTATCTACAGATGGAACTTTGGATGTGATCGAAAAATATAGACCACAAATATCAGTTATTTTATCCGAAAAGGATAACGGGATTTACGATGCAATGAATAAAGGTCTAGCGCTGGCCACAGGTGATTATGTTTTATTTCTGAATTCTGGAGATGAGTTGTACAGTAAGGAAACGTTAGCAAACCTCGCTGAAGTAAGTGAAGGAGCTGATATTATTTATGGTGAAACTTTCTTAATAAACGAACAACGAGAAATAATTGGTGAACGTCGGCATAAGGTTCCTGCATATTTTAACTGGAAAAGCTTTCGCTATGGCATGAATATCTGTCATCAGGCAATCTATATCAAACGTGCTATTGCCGAACCTTATGATTTACAGTATAAATTGTGTGCAGATATAGATTGGGTCATCAAGGCCGCAAAAAAATCATCTATCGCTGTAAATGCCCATCAACATGTTGCGCGTTATTTAGTTGGCGGAATGTCGAAACAAAGACATCGTGAATCCTTGAAAGAGCGTTATGACATATTTCAAAAATACTACGGCACAATTCCCAATCTGTTCAATCATTTTATAATTGCACTGAAAATGATTGTATACCGTATCAAAAATGGTAATCCCGAAGACTAATGATGAACCCAGAAATACTTACGGAACTTGTAACCGTTAAAATGCCTTTTGGAAAATATCAAGGATACACGCTCTGTAACCTACCCGAACCTTATCTGGTATGGTTCCACCAGAAAGGTTTTCCACCAGGAAAACTGGGGATTCAGCTCGGTACGTTATATGAAATAAAATTAAATGGACTTGAGTATTTACTAGAGCCCCTGAAGAAAAAGTGACGAATATTATGGATGTAAAGGTTGTCGTTTTTTATGTTCCATCCCAATAATCGTCCTTCGTAGGTATATGAGAAAAAGTTAAAAATTGTATAATTTCCAATTTTTAACTAAATTTGCCCTATAATTCATTTGCATTAAACGCCGTTTGCAGCGGTATCAATGAAAACTATGGCACAATATCAAACTTTACTGTACTATTGCTACAGTCCTATCGCTGACGCTGAAAAATTTGCGGCAGATCATTTAGAATTTTGTAAATCATTAAATTTAGTTGGACGTATTATCGTTGCTGACGAAGGTCTTAACGGAACGGTTTCGGGTTCACCAGAGTCTTGCCAAGCGTATATGGATGCAATTTATGCCGATGGAAGATTTAATCATACCGAGTTTAAAATAGACGATGTTACGGAACCATCTTTTATTAAGATGCACTGCCGTTACAAAACTGAAATTGTTCACTCGGGTTTACGGGATCCAAAAATTATTGACCCCACTCAGAAAACAGGAATACATCTTGAGCCTAAAGACTTTATGGAAATGAAAGATCAAGATGATGTTGTTGTTCTTGATGTACGCTCTAATTATGAACATAATGTTGGTCACTTTAGAAATGCCGTAACCTTAGACATTGAAAATTTTAGAGAATTCCCTGAAAAAGTTAAAGAACTTGAAAAATATAAAGGTAAAAAAATCTTAACCTACTGTACTGGTGGTATCAAATGTGAAAAGGCATCAGCATTATTACTTGCAGAAGGTTTTGAAGATGTTTATCAACTACATGGCGGTATTATCAAATATGGTAAAGAGGCCGGAGGTAAAGACTTCGATGGTAAATGTTACGTCTTTGATAACAGGGTTACTGTTGATGTCAACTCTGTAAACCCCGTAGTGGTTTCAAAATGTAAAAACTGCGGAAAAGAAACACCGAAGATGATTAATTGTGCCAGCCCGATCTGCAATGAGCATTTTACACAATGTGATGAGTGTGGTGAAAAACTTGAGGGCTGTTGCTCTACGGCTTGCCAAGAAGATCCGTTGAAGCGTACCTATGATGGCACAGGCTACTATGTTAAGATACCTCAACCGGTCAACATCGAAAAAATAAGCAAAAGAAAACATAAAAACTTTCCGCCTAAAGCGCAAGTTGAGGCATAAGTAAGAAGGCTCCATCCGATTAGGATGGAGCCTTCTTACTTATGAAAGGCATTTCAGAAAAGAATTATATCTGATCAAATGACCATTTAACATAGTTTATATTTTTATCAACAGCCAAATATTTCTTCTCATAATATGTTTTAATAGACAACACCTCATCTACTAAATCAGAATGATACAAATCTGCTGTTTCGACATGTTTAGGCAGTCCTAAGATTTCAATCTGTTCTAATGTGTAATTATAAAAACCATCGTTATCCGTTTTCAGGTTCATAAATCCACCATCATTTAAAACAAACTTATAACGGCCTAGAAAAGTTGGATTGGTCAGTCTTTTTTTCTCACGGCTATCCTGCGGTTGTGGGTCTGGGAATGTAATCCAGATTTCGGAAACTTCATTTTCTGCAAAATACTCTAAAATCGTTTCAATCTGAATACGTAGAAATCCAACATTACTAATACCTTCTTCAATAGCAGTTTTTGCTCCTCTCCAAATCCGGTTACCCTTGTAGTCAACACCAATAAAATTCTTTTCAGGGAAAAGCTTGGCCAAATTGACAGTATATTCACCTTTTCCACAAGCCAACTCTACAACAATTGGATTATCATTTTTAAAATGCGTTTTAGCCCATTGACCCTTAAGCGCTTTACCTGCATCAAGTTCTACGACATTGTCAAAAGTACCAATTTCTGCAAATTTTCTAAGTTTGTCTTTACCCATTATAATAAAATATCCTGCAAAAATAATCTTATTCTTGCAGTAATCAATAGTATACTAAAATTAAGTGGAGAGTACGACCGCTCAAAAAGTCGCGGAAAAGTAATAAAATCGTAAATGTCAGTGCAACATTCAAAAATTCATCTTATAAAATAAAGAGGAATAAGCTTGATGAAATAGCTAAATATTATTAGCAATAAAAATGATCAAAGAAAGATAACTGTCGCCAGCAATTCATTAATAAAGCCAACATATGGCTTTGGTTAAGAGCACTGCAGGAAACAGGTATCCTCATTAATAAGTTTCACTATAGGAAGGTATACCATATTCATTCACCTGATCTTCAACTACGGGAAGCTTCTCCACATCGACCTTTTTTTTCTTATTCTTTTTAGGTTTAATAAAATCTGTCACCTTCTCGATAATACTTGAAATTTTATCTTGATTAACCTGACCAAGAGCTTTTTCCGAAGCTAATAGAAGAAGAGCTTTTTTCAAAACACCAGCTTTTTTAAAGAAAAATCTATTCATAACAAAAGGTACACCAATGCGCAGGGCTTTTGTTACCCAGTCTGAGTTAGTGCCACCACTATTTTTAGTAGAAGCAAATAGACCTGTTATGATATTTGCACCTGGAATGTTAGATTTAAGCGCATTAAAAATACGTACAGGCGTCTCTATTTTATGATTCAATAATTTAACTTGAGACTTTAAATAAGCTTCCTGTTCGTTTTTTAAAATCTTGAGACGCGCGATTTCAGCCTTAAGCTCTGCGAGGTTATGAATTTTGCTTTTTTTCGTCATCTTCTAAGTTTTCTTGTTTCAAATTATTTTCTTCTTCATCTGCTTCATCATCCCATTTTGCAGAGAACCTGCGAATAGACAAATCCATAAATTTAGTCTCCAATTTTGGTTCTAATACACGAATCAGTAACAATATCACCAAAAATATTACTGCTGTCGCTAAAAATCCTAAAGAATTACTACCTAATACTTCTCCCAAATAAAAACCAAGGGCAAGACAAAGGAAAAATATAATAAATAAGGTTAAAATAATTTTTGCTCCATCGACAATCAAGCTTGCGATCAAACGGGAAGATCGCTCAACGGTCTTTAGCCGAATTAAATTTAATTGCGAATCTAAATATTCCTTGGTCTTTTGGAATGTTCCACTAAGCGAGAATTTTTCTTCTTCCATTTATTTTTATTTTAACAATCAGAGGCTTTTTAGCCTCTGATAATATGATCTATAATATTTTTTTAAGCTCTAAACCAACAGCCACCTATGCGTGTTCTGTTATTTCGTCTTCGAAAATTTCTTCCCCTTTATTGATTTTTGTTTTGAGGGTTGAAACTATTTTTTCTTTGAAGTCATTAAGCTGATCAAACTGCTCTTCTGCGCGTTCACGGATAGCATCTCCCAAATCTGCTAATGATTCATTTAACTTGTCTCTTGTCTCTGTTCCTTTATCAGGTGCGAATAAAATTCCTAAAGCGGTTCCTGCAGCTAACCCTGCCAATAATGCCACTACTACTTTACTAGTATCATTCATATTCTTAAACTTTAAATGTTAATTCTTTGCAATCCGTTCTATTCATTAATAATACAAATAGAGTAGCAAATCGTTTGCCAAAACCAATTATTTTTTGACATATGATAAATATCAATTACTACAATATAATGTATTTTATCTAAAACCACAACTTCATGCTGTTCCTCAAAGGAAAAAAATAATTCTCAAGAAATAGTTAAACCTTTTTATTAACTTTAATGATCAGTTAGACCAATTATATGTTAACAAAGACCTATAGTAGTGCAGTATATGGCATTGAAGCAACTAGTGTCGCTGTTGAAGTAAATATAACAGCAGGAACAAGATATTATATTGTTGGATTGCCCGATAATGCTGTCAAAGAAAGCTTACAGCGTATAGAAAGTGCCATTGTGTCTTGCGGTCTTCGCATGCCCAGACAAAAAATCGTTGTCAATCTTGCCCCAGCAGATATTCGCAAAGAAGGCTCAGCTTATGATCTTGCAATTGCGACAGCAATACTGGCTTCGTCTAATCAAATTAATGTCGACAAATTAACGGATTACCTCATATTGGGTGAGCTCTCGTTAGATGGTAAGATTCAAGCTATAAAGGGAGTGTTACCCATCGCTATTCAGGCGCTTAAAGATAATTTCAAAGGAATTATTCTTCCGAATACAAATGCAAGAGAAGCCGCAATTGTTTCCAATTTACAAATCTTCGGCGTTGATAATCTGACGGAAGTGGTGGATTTTTTTAACGATAAGCATGATCTTATGCCAACTGCAATCAATATTGAAGAAGAGTTTTTAAAGAAAATCGATCATGCTGAAACTGATTTTGGTGATGTTAGAGGTCAGGAAAACATTAAAAGAGCTTTAGAAATTGCGGCATCCGGCGGTCACAACGTCATTTTAATAGGTCCGCCAGGAGCAGGCAAAACAATGCTGGCAAAGCGATTGGCGACGATCTTACCCCCATTAACAATAGAAGAATCATTAGAAACCACTAAAATTCACTCTGTGGCTGGACAGCTGTCGGCCAAGGAATCTTTGATGACAACTCGACCCTTTCGGTCTCCCCATCACACCATTTCTGATGTTGCTCTGGTCGGGGGTGGCGCAACTCCTCAACCTGGAGAAATCTCATTATCACATAATGGTGTTTTATTTCTGGACGAACTTCCGGAGTTTAAAAGAACTGTATTGGAAGTGATGCGACAACCATTAGAGTCACGGAATATTACAATCTCAAGAGCAAAATTTTCGGTCGATTATCCCGCAAGTTTTATGTTAATTGCTGCCATGAATCCATGCCCATGTGGATATTACAATCATCCCGAAAAAGAATGTATATGTGGAAGCAATGCCGTGCAACGTTATTTAAGCAAAATATCAGGACCACTACTGGACCGGATCGATCTCCATGTGGAAGTTACACCAGTGGCATTTAAAGAGCTTGTATCTAATGAAACATCCGAAAAAAGCATAGTGGTCCGACAACGGGTCATTGCTGCTAGAAAAATTCAAAGTGAACGTTTTAAACAGTATAGTGAAATTCATAGTAATGCTCAAATGAGCAGTACCCAAGTTCGAGAACGCTGTCAGATCGATTTGCAGGGAACACAGCTCCTTAAGGTCGCCATGGAGAAATTAGGTTTATCGGCAAGAGCATATGACCGAATCTTGAAAGTAGCTAGAACAATCGCCGATATGGAACAAGAAACCAACATCCAGAATCATCATCTTGCTGAAGCAATACAATATAGAAGCTTAGACCGCGAAAACTGGGCAGGATAATGCTAAAATTGACTTATAAAATGCTTAAAAATCCATGGATAGAGCAACAAGGTTATAATCACTCCCGAGATTGCTCCAAATAAATGTGCATCGTGGTTGACACCGTCTCTTGAATTTTTAGATGCCCAAATACAGTAACCAAGAAAAAGTACCGCAAATATGTAAGCAGGCATTGGAATGATCATAAAGATACCGAGCATCATTTTAGGATCAAACATGATATAGCTAAATAAAACAGCACAGATTGCTCCTGATGCACCTAAACTATAATAGCCCGGATTATTTTTGTGCTGGAAAATGGTAGGGATATCACTCAATATTAAACTGGAAATATAAATGATTGCAAACTGAAGGTGTCCCCAATCACTGACCTGTATCAATATTTTTTCTAAGCCAAATCCAAAATAATAAAATGTGATCATATTAAAAAGGAGATGCCCCCAATCTTTATGAACCATGCCGCTGGTTAAAATAGTATAAATGCGTTTTTTACGATATATACTATAAGGATGTAACATCATTTCTCCCAATACTTGTGGATTGGAAAAACTATAGATACTTGAAGCCACTGTCAAAGCAAAGATAATACTCGCAACTGGAGTTAAAAAAAGGTATTCCTGTATCATATAATTAAAAACGATCCTCTAATAGTAAAACATATAATTCTTTTGGTCCATGAGCTCCCAGGACCAGGCGTTTCTCGATATCTGCTGTACGGGAAGGTCCTGTAACTGTCGAAACCATTGTGGGCATTTCGTTGCCATAGCGTCGTTGCATATAGGATAATGCGTCTTTAATATCCCATACCATCTGCGAAGCTTTTGCAATCACAATATGGATGGGCGGATAAATTCCCAATCTACGTCCTGATGCATTCGCATTGCTGACCATGATACTACCGTTACGCGCAATCATAACCTCACAAGAAGTTATCCCTGCATCCGCGGCATCAAATTCAGTTTCATCCGTATGTATAGGAAAACCGTAAGGGTTCAAAAGGTCTTGCACACCTTTTTCCCAGGTAAATATTTTTTTAATATTATTTTCCTCCGTCAGATTAATCAAATTCTCAATCAGTTCAATCTCGCCATCACAATACAAAAACTTACCCCCTACTGCTGTTAATTCGCGTGCAAAGGTCACATCCACAAGCTCATCTTCTTCCTGATATAAAGGTGTTTTCTGAAATTTGGGATGTGGATTATCGGTCTTTTCTACCAGAGCTTTTCTTATTTTACTAAGCATTTGCTCTTTACTGCTGCTATTTTTAACATTCATACGGTGGAACTGATAAAAAATACAGCGCTTCTGAAAAGAAGCGCTGTAGAATTAAAAATTTATACGTTTGGATTATCCTCTTCTTTAATACCTACTTTGGGTTCTGCGCTGCTCGCCTCTTCAGGTAACACATCTAATGGAAGATCTGTTTGCGGAACACCGCCACCATCTCCACTATTCACAAACTCATCATACGTTGTTTTCGTATCAAAAGGACGTTTTCCCAAAATTTCTTCCAGATCACTTTGAAATAAGATTTCCTTCTCTAAAAGTTTTTCGGCGATCGCAATCAAACCTTCTTGTTTATCTAACAATAATTGTTTTGTTCTTGCATAAACGTCAGTAATTAAATTACGTACCTCAGAATCAATTAACTCTGCCGTTTTGTCAGAATAAGGTTTATGAAATTGTTCAGATCCATCACGGAACGAAACATTCCCAACTTTATCATTCATACCATAGATAGCAACCATTGCGTATGCTAATTTTGTAATTCTTTCCAAATCATTTTGTGCACCCGTAGAGATACGTCCAAATGTGATATCTTCAGCTACACGTCCACCCATTGTCATACACAAACTATCAACTAACTGTTCGGTCGTATATAAGAACTGCTCTCTAGGTAAATACTGCGCATATCCCAGTGCAGCAACGCCGCGAGGCACGATAGATACTTTCACTAATGGATCAGCATGCTCTAAGAACCAACCTGCAATCGCATGACCAGCCTCATGGTAAGCAACAATTTTCTTCTCTTCTGGTGAAATGATCTTATTTTTCTTCTCAAGACCTCCAATAACACGATCTACCGCATCTTGAAAATCTTGCATATCAATTTCTGTCTTATTCTTACGTGCCGCAATTAAAGCCGCCTCATTACAAACATTGGCAATCTCTGCCCCAGCAAATCCTGGAGTTTGTGCCGACAGTTTTTTAGCATCAACTTCTTCCGATAACTTTAGCGGTTTCAGGTGAACTTTAAAAATATGCTCACGACCGATTAAATCGGGTTTATCAATAGAAACCTGTCTATCAAAACGTCCCGGACGCAACAATGCACTATCTAATACATCAATACGGTTGGTTGCGGCTAAAATAATAACACCTGAATCCGTACCAAAACCATCCATCTCAACAAGAAGCTGATTTAGAGTATTTTCACGTTCATCATTACCACCCATCATGGAGTTTTTACCACGTGCACGGCCTATAGCATCAATCTCATCGATAAAGATGATACATGGTGCTTTTTCCTTTGCCTGCTTAAACAAATCACGAACACGAGAAGCACCGACACCCACAAACATCTCAACAAAATCAGAACCTGATAAAGAGAAGAAAGGAACTTGTGCTTCACCTGCCACAGCTTTCGCAAGTAACGTTTTACCGGTTCCCGGAGGGCCTACTAATAATGCCCCTTTAGGAATTTTACCACCTAGGTTTGTGTATTTGCGTGGGTTTTTCAAGAAATCCACAATTTCCATTACTTCTTGTTTGGCTTCTTCTAAACCTGCAACATCATTAAAAGTAATATTAATAGAAGATTCTTTATCGAATAGCTGTGCTTTAGATTTACCAATATTAAATATCTGACCGCCACCGCCAGCGCCACCACCATTCATACGACGCATCAAGAATAACCATAATAATACCATCACAACAAGTGGTAAAATAAAGGTCACAAAATAATTAGCCCATGGGTTAGAACGATCTTCATAACTTACACTCAATCGCGGTGTACCTGCAGGAAGATTTTCTTGCGCCGCTTTTAAGTTTGAAGCCAAAATATCAGCTGAAGCTTCAGTGAAGTAATATTGAGGGCCTACTTCAGGGTTCAATGACAATGCATTTGCTCCTGGAGCCACATTTTTATATTTTTCATCTTTTAAACGATCTTTCTTGATATAAACATCAATATGTACAAGATCATTTTTCTTAGTACCTTCTAATCTTTCTACATCACCTGTTGGTAAAATGGTAGATTCAAATTCACTGTACGTGATTTTTTTAGCCGAATTATCACTAAAAACGTATTGTAGGGCAAAAAAAACCAATATCAAAGCAAAACTAAGCCACATGACATTAAACTTGGGCGGTTTTGGGGTTATTTTACCAGTTGGTATTTTCTTCATTCTTTCTTATTTATATCGTTTTAATTCTATTTTTTCTATCTTAATTAAGCACTTTGAAAGTCTTGAATTTGAGCGTCACCCCATAAATCCTCGATCGCATAGAGTGCCCTTTTTTCTTTCTTGAAGATATGAACAACTACATCTACAAAGTCAAGGATCAACCATTCGCCAAGACTCTGGCCTTCTTTATATTGTGGATCTTGACCAAATGTTTTATAGACTTCATCTTCTACACTTTTCGCAATTGCTTGCGCTTGAATATGGGAATCTGCATGACAAATTACAAAATAATCGGAAACAGAACTGTTAATATTTCTCAAATCCAATCGCACTATTTCATTTGCTTTCTTCTCTTGCATTCCATATACCACCACCTCTGACAGTCGCGTTGACAATTCTGAACTTTTATTTTTATCCATTAAAAAAAATTATAGTTTTGACTATTGTATACAATTAAAAAATTATCACCTTGCAAAATAACACATTTTCAGGACTTATTATCGGTCAAAATGTAATTACTGTCGATCGAGTGGCATCCACAAATGATTATTTTAAAGAAAACTTGTCAAAATTCAAGCCACAGGACGAAGGTTCTGCCATTTTAGCAGTAGAACAATTCGCGGGGAAAGGTCAGAGGGGCAATATTTGGAAAAGCGAACCTGGTAAAAATATCATAACATCAATCCTCATTTATCCGCATTTTTTAAGAATAGATCAACAATTTACCTTATCGTGCGCCATATGTCTCGGAATATTTAACTGGTTAAAAACAAAAACAGACCAAAAAGTGCAAATCAAATGGCCAAATGATATTTATGTTAATGACCAAAAAATAGTAGGTGTATTAATTGAGAACACGATAAAAGGGAATAAAATCGCGACAAGTGTTATTGGCATCGGTATTAATATAAATCAGACGTCATTTGGCGATACCCAACATATTACCTCACTAAAATCGATCAGCAAACAAGAAGAACCCTATCACATACAATCGCTAGCGACAGAACTTTATCAATTTTTAGATATAGAATACAAACGGTTAAAAAACCAGGATCAAGATCAGCAACTATTAGCATACAATCAAAATCTTTTTAGAAGAGACCAGATTAAAAAATATATGGTCAATGAAACAAAAATTGAAGGGAAAATAATACAAGTACTTTCAAATGGCTTATTACAGGTTCAAATCGCAAATAAAATAAAAGAGTTCAATCTCCAAGAGATTAAATATGTCCTTTAAGCAACAAAATATTTACCCTGCTCCGATAAATATATTGGACCAAAAAAGTAAATTTGCTAAAAGAAATTAAACTTTAGCTATTTTCTACGGTCTTATAGCAAGAGCATGATTTGTATAGAAAGTTTTTAATATTAAAATATTCTGAAAAAACCATCAATGCCTATCGTTTATTGAAAATAATAAATATGCTAATGATAGCTTTGTAACAATAAAAAAACAAATATATTCCATGAAAAAATTAACATTATTAATAGCAGTACTATTTTTTGCTATTTCAGGAGCAGTAGCTCAAATCCACGATCCTGTTAAATGGACTGTTGCTTCAAAAAAATTAAATGATAAGGAAGCTGTTATCTTTATCAAAGCCACTATTCAAGACGGTTGGCACATTTATTCTCAAAATGTCGGTGAAAATGGCCCTATACCAACCTCATTTACATTTCCTGCATCTAAAGATTATACACTAAATGGTAAAACAGCTGAACCTAAAGCAGCAACAAAATACGAAGAGGTCTTTAAAATGAATGTAGGCTACTTTAAAAAAGAGGTGATTTTTCAGCAAAAAGTAAAATTAAATAAAGGAACAACAACTGTAAAAGGTAGTGTAGAATACCAAGCTTGCGATAAAACACAATGTCTTCCACCAACAGATTACGCATTTTCTGTAGCAATCAAGTAAAAAAATAACAGCATATATGTGCACAAAACGCTATTCAGCTAACTCACTATGGTTAGTTGAATAGCGTTTTCTTATTAGCGTGCGAATCCAAATCACTTCATGAAATGTTAATTTTCTGCGATTTATTATATGTACGCCTGTGATGACGAATAAATGCCTGTAAGATTACCTTTAGATAGTAAAATTGACTTTACAACTACTAAACAATAAGGTGATTCTCAATGTCTTTTTTTAATTTTACAAATTATCTTAGAACTCTATATATAATGGCTAAAAAGAAACTATTTTTTATCTACTTCGTTATTTTCAGTTTATTTATTCCTGTTCTTTCTTTTGCAACAGCACAAGACTCTTTACTTAGTGTAGAAGGAATCGAATTTTCAGAATCTGCTGATACAACATCCCCTGTTGAAGTGACAGAGGATTTGGTTTTCTCTGAAAGTCCTGATACCCTAAGTCAGGATACAACTAAAGCCCTGACGCAAACAGCAATTGATCAAGTTCCCGAAGAAAAAAAATCACTTTGGGGTATTTTCATCGCAGGTTTAGTAGGAGGTTTTATGGCATTATTGATGCCTTGTATCTTTCCTATGTTACCGTTGACTGTCAGTTTCTTTACAAAACAATCAGGATCCAGAGCCAGTGGAATAAGTAAAGCTTTACTATATGGATTATTTATCATCATTATCTATGTTGCACTGGGCATGATCATTACTATTTTATTTGGTTCTGATGCTCTTAATGCACTTTCTACAAATGGTATCTTTAACTTCTTATTCTTCCTTCTATTAGTCGTCTTTGCAGCATCATTTTTTGGTGCATTTGAAATCACGCTACCAAGTTCATTTGTCAATAAAATGGATGCCAAATCGGACAAAGGTGGTTTGGTAGGTCTATTTTTCATGGCATTTAGCCTTTCTTTAGTTTCCTTTTCCTGTACAGGACCGATTATAGGTACCTTGTTGGTGGAAGCAGCCTCTAAAGGCGAGCGCTTAGGCCCAGCAATCGGTATGCTTGGCTTTTCTATTTCTTTAGCAATTCCTTTTGCATTGTTCGCAATGTTCCCTTCATTATTAAAATCCCTTCCAAAATCTGGAGGCTGGTTAAATAGTGTCAAAGTAGTCCTCGGATTTTTGGAGTTGGCCTTAGCCTTAAAATTCTTATCAAATGTTGATCTCGCCTACCATTGGAATTGGTTTGATCGCGAGGTATTCCTTTCTTTATGGATCGTTATTTTCGGTTTAATGGGACTCTATCTGATTGGTAAAATTAAGTTTTCTCATGATAGTGAGCTCAAATTCTTATCCGTACCACGTACATTTTTAGCGATCACAGTCTTTGCTTTTGTGATGTACATGATACCGGGACTATGGGGAGCTCCTTTGAAATCTATATCCGCATTTTTACCACCATCTGCAACTCAGGATTTTGATTTATCTGCAGGAATAGCAAGCGCTCCGGCACACTCGGATGGTAAAGTGAAAAAATATGCGGAGATATTCCATAAACGTGGTACTCCTAAAGGATTTGATCCTTACTATGACTACGACCAAGCATTAGAAACTGCTAAAGAATTGAACAAACCAGTTCTAATTGATTTTACAGGATGGAATTGCGTTAATTGCAGACAGATGGAGGCAAACGTCTGGACAGATCCTAAGGTGGCAAAATTATTAAAAGAAGGTTTTGTAATGGCAGAGCTATTTGTGGATGACCGTACTGAATTACCTAAAGAAGAACAAATTATTTCAACTTATTCAGGAAAGAGAATCAAGAATATCGGAAACAAAAATTCAGATTTTCAAGCTTCGAAATTTAATAGTAATTCACAGCCTCTTTATGTGATTGTCGATACGCAAGGAAACGTTTTGGTTCCACCTTCAGGAGCAAATTACGATCCTGTTGCCTATGCGCAATACTTACAAAGTGGTATAGATGCGTTCCATGCAAAAAAATAAAGACTCCATGGGGCGTTGATTTTGTTGAATCGAATCCAGTACGAGCAAAGAATAAAAGCAATCGCAACTTATTTGGGTGATCAATTTACAAATAGATAACCCAAATAAGTTGTTTTTTTCATTCAACTGGTTTATATTGCAAACCGAAATAAGATTTATTAAGTTTGAATTATGAGTAATATTAAAAATATAGCAGTATTAACTTCTGGAGGAGATGCTCCAGGAATGAATGCTGCCATTCGCGCGGTAGTTAGAGCAGGTATATATAATGGTTTAAATGTTTTTGGTGTTAAAAGAGGCTATGACGGCCTGGTCAGTGGCGATATGTATGCCATGGACGTTAAATCTGTCGCGAACATCATACAACGCGGTGGTACCATTTTAAAAACAGCAAGAAGTGATGAATTCAGAACTATTGAAGGTCGTCAGAAAGCTTATGAAAATGTAAAAGCTGCTGGTATTGATGCTCTTGTTGTTATTGGTGGCGATGGAACTTTTACAGGTGCATCCAAATTTCTAGAAGAATTTGATATTCCTATCATCGGTCTTCCAGGTACAATTGACAATGACCTTGCTGGTACTGACTTTACAATAGGTTACGACACGGCTATAAATACCGTTATACAGGCTGTTGACAAAATTAGAGATACAGCAGAATCTCATGACCGTCTTTTTGTAATTGAAGTGATGGGTAGAGATTCGGGATTGATTGCGTTAAGATCGGGTATCAGCACAGGTGCTGAAGCCGTTTTAATCCCTGAGTTTAATGTGGATTACGACGCCATCATGAAACGCTTAGATAAAACACGCAAAAGCAAATCTTCACGTATCATCATTGTTGCCGAAGGCGATTCGGAAGGTGGAATGGTTGTGTCAGAAAGAATCAAAGCAAACTTTCCTAAATATGATGTTCGTTTATCGATATTAGGTCATATACAACGTGGCGGAAGCCCAACTTGCATGGATAGAGTATTGGCCAGTAGATTAGGTGTTGCCGCTGTAGAGGCTCTCCTAGAGGGGCGCAAAGGTGAAATGGCGGGTTTAGTGCATGGCGAAGTACAATTTATATCTTTCAAAAAAGCAATTAAACACATTGATTCAATCAATCAGGATTTATTAAGGATAGTTGAAATTCTATCCTTATAAAAATAACAACATAAAAAAACCCGGAGTTAAAACATTAACCCCGGGTTTTTTATTTCCTTAACATTTATAAACGCCAAGCTTTGTATTGATTAATCAAACCATTTGTCGACGAATCATGTGTCGTAATGATATCTTCTGACTCTAATTCTGGTAAAATCTGACCCGCAAGCTGCTTCCCTAATTCTACCCCCCATTGATCGAAACTAAAGACATTCCAGATAATCCCTTGTACAAATATCTTATGCTCATAGAGCGCAACCAAAGTACCCAAAGAACGTGGTGTTACTTTTTTAAGTAATATAGAGTTACTAGGTCTATTTCCTTCAAACACTTTAAATGCTTTCAGCTTTTCAATTTCTTCTTCCGATTTACCCGCGGCTTTTAGTTCAGCAACAACAACTTCCTCAGATTTTCCATTCATTAATGCTTCTGTCTGGGCGAAAAAATTAGAAAGTAGCATCTGATGATGCTTGCCTATAGGATTTAAGCTAATAGCAGGTGCAATAAAATCACAAGGGATTAATTTAGTTCCTTGATGTATCAATTGATAAAAAGCATGCTGTCCATTTGTACCAGGCTCACCCCAGATAATTGGACCTGTTTGATAATCCACAGCATTACCGTTACGATCCACACACTTACCATTACTTTCCATATCTCCCTGTTGGAAATACGCTGCAAAGCGATGTAAATATTGATCATATGGTAAGATTGCGTGACTTTCTGCTTCAAAAAAATTATTATACCAAATACCTAACAATGCCAAAGTAACCGGAATATTCTCTTCAAATGCTGCTGTTCTAAAATGCTCATCGGCCTCAAATGCGCCCGTTAATAATTCTTTGAAATGATCAAAACCAACAGCTAAACTGATCGATAAACCGATCGCAGACCATAGCGAGTAACGTCCACCAACCCAATCCCAAAATTGGAACATATTTTTAGTATCGATACCAAATGCGGCAACAGCAGCGGTATTCGTACTCAACGCTGCAAAATGCTTCGCCACATCAGTCTGTTGTGCCCCACTCTCTAAGAACCAATCCCGAGCAGTATTTGCATTTGCCATCGTTTCCTGTGTTGTAAAAGTTTTTGATGCAATCAGGAACAAGGTTGTCTCTGGATCAAGGTTTTTAATAGCCTCTGCAATATGTGTTCCATCCACATTAGATACAAAATGCATATTTAAATGTGTGCGATAAGCCTTTAAAGCCTCCGTCACCATTACTGGACCTAAATCAGATCCTCCGATACCTACATTCACCACATCGGTAATCGCTTTTCCAGTATAGCCTTTCCATTCACCGGATAGAATGCGGTTCGTGAATGACTCCATCTGTGCCAAAACAGCATTTACATCTTTCATGACGTCTTGACCGTCAACAAATATTGCTTTTCCAGATTGATTGCGCAAAGCTGTATGCAATACCTGACGGCCTTCTGTTTCATTGATTTTTTCTCCCTGAAACATTGCTTCTATAGCTTCGCTTAATTGGCACTCTTTGGCCAACTGGCGTAATAAAGCTAACGTCTCATCGTTCACTCTATTTTTTGAATAATCTAAAAGCAAATCATTAAATTCTATACTATATTTCTCAAATCTAAAGTCATCTGCAGCAAATAAATCTTTTAAGCTATGCTCGTTTATACGAATATAATGATCGGCTAAATAGCGGTAAGCCGCTGTCTGAGTAAAATCTATTTTTGGTAACATATTTTTCTATTTTAATCAAACTTAGATAAATTTGTTTTATTTACAATGTTAATTGTACCATATCTATAAACAAAGTTATTGATTTCTCCTCTTCCATTAAAAACTATACTATTGAGGAAATATAAAAATTTACTCCGATAACCGAAGTTCATACCGCAGCTTTTTGGGCATTTCCTACAGAAAGCCGTATCTTTGTTATTATGACCAAAGAACAAATTCAAGATTTGAGGGATCGTGTAACTTCCCTGAGGAGGCATCTTTGACATCGATGTCAAAAAAGAACTGCTAGAAAAAGACCAAGAAATTACCTTACAGCCTAATTTTTGGGACGACTCAAAAGCTGCAGAAAAAATATTACAGTCTATCAAAGTACAGAAGGTATGGACGGATCACTTTGATTCGGTCGCCGCAGCTGTCGATGATACGGGTGTATTATATGAATTCTATCAAGCCGGCGACGCTACGGAAGCGGAGCTCAATGAACAGTATCATATTGCTTTAGAAGCGGTGGAAGAATTAGAATTCAAGAACATGCTAAGCGCCGAAGAAGATCAGCTAGACGCCATTCTGCAGATTACTGCTGGAGCCGGCGGAACAGAAAGTTGTGACTGGGCGGCCATGTTGATGCGTATGTATATCATGTGGGGTGAGAAAAATGGTTATAAAGTAACTGAACAGGATTCGCAAGAAGGAGAAGTTGCAGGAATAAAAACTGTCACGCTCCAAATTTCCGGAGATTTTGCATATGGTTATCTAAAAGGTGAAAATGGTGTACACCGTTTAGTTCGTATTTCGCCCTTTGATTCAAACGGCAAGCGTCATACTTCATTTGCCTCTGTTTATGTCTACCCTTTAATTGACAACAACATTGAAATCGAGGTCAAAGATTCTGAAATTGAGTGGGATACTTTCCGTGCAGGTGGTGCTGGAGGTCAAAACGTAAATAAAGTAGAAACTGCAGTACGATTACACCATAAGCCAACTGGTATTATTATTAAGAATCAGGAATCTAGATCACAATTACAAAATAAAGAAAATGCCTTTCGACTTTTGAAATCACAACTGTATGAAATCGAAATGCGGAAACGCCAAGAGGCAACGGACGCAATCGAGGGTAATAAAAAGAAAATCGAGTGGGGATCTCAAATAAGAAACTATGTATTACATCCCTATAAATTAATTAAAGATTTAAGAACCAATTACGAAACCTCTAATACACAATCTGTGCTAGATGGTGACTTGGACGAATTCTTAAAAGCCTATTTAATGGAATTTGGAGGTTAAGCAGATTTCAAACGAAAAGAGCAAAGATTTTAAAGTCTTTGCTCTTTTTTATTTTAAAATGAGTTTTTCCACATCATAGACTCCACAGGCTTGGTCGTCTTGGTATTATATTTTGCATTTCCCTTTGTATTATAAAGAGTTTCCACCTCTCCCTCAACTACGAAATAAATAAGTTGTCCTATTGGCATTCCTGCGTAGATGCGAACAGGCTGTGCACATGAAATTTCCAATGTCCACGTATTACAAAATCCAACATCACCCTTTCCAGCAGTAGCATGAATATCGATACCTAAACGACCCGTACTCGATTTTCCTTCTAAGAAGGGAACATGTTTATGCGTTTCGGTATATTCTAACGTAACCCCGAGGTATAATGTATTAGGCTCTAAAACAAATCCCTCTTCCGGAATTTCAAAATGATCTATCTCATTATGATGTTTCGCATCTAAAACACGGTTTTTATAGGTCGCCAGATGTTTACCTAAGTGAACATCGTACGAGTTTGTCCCCAAGCATTTACGATCATATGGTTCAATAACGATATTGCCATTTTCAATTTCTTCTAGTATACGTTTATCCGATAAAATCATGATTATTCAATATTTGTATAGGTTAAAGTTGACTCCCAATCGTTTAGAAAAGTGAACAGCAACCATTTTTTTCAAAAATACGGTAATCGTTGATATTTTACAGCATTTCCTAATATTTCTTCTGGAAATATTAGGTATTAATTTTTATCATGCTTCATCAGGTCGTAGTAAGTTCATATCAAAAAATAAAGCTGAAAAACCGCTTATTTACAGACGAAGCTCCTTTTAAATGAAAACAAATTTAACTAAGTTTGATTATGAGCTTAGTATACCTACGAGAATTGGATCAGCATACCAAATTTGCAATTTGGCGTATTGAAGAAGATGAACAAACATTGTCTAATCAACTGCAATTAGACGCATTAGAAGAACAGAAACTCATCAGCCTATCCAATGGTAAGCGTCGTTTACATTGGCTCGCTACACGCGTCCTTTTACGCACGTTATTAAACACGACTGCTTATATTGATTGTCCTTCTGATGCAAACGGAAAACCATACCTAGCCAATTTTCCGCAAAAAATATCACTCACTCATTCTTTTGATTATGCAGGAGCGATTATCAGTTCGGTGGGCGAGGTAGGTATTGATATGGAGCTTATCAAATCCAAAGTGGAGCGCATTGCGCATAAATTCTTAAAAGAAGAAGAACTTGACTTCATTACCTCAGGCGAAAACCGCATAGCGCAGCTCTATGCTTGTTGGAGTGCTAAAGAGGCTGTGTATAAATTGCAGGGTAATAGCGGCGTCTCCTTTCTTCATAATATGACCATTGCTCCTTTTCAATATCAGGATGAAGGAATTTTGAAATTACATTTAAAAAGTGAATATCATGATTGTCACTTCGATGTTCATTATGAGAAGTTCAATGCGTATTTACTAGCTTATGTGGTCGAATAAGCTTGATTTACCCTCAAATAAAGACCTTGTAAAAAAATAATTTTATTCAAATTCAAAGAGTTACGTAAAAGGGACCACATTTATTTTGCAAGAGTAAAAAATGCGCTTATCTTTGCATCACATTAATAAACAAATGGCCCGTTCGTCTAGGGGTTAGGACGTTAGATTTTCATTCTAGAAACAGGGGTTCGATTCCCCTACGGGCTACGAAAAGCGACTTCAAAAGAGTCGCTTTTTTTATTGATCAAAATTTGAGATACAAATAATGCCACACCTTCCTCATAATAAGATTGCGTAAAACATCTTATCTTTATGCAGTTTCTTAAATAATATTTTTTCAAATTAATGAACATAAAATCTTTCCTAACCCTATTTGCACTCATCATCTGTTATCGAGCAGTTGCTCAAAAACCAGCGATAAGCCACATTGTTACGCATAACCGTGCTACTATTATTTGCGATCCCATTAAAGGTGAAAAGCCATACCCTGCATGGGGTCTATTTCCTAAAACAGATGCTTCCATCAGAAAAGTAACCATGCATGTTACCTTGGGAAGCCCCGATAGTCTCCATACTGCCCACTGGGATTATTTGGATCATATTATATTGCGTCGCAAAGGCGGTACAAATGGTTCTGAGCTTAACTATGAACTGGGTAGGATGCTTACACCATATGGCAGTATTTATAACAAAGGATGGAACTGGAAATGGCAGGTTGATGTCACAGACTTCGCTCCGTTTCTCCGAGATAGTGTGGAAATTGTATATGTGCATTCAGGCTTTGAAGATAAAACAGTCGGTTGGGCGCTTACGATAGATTTTGAAATCTTATCCGGTCCTCCTGTTGTTACACCACTTGGTATAAAACCTTTATGGAATAAGGCCTATAAATATGGAGATCCCAACGAGAAGATTGAGGATAACCTTTTACCGGTAAATTATCAGTCTACAGCTGGAGCGGCATTAAGCAGAATACGCATACAGCACACCGGTCACGGTATGGACAAACCACGTGGCTGCAGTGAGTTTTGCAGCCGCTGGCGCGAAATTTCTGTGGACGGAAAAATCGTTGATAAACGTGATATGTGGAAAAAATGTGGCGACAACCCACTTTACCCACAAGGTGGTACCTGGATATTTGACCGGGCGTACTGGTGTCCGGGCGACCTACAACAACCTGATGTGATCGATGTATGGACAAAGCTAGGCAGTCATCAAGTATCTTTATTAATGGAGCCTTATACAGCCATCGACAACATACAGGCTGCTGAAAATATAGCCGCGTATTTGTTTGAGTACACCGCCCCGAATCAAAAAACAGATGTCGCTGTGGAAGCTATAATGGTTCCCAATGATGAACAACGATTTTCCCGTTTAAATCCGGCTAGCTCAGGCCCTCGTATAATGTTTAGAAACTTAGGATCAGACCCTGTTCGTTCACTCACTATTGTATATGGAACACAGGGTTTTCCGACTAAAACATTCCATTGGAAAGGAAATCTTCCTTTCAATCAAGTGGCCGAAGTGATACTCCCCGGGGAGATTCAGGAAAAAGATGGCGAAAATGTATTTCTTGTCACGCTTAATCAACCCAACGGAAAGAAAGATGCTTGGTCCGGAGACAATAACATGCAAGCGATCTTTACTGCTGCACAGAAATTTCCAGCAACTTTTGTCCTACAATTATTAACGAATAATAAGCCTAAAGACAATAACATTTTCCTTTTAAATGCTAAACAAGATACGATCTTTCAAAAAACCGCAGCGCAGTTAGAACCTGTGACCCTATACACAGATACGATACACCTCTCGGAAGGTAAACATGCACTACGTCTCATCGATACTGCAGGCAATGGATTACAATTCTGGGCACAGCCGGCAAATGGAGATGGTCATCTTCGCATATTTGATCTAAAAGGAAATTTGATCCATGCATTCGAAAGCGATTGCGGGATCGGTGAAATGTTCAGTTTCAATGCTGTGAAGGGGTTAGAACTAGATACCACAACAGGCAGATACGCCTTTTCTCTATACCCAAGATCGGTAGTGGACCATACGCAATTGAATGTCGTATCCAATAAACCAAGCGATATGACCGTGCAAATCACTGTTGATGGCACCGTATGGCAGAAACATGAGTATAAAGCTATTATAAATGCTACATTCGACTATGATCTTAAACACCTCCCTGCAGGAAGAATAATTGTGGAAGCCTTTATGGATGGTTTTAGCCAATTTAAAGACCGCATCAACAAAAGATAGTATTAGGAAAGAAGTTCCAATCTTCAACTTACCCATAAAAAAAGCGACCTAACCGTCGCTTTTTTTAGATGGTATATACTTTCATAACATCTTGTATTACTCTTTGCTAGGTCAAATAGTCGTTCACAACTTTAAATATGCAATTAACTCTCTTGCAGCTGCCCCTCCAGCACGATTAGCTCCAATTGTAGAAGCTGACGGACCGTAGCCCGTTAAGTGAATGCGTGGATCTTTTGTAACCTGCGTGGCCAGTCTTCCTGATAGCTCGATACCCCCCTTATCGTTGATCAAACCCAGTGGAGCAAGGTGATCCAGAGAGTGTTTAAAACCGGTATTCCAAAAAATAACAGCAGCATCCAAAGTCGTTCCATCTTCCCATCTGACACCTGTTTCGGTAATCTCTTTAAACATTGGCTTACGATCCAGAACCCCATCACGTAACATTTTTTCAATAGCTGGTGTAAGAGGCAAGCCTGTGACCGATACAACCGAGTTTGGAGGCAAACCTTCACGTACTCTTTTTTCTACCAGAGCAACAGCCGCCCTTCCCGCATCGGGCGTGAATTCATCTTTTCTAAAATCTACAGGTTTACGGGTTACCCATGTGGTCCGGGTAACCTGAGAAATTTCACCCAGCAGTTGAATGGCTGAGATTCCGCCACCTACAACGATAACATGCTTTCCAACAAACTCATCCGCATTTATATATTCTCCAGTGTGTAACTGTCTGCCTTTAAACTTTTCCCAGCCCGGATACTTGGGGCAATTGGGAGTTTTCCAAGTTCCGGTTGCATTTATCAATCCGCGAGCACTAAATTGAATACCATTTGTATGTATCATAAATCGTCCATTACGCGCTGTTACTTCACTCACCCTTATAGGACGAATAATCGGAAGTTCAAACTTTTTTTCATACAGCTCGTAATATTTCGGAATAGCGGTATTCGCTTGCAGTGTAGTATCCGTGGTATCCACGGCATCTGAAAATCCCATTCCTGGGAGATCATTAATCCCATTAACATTATCAAGCGTTAATGAGTCCCAGCGATGTTGCCAAGCGCCACCTGCAGCAAACTCATCATCCAAAACGACAAAACCTTTTCCAGGTTCGATTCCTGCTTTTTTCAGATAATAGGCCGCAGACAAACCCGCCTGCCCTGCACCAATAACAACAATATCTACCTTGTAGAAAAAATCGGGACGCGTATTTTTTAGTATTTTATGAGCTTCCATTTTGATTATTTTTGATATAATTCGGTCACTTTAGCCATTTTTGGGCTCATGTAAAATAGAATATTTAATTTTTTGGGATAAATTTCATCACTACTATCATACCGTAAAACCAGGTTATCATTCCTAGAAAAGAGACTATAAGTATAAATTAAGAACGCGTTTAATTTCATGAAACCTTCATTTCGCGCTATGGCGGAAAGAATCTCCAGAATGTCTGGGTCATTTCGCGCTATGGCGAAATCGTTTCGACCTCCGTCTGCGTCATTTCCCCGTGCGGCGAAATCGTTTCGATAACCGTCTTATTCATTTCCCCGCGTGGCAAAATCATTTCGACAACCGTCTGTGTCAGTTCCCCACATGGTAGAATAGCTTCTTCTTCTGTCTGCATCATTTCCCCAAGTGGCGAAATCTTTTCGACCTATGTCTGTGTCAGTTCCCCACATAGCAGAGTCGTTTCGTCCTATGCCGAAAGCTTGCCGCCATAGTGCGAAGCCACACTCCCGTTGCGCAATAACGTTTAGATCGACATCGATCTCGACAACCTTCAAGACGCTATTGGCCATTGCTACCTCGACACCAACTTGCAATCCCGCTATCTTTTAAATAACCTTGGCTTTTGTTTGTTGAGATACGACAGCATGGTCACCATGGTCATACCTGTCAATATGCGATACCGCCACGCTATATACCTATAAAACAAACGTCCACAGAAGAAAAGAAAAATACTGCTCCAGCTAAAATCATACAGTTATCCATCAAACAAGGACTGATCATCCAGACAACGTCTTGTGAACTACAGGCAAGGCATTGATTACTTTGGTAACAACGCGGATGGATAAAATGATTTGAGACGATGATCAATAAATATAATAGCTTAAAACGCGATATGAAGAAGCAAATAATAACTAGAAGTTTGGCTTTCTCTTGGTTAAAAAGGCATCAACACCTTCTTTAAAATCACGCGTTACAAAAAGTTCAGCAAAATGATTAATCTCCACCTGATAGCCATCCCTTGTTTGTTCGTTTGATGCATTAACCGCATCAATTGCTGCTGTTACCGCCGTTCCTGATCTTGAAAATATACGTTCCAAAACCTCTTCCACTCGGTTCATTAAATCAGCGGCATCCAGCACTTCATTAATAAGCCCGATTCTCAGCCCTTCTTCAGCACTGATCAAATCAGCTGTCAGGATCATCTGTAATGCACGTCCACGTCCTACCAATTGCGTCAATCTTTGTGTGCCGCCATAACCCGGAAGAAGACCTAAAGAAACTTCTGGAAGACCCAATTTTGCGTTTGCTGAAGCAAAGCGCATATGACAGGCAAGCGCTAATTCTAAACCTCCGCCGAGCGCGAATCCATTTATTGCGGCGATGACAGGTTTCGGTGATTGTTCGATCAATTCCGTAAAAATATAATGCCCCTTTTGTGAAAGAAGTTTCGCTTCGGCTTCACTTAAATCTACAAATTCTTTAATGTCAGCTCCTGCTACAAATGCTTTTTCACCTGCGCCGGTAATAATAATTCCTTTGACATCATGATCCTTCTTTGCTTCGAGAAGCGTTGCCTCTAGCTCTGTCAATGTTTGTTGGTTCAAAGCATTCAATGCAGATGCTCTGTTGATTGTAATGTAAGCAATATGCTTATCCACTTGATATAAGAGATGTTGATATTCCATAAATTCTAAAAATTTAAATGAAGTGATACACCATAGGTATCACGGGATACATTTGGATAATTTAAATACGTTAATCTTCTTTTATATTCAACTCGAAAAATTTTAAAAATATTGTCAATGCCTACTATTCCTTCCATGTAAGGTTGATTGCCCATAACCCGCGTTTTAACAAGACCATCGTCATCACGGTCAAACTGAATCTGATTTTTATTAAATTCCGGATTATTTCGATCACTGATTTGTCCATAGTAAAACTTGAAACCTGTTACCTCGCGCCACTTTAAACGTTGCAATAAAGGGATCCTATTGAATATGTAGCCATCCCAATGGTGGTAATAAGCAAGCTTCACAAAACGATCTGCAACAAATTCCATATTTGATATCAAATCAAAATTTTGCAAAGGCCCCGATTTATCCGTTTGAATATCTGGCATCTCTAATAGTGGATAATAGACCGTGCCCCATATCTTACCAGCGCTAAATTCGATATCTGCTGTTCCTGCAGGAGACATAAATATCTTTTTAAAGATCTTGAACCTTAAAGCATCATAACGTTGATTTGCATTCCAGAAACCATCTAATCCTTTGTTATATTGCAAAGTCAGAATCGGAAATTTATTCCGGATCTGCGTTCGCTCTAAATTTCTATAATAAAACTGTTCTCCAGGTGCCCAACGTAACTTGATCTGTATATCATTTGTGTTGATCGCAGCAATCGTATCTGGCGAAGCATTTCCTGTGACAAAAGACAAGGTCCCAGCGGCCTGTCTTTCATTTCTTGTCAACATGGTACTCACACTAAAATGATTTCCAAATTCAATTAAATGCTCAAGACGGTAGATATCATTCCATAACCATTTTGTAGGTTTATTCTTTCGAAAGGACTGAAAAAAACCATCGCCTTTCAGATAGCTTAAACCTCGACCAGGTTCCATAACATCATGTTGAATCGTTGCCGAAAGATAATGTGCAGGAAATTGTACGATAGATTTTCCATTTAAAGATTGCGCTACATTGAGGTAATATTTAAATTCTTGATCTCGTGTACCATAGGCAACATACCCCTCAAAAAAGAATTTATTCGAAAGCAATTCCGTTGTTCTACCCCCTAATCGAATTCTACTTCCTTCTATTTCATTAAAACTGTAGGTATATTCTAAAGGACCAAATTCAAATTTTCCAACATTATAATAACTTCTTACTAAAAAATATCCAATTGAGATTAATCGATTAATCGATTTCATTTCTGAAAGAGAATCAATATTGACGTAAGTCTTAGCTTCAGTTTCTGTAAGCGGCACTACTCTAACCCGATCCCATTGTACAGAATCTTTTTGTTCCAGATAGCGCTTTTCAATCGGAATACCTTTAAATAGCTCATCATTTATCGCTTCATCTTTATATTTTGAGAAATAAGTTTCCTTTTTCCCGTACAGTGCATTCCCCTTATCTGTACCGAATAAGATCTGTAGGTTAGCGCGTTTTGGCAACATTTGTCCTGCAGGATGCTTTTCAAACTCAAGACCTATATTAATTCCATTAACCCAATTAATATTGGCCTCTTCACCAAGTTCCATTTCTGCGTAATAAACGGCATAACGGTCATCATCGGAGACCCATATTGATCCCTTAAACAGCACGTCCATCTTTGATTTTGCTTCAAAATGCAATTCGATATAGCGTACATCATCTTTAACTAACGTATCCCTTATTGTATACTTATAATAAGAAGGAGCATTACCGGCTATCGGACTTAAAAAGGCTTTACTTATCAGCTGGATATTATTCTCGTAGAGATCAATATTTCGAAATTGATCTTGAAAATAACTTTGGATATTGGCATTATTGATATAACGCTTGTTTAATTCTGTAACCTTATGTCCTGTAATAATCTTTTTCTTCCGCGAAGGTTTGAAGGTAGAATAGACTTCCGAGACACTTTCTTCTAAGAAAAAAGGTAAAATAGAACTACCAGGTATACTCACTGTATCTTTATTTTCAAACAAAAATCTTAATTTACCTGGCAATCTTCCTGGCTTTACTTTAAAATCTACCGTACCAAATTGTGATTTTTCATACTCCTCATATTGAATATGATTTAATCTGGAGATATGATTTGCATCCTTATGCGAAATGACATTTTCAATCAGTGCTAAGGCAGGATCTTTATATTTACGACCTTTGGCATTGACAACCACCTCCCCAATTTTATTGTCTTTACCAAAAAGTAATACATTTAATACCGAATCTTGAACCGTATTAAGATCAATTAATTTAATCTCATAACCGACGGCCCGAAAGGCAATCTGGTCATATTCATTCCGGAGGACAATACTGAAATTGCCAAGGGTATCTGCCGAAGTGCCTCCACTATGACCACTCCAGGAGATACTAGCTAAAGGAATTCCTTTTCCAGTTTTACCGTCAATGACACGACCTTTAACATTTCGCTGTGCAAATCCTAGGCTTGTTAAAATACCCAGCACAACAGCAATAATAAAAAGTCTTTTTATTGTAGTTATAATCGGTATTAAAAACTTCATGAATATCAGCAATTACTTATTCCTACTGACAATATACAATTTGTCTTTAAATTATAAGGCATGAAATCAAAATAAAAAATGCATAGCTTTTACAAACTATGCATTAAGTATATTAATTAAACTCCCTTTAAATTAACTCCATAAAGCAATTCGGATAGACTCCGATTAAAATCGTTAAAAAAGTAGTCACAATAAATAGAATAACGTAATTGGAATTTATTGGAATACTTTTCCCCTCTGCAGTCCTGAAATACATCGATACAACCACTTTTAAATAATAATATACCGCGATCGCTGCATTAATAACCGCAATGAACAAAAGTAAAATATGGTACTGTGCCATTACTGAACTGAACATCATAAACTTACCAATAAAACCTGCTGTTAACGGAATACCAGCTAAAGACAGCATAGCAATAGTGAGGATTGCTGCTAAATAAGGATTCTTTTTCGCCAATCCATTGAATGATTCGAAATGATCTGAGCCAACAGCCCGTTTTACTAAAATCAAAGCTGCAAAGGCAGTAACAGTAGCCAAAGAATAAGAAGCTCCATAAACAAAAATTGAATTCGCAGAGCTAGCTCCAATACCAATCACAGCAAAAAGCATATAACCTGCATGTGAAATACTTGAGTAAGCTAACATCCTCTTAAATGAGGATTGCATTAAAGCTGAAAGATTACCAATAAATAATGTAAGCACGACAATTCCTAAGAATATAGGTGTCCAAAAATCTTGTAGTGGCAAAAGCGAAAAGGTAAATAATCTTAATAGGCCAGCGAAGGACGCTACTTTAACCACTGTGCTCATAAAGCTCGTAATTAAGATCGGTGCCCCATCATATACATCTGCCGTCCAGAAGTGAAAAGGAGCGGCACCAACTTTAAAAGTCAGACCGATAATCATCAACAACACTCCTCCGTAAAATAAAGGTGATATCGCACCCGGATGCATGGTTACATAGTCTCTAATCATCATCAGATCAAAAGATCCAGATGCGCCATACAAGAGGGTTATTCCCAATAATAAAAAGCCTGTCGAGAATGCCCCCATGATAAAATACTTGATCGCTGCTTCATTGGAGGATGGATCTTTCTTACGTATTCCGACCAGGATATAAAGTGCGACAGACATAATCTCGATCCCCAAAAAAAGTAAGGCTAAGTTATGATAACTACTAACCAGAACAGCTCCAAGCAATGAGAACAACAATAAAGTATAATATTCAGCCACATGATCACTTGAAGACGTGAAATAACCTTTAGATAGTATAAAAATCAATATTGTTACGAAAGTACATAATATTGAAAAGGCTATCGCATAATGATCAAATAAAATCATCCCATTGTATAATGGAGAGGCATCTATTTGCCAATCTTTAATTAATAGTCCACTAACAACAAGCAAGCCCACTAAACCTACCGGTAATAATGATTTATTTGCTTTAAATAATCCTAAGTATAGTACCAATAATGCTAATATTGATAAAGTAATAATCGCCCCCATAATCGAATCTATTATTCGTAAAGTTTAAGTCTAAAATTATCTCCCCAGGAATGTAGCCAAAACGGATACAGACGCTGAAGAAATATGCAATAAGCTGTTTGGAAAAATTCCTAAATAAATAATCACTGCTGAGATAATGATCAAAGTATACAATTCGACACCTGAAATATCAACAAAATGTGCTGTTCGTTCGGAAGTTGTGCCAAGCATTGTTCTTTGATATAAACGAAGCATGTAAACAGCTCCAAGAATAAGTGTTAATCCACCAAAAACAGCGAACCAAACGCCATATTCATAAATTCCTTTTAAAAGCAAAAACTCTCCAATAAAACCATTTGTCAGTGGTAAACCAATCGCGCCCATGATAATAATTAAAAATACGATCGCTAAGCGCGGCGCTTTCTTGGCTATGCCGCCTAAGTCTCGCAAATCTCTTGATCCGGTACGATCCTGAATAATATCAAGCACAAAAAATAATCCAACGACAGAAACTCCATGGTTGATCATTTGGATCATGGCACCACTCATTCCGGTCACATTCCAAGTAAATACCCCAGCACTAATTAGTCCAACGTGAGCAATAGAAGAATAAGCAATCAGTCGTTTCGAATCTTGTTGTTGTATCGCAATAATAGACGCGTACACAACTGCAAAAACACATAAAATCATTGCCAGCTGACCGTAAATAGCAACCGCTTCAGGTACAACAGGTAAAAGCCAGCGCATCAGACCATAAATACCCATTTTTAACATAATTCCGGCCAAGAGCATCGTTCCCGCCGCAGGAGCATGAGTATAAGTTCCTGGCTGCCATGTATGGAAAGGAAAAATTGGAATTTTTATTGCAAAAGCAATAAAGAAGGCCCAAAATATCCACCTTTGCGTCGAGGCATCTAAATCTAAGGAAACAAATGAATGCCATTCAAAATCATTGGTCGCGACTTGCTGATGTAGATATAAAATCGCTACCAGCATCAATAAACTGCCAAAGAAAGTATAGATAAAGAATTTCAAATTGACCCGGATACGGTCCCCGTCTCCCCAGAGAGCACAGATAAAATAGATCGGAATCAAGGCAACCTCCCAGCCCACATAAAATGTGAAAGCATCCATAGCAGAAAAAACCAACATCAAACCACTTTGCATGAAAAACATTAAAGCATAGAAATTGCCTTTAAAGGCTTTTTTAAAAGTGGTCAGAACAATGAGTGGGACTAAAAAATTAGTTAGTGCTAACAAAGGCAAGCTAATACCATCAACCCCAATATGGAAGTTAACACCAAAAGCAGTTATCCAAGGATAAGACTGTTCATAATTAAAGTCGCCTTCAGGATTGAATTGACAGATAAAAGGAATAGTCAGACCCAGTGTAATCAAAGACAGAACCAGTGCTCCTCTTTTCGCTAATGTATGTTCACATACAAAGGACAAAAAAATAGCACCGATAATAGGAGTTAGAATAAGTAAAAATAGGTTATCCATTGATGATCAAATAGCTATTACAATGTTAAAAACTCAATAAACCGTATAAAAAGATGGCTATCGCTCCAACGACCATCAGTAAAAGATAGAAACCCACATTTCCACTTTGTAAAAGGCGAACTCCTTTTCCAGTCATAAAGGACGATTTACCAATTCCATTGACTAAACCGTCTATTCCTAAGCTATCAACTATTCTTGCTAGAAATACGGAAAGCCAATTAATCGGTTTTATAATTAATAATTCATAAATCTCATCCACATAAAACTTATGGTAAGAAAGTTTTGCAAGGCCTGTTCTGCTCACTTGATCATGTTCAGGCACCGATCCCTGCTTCACATATTTGTTATAGGCAACAAATGCCATAACCAAAACCCCTACTACAGAAACTCCCATTAACATATATTCAGTACTGTGGGTTATTGTATGCATGTGTTGCAAACTTGCTCCATCAGCAAAAACAGGAGACAGAAATGTTGCTAGCCAAGCCTGACCTCCCAATACCTCAGGAAGATTAAGCATACCACCAAAGATAGACAGCACAGCCAACACGATCAATGGTAAAGTCATGGATTTAGGCGATTCATGAAGATGATGTTTCTGCTCGTCCGTACCTCTAAAAGAACCAAAGAAAGTTAAATAAATCAACCTAAACATGTAGAAGGCAGTCATCAATGCCCCAATAAATCCCAATACCCAATAAACTGGATTAGCAGCAAAAGCATATGCTAAAATTTCATCTTTAGAGAAAAAACCAGAAAATGGAGGTATACCGGAAATGGCAATAGTCCCGATCAGCATGGTCATATACGTGATGGGTAAAGCCTTTTTAAGACCTCCCATTTTTCGCATATCTTGCTCATCACTCATGCCATGTATCACCGAGCCTGCACCCAAGAAGAGTAAAGCCTTAAAAAAGGCATGTGTTAAAACATGAAAGAAAGCACCAGTAAATGCACCAACTCCTAATCCCAAGAACATATAACCCAATTGGGAAACTGTAGAATAGGCTAACACTTTTTTAATATCGTTCTGTGTCAGTGCAGTTGCTGCAGCAAATAGAGCGGTACAAACGCCTATTATCGCAATGATCTGAAGCGTCAAAGGTGATAATACAAATAAGATATTTGAACGGGCAATCATGTAAATCCCTGCGGTGACCATCGTTGCTGCGTGTATTAAAGCAGAAACGGGAGTTGGACCAGCCATCGCATCGGGCAACCAGGTAAATAAAGGAATCTGAGCCGATTTACCGGTTGCTGCTACAAAGAGTAATAGCGTAATGGTTAAGATCGTCAGATCTCCTACAGGAAAGCTTTTTGCAGACTCAAACACGGTGGAAAATTCCAAGGATCCAAAAGTATTTAAGATAAAAAAGATCGCAATTAGGAAACCTAAATCTCCGATACGATTCATCACAAAGGCTTTCTTAGCCGCTGCACCATAATCACTGTTTTTATACCAAAACCCGATCAGTAAATAAGAACAAAGTCCAACACCTTCCCAACCAATAAACATGACCAAATAATTGGATCCCATGACTAAGACCAACATGAAAAAGATAAAGAGATTTAAATAAGCGAAGTACTTTGCAAATCCTCCATCATGTTGCATATAACCTATCGAATAGATATGTATCAAAAAGCCAATACCTGTTACTACCAATAACATAATCGCACTTAGAGGATCCACTAAAAAGGAAAGTGAGACTTCCAAATTCCCGATTTTAATCCAATCAAATATATGTTGGCTAATCCTACCTGTTTCACCAAGTGCACGCGCCTCATAAATGGATACAAAAAGAGTACAGCTCAATAAAAACGAAATAAATACGGTACCGCTACCGATAAATCCAACTAAACTTTTTGAAAGCACCTGTCGTCCTATTCCATTGATGACAAAACCAATCAACGGCAATAAAGGAATTAACCAAATTAAATCACGCATAGCTAATATCTTTCTTTTTTTAATGCTTTAAATTACCAACGAAGTTTATGTAGTGATTCAATGTCTATCGACTTCGTATTGCGATACACCATAATAATAATAGCTAGACCCACCGCCACTTCGGCTGCTGCCAGAGCCATAATAAAAAATACAAAAACCTGTCCCGAAGCATCACCATGATGAACAGAGAATGCCGCTAATAAGAGATTTACTGCATTTAACATCAATTCAATTGACATCATCATAATGATAACATTACGACGTATCAATACTCCGATCACGCCAATGGCGAAAATCAATCCACAAAAAATCAAATAATGATTTATAGGAACACCTTGTAATTGTTGAACTGCTGTTTCCATTATATTTTTTTTGGTTCTTTTTTCCCCAATAATACTGCTCCAATAATAGCCGTTAACAAAAGAATTGAAGACAATTCAAACGGGAGCAAAAACTCTTTAAATAATACTTTTCCCAAATTTTTCACTAGCCCAATATCAGGATCTTTAGCGACCAATGGATTGGAGATGTCAAAAACTCGTAATGCACCAAAAAGAACAACAACAAGACAACAACCTGCAATAACACCCATCATTTTTACAAGATTTGATTTCATGGGTTCCGTATCCTTATTCAGATTCAGTAACATCAACACGAATAGAAAAAGAACCATAATAGCCCCCATATAGACAATAAAATTAACCGCAGCAAGGAATTGTGCATTAAGTAAAATATAATGAATGGTAAACGTGAAAAACGTAATCACAAGATATAAAACACTATGCACAGGATTTTTCGTGAAGATGGTCATCAGCGCGAAAAAAATCGATAAGAAAGCAACTAAATAAAAAACAGTCATAGGTTTGTGGTTAACTATTCAATTTTGTAATATCAAATTTTGGCTCTACCAGTTTATCCTTACCATAGATAAAATCTTTACGAAGATAATCGGCAGTAACATGTGGACCATCTAAATAAATGGCTTCTTTAGGACATGCCTCTTCACATAGACCACAAAAAATACAGCGCAACATATTAATCTCATACACGGCGGCGTATTTTTCTTCACGGTACAAATCCTTTTCTTCGTTAGTTCTCTCGGCGGCAGTCATAGTAATGGCCTCCGCAGGACAAGATAGGGCACATAAACCACATGCTGTACATCTTTCACGTCCCTCTTCATCTCGCTTTAAAGAATGTTGCCCTCGAAAGTTCTTCGAATAAGGACGCTGTTCCTCTGGATATTTAACAGTTGGTATTTTCTTAAAAAAATGCTTTAGAGTAATGGACAAACCTTTTATAATAGCTGGAAAATAGATCCGCTCCATAAAATTCATTGGTTGTTGTGCCAAAACTTTTTTTCTATTACTTAATGGTTGCATAACGATTCCTTTCTATGAAAAATATGTATCCTTAATCAATGTAATTATTCCCGTCAACACAATATTTGCAATTGCTAAAGGAATCAGCATTTTCCACCCTAAATTCATCAGTTGATCATATCGGAATCGTGGCAAAGTCCAACGCACCCACATAAAGAAGAAGATAAATGCAAATATTTTGACGAAAAATGCGAGAACGCCTATAATCGTTATCCAATTTTCAGACAGTCCTAAGTCGTGCATGAAAGGGAAGTTATATCCTCCGAAATATAACGAGGCCATCAATGCTGAAGACACAAACATATTGATATATTCTGAAAACATGTACAGTCCCAGTTTCATGGAAGAATATTCGGTATGATAACCTCCGACCAATTCGGTCTCACATTCTGGTAAATCAAAGGGAACACGGTTACATTCAGCAAAAGCACAAACCATAAAAATGATAAATCCTAAAGGTTGCGCCCAAATGTTCCAATTTAAAAAACCTGATTGCTGGGCAACAATATCTCTTAAAGATAGCGATTGCGTCACCATCAAAAGTGCTATAATCGAAAGCCCCATAGCAATCTCATAACTGATACTTTGTGAAGCCGCTCTAACAGCTCCCATAAGCGAAAACTTATTATTCGAAGCCCAGCCACCTAACATAATACCGTACACGCCAAGTGCAATAACACCAAACATATAAAGAATGCCCACATTGACATCGGCAACCTGCAGTGAAATAACGCGATCACCAATCGTTAACGATTGCCCCCAAGGTATCACCGCAGAACTAATACAGGCAGTAATAATAGCGATCGTGGGTCCAAGAATAAACAAGGCTTTGTGCGCTCCGGCGGGAATTATTTCCTCTTTAAAGAAAAACTTACCACCATCACATAAAGGTTGTAATAAACCAAATATTCCCGCTCGATCAGGACCATAACGATCCTGCATAAAGCCAGCGATCTTACGTTCTGCCAATGTTGAGTACATCGCAATCACAAGTGTGATCACAAAAACCAAAGTAACAAGGACGAATTTTTCTATGACAAATGACAACTCCATATTATTTCAATTTTTCTGTTCTAGCCAACTGTTCTAAATTTTGTTCCTGCAGTACAGGATCTATTTTGATAACAGCTGGTGGATTAAAGCGTGTATAATGATTAGATGCAATCACAGACTGGTCACTTATTGGAGTAGGTTCCTCTAACTTCCAGTCGATGGTTTCTTTTTTATCATACCGACAGGTATTACAAATAAATTCTTCTACCTCTCCAAACTCATCTTTGCGTGCAGTGACACGTATCACGTCAGGTCCTTTGTACCATAAAGTCACCTTGCCCGAACAAGTTGGGCAATCGCGATGAGCATCTACCGGTTTTGTAAACCAAACCCTATTTTTAAAGCGGAATGTTTTATCAGTTAAAGCCCCTACAGGACAAACGTCAATTACATTTCCTGAAAAATCATTCTCTACAACATTTTGAATATAAGTTGAGATTTCGGAATGATCTCCGCGACCAATGATACCGTGCACGCGTTTATCAGTAATCTGATCTGCAACAAACACACATCGATAGCACAAAATGCATCGATTCATATGCAGTTGAATTTTATCTCCTATATCAATACGTTCAAATGTTCTTCGATCAAACTCATATCGCGTCTGCGCAGAGCCGTGCTCAAAACCTAAATCTTGCAATTTACATTCTCCAGCCTGATCACAAACAGGACAATCTAGAGGGTGATTAATCAGCAACATCTCCACAATCGCTTTTCTTGCTTCGACAACATCTGGAGAAGTGATGTTCTCTACTTCCATTCCATCCATCACAGTCGTACGGCAGGATGCGACCAACTTAGGCATGGGACGTGGATCTTTTTCAGATCCCTTCGAAACTTTCACTAAGCAGGTACGGCATTTACCACCTGTACCTTCCAACTTAGAATAATAGCACATTGCTGGGGGAACGATATCGCCACCAATTTCACGTGCTGCATTCAAAATTGTTGTTCCTGGCGCAACTTCTACAGGAATACCATCTATAATAACTTTCAATTTAACCTCTTCTGCCATCTTCGTATCGCGTTTATCACAATCTAATTAAGAAACAATCGGTACTAAAGGATCTGCATAATGCGCCAATCCAAAATTACGAGTCAATGCATCCTCCGGATGATTGATATGCCATTCAAACTCATCTCTAAAATGCCGTATGGCCGCAGCCACTGGCCATGCCGCAGCATCACCTAACGGACAGATCGTATTTCCTTCAATACGTCTCTGAATATCCCAAAGCAATTCAATATCTGATAAATTGCCATGTCCCATCTCGATCTTGTGCAACACTTTCTCCATCCATCCTGTTCCTTCTCTACAAGGAGAGCACTGCCCACAACTCTCGTGATGATAAAAACGGCTAAAATTCCACGTATTGCGCACAATACACTGATCCTCATCGAAAGCAATAAAACCGCCCGATCCCATGGAACTTCCTGTTTGGAAACCTCCATCAGCCAATGATTCATAAGTCATTAAGCGGTTATTGCCATTTGCTGTTTTTAAAATTAAATTCGTTGGTAAAATAGGAACTGATGAACCGCCGGGGACTACCGCCTTTAACTTTTTCCCGTTTGCGATACCACCACAATACTCATCTGAATAAATAAATTCTTCTACAGATAAGCCTAAATCAATCTCATATACACCTGGCTTTACTAAATTTCCACTGGCTGAAATTAATTTTGTTCCTGTACTCCGCTCAATACCAATCTTCGCATATTCTTCTCCACCATCATTAATAATCGGAACAGTAGCGGCAATCGATTCAACATTATTGACTACTGTAGGACAGCCGTATAATCCTGCTATAGCAGGAAAAGGGGGCTTTATCCTCGGATTTCCTCTTTTACCTTCCAAAGACTCCAATAAAGCAGTCTCTTCACCACAGATATAAGCTCCAGCTCCAGGCTGTACATAAATCTCTAAATCATAACCTGACCCCAAAATATTCTTACCCAAAAACCCTGCAGCTTTCGCCTCCTCAATGGCACGTTCAAGAATCCGGATCTGAGGCATCATTTCACCTCGAACATAGATATAAGAAGTCTTAGCTCCTAAAGCATAGCTAGAGACGATCATTCCCTCCAACAAAGCGTGAGGAATATGTGTCATTAAATAACGGTCCTTGAAAGTACCTGGCTCAGATTCATCTCCATTACACACTAAATAACGAGGAACACCCTCCGGTTTTGCTAAGAAACTCCACTTCATCCCAGTAGGAAAACCAGCTCCACCTCTTCCACGAAGACCTGATTTCTTAACTTCTTCAACAACATCATCTGGGGACATCGTTTTAAGTGATTTTTCGACCGCCCGATATCCACCATGTTGACGATAAACATCAAAAGTTTGAATCCCTGGAACATCAATATGTGTTAACAAAAGTTTACGCGCCATATTATTTAGTTTTTGAGCTTAAATCATCTATTAATTGATCAACACGATCTTCGGTTAAGTTTTCGTAGAAAGTGTATTCAGGTCCGATCTGTAAGACAGGCCCATAGCCACAGGCGGCTAAACACTCGACTCCTCTCCATGAAAACAATCCATCGGCCGTCACTTCTCCTTCTTTAACACCCAATTTATGTTCAAGATGGCTCATAATACGTTCCGCTCCGACTAGACAACAGGGACCAGTTCTGCATATTTCCAAAACATACTTCCCCTGTGGTTGCAAAAGATACATCGTATAAAAAGAAGCAACCTCATAAACTTCAATCGGCTCTATACTTAAATAATGAGCGACCTTATCCATAGCATCAGGACTTAACCACCCGAACTCTGCTTGTACTAAATGCAGTATAGGAAGCAATGCCGATTTCTGTCTCCCTTCCGGAAAACGTCCCACTACTTCAGCAAATTGATTTAGCAATGTTGAAGAAAATTCAACATATTCATTATTTTTTATACTAAGCATCTAATTCTCCTGCAATAACGTTAAGACTACTCATATTAAGAATCGCATCCGAAAGTAACATTCCTGCACTCATCGGAGCAAACATTTGGTAATTGACAAAGGAAGGCCTTCTGAAATGTAAACGATAAGGGGTACGTCCACCATCGTGTACCAGATAAAATCCCAATTCTCCATTGGCACCTTCGACAGCGTGGTAAACTTCAGCCTTAGGGGTATCAACTTCTCCCATCACAATCTTAAAATGATAAATTAATGCTTCCATATTGGTGTACACCTGTTCTTTTGGAGGTAAATAAAACTCCGGTACATCAGCATGAAAAACTCCCTTAGGTTCTTTCTCTATTTTAGCTAAAGCCTGTTCAATAATGCGTAAAGATTGCCACATTTCTTCATTACGCACCATATAGCGATCATAAACATCTCCTTTTGTACCTACAGGGATATCAAAATCAAATTCATCATAGGAACAATAGGGGTTTTGAACCCGAATATCATAATCCACACCTGTAGCACGTAAAATAGGACCAGACCAGCTATAATTCAAAGCTTCTTCCGGCGTAACGGCCGCAATTCCAGATGTTCGCTCTATAAAAATTCGGTTTCGGTCAAATAGCTCCATAAATTCTGTCAGAACCGGAGGAAATCTTTTTAAAAATTCTTCAATCTTTGCAAATGCAATAGCATTAAAGTCTCTTTCAAAACCACCGATACGACCAATGTTGGTCGTTAAACGGGCTCCACATATTTCTTCAAAAATTTCATATATAAACTCCCGCTCCTGCATAACATACAAAAAGCCTGAAAATGCCCCCGTATCAACACCGAGAATACCGTTACAGATAATATGGTCAGCAATACGAGCCAATTCCATTACGATAACCCGCATATACTGGACACGCTTTGGAATTTCTATTTTTAATAACTTCTCAACGGTCATATGCCAGCCCATATTATTAATGGGGGCAGAACAATAATTCAATCTATCGGTGAGCGGGGTAATCTGATAAAATGGTCGATGTTCAGCAATTTTTTCAAACGCCCGATGGATATAACCGATTGTTGAAACACCGCTAACAATACGTTCACCATCAATTTGGACTACGTTTTGAAATACACCATGAGTCGCAGGATGTGTAGGACCAATATTTAAGGTTATCAACTCATCCTGGGGATCATTATCATCGTAAACAGGTTTATTTGGGGATATCTTGGTAATATAATCGTTCATAACTGGTTTCCTTTCTAACGTTAACGTCCAAAATAGAGATCTTTCTTGTCTACACGGTTGGGGTCTTCTAAAGGGTATTCCTTCCGCATAGGATAAACCTCCATCTCATCTACATTTAATATCCTCCTTAAATCTGGATGTCCTAAAAACTGTATACCATAAAAATCATACGTTTCTCGCTCCATCCAATTTGCACCTTTCCAAATGGTAGTAGCCGTAGGAATTTCCGGATTTTTTCCGTCTATCGCCACTTTAATCCGAATCCGAACATTATGCACGAGGCTATTCAGATGATACACCACTTCAAATGACTGTTTCTGCTGCGGATAATGAACTGCCGTAATATCTGTCAAGTGAATAAACTGCAATTCCGCATCATGTTTCAAAAAAGTCAACACAGCATGAATAGCATCAATATGTACATTCACTGTTAATAGATCATAGTCATCAGCCAATTGTGACACATCAGCACCGAATTTAGACCCTAACTTCTCCCACAAATAGGTATTATCTATCTTATTCATAAGTTTCAATTCCGTATTTTTCTAATAAAGCGCGGTATTCAGGTGTATTTCTCCTATTCAATGATTCATTTTTAACAATATCCTGCAAGCGTAAAACGCCGTCTAATATTGCTTCTGGCCTCGGCGGACATCCAGGCACATATACATCAACAGGAATAATTTCATCGATTCCCTGTAAGACAGAATACGTATCAAAAATCCCTCCGCTTGAGGCGCATGCACCAACCGCAATCACCCAACGAGGTTCAGCCATTTGCATATACACCTGCTTTAAAACAGGAGCCATCTTTTTAGCAATGGTTCCCATCACCAATAACATATCGGCTTGGCGAGGAGAAAAACTTGGTCTTTCTGCGCCAAAACGAGCAAGATCATATGTTGAACCCATTGTAGCCATAAATTCGATCCCACAACAAGAAGTAGCAAAAGGCAAAGGCCATAAAGAATTTGAACGCGCCAAACCAATCGCTTTATCCAAACTCGTGGCAAAAAAACCAGCGCCCTCAACTCCCGGAGGTGCTTTGGCCAACTTAATATCGCTCATGGAAATATAATTTAAAGTGGTTTACAGTTGTGTGCTATCGCACATATCAAAACTAACATTTTCTAGATAAAAATCAAGCTGTTAGCGCAATTTAGAACTATTCTAATCCCAGCTCAAAGCTTTCTTTTTAATGACATAAATGAAGCCTAAAAGCAACATGGCCATAAAAATAAACATCTGGATCAAACCTTCAAATCCAAATTCTCGAAAATTAACTGCCCACGGATACATAAAGATAACTTCGACATCAAAAATGACAAACAGAATAGCAACAAGAAAATACTTAATCGAGAAGGGCTGTCTTGCATTTCCAACAACTTCAATACCCGACTCAAATGAACTCAGCTTATTTGCAGTTCTTACTTTTGGGCCAATGAGATGTGTGATGATGATCGTTCCAATACCAAATCCAGCAGCAACAATAAGCTGAAATAAAATTGGCAGATAGTCAATAGGTGCATTCGCACTAACTTGCTCCATATCAAAAATGTTTATATTGGTAAAACCTAAATTTAAGAAAAAATAGCCTAAAATCAAAAAAGGGGAGAACAAATGTTCTCCCCTTTTTATTTTAAAATACTAAGTCTATTTAATACCTTCTAAATAAGATTTAGCATTCTCATTTTCAGGATCTAATTTCAATACTTCTTGGAAACTAGCTTTTGCTTTAGCCATTTCATTTTTACTGTATTGGAAGAAACCAATATAAGTGTAAGCATCGATTAAATATGCTTTATTTTTCTCTTGTGTGCCTCTTTCGTTGATAACTTTAATTAATTTTTCGAAAGGAGCCACAAAATCACCTTTTGGAGTTTCCAAATTATCCGTACCTAAAGCAGAGAAAGCTTTGTAGTATAGCGCTGGAACCAAGTATTTTTCTAATACCTCAGGTTTATTCGCATTTTCGATAACGGTTAACTGTGCTTGCGATTTTACAAAAGCGGCAACAGCTTGATCTTTTAAAGCTTGATCGGTTACATTACCTTCCTCATCCTTACTTTCCTGATCTTTTTTAAAGCCAATTTGGTAATTACCTTCTCCAGCATAATAATTAGAATCGAAGTAATAATCAGTATCAGGATATTTAGCAATAATCTCAAATAATGCTACTGCAGTTGCAGTCTCTTGATCTTGATATTTTGCAAATGCTGTTTCAGCAACTTCTGCTAACAATTCTTTATCTTGATCAATTGCTTTTTGAATAAATACAATACCCGATTCAACTTTATTATTAGCGACATCAGATAAACCTGCATACATATTATCCAAAGGAATTACACGTAGAGGATCCATTTTTGCAAACATCTTTTGTATATTCTCAGATGCTTTAGCGTAGTCTTTATTTCTAAATGCATTGTATGCTAAATAACGATAAATCTTAGGATCTACATCTGGATTTTTCGCTAATTCTTCAGAAACTGCTCCTAACTCATCGTATTGTCTAGCATAAACCAAGAAATCGGCATAACGGATCTTTGCTTCCAAAGAGTTATCACCATTAACTTCTAAATACTTTTTATATTGCTCAACACCTTTTTTATTTAATTCCACATACTTCTCGTCAGATGTACCAGGTGCTTTTGACCACATATTGTAAGTCTCCGCTAATTCACGGTAAGTCGGAGCATAAGTAGGTGACGCTGTAGTAATCTCTGTCAATTGAGCAACTGCCTCATCAAAAGCTTGTGCACCACGAACAATTACTGCAAGTCCAATTTTAGCGCGAGTTGAATTCGGATCCAAATCAGTTGCTTCACTATAACTTGAGTAAGCGCTACTTGCTTCCTTCAATCCTCTGTAAGCATCTCCCAATGCTAAAGGAATAGCAGCATCTTTAGCATTCTTTGCTTTAGCTTGTGTTAAATAATCCAAGGCTTTTGCATAGTCTGGCTCTGGCGCCTTAATATAAGCACGACCAATTTCCAACAATTCTTCGTAATCTTTTTTCTTTAAGTTTGCACTAGCTGCAGAAAATTTAGCTTCAGCCGAAGCCTTATCTTTTTTCAACAAATCAATGTAGCCTAAACCAACGTTATTAATCTGTGATTTTGGATCAGCAGTCAAACCTTGATTGAAGAAAATTGCCGCAGAATCAGGCTTATCATTGACTAAATAAATCTGACCTAAATAGAAGTAATTATCACCAACCTTAGCTTGTTTACTTACTAATTGTTGCAAAATTGTTTTTGCTTTACCGTAGTTTTCTGTTTCAATAGCCGCTCTAGCATCCTTTAAACTTTGTGCACTTGCTGTGCCAACAGAACCTGCTAATAACAGACTAAATAATAATTTACTGTTTGTCATAATCTATTGTTGTACTATTTTATACTCTAATTTAAACTGTTTTCTTCTCTAATAATAATATCACGTCCTGGCATTGTTGCAGGTAAAAGTCCAGCTTTTAAAAAAATACGCTGACCTCTATCTCCTGTCAAAAAGGCACTAAAGCCCAGGCCTAAGCCCATGTTCGGCTGATAATTCAATACATATATAGGTCTTGTAAAAGGATATACACCTAAAGATATATTGGATTGCGAAGGTTTGTAGAACAAACCGTCTTTCTTAGCTCCTAAAGCATTTTCTACGCTCAATGTACGAATTTTATTCAATAATTCAGATTTTTTTTGAGTCATATCCAATATCCAGTTGAAACCTACAATTCCGATACTTCCTTTATTCTCACTCACATATTTGATGACATCAGTATTATTCTCTAAGGCAGAAATCGCTGTTGGATCAATTTTATCAATAGATAGATATTCCTTTAAAAATCGTAAAGTACTTGAGTTTGCATTATCAAAAACTACTTTGTACTTACCTTTAAGTGTGCCGTTTAACAATGATTTAACGTCAGAAAGTGTGATGATAGTATCTGCATCACTAACATTATTTATCAAAGCGATTGCATCACTCCCTATTTGATATTCCTTTGGAACAATTTTTCGGTCCTTAAAATTTTTCCCCTCAGCAGCTGTCAACTTACGTGTTAAAATAATCACATTTGAAGTATCCGCCAATAACGCATTTATGGCTTTAATTTCAGGTTTGGCCAACAATTGTATGGTAGCATCTGAGTATGAACTTTGAAATACATCAACCTGTTCTTTAATGATTGGATACAAGGTCTCATCAACAAGTACATTTACTTTACCTCGTAGAATATCCTCACTGGGAGCTGTTGGAGCTTGCTTGCCATTACGATTACAACTCATCAACATAAAAACTCCAGAAATTGAAAATAAAATTATTTTTAAGCTGTTTTTCATAGGGCAATCATCTAATAAATAAGTTGCAAAAATTAAAGCAATTCTAATTTCGTAATGAGGCTAGTTAAAATTACTTTGCCACAATCTCACGAAACGAAGGAAAGAATAAACAATCAGAACAACTCCAAACAATGTTCTATACGTTGGATTGATGTCCAAGGGTAAATCTTTCCAAAAAATAACCAATAAGCCCAGCCCAAAATACAAGCCAAACATAAATAGTCCTAAAATAGACAGAAATCGCTTTATAGGCGATTTCTGTCTGTAATTTGTATTATTCGAATTAAAGTTCGCCACTAATTACTGATTTTGTGTGTTTAAGCGAATAGGTAATGTATAAGCTACACGAACAGGACGACCATTTTGAATACCTGGTTTCCATTTCTTAGCTTTTTTCAACATTCTAACTGCAGCATCACCAGTTCCGTATTTAAGATCGCGTTTTACAGAAATATCTGTTAAACTACCATCTTTTTCAACAACGAAAGATACCTCAACTACACCCATGATACCATTTTCTAAAGCGCCAGAAGGATATTCATAAGTTTCTCCTACCCACTTCATAAAAGCAGCCATACCTCCAGGAGGCAATGGTTGAACCTCTACAGCATTGAAGGAAATTAATCCATCTGGATCACCATTTGGATCACCTTTCTTAACACCTGTAATAGCACCATCTTGTTTTTTAGTACCGAACTCACCACGAGCTACTGAAGAACCTGTTGCGCTACCTTTTAAAGTTAAACGAGCAGGAGTTTTCTTATCATCCTTAAACTCTTCTTGAGCAGCGACTTCTTCTTTCACTTGTGCAGCCGGAGCTACTTTTGGTTCTGGAAAACGTACCAAATCTTCTTTTGGTATGTCCATCGCCACTTGCTGAGGCTTCTCCTCCTCAATCGGAAGTGGCTCTTCTTCTTCTGGTTCAGGTGGTTTAATTTCCTCCAAATCCTCTAAAGTCACTTCAGTAACAACTGGAGGGGCTTCAACAGGTTTATCAGGAAATAAGCTACCTCCAAATAATTTCAGAAGACTCAATAGTACCACGGCAACAACTACAGCCAACAAACCTACGTTTGTAGCTTTAGGAGCAAGCTTACGAAGCTCGTAAGCACCATACTCCTTGTTTCTGCCTTGAAATACTACATCAAGCCATTCCTTTTTAAAAATATCTAATTTTGACCCAATCATATTTCTATAGTTTTCGTGATTTCTATAATAACTAACTTAGTCATTATAAATATTATCACGTTTTAAAACATCTATTTCTTCAGGACTAATCTTCGCAATCATATAACGCTTAATATCTACAATCTTCATCTCATCAAGAATATCAACAAGATCTTTTTGTGTAGACATATCGCTAGGTCTGATAATCACGATTACATCTTTTCCGCCAGAAACACGAGGAACGTAAGCTTTTTTCTCAATTAAAACCTTGCGTATTCCATCTGCTCCGAACCCTGTAACCGTTGGACCTTCAATAGGTGCTTTTACCTGTCCATAATACCAAGAAACTTTGTTGTCAGATCCTAATAAAATCGTTACGGAACGGTTATCTGCTGTTAGTACTTCAGATTGTTCATCCTTAATTTTATTTTTATCAGGCATCGCAACGTCCATTGCTTGTGGTTTATTTAAAGACGTAGTTAACATGAAGAAGGTAATTAATAAGAATGCTAAATCTACCATGGCTGTCAAATCGACTTTACCACCGTTTTTCTTAGATCTTACTTTTCCGCCTTTGCCCCCCTTACCACTGTCTTGATTTAATTCTGCCATTTATGTCTTTTTATTAAATCAACATTATTTATCTTCAGCACGTAAACCAGTAATGAAACTGAATTTATTTTGCTTTTGATTACGTAATGTTTCGATTACCGCATTAATTGAAGGATACTTTTCCGTTGCGTCAGCTCTGATAGCAATTTTCAATGGTCCTGGATAAACAAAATCCTTTTCCCCTTCTTTTGCCTTATTTACCTCTTCTGCAGCTAAACGTGCTGTTTGTATCCATTGGTATAATTCATTAGATAATGTTTCTGTACTATCGACAGGAATACCATTCTGAACACCAGGCTCAAGACGTTTGCTTGGCTCCATTGCCAACACTTGCTTGATCGCTTTCATAGGAGTACCGACATTTTCCATCAACGCAAACTGGTCGTAATCTTGTTGAGAAAAGTTAACGCCATATCTTGATGACATTTTCTCTAAAGTTTTAACCCTAACATCGCGGTCTGTCGCACCAAAAAATATTTTACCTTTATCCCCAACCGTAATAATACCTACGTTTGAATCTGGTAATTTATCTTTCGTGGTAGACGCCGGCGTATCAACCTCGAATGCTTCCGGTTGTTTCGCTGTAGATGTCATTACGAAGAATGAAAGAAGCAAGAATGATACGTCACACATCGCGGTCATATCAATGGATGTACTGGCTCTTTTTATTTTTGCTTTACCCATTTTAAACTTCTTTATAAATTAATTATTCAATCTCTTTCTATATGATGCTAATGAAACAATTATTCCATAAAATAATTTTCAAAAACATCATATAATTACTATTTGTGGTTCGCAGCGTATGTTTGTACGATTGAGAATCCAGCTTCGTCGATTGAATAAGTTAATTTATCAATTTTAGCTGTTAAGATATTGTACATTACAATCGCAATTGTTGAAGTACCGATACCTGTCGCTGTATTGATTAGGGCCTCAGAAATACCGTTTGCTAATTTAGCTGAATCAGGAGTACCACCTGTTGCTAACGCACTGAAGGCCTTGATCATACCTGTTACTGTACCTAATAAACCTGTTAATGTACCGATAGAAACTAATGTAGCGATTACGTTTAAGTTTTTCTCTAACATCGGCATTTCTAATGCTGTTGTTTCTTCGATCTCTTTTTGAATTGCAATTGTTGCTTTCTCAGTATCTACAGCAGTATCAGCAGAAACTGATTTGTATTTTACTAAACCAGCTTTGATTACGTTTGCAACAGAACCTTTTTGTTTGTCACACTCAGCAATAGCTGAATCTAAATTACCGCCATTAATTAATACTTGTACTTTTCTTACGAAATTACCAACATTTCCTGTTCCAGAAGCTTTTCCAATTACAATGAAACGCTCAATAGAGAATACCCATACCATGAAGAATAAACCTAATAAAACCGGTACTACAGCACCTGCGTGATAAACCATTCCTAAATAGTTACCTGGTAAAGGTTGGTTCTCTGGATTATTATCAAGAAAGTTTGAAGGACTACCCATCACAAATTTCCATAAAAGGTAACCGAGAATGAAACAAATGATAATTGCAGCTTGTGCAAAGAAAGAACCTGAATTATTGCTCTCTTGTTTTGCAGCAGGACTTGTTTTAGGTGCGTTTGCCATTTTTCTAATTTTTTAGTTTTTTACTGTTGTTAAATATAATATGTTTTTTTTAATTATATGCTTGTTATATGTATTCGTTTTAAAATTTGTCAAGCAAATATAGTCTTTTATGCCATATTTAAAATCTTAAAGCGAAATATATTAGAAATATAAAAGAGACTTTAAATTCCCTTTACAATTCCTTAATATTAAGTTATCACCTCAGCGGTTCCGACTTTCAATCTAATGCTACTAATCCCTTTTATCAGGAGAAAGCAATAAATTTTTTACAATGAAAACCATTTTTTTTTTGATATGCAAGAAAACAAACGATTTAATTGCAAATTCAAGTAACCGCTCACTCACCTATCTACATCTATCAAAAAACTTTCAATCTATGTTTAAACGGATATTACTTATTAATTTTCAACCATTTACAACGCGCACCCCTGTTCAATATGACCTGTTTGAGGCTAAAATAATGGAATACTAACCTCCCACCAATTTTACTTTGTATCCTTCAGAAAGTAACAGATCAGCAACTTTCTGTTTAAAGTCTCCTTGTACAACTATTTCAGCATCCTTAGCACTTCCTCCAACACCGCATTTCTGTTTTAAAAATTTACATAACGCTTCCAGGTCTTCTTGTTTACCTTTAAATCCGGTAACGAGTGTGACAACTTTCCCTTTTCGCATCTTACGATCCAATTGAACTTTGAGCTGTTGCTGTTGATTAGGAAGTGTTTCTAGGTCCTCTAATAATTCTGAAAATTGATATTCAAAACTGTTATCTGTTGAATATACAACGCCTTCATACTGCTGTTTCTTATTTTTACTCATAACTTTTTTTAACAAATAACTTTCAATGCCTTAGGAATAATGCCAATATCAAGACTTGAACCCAAGTCAACTGGCTCACCATCAATGTGAACTACCGATTTTACAATCGCTTCAATCTTAATATTTCTTCCCGGAATTATTTCGACGTAGTCGGACTGATCCGCAGACTTATTAAACAAATGAAACAACATTTTTGGTAAAATATACATTGGAAATTGATGAACAATACACACATCTAATATCCCGTCATTAACAGATGCCTGTGGTGCGATGTAAGCGTTATTACCATATTGTGGTGAATTGGCGACAGAAATCATAAACGCTTTACGCTCGTATTCTTTACCATCAATCCATAGTTTATAGTCGCACGGTTTATATTTACTCAGTACGTTTATTGCCGATTTCAAATATCCCAAAGGCCCACGAATATTCTCATTAGCGAAATTCTCGCTAACGGATGCATCAAAACCTAATCCAGCAATATTAAAAAATTTGCGATTATTTATCGTGCCACAATCAACCTCTACAAATTCAAATCGATTTATGCGACGAATTGCAGCAGTCTCATTTAAGGGAATACCAAGATATAAGGCAAGCCCATTCCCTGAACCTTCAGGAACAATACCTAAGGGTATACCGCTCTCTGCTAATGCAGATCCTAACTCATTTATTGTTCCATCGCCTCCTACTGCTATCACTGCATCGTACTTTTCTTCAACAGCTCGCAAACCAATTTCGTACGCATGATTGGCATAGGATGTCTCCTGAAAAGTAGGATCAAACTTTTGTAAATCAAGCACATCCAACACCTGCTTCTTAAAAGATGTTTTGCGCTTCCCTCCCGAAATCGGATTGATAACAAACAGTATTTGTTTACGTTTTCCCATAAATCAAATATACGCTTATTCACTAATTTCTTGAAACAATGTCAAAATTCTTAAATACCATTAAGATTGATCCAGCTATTTTAAACTATTCTACAAGAAATCTTTAAACTTAACAGAAAGTATTGTAGTTTTGTGTCGACAATAAAAAATGTGGACTGATTTGCGTAGTATATTCTTAATGAGAATATAACAGGAGATTGCAACCACAGTAAAAAAGTGCTAAAACCATCATATAGCAAGGCTATTTAGTACTTTTCTATTGAAACAACCTCTCCTCGCAAATCCTTATAATATAATATTAAAAAAGGTAATATGGCTTACTTATTTACGTCCGAATCTGTTTCAGAAGGACATCCAGACAAAATTGCTGATCAAATCTCAGATGCACTGATTGACAATTTTTTAGCTTGGGACGAAGATGCACGCGTTGCAATCGAAACTTTGGTAACAACGGGACAGGTTGTACTTGCAGGTGAAGTGAAATCAAAAATATATTTAGATGTTCAAAAAATAACACGTGCAGTAATAGAGCGCATTGGTTATACCAAGTCTGAATATATGTTTGAAGCAAATTCATGTGGTGTATTATCGGCTATCCATGAACAATCGGCAGATATTAATCAGGGTGTAGACCGTAAGGCAAAACAAGATCAAGGTGCCGGCGATCAAGGAATCATGTTTGGATATGCAAGCAATGAAACGGATAACTATATGCCCCTGGCCTTAGATTTATCGCATCGCTTACTTTATGAATTAGCGGCATTACGTCGTGAAAATAAGGAAATTACTTATTTACGCCCTGATGCTAAATCACAAGTAACGTTAGAATATACGGAAGATCATAAACCAGCACGTATCGACACCATCGTGATCTCTACACAACACGATGATTTTTCATCAGAAGAAGAGATGCGTGAAAAAATTACAGCTGATATTAAAAATATCTTAATCCCAAGGGTTAAAGCACAATTAAAACCAGAACTGCAAGAATTATTTAATGGTGATATCAAGTTTCATATTAACCCAACAGGAAAATTTGTTATTGGTGGACCACATGGTGACACCGGTTTGACAGGTCGCAAAATTATTGTTGATACCTACGGTGGTAAAGGAGCACATGGAGGTGGAGCTTTTTCAGGAAAAGATCCGTCAAAAGTAGACCGTTCTGCTGCCTATGCAACACGTCACATTGCTAAAAACTTAGTTGCCGCAGGTATTGCAGATGAAATTTTAGTTCAGATTTCTTATGCAATTGGTGTAAAAGATCCAATGGGAATTTATGTCAATACTTATGGAACAAGCAAAGTGGAATTAAACGACAGTCAAATTGCCGATAAAATCACTGAAATTTTTGACATGACTCCTTACGGTATTGAAACCAGATTAGGCCTAAGAAACCCAATCTATTCGGAAACTGCAGCATATGGACATATGGGTAGAACCCCTAAAACTGTAACGAAAGAATTTGAAAATTCTAACGGTGATAAAAAAACAGTTGAAGTTGAGCTATTTACTTGGGAAAAACTGGATTTTATTGATAAGGTAAAGACAGCTTTTGGTTTATAGTCATTTAACTGAATTCCACGCATAAATACAGCAGGCTCATCATATGATGGGCCTGCTGTGTTTTTATGATATGGTAGTTTAATATCTCCACAGACAGATTAGATAAGACCTCGTGCTTTAATCTCTAAGTATTTGTTAATCGAATTAATGGTTAGATTTTCTGGTGCTGTATAAATTGTTTGAATTCCGTTTCTATGCAATTCTTGAATAATGAGATTTTTCTCATAAATGAATTTCTCAGCAATAATTTGGTTATATATTTCAATCGTCCTGTGAGGCGAACTTTTCGCGAGTTCATCCAATTCTGTATTTTGAAATACAATAACCACTAAGATATGGGAACGATTGAGCATTTTTAAATAAGCCAACTGCCTATTAAGAGCGTCCAAAGTTTCGAAATTTGTGTAAATAAAGATAAGAGAACGTTTATTAATATGTTTATTCGCGTAAGTATATAAATTGCCAAATTCAGACTCTTGAAATTCGGTTTGAATGTGATAGAGTGCCTCTGAAATCCGCATCATTTGATTATTACGTTTCTCTGCAACAACCTGATTACCGATCTCTTTTGAAAAAGTAAGCATACCTGCACGATCATGTTTCAAAATAGCCGCATTTGATAAAACTAAAGTAGCATTAATGGCATAATCCAATAATGTCATCTCTTCAAACGGCATACGCATCGCTCGTCCAGTATCAATGAAACTATAAATGGGTTGTGATTTTTCTTCTTCAAATTGATTTATCATCAATTTCTTAACTTTGGCTGAAGCCTTCCAATTCATCCTTCTGTAATCATCTCCTTGCACATAATCACGCACATGATCAAACTCCATGGCTGCACCAATTCTTCGAATACGCTTAACACCCATTTCATTCAACCTGTTGGTCGTGGCTAAAAGCTGATATTTACGTAATTGAATAAAAGAAGGATAACATGGAATGCTTAAGGTATCATTTGTTGCAAACCTTCTTTCAAAAAAACCCAAAAAACGAGCCATAGCACAACATTTTCCAAAAGAATAAATTCCCCGACGTGTCAATTTCAAACTATAATGAATTTCCTTTTCTAAGAAAGGGGATAATGTAATTTCAAAATCTTTATCTCGAACCTGTAATTCCACTGGAAATTCTTCTAATATACGAACAAATATCCGACGGGGATAACGACTTTCGGCTCTGATAATAAGTGGGTTTTCGTCACCATTAGAAAATTTTTCTGGATAATTCCGTATCACAGAAACATTCCCTTTATCAGAAAATAAAAATATCAAATCCCAGATCATCACGGCAGTTAAGATCCAAAAAAGAATAGCTACAGGAATAAACAACACTTTCACAAAAAATGAAATAACAAAAAATGTTGCAATGGTCAGCAGACCATAAAAAAATCGATTTGTGAAATACAGTTGTTTGAGCTTCTTCATTATCTCGGAATTTCTATACTAGCAATGATTTGATCAATAATGTAATCTGTTGTGAAACCTTCCATTTCCTTCTCAGGAGTCAGCATAACACGGTGCCCTAAAACTGCAAAAGCAACTTTTTTAATATCTTCAGGGGTGACAAAATCACGACCATTTAGTGCTGCTGAAGCTTTAGCAGATTCCAAAATAGCAATTGAAGCTCGAGGTGATGCACCTAATGTCAAATTAGGATTGTTTCTGGTCTTAGAAATTAAATGAGCGATATAAACCAAAATTTCATCATGTACATATATGGATTTGATCAAACGCTGAAAATCAGCAATTTCTTGCGAAGACACGACCTGTTGAACCAACGCTTCTTTATCTTGCGCCTTTTGTAAGTGATGCTCCTTTAAAATCAACAACTCCTGTTCTTGATCAGGGTAATGAACATCTATTTTAAAAAGAAAACGATCTAATTGTGCCTCTGGAAGTCGATAAGTTCCTTCGTGCTCAATTGGATTTTGTGTTGCAAATACAATAAACGGGGTCGGTAAAAAATAAGTTTCCCCATCAACTGTCACCTGGCGTTCGGCCATAGATTCAAATAAAGATGCCTGAGTTTTGGCAGGAGCACGATTTATTTCATCAATTAAGATGATATTCGCAAAAATAGGTCCTCTCTTAAAAATAAATTCATTCGTCTTTAAATCCAAAATAGAAGAACCTGTGACATCTGAAGGCATTAAATCCGGTGTAAACTGGATCCGTTTGAAATCACTAGCAATTGTTTTTGAAACCAATTTCGCAGATAATGTCTTCGCCACTCCAGGCAAACCTTCAATCAAAGAGTGACCTGATGCTAGGATCGAAATCAATAGCATATCCAAGAGTTGATCCTGACCGACAATCACTTTCTTTACTTCAGCTTTTACAGCTGCCATTTTATCATATAGAACCGTCAAATCTAAACGATTCTCAAAAGGCATATATTTTTCAAATTCACTCATTACATTTCTGCTTTAACTTTAAATTCTTCTATTTTAGTATTGACATTTCTTAAATCCTGTTCTGTAAAATGACTTCCTTTTTGGTATTGTGTTATCAATTGAATCATTTCTGCTGTTATTTCTTTTGATACACCAGAGCGTTCAGACAAGTTCTCTAAAAATTCTTCTTCATGAATAAGTAATGTATCAACATGAAATTTTTTGCGAATATCATGTAAAAAATAATCAATCTTTTTGTGAACCATATTTTCCGGAGAACCATTTTCATAATATAATGTTGCAATGGTTTCACAGAACTGCTTAGACAAATTAGGTTCTGGAAGAACTGTTTTAACAGCGCGCTGCTCTCTTCTGCTCTTAAAAATTAAAAACAATAATAAGCTGACTAGCAGTAAATACCATGCTTGTCTCAATCCCATATGATTTAACAGAACACGAAGCGGTGTTTTCGATTCATTATATTTACTCTTAAAATCATACCACCCAATAGTCTGTCCATCCAAATAGCTAAAAGCTCTGGCGACATATTGATATTGCTTTTGATTGTTCAACAAATAATAATTACCAAATAACTCGGGTGTAATATGTAACATGATGCTCCCTTTACCTATTTTCAAAGAAATAAAGTTCGGCAACAAATGTTCCTTATAGCGCAAACCACCTAAGATCGTTGCAGACTTTGGTAGTTTGGTGAACGAATAATCCAAAGTACTCTTATTAAAAGAAATAGGTATCCCATCTTGGGTAAGCTCAACTTTTATTTCTTCCTCAATATCATCTTGATTATCATAGAAGTATTCATAATCAACCTGTAACGTATCTAATAATTTTTGATTGATCTGCTCGGCAGCAATAAAAACTTTGCCGCCATTTGTCGCGAATTTTAATATTCTATTATTAACAGCATCACCAACTTCAAACGTTTCTGAAATAAACAACAGCTGTTCTTTTGGAGCATTAAGTCTATTGTCTGATTCAAAGTAGGTAAATAGATCTTCTTTAATATCGATAACCTTCGCCTGTTTGTCAAACATATGTGGAAGCTCTTCATGGGTCACATAAAGTCCGAAGGGATTTTTATCTTTTTGATCAAATGTTCTGTCCCAAATAATAGGTTTCTTACTCGTTAGGTCAATGATACCAATTACACCAAATACAATTGTAAAAATAAATACGCTAAATTTTAACGAGCCTTTCATGAGATTTTAGATTGAAAATTTTTAAAATCTTGTTGATAACGCTCAAAATCGGCAGCAGTTAAATTAAAATCACCAAACCAAACATATTCAAACACCCGAGTGCATTTAATAAACTCATTTTTTAAAACTGAGTCTGAAATTTCATTTGCAAAATCATTATTTGTTTTACTATACTTCCACTTGATCACATGAGCATGTGCTAGTTTTTGAATATTTAACAATTGCATATAACGAATAGCGAGTGTATAATTTCTATCCTTAATCGAATCAACGAGATAGGGCTTTAAATCAGTATTCATCAAATTCTTCTCTACATACCCCAAATTTTGAACACCCTCTGTTTCAGGCTCTTTATTGTCTTTTCTAAAGAAGCTATCCCTTGAATAAATTAATTTATAAAAGATATAAATCAATACCGCTAAACCTAATATTCCTAAGAAATAGAAAAACTCTTCATTATAATTAAAAGAAGAATTTGGCATCAAACTGCTTAGCCAACGATTGAAACGGGTCATTAAACGATCAAAAAAACCAATTTTATCTTTAATATTCTCAGAATAGATAAACTCTTCGGATTGATAGCGATCCAAGACACTTTTATAATCTGTAATCGTTACTGTAGCAGCACGATTATCTTTCGGAATTTCCTGAAACAAATTCTTGTTCCAAATATCGACGCGACTTTGTTTTAATGTATCTATGCTCGGCATAGCCATACGCATAGAGTCTTTATTTGCATAGCTAGCTGTCGTGAAAAATAAAAGAATAACAAAAAAATATCTATTCATCATTTTTCCCTCCCAAATTTGCAATCATCGCATAGATACGATCGCCATATTTAAAATCTTTCGCCGTTTCGTAGATGATCCCATTTGCCAGAACACCTCCCATATATAAAAAAATTGTCAGAAGAGTTACAAGGAGCGCTCCTATGGTCATTAACATTTTCCCAAAAGATCCATCGAAAAAAGAGCTATCAAATTCCAAGAAATTATAGGAAATTAGCCCGATGATTAATCCTGGAATGAAAGTCAACATCATCATGACTACTTGAAAAATGAAACTAACAATATAAGTGGCAATACCATATTGAACAATATTCTTTCGAATGACATTAAATGTCTCTAAAAAAGTCGTCGTCAAAGAAAAATATCCTTCCCGATAAAACAAGAACGAGCAGAAAAACCACAATCCAATTATTGAAAAAAAGATTCCAATCGCAAAGCTGCCAAACAAAGGAATAAACATGAGAATAATCATAGCTATTCCCGCGGGAATACCAATTATTACGACGACCAACATAGACGCGAAGAAAAACTTCACGTACATACCGATGTGGTTTCGAAATGCGTTCAATAAATCTCGACCTGTAAAGTCCGTATTTTTTTGATTCTTCAATAAAATAAAATATTCGATGCAGATACCGTAAATGTATAATCCTAATAATAGGATAGTAACACACAGAAGACTTACCCATAAGTACACGTTAAGATCTTCAAAGGAATCACTTTCGGATGAAAATGTAATTTTTGTAGATAAATAGTAATAGAGGATTGTCGTGATACTCAAGGGTATAATAGAAACACTAAAAACTGTTCCGACAAAATGACCCAAAACAATTTTTAACAAATCGATAAAACTCTGTAAAAAATCGCCAATTTTACGTTCCTTCTGAAATTCGAAATTTATTTCCATTGATTGATTTTAGCTAATTGAAAAGGACGTAGAATATAATAATATAAAATCATCACCAATGTAATTATTATGATCAGCAAGCACATGGTCATAGAAATATGATAGTAACGGGTAACAAACCCCTCTAATGTACCAGCAAGTATAAAAAATGGAATTGTACTCGCTAAAACCTTCATTGATAATTTTGCCGCTCGAATAAAGGCTTCCATTCTACTATATGATTTTGGGAACAAGAAACTATTACCTAACATTAAACCACAACCTCCTGCTATGATAATAACAGAAATTTCTATAGTTCCGTGTATCCAAATGGCAGACATCGCCTTTTGTAAAACCCCGTATTCATAAAACATATAATGAAATGCACCTAACATGATACCGTTAGAGAAAAGAATATAACCCGTTCCCACACTAAAAAAAACACCAAACGTAAAAGCTAAAAAAGCTACCCTTACATTATTAATGGTGATCGCTAGTGCAGATCCAAAATTATTCCCTGATGCATAAATGGCGGCAGGATCCCCTTTTCGGATATTATCAATGGACTGATCGACATAGGCATCTCCTAAAATTAACCGCACAAAATTTTCATCATAGTGAGCAGACAAAAACCCAATAATGCTTGCCAAAAGAAAAATCAAAAAAGAAAACAACAACGGCCGCCGCATTTGCCAAACAGCATAAGGTATTTCATATGAAAAAAAATGCTTAAGTTTATTTTCAGAAGCTTTCTGATCTTTATATATTTTTTGATGTGCTAAAATGGCCAACTCATTTAAATAATCTTTTGTCCTACTTTCTGGATAGAAAGTTTGTGCATAGGCTAAGTCATTGGTGAGTTCAATATAATTTGACGCCAGTTCATCGGGATTAACATCAACATGAATGGATAAATTATTTTCAATTGACAACCATTTTTCCTTATTTCGCTCGATGAATGATGCTTCTCTCATGAATATAAATTTTAAACCGGCTATTTCAAATATATGAATAAACTATTAATAAGTACTCCACAGAACGTAAAAATAGAATACAATTTAGCGTCATTAGGTTCTAGAATTATTGCATTTGCTATTGATTACTTTATTATTCTTGTTTATTATATCTTAATAATTGTCATTCTTGACTCTTTCCATATTAATATGGGGGATTCCTGGTTATTCTTTGGTATTCTATCATTATTGACACTTCCCGCTCTCTTCTACCCTCTTGTTATGGAAACCGCAATGTCAGGACAAAGCATAGGAAAGAAAATCATGAAAATTAAAGTGGTTAAGATTGACGGAACCCGCGCCAACTTTTATCAATATTTTGCCCGTTGGACATTTTCTCTGGTTGATATTTGGATGTGTATGGGCGGGATTGCAATTACTTCAATTGCCCTATCCAAATATGGACAACGTATTGGCGATTTATCCGCTGAAACATCTGTCATTAGTTTAAAAGCAAAATTAAACCTACAACAGACCATCTTTGAGGATGTTCCATCAGAAAAAGACATCATCTTTCCGCAAGTAATCAAGTTGAGTGATCAAGATGCAAATAAGGTAAAGGAGATTTACGATGGCGCTGTCAGAAGGAAAGACTACAATATTCTTTTAGCCCTTACTCAGAAACTAGAAAACATTCTGGATGTTAAATCAACGATGCATCCTAATGATTTTGTCAATCAAGTCATGAAAGATCATTATATCTTATTCCGTAATAAATAGAAAAAGCCGCCTTTGGGCGACTTTTTCTATTTATTCTTAAAGTAATTACTCCGCAATACTTGCTGCCGAAGTCTGTACCTGACGGTTTACCTTTTTCACCAAACCTTGTAACACATTGCCCGGACCTACTTCGACAAAAGCTTCTGCTCCGTCTGCTAACATATTTTGAACTGTTTGAGTCCAACGTACCGCGCCAGTTAACTGAGCGATCAAATTCTCTTTTATCGTTGTTGCATCTGTATATGGCTTTGCATCCACATTTTGATAAACAGGACAAATCGGCGTGTTAATTTCAACCGCTTCGATTGCTGCCTGTAGCTCAACTTTAGCCGGCTCCATCAATGGAGAGTGAAAAGCACCGCCAACATTTAATTTCAAAGCACGTTTAGCGCCAGCCTCGGTCAAAAGCGCACAAGCTTTATCCACTCCGGCGATAGAGCCAGAAATTACCAATTGACCTGGACAATTATAATTTGCGGCAACCACCACATCATCTACTTTTGCACAAATATCCTCCACAACAGCATCTTCAAGACCTAAAATCGCTGCCATAGTAGAAGGCTCCAATTCACAAGCTTTTTGCATCGCGTTAGCACGTTGTGACACTAATTTCAATCCATCCTCAAAAGACAAAGCTCCCGCTGATACTAAAGCAGAAAATTCACCTAAAGAATGACCCGCAACCATATCAGGTTGAAATTGATCTCCCAAAGCTTTCGCTAAGATCACTGAATGTAAGAAAATCGCTGGTTGTGTAACGTTAGTCTGTTTCAGCTGCTCATCAGTTCCTGCAAACATAATATCGGTTATACGAAACCCTAATATATCGTTTGCTTTTTCAAATAAAGCTTTTGTTTCTTCATTCAGATTATACAGGTCCTGCCCCATTCCTACGAATTGAGCGCCTTGACCAGGAAATACATATGCTGTTTTCATATTTAAAATTATCTGTTCTAATGCACAAACTTAGATAAATTGTCTTTTATATACAATATCATAAAGTCAATATCAGAAGCTGTACGCGTTACCTCTACTTTAATATTTAATTCATGAAGTCGTATACAGTCAATCCGTTTATGCATCTCTTAAATTCCTTTATGGAATAAAAAAAATTAAACACTAAGATTCAGGAACAAAACTCAACGATGTCATGCGAGCGGGATCTAAAATCTCCCGTGATGTTTCCAATAATTCTGTCGTTGAAATCGCTTTTATTTTATCAATAATAACATCTAGTTCAATGATCTGGTTGTAGTCCATCACATTCTTTGCCGCGGCAATGATCATGCTCATCCTGTTTTCCTCTGAAAGTGCGATCTGACCGATAAATTTGCGTTTTGCTTTCTGAAGCTGTACAGCACTCATCTCCTTTTCACAAAATTTATTAAGCTCCCTAAAAACAAGTTTTTTTGCTTTCTCTATCTTTTCTTCATCTGTTCCCAAATAAATACTAAATAAGCCCGAATCTGAAAACATGGTATAATTAGATTCGATGGTATAAGCTATTCCATATTTTTCACGAATAGAAAGATTCAATATCGAACTCATCCCCATTCCTCCCAGCATATTGTTTAATAACAATAAACCTGTTTTTCGGTCGTCTCTAAAACTATATGCATGTGCACCGACCATATAATGGACCTGATTAATTGGTTTAGGAATCTCTACATGCGATACAGGAACCGCAACAACATCATTCCTCTCCCGCTGAATTTTATTTTCAGCAACGGATGCAAAAATTTTATTGGCAAGTCTTTCGACCTGTTTAACCGTATAATTTCCTGTAATCGAAATCACGATTTCATTTGTATCGTAATTTGACTGAATAAAATCATGAATATCGCTTTTTGTAAGTGCCAACAATTGATCCTCAAGACCGAGTATATTATGTCCTAAACCAGCTCCTTTGAATAATAGATCTTCAAAATCATCTACAATAGATTCTTCAGGGCTGTCCAGATAAGAAGCCATTTCATCGACAATAACCGATTTCTCTTTATCCAATTCCTCCTCAGGAAAAGTCGAATGAAAAAAGATGTCCTCAAATAGATCTAAAGCTTTATCCAAATAGGGGGTTAAAAATGATGCATGTACACATGTATATTCTTTTGTCGTATAGGCATTAAGATCTCCACCAACAGCTTCCAAATGGTTTAAAATCTGATTCGTACTTCTACGTTCAGTTCTTTTAAAAAGTAGGTGCTCAATAAAATGTGCAACGCCAAATTTACCTTCTTTTTCATCTCTTGACCCTGCATTGATTAACATACATGCATGTGTAATCGGTAGGTTTTGCGGTTGAAAAACCACACGGATACCATTGGATAAGCGTATTATTTCGTATTCCATATATTAATTTGGAGATTCTATTTAATTATTTTTAATGCCATATCGCATTATATTTCTAGGATGAAAACCAAAACCTTGACTTTCATATAATTTTTGTGCCGGTAAGTTATGTGGTTCAACCTCTAAAAGAACCAATTTACAGCCCTTGTCCTGAACATATTCTTTGACAAACTCAACAGCCTTTTTACCTAAACCTTTGCCTCTTGCATCAGCATTTAAATATAATTCGTCCAGCAAAGCTACCGTTCCCTTAAATTCAAAGCTAAAGAAATAAACAACAATAATATACCCCAGGACTAAATCATTTTCTTTAATTAGCCAAGACTGCCCCAGCTTTTCATCGTCAAGAAAAATTTTAAAATTTTCTCGGCTTACAATAGGATCGATATCATATCCATCAATTGCATAAAAATCTTGCATCATAGCAACAATGATATCAATATTTTCAGACGTTAATTTTTCAAATGTGATCATAATGCATTCGTTTAGTGGCAAAAATAACTAAATAAAAACAGTCGAATTCTATAACAGTCGAAAAATGACGTGGATGGGATAGAGCACCAAACAAAAAATGGTTCTGATCTTACAATCAGAACCATTTTATCCACTCGTTTTTCGATAGGTAGGTGGTAAGCTTACATGCGTGGCGGGCGCATGCCTCCATGACCGCCACCATCTCCTGTCGGAGAACCTAATGCAAATTTTTGAAATTTATATGTGAATAATAGCATAAAGTAACGTCCCAATCTATTAGTACGACTATCGACAACCATAGATTCACTAACTGTTCTGGAAACATTTGTTTGCTCATTTAAGAGGTCAAATGCCTGTAAGCGCACTGTTCCACGTTGACCTTTTAAAAACTTTTGCTCCACATAAGTATTGATGATAAATGGATTAGCATTTATACCATCTCCATACCCCTGATTGAATTGTTTTGACAAATCTGCCCCGAAAATTGTGGTAGGGGTAATATTTACAGAACCAATTAAGGTTGGTGTCCAAGATGAAATATTAGTCGTTCTATTTGTTAATGAATTTTCAGTATGATTATATTGATACCTAACTCCAGGATTAATCTCCAGATTTTCTGAAGGATTATATCGAAACATTAATCCTTGATTGAATACAATATTTCTAGACACATTTTTCAAACCAATATTATCAAGACTATCTGTTGATGAATAGCCTATTCTTTTATTATAAGAAATTCCTCCCATCAACATGATGTTATACGTTTTTTCTTTCAAAGATTTACCATAATGATAGAAGGAACTAATTCCAAATGGATGATCATTTGACTCATTGAGATAGCGCGTCTCAGAAATTAAAGTAGTATCGACTCCTCCTGTATTACTATTCTTTAAACGTCCCAAATATGATTTATTTAAACTTACAATTTTATTTTCTGCTAAGTTTGCATTGACAAAAGCAAAGAAATTATTTCCCTTCTGAAAATCATTTTTACGAAATCTTATATTCATTTGATGATTAAACTCGGGATTTAGATTCGCATTCCCCATAACAATACTCGTACGATTGGTACTCATATCAAACGGAAGAATCTGTGTTACTGATGGCTCAGTTGTTGATCCACTATAATTTAGGGAAATATTAGATTGGCGCGAAAATTTATATTCAAACCGTGCAATTGGCATCCAATTCAAGTTGTTACGATGAATAGGTACAGATAAATCTGAACTCAAGGCACTACCTCTTAATTGAGACGGTTGCGCGGCCGCACCAATCGAATAAGTTACTTTATCTCCACTATACAAATAATTAGCTCCAACTCTATGTGTTGTGAACGAGTAGTCATAATTATAATCAAAGTTCAATTTAGGATCGTTAAGAATCTCATTTTCATCTCTATCATACCCCTTTTGCTGGTTTGAATTATCATATTTATTCTTATTGAAGTCATATGTAAATTCCAATTTGCCATTCTTTGACAAAGGTTCGGTGTAGTTCAATGAACCTCCCGCATTCCAACTCTTATTTTTTGCTTCTTGGATAGTTTTCTCGTAGATTGAATTTAAAGAAGCATCAGCATTATTAGGATCTTCCAATAATCGTTGTAATATTGCATTTTGATCCTTATCTGTTTTGGCGTTATTATAATTCATATTCATGAAAATATTACGGCCATTTTCATTCAACTTACGATTATATAAACCACTTATACCATAACGCGGGGCCGTTGAATTTGAAAAAATACTTTGATCTTGCGAATTATTAAATTCCTCATTTCTAAAAGTAATCGAATTTGTCACTGTATTCGCATCGCCATCATCAAATCCAAACTGAGGTGTTATTTTAATATAATCCTTAGTAGATGGTTTCCATTCCAGGTTGGCTTCGAAACGATGACTGGCACCAATATTATTTGAGTTTGACTTTATACTATCATTTTGCGTGATACCTCTCAAGGTAATCTCTTGAAATTGCTCGGACAAAGTAGTATTATCACTATGACTGTAGCTATAGCTTCCATAAACAGTCAGCTTATCCGAAAAATCTTTCCTTGCATTCAAACCAATTGAGCCCAATTTTGTCAAGCCATCAGATCCACCAAACATACCGCCACCTCGACGACCTCCACCACCTTGTTGACGGCGAGCTCCCCCACCAGTAGTATTAAAATCAAATAATGGTGCATTTGTATTATTAAGATTTCCCAAAATAGAAATCTGCTCTCCTTCTCTCATACCCATCCACATTCCTGTTGCTTGATAACGATCTTCTGTACCATAGCCAGCACGTAAAGTTGTCATATGGCCTTGGTTATATTTGGGATCAATCTGGATATTCAAAACTTTCTCCGAATCACCATTTTTATTCCCCGTTATATTAGCCATATCTCCATAGTCATCAACAATCTGCATTTTCTCAATGATATTGGCAGGAAGATTCTGTGTTGCAGTTTTGACATCACCACCAAAGAAATCTTTACCGTTAATACGTACACGCTTTACGGATTCGCCTTGAGCCGTAACATTACCGTCTTTATCCACCTCCACTCCCTGCAATTTCTTCAACGCATCTTCGGCCACGGATCCATCTCGTAGTTTTAGATCCTTCATGGTATATTCCAATGTATCACCTTTGACAACAACAGTAGGCACGCCATCAATAACCACTTCTTCCAATAATTCTGAGGCCGGCTTTAATGTAAAGCTTGGAATAATATACTTATTCTCTCCTTCCGGATAAGTAAACTCCTGCTCAAATCTTTCAAAACCTAAGTTTGAAACAGAAATTTTAAACTTACTGGCCTTTACATTATTAAAAATAAATATACCGGCAATCGAAGAACTGGTAACTAGGGAATCTTGATCTGAAATCAATTTTACTGAAGCTCCAGCGACAACACGAATCTTGTCATCTTTCAACATCCCTTGAACGGATTTCGTCTGTCCTTGAGCACCCCAGCTCAATAACATACTGCAAAATAAAAGGAAAGTAATCCTCATCATATACATCTTTTTGTAATTATCGGTTCTTATTCTGTGTGGTAATCCCACCAGGCTCAAATAAATCAACCCAATCTTCCCATTCATCTCATGATACGCTGTACTGAATCTTTCTAATATAAAGAATAGAGCCAACAGGTAAACAACGATCGTATACAGCACAGGGTTATATTCATTTGATACTTATACAAAAGAAGAAAATAGTAGTGTTAATAAACGTAAAACCTAAATTTTAACATAATAGTTACAATAAAATCTAATTTCACAACAGTTGGAGGGCTAATAAAAACTTTTTAAAAATGAATCAAAGTATAAAAAATCGTTCGCATTTTGTTCAAAAAATCAAATACCACATTTCATATATAAAGCTACTATAAACACATCCTTTTGCTATTAATAATATATTGTATTTTTGCTACTCAAAAATAAATAAAATGCTATTATCATATTTTCAAGATGAGTTTATAGAGGCGGGTTGTGATGAGGCTGGGAGAGGTTGTTTGGCGGGGCCAGTTTTTGCTGCTGCAGTAATTTTTCCCAAAGACTACCATCATGAAGTATTAAATGACTCTAAGCAACTTAGTGCAAAAAAAAGAATGCAGTTGCGCAGTATTATAGAGGAGGAGGCTTTAGCATATGCAGTAGCTAGCGTTTCCGCTGAAGAGATTGATCGGATAAATATTCATAATGCCTCTTATGTAGCCATGCATCGAGCTCTGGATCTATTAAAATTAAAAGCCGAGTACATTTTAGTCGATGGTAATAAATTTATTCCCTATCAGGAAATCCCCCATAATTGCATTGTTAAAGGTGACGGTAAATATTTATCTATTGCGGCAGCATCCATTTTAGCTAAAACGTACCGTGATGACTATATGGACAATATTGCAAAAGATTATCCTGAGTATGATTGGTTAAACAATAAGGGTTACCCTACTGTCAAGCACAGGAGTGCGGTAGTTGCCAGAGGAATAACACCACATCATAGAAAAACCTTTAGAATAACTGATCCACAGCTCAAATTATTCTAAAGGTTTTTAAAAAATATTTTTAGCAACAATCTTTTTAGATTGTTGCTTTTTTATTCTTTTTGATTGAAAAATAAATTGCGACAGCAATCCCTAATCCTAAAATTATGGACGCAATTAATGTCAATATATTACCGAGCTTATGAGATGCCGGATCGAAAATAAACTCGACCTTATGATTCCCCCCTGGTAATTGTAATGCTCTAAGAATATAGTCAGCACGTATAATTGGCACCTCTTTACCGTCAACAAAAGCCTTCCAGCCTTTTTCATAATACACCTCAGAGAATACAGCAAATGCATCTGTAGGAGTAGAATATTCATAAACCATTTTATCAGGATGGTAAGAAGTCAGCTTTATCGATGCATTAACGGGCAAACCTAAACGTTTACCGTCAAATTTATCTTTAAATTCTTCACTAACAAAAGCCTCTTTTGAAGGATTGAAACTACCGATCGCCTGCATCTCCTGCGCATTATCTTTAACAAATGTTACTTGATCAACAAACCAGGCATTTCCAGCAGCAGAACTTCTACGTTGTATCCGTTGCCCTTTTTGTTCATCACCTGTAATGACATAACGGACATTAAACATATCCAACACGTCTTCATTGATAGCGCCATTAAATTGATTTTCCAAAATCTCCTGAAACCGCATCAATTTCGCAGCATGGTAACCACCTAAAGATTTATGATAATATGACGCACGGGCATCTGAAAATGGATTTGTGGTTAAATCAATGACACGGTAACTCAAATCCTTGTCCATACGAATCAATTGATCAACCTCCCGCTCTTGAAAAGCCTGACCTGTTACCATGCGTTTCTCTACAAATGATTTGTCATTTAAAAAGCGCTTATCGACACTCCAGAGATCAAACAGAAAAACAACCGCCAATCCAATAATCAAAACATTTGCAGAAAGCTTCTTCTTAATAAAAAACCATACTGCTAAAAAGGTAATCAAAACGATGGCAAAAGAACGATAAGCATCTGCACTGGCCACTGCTGAACGATCTTTTATTAAACTATTTGCCAACTGATTTGCTATTGTTGGATCACCAACAACTTTCTGGGTGAAAGTCTCAACAAGCTGTGCGTGTTCTTTATTTTTAAAATTTAAAAATAGATCGGGAACAAAAGCAACAAGCAAACAAATACCCCCTAATCCAATAAAAGTATACAGTACTTTTTTATCCAATTTTTCGATTTTATCAACCTTTGTGATCAACTCGTTTAACGTTAACACCGCCATCAATGGAATCAAAATTGCCGCGATAACCAATATCGACTCGACCGCTCTGAACTTATTGTACATCGGGAAGTAGTCAAAGAATATGTCTGAAACCAATGTAAAATTCTTTCCAAACGACAGCAATAAAATAAGGACAGTTGTTGTAAGAATCCACCATTTTAGTCTATTGTTAACAATAAATAGACCTAAAATGAAAAGAAACAATACACCTGCTCCAAAATACCAGGGGCCAGATGTAAAAGGTTTGTCTCCCCAATAAACAGGCATTCCACCTGCGAATTCTGCAGCTTGAGCACTACTCATTTGTGCTCCAAAAGTAGACTGCAAAAACTTTGCGACATTAGACTTTTCATCCAAAATACCTCTCTGACCACCTCCATACGCATTCGGAATCAAAAATGTCAATGTTTCTCCTACACCTTGGCTCCATTCGTAAGCATATTGTTTATCTAATCCCTTTTCTTTCGAGGCATCCACTTTAGTAATATTGGCGTGACCACGTGTACTTAATTTACTGTACTCATAAGTCGGAATTAAAATAGAAGCATTCACTAAAATAGCGACAATTACTGCAGCCAACTGTAAACCCGAAGCAATAAAAAACTCCTTGATCTTTTTATCACGAATGGCGTATACCAAGGCAAAGATTACATAAACCATCAATGCGATAAGCATATAATAGGTCATTTGCAAATGGTTGACACGGATCTCAAGAGCCATAAATAAGGCCAACAGAACAGGGCCCCAAACTCTGCTCCCTCTAAAGCACATGATCACCGCCCCTATGACAGCAGGAATAAAAGCAATAGCATACGCTTTTGTGACGTGTCCAGCTTCGATATAAATAAAATTATAAGATGTAAACGCAATAGCAATAGCACCTAAAGCGGCTAGCCATGGTCGAACACGTAACACACTCAATAAGAAATAGCCCCCCAATAAATAAAATAAAACGATATCAATGGGTTGTGGAAAAACGGTTTTGACCGCCGCTAAAATATAGGTTCCAATATTATTTTCACTTGCAGACCAGATTTGATAAGTGGGCATGCCACCAAACATTGAATTTGTCCACAACGGAGCTTTTCCATCTTGAGCTTTATAATCGAACATTTCCTTCTGTGCAGCTTGAGCCTGCACAACATCACTTTGTGCCAAAGTCTGCCCTTGCCACACTGGAGTAAAATAAAAGAATACAAGCGCTACAAAAATCGCTATCACGATAAGATGTGCTGAATTTTCCTTAAACCAATTTTTCATTTATATTATTAGGTTATTAAAACTTACGAAAACCAAAAATATACATTTGATTTTACAATTTATATTATTTTCCAAACCCAAGACTTATTTCTCCTATTCCCCTTTTTGGATAAGCTTATTAATATTGGACAATTCACCAAAAAGAACCAATATATCCCCTTCTTCCAATAATGTTTCCGAAGTCGCTATACCCGAAGCCTCCTTAATTTCTTTCTTTTTGATGCTATCTTTTACCTCGGTAATCTTGAGTGTTGTCATGACGATCACTTTAAAAAGATTGGTTAGGTTAGCTTCACGAAGGGTCATTCCAACATATTTTGATGGAACTTTTGTCTCAATAATACTGTATTTTTCAGATACTTTGAATGAATCTACAATATCTATATTGTCCAAACGCATCGCTAGCCTTTCAGCTGCCTCTTCCTCTGGCATAATGTATTCGGCGATTTCCATTGCTTCAAGCACTGTTTTCTGAAGGTCCGAAACAATTCTGCCTATGATTCGCTTTACTTTTAATTGTTTCATTAAAGCTACTGTTAGCAATGAAGCTCCTTCATCCTCTCCAATGGCAATAATAACGGCATGGCAGTCCTTAAGCGGTAAAGATGATACTGCCTCCCGGTCTGTTGTATCCAAACAGACCGTATGTGTTACTTTATCTTTTAATTGCTCAACAATAATCAGACTTTTATCTGCCCCGATCACCTCATGCCCCAATTCTGTCAAATGAACTGCAAGTGATCGTCCAAAATGCCCTAATCCTAAAACGATATATTTCATACAAATTCGATTAATAGAGTATCTTTTCCTCTGGAAAAGTGTAATTTCTTCGTGTTATATTTTTAATAAAAGCCACCAATAATGTCAACGTACCGACACGACCGACAAACATCGTCATCATTACAATAAATTTACCTGCAACACTCAAAGATGGTGTAATTCCCAAGCTCAGCCCACAGGTCGTATAGGCAGATACTGCCTCAAATAACAATGCTTTAAAACTCTTATCAGGATCTGAAAAAACCAGTAGCATAAAACTCACACCGATCGTAAATAGCGACAATAGAATAATGGCAAATGCTTTATGTACAGATTCGCCTGCGATCCGTCTTTTAAAAAGTTCAATATGCTCCTTTCCTCTTGCCAAAGCAATGATATTCATTATAGACACCGCAATGGTCGTAACTTTAACACCACCACCAGTGGAACCAGGAGATGCTCCTACCCACATGAGCAGGATAATTAACAAGACTGTGGGCATGGATACAAATGAGAGATCAACACTATTAAATCCAGCCGAACGCGAAGCATTAGCCATAAAAAATGAGGTGATCCATTCGCCCATCTGCCCCTGTTCCAAAGAAAGAGTCTTGTTTCGCTCTAACAGAAAAAAGAATACTGTTGCCAACACAACGACAACCGCATTACACGCGAGCACTAATTTTGAATTAAAACTGAAGTTCCAAGCTTTATGCTTATAATTCTTCTTCGTCACCAACCGATGATACCAGTAAATACAAGAGTCTTTTACATAGGAATAAATATTCAGTACGATCCCAAAACCCAATCCACCTAGTATAAATAATACAGACAAAGCCAATTGGAAGTTGTAATTAAATTTATAGCCATCATTGGTGATTCCATCCGTTAGGATCGAAAAACCAGCATTACAAAAAGAAGATACAGAATGAAAAATAGCGAAAAACACCTGATTTCCCAGAGAAGGAAAAAGAGCTGCATCTAGCGTGCTAAAGATTAATAAAGCACCGAGAAGTTCAAATAATAATGTAATAAAAATTATCGTGAGAAGTGTTTTAACCACCGATCCCACTTTATTTTCACCAAGAATTTCGCCAAACATCAATTGATTCTTGAACGAAAAACCACCTGAAAAGAAGTATCCGAAAAAACCGGTAAAAGTCATAATTCCCAATCCTCCAATCTGGATCAACACCAGAATAATTGTTTGTCCAAAGAGCGAAAAGTTAGTTGAAATATCTGTCACCGATAGTCCCGTAATACATACAGCACTGGTCGCCATAAATAATGCATCAATAAAACTCAAAGGGGCTTCTATTGTTGTTCGGGGTAACATCAACAAAACAGTACCGATAAGAATCAATGCAAAAAAACTGATAACAAATAAAATCGTAGGATTAAAATAGAAGTTATCAAAAAACAAGGTACTCTTGGAAAGCTCTGCAATAAACACCAGGTAAATACCCAGATAGATCCACTGATCTTTACCAAAAAGATCAACCGCGGGGACACTTGCAAATCGCGCTATTATAATTAAAGCAAAATAGCTTAGGATCACCAGCCCCGAATAATGTTCTACTTCAACTCTTTTCAACGCAAAAATAGAAGAAGCTGTACGAAGTCCCGTCATGATGAACAAAACATAGAACATCGCATTGATGATATGATCGAGTAGGTTTGCAAGATTTGGATCTCTTACATAGCCCACATTGAAAATAACAGCAAAAGCGCAGATCATGCTGACATAAAACATGATTTGATCTACAATGCCATTCTTATACTTAAAAACGAATTTTAAAAAACTCAATATTGACCCCATCTGTCACAAACATACTGATAACTTAGGAAAAACAGAAGTTCCTGACCCGATGATGATATTTCACGTGAAACCCTCTTTTTTATTCGGCGACTTTGCTCTCTTCGTCACCTTTTTTCTTCTTAAAAAGCTTCGATACAAAACTTTTCGTTTTACCAACAACGGTATTGGCTTTCTCTACCGTATGTTGTGCGCGGTCAGCAGTACGCATTAATTTAGCTTCCCGCTCCTTGCTAAGCCCCACACATTGCTTTATTCCATCCAATAGACTTTGCCAAAGGGTCTTAAAAAAAGTATGGTCAGCATGCCTATGCCAATTGACCTTTCCAATAATATATTCTCCAGAAAGGTTTGGATTACTACCGTTAACCAAAAGTTCATTCACCAGTAAAGAGATAAAACCTTTTCTTTTAACAGTTCCATCTTCTTTCTTCTCTAAAATGGTGATTTTTAGATCATCATAATCAAAATTAAACTTTCCCCAATTTCTGTGATCGGTTGCTTCCATATCAAAAGCTATTTTTTTGATATTTCCAGAGGCTAATTCTACATTTAAAAGCGGTTTTAAAATTTTATTAAAGGCAGGTGCCTGCATTGCTCCTACTGTTCCTTTATACGTATGAAAACCTGTTTTGGATGTCATATCAAATCCGAATAAAACATGCAAACGCCCACTATTCATCACTTTTGTCAGAACATCAACACGCATCCACTTATTTTTAGCCAGACTTGAAACATCATTGGTCATGTTACTAATGGTCGCATAACTCTTATCGAAGGTAATCTTCCCGACCTGGTTGTATTTATCACTTAACTCCGAATAGCTTATATCAGCATTTTGCACCAATACCGTATCTATTGCTAATTGCGTTTTCATATGCATTAATGCTTGATGCGGAGATCTTCCAACTTTATTTACAGGTGTTGATTTATAATGCTTGTCTGAATAAATATCCAGGAGTCCATTTTTAAGTTGCGCTTTTGCTGCATAGATCTTCTTATTACGTAACAAACTATTAAAATCAAAAGATTCAAAACGGACCGTGTCGAATTTCATGACAACATAGCTACCTCCTTTACCCTTTGCTTTATAATAGGCCGACTTACCCAAAATAGGTTGGTAAGCCACCTTTGTCAACATGATATTACGATTCCTGGTATTGATTTTTAATTGATCAAAATCAACCTTGTAAAATCCATCAGGAGTTCTATAAGTAAATGCAGGGACCTCTATATCAACCATTTTGGTGTGATAGAAACGTGTCGCATCGGAAATTGATGTTGAGTCTACCAAAACATCCTGAATCTGTATATTGACTTTCTTGATCTCAAAATCTTGGTAGATACTTTTTTGAATTTGCGAATATTTAAAATTGACCTTATTCAAATCGATTCCGGTTATGCGGATTCTTTTAAGGGTATTCTTTATTTTATCGTATAAGGGCTTACTCTTTTCTGTAGATGCTGTATCATTATAGGAATGATACTTATTGATCATATGGACACTCGGAGTATCTAAAACGACATTCTTTAGATAAAGCTCTTTATTCAGCAGCATATCCCGTATGGAGAAATTACGAAATTTTAATTTAGCGACTTCTATTTGAAAACGATTATCAGGAGCTTTATTTATTCCTTCTAGTCGCGCATAAACATTGCTGTCCGAGCGTAAAACCAGATTGCTTATCGTTACATTTCCCAAAGCAAGATTAATATCCAAGTCATCATAATCAACCGTGTACAAACTATCGGTCGATGCGAGCACTATTTCTCTGAATTTTTGGTCTACAATTGGCTTCCAATGCACACTAAAATACCAAACAACCCCACCCAGCACAATCAACAGTATTACGAAAATACCGATTATCCATTTCCAAACAGCCTTCATGTAAAACGCGCTCCTTTTTTAGTAAATTTATTTGGTTATTTTTATCTTATACAAAACAACTTATTAATACTTTTGTTTGATTTTCAATAAAAGTAGATTAGTAACGATTCTTTCACTTGGTCCCAAATTCATGACACCATATAAAATAAAGCTGTTCTTCTGTATCTCGCTTAGTATAATATTACACATTTCCTGTCAAAAAAAAGAACCCTCCGTAGGCTTTTATTATTGGAAAACAAACTATAAGTCCGACACCTTATCACAAAAGATGATACAAGATCTAAAATCAAATACATTATTCGTTCGTATAATGGATATTGATTTTACTGATGGGGGTATTGAGCCCGTTCCCATCTCTCCAATTTCTTTTGAACAAACTCTTCCATCAAATCAAACATTTGTGCCTGTTGTATTTATCAACCAAAGAATATTTACAGAATTAGATAGTCTCCAGATTAGAGGACTTGCACATAAAATGATACCTTTTGTATCTGAAAAGGCTAAACAATCCGGAAAAGAAGACTTTAAAGAACTACAGATTGATTGCGACTGGACTAAAAGCTCCCGTGATAAATTTTTCTATCTGCTAGAATACCTACAAAAGATACCTGAATTAAATGAAGTGACGATAACCACGACATTAAGGCTTCATCAAGTTAAAAATATTCAGTCCAGTGGTATACCTCCTGTAAAAAGAGCAACGCTGATGTGTTATAATATGGGAAATTTAAGACAATTTGGAGATCATAATTCTATTTTAAATCAGCAAGATTTAACAACTTACCTGAGTGGAACTCTTAAAGACTATCCTTTAGAATTAGATATTGCTTTACCCCTATTCGATTGGTATGTAGCCTTTCGCGATCATCAATATATTGGTATTTCTAAGTATATCGACAAGAGCGATTTGGATGATAAATCACTCTTTACAAGAAATCCAAAGACAGAATTATTTATTCTGAACCAGGACTTACAAAAAGCGAATCTAAAAAAGGGAGATGTGATCCGTAATGAATTTATAACGAAGGAACAGTTAATTGCAACCGCCAAATTTTTAAATAAAGAACTTCAAGGAAAAGAGAAAAGAATCATCTTCTACCATTTGGCCCCAGAAGTTTTATCGAACTATAATTATGCAGATTTACAAGAAGTTATTGCTGCTTTTTAGCGCTACATTTATGCTCTATTTCAGTGAAATTGCGATTAATATCGCTTGTGGTCCCGAAATAGACCCTTATGACAATCAACAGACCTATTTCCTTCCAAACTTGGAAGATAATAGCTATTCCGCTTTTCAGTTTATTCCCTATCAATTTCTATATACAGAACAGGAGCCTGTACTGGAAGCGTCTGTAAATGTTACAGACTGGGTAAATCATTTAGGAAAAAATGTGAAACCAGATGATCTATACGCAGTCATGTACCAATCAAACCCGGAAACAATACAGGTTTTAAAGAATACAGCAACCCTAGATAATCTTCCAGATTCACTTCAAAATAACACATTTATTCAAAGTCTATTTCTTCCTAAAAATAAAAAGGAACTCGCTTACTTTCACTTTACCAAAGAGCAAGAACCTGTCACCAATATTGCGCAAGACCCTTGGAGTCCTGATGAGCGTAATTTTGATGAAATAAAGCAATTTGCGCTTGAGGCAGAAAGTAAAATTTCGGCTCATAAGAACAATAGTTTCTTGTTATTACGTTACGCATATCAAGCGGCAAGATTATTTCTTTTTGCTAAAGAATATGAAAAAAGTATCACCGTTTATGATAAATACATCGCTCGGTCAAAACTGAAATCTCCCGTATTAGGTTGGGCATTATCCAATTATGCAGGTGCTGTAAGGAAAAATGGTGAACCTGCAAAAGCTGCCTTTTTATTTTCTCGCGTATTTACGATATCGCCCGAAAGAAGAGTACTTGCATACAACAATTTTCATTATATACAAGCAACTGACGCTGAAATTTTTGCCTATACCAAAACTAAAGCAGACAAATTCAATATCAATGCAATCATTGGTTTCAACAACCCAAATAGTACTATTGAATATCTCGAAAACTGTTATAAACTGGATCCTGCTAATACTATAAATGCCGTACTCCTCACACGGGAGGTTAACAAAATAGAAAATTTCTTCATTAAAGACCATACATTAGGTTATAATATGTCGCAGTGGTATCATGATGAAAACAAAGGAGAAATTCAAAAGCATCTCCAAAACATCCGAGAGCTTGCACTAACCATGTATAAGGATAAAAAATATATTCAACCACAATTAGGCTTAGTTACAGCGGCCTACTTGAGTTGGCTCAATGCCGAAAATGATCTCGCAAAAAAATACTTGAAGATGGTAGAGCCCAAATCTTTAAATGAAAATCTGAAAGATCAGTTACGCATTACAGAAATGTTAACCTTATTGACAGATTGGGAAAAAGAAAAATCCTTAGATGAAAATCAATTGATTGCAACACTGAAGTGGTTGCAGGAAAAAGCTAAGAAGGAAAAAAACATGGAAAACAATTATTCATGGAGTTCTTTTGAGAATGGTTCTTACAGTCTTATTTCAAAAAACATCATACAAAATATCGTTGTTAACCAATACCTTATTAAAGGAGATACCGCACTGGCAAGTTTAGCGGCAGTAAAGGGAGATATTTTTTATAACCACGGATACGTTAATGACACACTTGAAAATAACATGCAATACAGTACCATTCGATTTTGGCAAGAAGATTTAACTCCTAAGACCTTATTACAAGTTCAAAGGTACATACAGTCTCCTGAAAAACAGCCGAAAATGGTCCAGTTTCTACTTGAAGATATCAAAAAAGTAAACAGTAATTATTTAACTGAATTGATAGGGACAGCATATTTAAGAGAATTAGACTTTACAAATGCCGTAAAAACGTTTAAAAAATTGCCAGGAACCTATAAATCAAAAGAATACAGCAATTGGTATGCGGAAGAAACAATTGCTCCAAATCCATTCATCGTTACGATCAATGATTATCCTAAAAAGATTGGACAATCAAGTATGACAAAACTTGAGTATGCAGCTCGTATGCTCAAGTACCAAACATTAATAAAGGATGAAAAAAACAATGGTAAAAAAGCCGATTACTATTTTCATATGGCTAATGGCATATATCAAACAAGCACCTATGGTAATGCCTGGTCTTTGGTATCGTACAGTTGGTCATCCTACGACAACAATGCCAAACCAGACAGGTATTGGGAAAGAAACTACAAACAGGCAAAAACTGCAAAAGAGTGGTACCTGAAAGCTCGAGAATTGGCTACAAGCCTGGACTTTAAAGCCAAGTGTACCTTTATGTTAGCAAAATGCGAACAAAAAGACTTCGAGTTAAAAGACGACATGAGATGGACATATTATGAAAATAGTAGTGAAAATCCATTTTATCAGTTTTCATTACATAATAAATACTTTCATCAATTAAAATCACAATACAGTAAGACCACATTTTACCAAACTGCGGTACACGAATGTACTTATTTAAGAGACTTTATAGCCAGTAAATAATACTTTTACATCCGATTGTTCTCGTTATGGTAGATACTTAAATAACTATCATAACGAGAGGATTCGATTTCTCCCTCTTCTACAGCTTCTATAACAACACAACCTGGTTCATTTACATGTCGACAATTGTCAAATCGACATTGATTCATTAGCGCTCGCATTTCTGGAAAGAAATGTGATAATTCCTGCTTTTCGATATCGACAATTCCTAGCTCACGTATCCCAGGAGTATCGATTAATTTTCCACCAAAAGGAAGGTCATACATCTCTGCAAAAGTTGTGGTATGCTTTCCTTTATCAGACCAGTCTGAAATATCACCTGTCTTAACGGCGTACTCTGGAACAATTGAATTCAGTAATGTAGATTTTCCTACTCCCGAATGTCCAGAAATTAAAGTGGTTTTATCTTTAAGCACTTCCATTAATTGATCTATATTCACGCCGTTCAACGCTGAAACTTCGTAGCATGGATAACCGATACGCTCATAGATACTCTTATAGTCCTGTAAAATAGCTAGTCCCTCATCACTGAACAAATCCAACTTATTGAAAATCAAAACAGCAGGAATACCATATGCTTCTGTAGTAACTAAGAAACGATCGATAAAGCCAAGAGAAGTAGGAGGAGAAGCCAATGTTACAACTAAAAAGGCTTGATCCAGATTCGCACCAATAATCTGTGTTTGCTTAGAAAGGTTGACAGATTTACGGATAATATAGTTACGTCTTGGTTCCAATTCATTGATAACAGCACTTTCAAGATCCGGCTCCACTTCAAAATGAACCCAATCTCCAACAGCAACAGGGTTAGTACTTTTAATACCTTTGGTACGAAATTTCCCTTTTATACGACAGTCATAACGTTGTCCATCCTCACCCAGCACCTGATACCAACTACCCGTAGATTTGGTTACTAATCCTCTCATATAAGTTCCTTTTGTGCATATATCATCTTACAAAAATCGTAAAAATTTATTAAACTTAAGGTTTATCGTTTTTATTATCTTTGTAAGAGTTACCTTAAAATTAGCATTCGTGAAAAAACTATTTCTTCTAGATGGAATGGCCCTGATTTACAGAGCCTATTTTGCATTAAACAAAACACCTCGTATTACCTCTAATGGTTTAAATACCGGTGCGATAATGGGATTTACTAACACATTGTTAGAAATATTAAAAAATCAGAAACCATCTCATTTAGCAGTAGTCTTTGATACTGAAGCACCCACAGCACGTCATATCGAATTTGAATCGTACAAGGCACACCGCGAAAAGATGCCAGAAGATCTTTCAGCATCAATCCCCTATATCTTCAAATTAATCACCGGTTTTAATATTCCTATTATTACGAAGGACGGTTACGAGGCCGATGATATCATCGGAACGCTTGCAAAAAAAGCAGAAAAAAAAGGCTTCACAGTTTACTGTATGACGCCAGATAAAGATTTTGGACAGCTTGTGTCTGAAAATATCTTTATCTACAAACCTGCCCGTATGGGTAATGGTGCTGAAATACAAGGGGTAAAAGAAATTCTTGAAAAATGGGAAATAACGGACGTCAATCAGGTGATCGATATATTAGGTCTTTGGGGTGATGCTGTTGACAATATACCAGGAATACCGGGTATCGGTGAAAAAACAGCTAAAAAATTGATCCAAGAATTTGGCTCAATGGAAAATATCATTGCAAATGCAGATAAATTGAAAGGCAAACAACGTGAAAACGTTGAAAACTATGCTGAACAAGGTTTGATTTCAAAAAAATTAGCCACTATCCTACTCGATGTTCCGGTGGAACTTGAAGAAGAAAATTTATTAATAGAAGAACCTAATAAGGAAATACTAGAACCTTTATTCAACGAACTAGAGTTTAGAACAATTGGTAAACGTGTTTTTGGAGAGAACAATAGTGTTACCGACAGTTCAAAAAACACAAATGGCCAAATGGATTTATTTTCATTGCCACAACAGGCCGATATAGAAGAAGAAGTACCGTACTCAGGACCAGTCAATAGCCTTGAGAACACTCCACATGATTATATTTTAGTGAATACCAAAGAGGAGCAAGAAGCACTAGCAGAACAGCTCGCAGCACTTTCAAGCTTCTGTTTTGATACTGAATCTACGGGTTTAGACGCTAATTTAGCCGCTATTGTAGGTCTTTCTTTTGCTTTTGAAAAAGGAAAGGCATATTATGTGCCAACCCCCGTAGATCGTGACCAAGCGCAGGAGGTGATCAATATTTTTAAACCTGTTTTAGAAAATGAACAAATAGAGAAAATAGGTCAAAACATCAAATACGACATCTTGCTACTAGCGAGATATCAGGTAGGAGTAAAAGGTCCTATTTTCGATACGATGCTTGCTCACTATTTAATCGATCCGGACACCAGACACGGTATGGATGTACTTGCCGAAAATTATCTCAATTACAAACCCCTTTCTATTACCGAACTAATTGGAAGTAAAGGAAAAAAACAAGGCAATATGCGCGATGTTGAGCTTGAGATCATCAAGGAATATGCTGCTGAAGATGCGGATATCACCTTACAGCTCAAAAAAATCTTCAAACCACTACTGGAGGAAACAAATACGCTAGATTTAGCAAATGAAGTCGAGTTTCCATTAGTATATGTTTTATCAGAGATAGAACGAAACGGTGTTCGGATCGATACCGATGCATTACAGCAGTTCTCACAAAATCTTGAAATAGATATCCGACAATTGGAGGAGACTATCTATGAAAAAGCAGGTGTTAATTTCAATATCGCTTCACCAAAACAACTTGGAGAAGTGCTTTTTGATAAATTAAAATTAGATCCAAAAGCGAAAAAGACCAAAACTGGTCAATATAAAACAGGCGAAGATGTTTTATTGGCTTTAGCTTATAAATCGGATATCGTACAAGATATATTAAGTTTTAGACAGTTACAAAAACTAAAATCGACTTATGTAGATGCACTCCCTGGTTTGATCAATCCCGACACCGGTTTAATTCATACTTCATACAATCAAGCTGTCGCTGCGACCGGCCGTTTAAGTTCAACGAACCCCAACCTGCAAAATATCCCGATTCGTACAGAAAGGGGCCGTGAGGTTAGAAAAGCATTTATTCCGCGTCATGAAAATAATGTTATACTCTCTGCCGATTATTCTCAAATTGAACTGCGTCTCATTGCAGAGTTGAGTAAAGATCCAAATATGATGGAAGCATTTACTTCCGGTCATGACATTCACCGCGCCACAGCAGCCAGAGTTTATGGTTTAGAGCTTGAGGAGGTAACATCAGATCAACGTAGAAATGCAAAAGCAGTAAACTTTGGTATTATCTATGGGCAATCTGCATTTGGGCTATCCCAAAGTCTTGCTATTCCCCGCAAAGAAGCAGCAGAAATTATTGATCAGTACTTTAGTCAATATGCTGGTATAAAAAAATACATGAGCGAGGTTTTAGACTTTGCAAAAGAAAATGGATATGTCGAAACAATCCTCAAAAGAAGACGTTATTTAAGAGATATCAATTCGGCCAATATGACTGTTAGGGGCTTTGCTGAACGAAATGCCATTAATGCTCCTATTCAGGGATCGGCAGCAGATTTAATTAAAATAGCCATGCTTGGAATCCAGAAAGAGATTACCAAACAGGGATTATCCGGTAAGATGATTATGCAGGTACATGATGAGCTTGTTTTTGATGTTCCAGAAAATGAGGTAGAAATTTTCAAAGAAATCATCCAAACAAAAATGACGACCGCGATTAAGACAGAAATTCCACTGGTAGTAGAGATTGGACAAGGTAAAAACTGGCTGGAAGCGCATTAATAACATTTTGTAAACAAGAATTATGAAAAAATTTCTGTTCATATTATCATCCTTGATTTTGTTGCTAAATTTTGCCTTTGGACAAGATAAAGCAATATATTATGAAAAATTAGATAGCAATATGTTCCGATTCTATTTTGATAAGAATTATTATTTAGCTGAAAAATCTTGTGAGTTTAAATCCATAGAACGTGTTGCTACATTAAATCCGAAGACGCAAAAATTTGACGGTGCATTTAAAGACTTTAATAACAATGGCCGCTTAATTCTAGAGGGAAACTATATTAACGGAAGTAAAGAAGGTACTTTTAAAGCATATCATCCAAATGGAATATTGAAATGGGAAGCGACATTTAAGAATGATATGCCGATGGGTAACGTTATACATCGTTACCCAAGTGATAAAGTGGCTATGGAGCTTTTATATACCGATAGCGTTATTCTGATTCAAGATTTCTGGCTTCCGAACGGAACTCAAAAAATAAAAGACGGAGAAGGAAACTATTCCTTTTCAATACCATTTGAAGGCTACAATCAGTATGGTTTCGAATTTTATCTTGCAAAAGGAAAAATTAAAAACGGTAAACAGGATGGAAATTGGCAAATATTGGGTCATGATAGAGGAGGAAAGGAAACATTAATTGCTTTTGAAAAATATCAAAACGGAATCCTTTTAATCGGTAATGACTACTTTTTAGATAATTCATATCGACACAGTAAATTTGGAATTATCCCTTATGATAATTTTTCTAGAGGAGAATTTCTTACATTCAAAGCATGTAACTTTGACGACTTCTCCAACTTTAATATGTTCATTAGTAAAGAACTAACCAATTCAATGATCCGAATCAATGCTGAAAACTTTACAGAAGATAATTTTGAATACAAAGTTAAATTAGATAAAGAAGGGAATCCTTCAAAAGTAGATTTTATAAAAAAGACATCCTCTGAAAATCTTAATAATATATTAGAACAATTAATTTCGGAGATCAGCTTCTATTATCCTTCATTAGAAAATGGTAAACCAATAGCAGATATACTTACAGTTACAGGTAAAATGTATAAAAATTCGGAAGGAAAAATTGAAGTCCTACCGATAATAATTCATCGAGAAAAAGGACAATAGGACTATTTGATTATATTTGCAAAAAACTTATAGACATGAAATTTCACAAAGAAGGATATACAAGTCTGGCAATTACTGTTTTAGTGATACTTATTGCTAACGCAATCGCGGACTACTATGATGCTCCTGGAGTTATTAAATGGATTATTTACATCCTTTCAGCATTTCTTTTTATTACGATTGTTCAATTTTTCCGTAGTCCAACAAAACAAATCGTTGTACAGGAAGGAACGATCTTATGTCCTGCAGATGGAAAAGTTGTTGTGATAGAGGAAACAGAAGAGAACGAATATTTTCATGACAGAAGATTACAGGTTTCCATCTTCATGTCACCTATAAATGTACACGTGAATCGTAACCCTATTTCTGGCATAGTCAGCTATTTTAAATACCATCCAGGAAAGTTTTTAGTCGCCTGGCATCCAAAATCTTCAACAGACAACGAAAGAACAACTGTAGTTGTTAAAAATGCTAATGGTGTAGAGGTTCTTTTTAGACAAATCGCAGGAGCACTTGCCCGTCGTATTGTTTGGTATGTAAAAGAAAATGATCATGTAACGCAAGGTTCGGAATTTGGCTTTATTAAATTCGGATCTCGCGTAGATTTATTCCTTCCTCTGGGAACACAGATCGATGTCAATATTGGCGACAAAGTAGTGGGAGGTAAAACAATCATAGGAAAATTATAACAATTTATTAATAAAGGAATCACTAACTTAGGCTTTGGTATTTTTACTAAAGCCTTTTTTATTACATACATGAATTTTAGACAGCTTGTTTTAAATTGTTCATTAGCCGTAGGATTAGCTATTTCTGCTGTTAGTTTTTACTATCATTCGGACTGGAAATCTTTCCTCATTATTTTCGCCGTTTCTACGCTGATCAGTTTTCTGATGTTCAACTTTGTATTTGAACGCTATATTTATAAAAGGATCAATACCATGTACAAGCTGATTCATAACCTAAAATTAGGTAAGGATCTAAAGGACGCGTTGGGTGAACATGTTACAGCAGATCCCATCGGAGATGCCGAAAATGAAGTCAAGGCATGGGCAAAAGCAAAGAAAATAGAAATAGAACAACTGAGATCACAAGAAAAGTTTCGAAGAGAATTTTTGTCAAATGTGTCACACGAGTTTAAAACTCCCTTATTCTCTATACAAGGATATATAGAAACATTACAGGATGGGCTGATGGAAGAGGATATCGAGATGGCTAAGACATTTCTAAACAAAGCATCTAAAAATGTAGATCGTTTGAATTACCTCATTCAAGATTTAGATGAAATCTCCAAACTTGAATCTGGTAAAATGGTTTTAAATATCGAAAAATTTGATATCGTAGAACTTATTAAAGAGACAAAAGAATCTCTGGATGACAAAGCAAAAGCACATAATATAGAGATTCAACTAAAAACTAAACCTGGTACTCCCTACTGGGTGAAAGCCGATAAGCATAAGATTAGTCAAGTACTTGTCAATTTAATTGAGAATTCCATTAAATATGGTAAGAACGGGGGCAAAAGCCAAATCAGGATATTCCCACTATTTGAACAAGTTTTGGTGGAGATAACAGATGATGGCTATGGAATTGAAGAGAAAAATCTAAGCCGTGTTTTCGAACGATTTTATAGAATCGATAAAAGTAGATCTAGGGGAATAGGTGGTTCTGGCCTTGGTTTATCCATTGTTAAACATATTATTGAAGCCCATCAGCAAAATGTAAATGTAAGAAGTACAGAAGGTATAGGTACGACATTTGGGTTTACTTTAGAAAAAGTTTCGCAGATTTAATGTTAACAAAACGCAACTTAACATTCCTTAAAACTTAACATTAACTTAACATTAACTTAGTAATTTCGCAAAAAATAATTAATAATGATATGTCTTTAAATAGCATTTTTCAGTATTTCGTTCCTAAGGATAAAAAGTTTTTCCCTTTATTTGAACAAGCAGGTAGTAATTTGATAGAAATGTCTAAGCTACTTAAAGAAGCCGTTAACGCTAGTGACGCGGAAAAACGTAAAGAAATCGTTCGCAAAATCGAAGATTTAGAACATAAAGGTGACAACATCACACACCAAATACACTTAGAATTAGGTAAAAATTTTATCACTCCTTTTGACCGTGAGGACATCCACGCATTAGCAAGCTCACTAGACGACGTTGCTGACTTCATCAATGGTGCTTCTAATAAAATGGATCTATACAAGGTTCAAAAAGCAACTGAACCCATGATAGAAATGGCGGATCTGATTGTTGAGGCTACTGACCATGTTGCAAAAGCAATTTTTGAATTAAAAGATTTAAAAAATATTCGTAACATCACAGATTCTTGTGTTCGTATCAACAGTGTTGAAAATAAAGCTGATTATATATTTGACAAAGCGGTAGCTGATTTATTCGAATTCGAGAAAGATGCGATTACTTTAATTAAACACAAAGAAGTATTATCTGCAATGGAAGACGCTACAGACAAATGTGAAGACGTAGCAAACGTATTAGAAAGCATCTTGGTTAAAAACGCATAATTGCGAATTTAGCATATTAACACATTCATATTATGATGTCAACATTATTAATTGTTGTAATTATACTAGCGATTGCTTTTGACTACATTAATGGTTTTCATGATGCGGCCAACTCAATTGCTACAGTTGTTTCAACAAAAGTACTAACCCCCTTTATGGCAGTATTGTGGGCCGCGATTTTCAACTTCGCAGCTTACTTTTATTTTACCGACCATAAAGTGGCCAATACGGTTGCAAAAACTGTATTAGAAGAATATATTACATTAGAAGTTATTTTTGCTGGTTTATTAGCCGCGATAGGTTGGAACCTTTTCACTTGGTACTATGGTGTACCATCCAGCTCTTCTCACACGCTTATTGGTGGATTTGCAGGTTCAGGTATGGCTTATGCTTTCATTGTAGGTGGAGATCCAATCCATGCGATTAACATTGATGCAACATTAAAAATCATTGCATTTATTGTCCTCGCCCCCATTATCGGGATGATCATATCCATTATCATCACACTTGTCATTATTAATATTGCCAAAAACTCAAGACCTGCAGTGGCAGAGAAATGGTTTAAAGTATTGCAACTCGTTTCTTCTGCGGCATTAAGTTTTGCTCATGGTGGTAATGATGCGCAAAAAGTAATGGGTATTATCTTAGTTGCAATGGTTGCAGGAGGTTATTTACCCAACACAGAGCACATGCCCGAGTGGATTCCATTAACCTGTTACCTAGCAATTTCATTGGGAACAATGAGTGGTGGTTGGAAAATTGTAAAAACAATGGGTACTAAAATTACAAAAGTGACTCCTTTGGAAGGTGTAGCAGCAGAGACTGCAGGTGCTTTGACTTTAGGACTTACTGAACACTTTGGTATTCCAGCTTCTACTACACATACCATTACTGGTTCAATTATCGGGGTAGGTATTGTTAAAAGAGTATCGGCAGTAAGATGGGGGGTTACCATTAGTTTATTATGGGCCTGGGTATTAACTATTCCTGTCTCTGCATTGCTTGGGGCGATCACATTGTTTATTATACACTACATATTGTAATAATTTAAATTATTTTCTCAAAAAAATATAAAGTAAAACAAAAATTTGGTACATTCGTCCGGATTTTTGTTTTACTGCTTTGCAATAAAAGCGGGAAAATTGAGTTTTTATTATAGTAAGAATTAAAACTATTGATCCTTTTTTAATTTCGGCACGGTGTTTGATTATTTCAAACCGTGATTGCACTTTAAACAATTGCATACAAAACAAGAACAATTAAAATTTAATAATAACCTTAAAACAAGAGTATGAACTATTCTACAATTAAAAAAACAGCTGTTGCTGCTTCCTTAGTTGCCGCTTTAGGCTTCGCTGATGTAGCACAAGCTCAAACTGTATTTGGTGGAAGATCACAATACAGAACTTGGTCAATCGGTGTTCAAGGTGGTATCACTACACCTAACGCTTTGGTCGGTGGATCTAATAACTTCGGTCAGAAAGTTGGTTACTTCCAAAATAAAGTAGGTGAGTACTACGGATTAACAGTTCGTAAACAATTTTCTCACTTATTCGGTTTAGAATTAGAAGGTAACCGTGGTAAAATCAAAACTTTCAACAAAAACAACGCAGTTGAAAGTACAAAATGGCTTGCTGGTGGTGCTAAATCTGCTGAAACTGAAGTTAACTGGGCTGCTAGCTTAAATGGTGTATTCCAATTAGGTACGATCGATTTCTTGAGAAGAGAAAATTCAGTAAACTTTTACGCTAAAGTTGGTTTAGGTGTTATGGCTAGTAATCCTGTTCAATATGCGAACAATGATTTTACTGGTGCAGAATATTCAAATAAAGGTAAATGGGGTGAAGAAATCTTCGGAGACCGTGAAAAAGTTGGAGATAGAGATTTCAAATTGTCTGCTTACGTTCCTGTAGGTGTTGGTGCTAAATTCAAATTATCTGAAGTTGTTGCTTTAAACTTAGGTTACACAATGAACTTCACTGATGACAATTTATTGTTTGGCCCAGGACGTTCAGATGTTAAAGGTAAATTCTCTAACGTATACGGTGGTTTAGAATTCACTTTAGGTTCAAGAGACAAACAAAACTTGACTTTTGCTAACCCAGTTGCTACAATGTATGATGAGTTGAAAGATCCTTCATTACGTAACGAAGTTGAAGCTTTAAAACAACGCGTATCTACTTTAGAAGGTACAGTTAATGCTTTAAATACTGATTCTGACGGTGACGGTGTTTCTGATAAATTCGATAAAGAGCCTAACTCTCCTGCAGGTGCAGTAGTTGATGGATCTGGTCGTCAAATCAAATTCCCTGAGCCAGTTGCAAATGAATTCACTTCATCAAACGGTTACGTTGCTCCTATTCAATTTGAATTTGATAGCTCTGTATTGAAAACTCAATCTTACGCTACATTAGACAAAGTTGCTAAAGAAGTACGTGATAACAACTCATCTGTTACTTTAGATGGTTATGCATCTGCTGAAGGTTCTGAAGCTTACAACGTTTCTTTATCTAAAGACCGTGCTAACGCAGTAAAACAATACTTAGTTAACGCTGGTGTTGCTTCTTCTAAAATCACAGCTAACGGTTACGGTGAGGCTAATCCAGTAGCATCTAATGCAACTGAAGAAGGTCGTGTTCAAAACCGTCGTGTTGAGATCAAAAAATAATTATAGCTAACATATAATTTAGAAAGCCGATTCGTAAGAATCGGCTTTTTTATTTTGCATACTTTAATCCGTATCTTTGTATTGTTAAATTAATTTTATTAGTAAATTAATTAGACATAGTTATTAAAAATCACTATTTTCAACTAAGTTGGGTTTATTGATAGATTAAACAAGGATGATGGAAGAGGAATTTGATTTTGAATCCCCTGAGGAAAGAAAAATCTCGGTGGATCGGTACGAAGAAATGATTAGGAACGAAGACCAATATTTCTTTGATTCCAAAGCATTTGAAGGGATTATAGACTATTATATTGAAAAAAATGATCCTATAAAAGCATTACAGGTTGCCGATTACGCAATTAATCAGCACCCTTTTGATATTACATTTTTACTCAAACAGGCACAGCTGTATTCTTCAACACAGCAATTTGATAAAGCATTGCATGCACTGGCAAAAGCGGAATTGTTAGAACCCTCTGAAGGAGATATTTTTTTTATCCGAGGTGGAGTCTATGGTTCTAGAGGACAATTTAACGAAGCCAAGGAGCAATTATTCCAAGCATTGAGCCTTTCTGACAATAAAGATGAAATCTATTTCCACATTAGCGTAGTTTATCAAGGAGAAGGTGATTTTGAAAAAGCGATATACTATTTAAAGAAAACGCTTGAACTCAATATGGAAAATCAAGAAGCACTTTATGAACTCGCTTACTGCTATGACATATTGGACAAACAAGAAGAGAGCGTAGAGTTTTACAAAAAATACATCGATTCTGAGCCTTACTCTTACTATGCCTGGTATAACCTAGGTAACGCTTATCACAAGCTTACGCAATATCCGGAAGCGATTGATGCTTACGATTATGCTATTTTAATTAAAGAAAATTTTTCTTCAGCATACTTTAATAAAGGAAATGCTTTAGTAAACCTTGATCGCTACCAGGAGGCTCTAGAGGTCTATAAACAAACTTTTGAATATGAAAAACCTAGCGCCGACACTTACTGCGCTATAGGGGAATGCTTAGAAAAATTAGAGCAAATGGAAGAAGCGCGAGTTTTTTATAAAAAAGCAGTCAAAATGGACGGTGATTTAGCTGATGCCTGGTTTGGGATCGGCGTTACACTAGATTTTGAAGAAAGACACTTTGAATCACTCCATTTTTATAAAAAAGCACTTGAACTTGACGATGCTAATCCAGATTATTGGTTTGCAATCGCGGATGCTCGCTATAAATTAAAACAGATTGATCTTGCACAAGAAGCATATGCTAAGGTTGTCGCATTAAATCCGCTAGATGTTGATGCCTGGTTAGATTATTCGTCTATTTTCTTTGAACAAGATAAAGTAGATGAGGCAATTGAAATTGTATCTGAGGCTATTACAAACAACCCCGAAGCGGCAGAATTATATTTTAGAATGGTAGCCTATTTATTTGCTAATGGCAAGTATAATGATGCCATTGTGTTTCTTGAATTAGGTTTGGCAACTGACCCTGAAAAACATCACATTCTTTTTGATTATCTTCCGCAATTGCAAGGCAATCATATTATTTCAGAAATCATAAAAAAATATACTCCTAAATAAATGAAGAAATTAGGACTCATCGGTTTTCCATTAGGACATTCATTTTCTAAAAAATACTATCTGGATAAATTTGATAAAGAAATTATTACAGATATTAACTATGATCTATACAGTATAGAAGACATTCGGGAATTTGAGCGGATTTTTAACGATCAGAACTTTTATGGTGTTAATGTAACAATACCACATAAGATCAATGTACTACCTTATCTTCAGGAGCTATCTCCTGAAGCCGAAGCAATTCAGGCGGTCAACTGTATTCAGATTAAACATACGCCTTCAGGACCTTATTTAAAAGGCTTCAATACGGATGTTTACGGCTTTAAAGAATCGCTGAAACCACTGCTGGAAGAGCAACATACAAAAGCATTGATTCTAGGCAATGGAGGTGCAGCGAAAGCTGTGGAGTATGCATTAAATGAACTTGGAATTAATTATAAATTTGTTAGCCGGAATAAAAGTGAAAATAATCTGATCTACAGCGAACTTGATGCCGACATCCTCAACGAACATTATATTATTATTAACTGCTCGCCTGTCGGAACTTTCCCTAATATTGAAGATGCGCCCAATATTCCCTATCAATATATTGGCAATAAACATTTATTGTACGATCTTGTTTATAATCCAGCAGAAACCGCATTTCTTAAAAAAGGGAAAAACAATGGTGCAAAAATTAAGAATGGACTGGAAATGCTTGAGCTTCAAGCAGAAAAAAATTGGGAAATTTGGAATGAATTGTAATTACAATTATTCATTCACAGTGGCCTAATAGAAAATCAGTTGAATACCCTACATTCGAAATAAAACTTTATTTTTACAAATTATGTTGCAGATCAAGACTTTTACCTTTAACCCTTACCAAGAAAATACGTACGTCATTTATGATGAACAAAAAAACTGTGTCATCATTGACCCCGGCATGTATGGACCAGCTGATGAAAGAACGTTGACAGACTTCATTGAGCAAAATAGTTTAAATCCAAAGATCTTATTAAATACACATTGTCACATTGACCATGTACTAGGTAATAGATTTATATTTGACACTTATGGTCTTTATCCCCAGTTTCATGAGGGAGAACTTCCGGTATTGATCGAGGTACAGAACTATGCTCCACAAATGGGTTTCAGGTATGATATCTCCCCGATTGGAGAAACATTTCTTACTGAAGAGAATGTGATAAAGATTGGTGATCATGAATTGAAAATTATATTTGCTCCTGGTCATTCCCCTGCTCATTTATGCTTTTATAATGAGCCACAAAAATTTCTGATTGGCGGCGATGTTTTATTTAGAAACAGCATTGGTAGAACAGACCTTCCAGGAGGTAATCATGACTTGTTATTAAAGAATATCAAGGAAAAAATATATGTACTTCCCGATGAAGTTACTATTTATCCTGGACATGGACCGACTACGACCATCGGTTTTGAAAAAGCGACCAACCCATTTATTAGAGGCTAATCACAATGAACTTACCATACCTTTTTGCTAAAAGATACTTATTTTCAAAAAAATCTGTTAATGCGATCAATATTATATCAGGTATTAGCATCGTTGGTGTTATGGTAAGCAGTGCAGCACTCATTATCTTACTGTCTTCATTTAACGGTATGGAAAACCTGATAATTTCCATGTACAGCCAGTTTGTGCCAGAAATAAAGATAGAACCTGCTCAAGGAAAGCTGTTTGATGCAAATCAACCTGCTATCCTTGCGTTAAAAAAAGATTCCAATGTAATCGATTACACCGAAGTATTGCAGGAAAAGGTACTGCTGGAATACGATAACCGCCAGTATATTGGTACTATTAAAGGTATTCAGGCAAATTCAATAGACCATAAAAGCAAAGATAGTTTACTAATAAGTGGAAGTTATACCTTGCAAACTGACAGTATTCCATCTGCGGTTATTGGAGCAGGTGTTCAAGCAAACTTGGGCGTATCCATTCACAGTGGCCTCCGTAACATTGATGTATATTCACCTAGAAAGGGGGCTAAAAATGCAGCAAATCCTGCCGATGAATTTAATATCAGATCTATACAGCCAAAAGGGATATTAAAAAGTCAACAAGATTTTGACAATTTAATTATCACCCCAATTTCCTTTGCACAAGAAGTGCTTGGAGAATATGATCGCATTTCAGCAATTGAATTTTATGTAAAAGACAAAGCAAATCTTCAACATTTCAAAAAGAAACTACAGACCGATCTTGGAGAAAAATATATTGTAAAAAACAGGGAACAACAAAATCCAACTCTTTATAAAAATGTTCGCGTTGAAAGATGGGCCGTATTTTTTATTTTGACATTGATCAGTATAATCGCCCTTTTCAATATTGTAGGATCATTAACCATGCTCGTACTAGATAAAAAAGAAGATATGAACATCTTAAAGAATCTCGGTGCTAACAGCTCGTTAATACAAAGAATATTTTTCTATGAAGGACTAATGATATCCTTAGTGGGGTGTGTAACGGGCTTGCTAATTGGTTACATCTTTTGTTATTTACAAATAAATTACGGTATCATAAAAGTGGAAGAGGGAGCTAATATGTTAATTGATAGCTACCCCATTGCAATCCGTTGGACAGACTTTGTCATCGTCTTCTTTACCATAACAAGCATAGCCGGATTGATTGCCTATTTTACTTCGAAAATAAGTGTACTGGAATTAAATAAATTAGAAGCAACAGAATAAAGGATAATTTACTTCCCTTTTTTCCCTTTGGAAATTTGTTGAATTAAGCTGCCCCAAGCAAAAGGGTTTAATAGAGGATTCGCATACCGCTGATTAATAACTTTATTATTCATACTGCGATGATTATCATTTACATTATAATTATGCATCTCATCGGCAGTTCGAGGTACTCTAGCTGCCAAAGCATCTAAAGATTCCTTCGACAAATTTCGCTTCGCACGAATAATATTGTCTGAATCAACCTCCAGATTCATAAATGCAATGTTAAATTCCTCAATACTTGCCCAAGGATAAGGTGTCACCATCGGTAACTCCGTAATCAGATTTTTCATCACGATCGCCGTCGACAAACGATCACCCTGAATATTTGGAATAACATACCTTAAGGTCTCATAACCGACAGATGTAAAACGAAGCGTGTCTCCGACATGCGCTACAAAAGAGAAAAAGCCCTCGTTATTGGCCATATAGGCTTCATTGCGAAAGCTTTCATTCGTTATAGTTGTATAGCCCACAGGAAGACCAGAGCTAATCGTTTCTACAATACCACTAAACTGCAAGATTTTGCGCTCTTGGGAATATGAAGCATACCCCGAGAGAATGAAAAATAGAACAAAAATAAAGTGGTAGTTGAATTTCATAGCACAAATCTAAGACATTAACAGTTACACTGCTGTTAAATTGTGTTAATTAAAGCGGTCAATTATAATGCCTTAGGTGTCGGCAAACTAGCATTAGGGTCATTCATGTCCGTAATATTAATCGCTTCCACAGCAGTAATTTCAGGTACAGCCTTTCTAATAGCTTGTTCAAGACCAGCCTTAAAAGTCATAATACTCATAGAGCATGAAGCACATGCTCCTAATAATTTCAAACGAACAACATTATCTGCAGTGATTTCTTCCACACTAACATCACCACCATCAGTTTCCAAATACGGTCTAATTGTATCCAATGCTTGTTCAACTCTTTCTTTTAATGTCATACTAAAAACAATTTGAATGTAAATATAATCAAAATTTACTAAAATGATAAGAAGACTATCCGATTGATACTGTTTTTAAACAAGCAAATGACAATAGTATAAACATGCTAGAATTTATGGTTAAAAAAAGTTAATATGATTAAATTCATTGTATAGCTTCCAATATTGCACTATATTGCAACATAAAAATTTAATTGATTAGTATTACAAATTCACTTATCTTTGTAAAATGTTTTTAAATAGGCGTATAGCGGCTTTATGTGCCGGAATTTTGTTATTGGTATCGTTCAGTAGCTGTAAGAGTAAGTTTGAGAAGTTGCGAGCAAGCAATAATATCGCTCAGAAGTACGAAGAAGCGGTAAAACTATACGAAAACAAAAAATATAGCAAGGCTTTAATATTGTTCGAAGATTTAAGAACTAAATTTAGAGGACAGGCCGAAGCAGAAAATTTATATTATTTCACAGCTTTTGCAAGCTACAGACTAAAGGATTACACCTCTGCACGTTATCATTTTAAAGATTTCGCAGATGTTTATCCCAATAGTCCTAGAGCCGAAGAATGTCGTTTTATGTCTGCATATTGTTATTATCTAGATTCTCCAAAGTCAAGTCTTGACCAAGAGAATACAAGGAAAGCAATCGATGCACTACAGTTATTTGTCAATTTGTATCCTGAATCTGAAAGGGCAAAAGAAGCTGGTGAATTAATTCAGAAGCTGCGTGATAAATTAGAGCTTAAAGCATTTTCAAATGCTAGGTTGCTCTATGACATGGGATTAAACGATGACTACAGAGCTGCTGTGATTGCATTGCAAAATGTATTGAAAGCCTATCCTGATACCAAGTATGCAGAAGAAATTGAGTACCTTACGGTAAAATCTCAGTATAAACTTGCAACTCAGAGTAGTCCTGTCAAGCAAGCAGATCGCTTTTCTGAAGTTATTGACTATTATCGCTCTTTTGCAATGTCATTCCCGAATAGCAAATATATGAAGGAAGTTGAATCTCTTCGTGATAGCGCCGAGAAAAAAATGAAAACTGCGGCGACCTACATGGCAACTGTTAATAAAGCCATAGCCGAACAAGAAAAAGAAAGAAAAGCAGCAATAGCCGCTAAAGAAAATAAAGATAATAAAGATAATACCCAAAAAAATGAGTCAAAAAAATAACAGCACTGTAGCAACTTCAACTGTAACTCGTGATTTAAGACAATTAGACACCGTTACCGACAATATTTATGAGTCAATCGTAGTGATCAGCAAACGTGCTAATCAAATTTCTGTTGACATCAAAGAGGAGTTGAATAGCAAACTTGCAGAATTTGCTACTAACAATGATAACTTAGAAGAGGTATTCGAAAACCGTGAGCAAATTGAAATCTCAAAACACTATGAGCGTATGCCAAAAGCTACACTCATTGCGATTGATGAATTCTTACACGATAAGGTTTATTTCAGAAACCCCGCTAAAGAGCAAGAATAATTTGCTTTATCTCAGTTGATATGAGCTTAGCTAAAAAAAATATTGTGATTGCTGTATGCGGTAGTATTGCCGCATACAAAATTGCACATTTGACTAGACTGCTAGTTAAAGAAAAAGCGAATGTTCAGATCATTATGACAAAAGAAGCGGCTGAATTTATTACGCCACTCACGTTGTCAACCCTTTCAAATAACCCCGTTTTAATCGATTATTTCGATCCTAAAACAGGGGAATGGAATAATCATGTCCATATCGGATTACAAGCTGATCTGATACTGGTTGCACCAGCAACTGCCAATACTATTGGAAAACTAGCAAATGGAATCTGTGATAGCTTGTTAACTGCGGTCTATCTATCTGCAAAATGTCCTGTGTTTATAGCTCCTGCAATGGATCTAGACATGTGGAAACATCCCTCGACTCAAAACAATATCCGCTTACTCCAATCCTATGGAAACAGAATAATTCATCCAGGTAATGGAGAACTAGCTAGCGGCTTAATTGGAGAAGGAAGACTTGCAGAACCTGAAGAAATTTTAGATTTTATTACGCAAAGCTTTTCTCCTCAACTCCCTTTAAAAGGAAGGAATGCATTAGTGACTGCTGGACCTACATATGAAGCAATAGACCCTGTACGATTTATTGGGAATCATTCTAGTGGAAAAATGGGCTATGCTTTAGCAAAACAGCTTGTAGCGCTTGGAGCTAAAGTAACCTTAATCAGTGGACCTACCGCTTTAGAAGCGCCGCAAAACTTAGATCGTATTCAAGTTACTTCTGCACATGAAATGCTTGAAGCTGTCGTACAACATTTTTCACAATCAGACATTATTGTGATGAGTGCTGCTGTTGCGGACTATACTCCGATCGAAGTTGCTTCGCAGAAAATAAAAAAGAAAGAAGATCAATTCTCCATTGCACTCAAGAAAACAACAGATATTCTAGCATCTATCGGAACTAAGAAAACAGAAAAACAGCTCTTAATAGGCTTTGCTTTAGAAACAAATAACGAAGTTGAGCATGCAAAAGATAAATTAATGCGTAAAAACCTGGATTTCATTGTCTTAAATTCAATGCAGGATAAAGGAGCTGGTTTTGCAACAGATACCAATAAAGTAACTGTTATTGATCGTTTTCAGCATATTCAAGAATTTACATTAAAATCAAAAGAAGAAGTTGCAAAAGATATTTGTCAACTGATCGTACAACACCCTATTTTAACTCAAAAATAGTACTATAACCTGTAGCTTCTCCTCAAAAGCCGAACAAGATACTATTCCATCACAATTAAAGTGGATGAGATATTGCAAGAGGTCTTACCAAGTTGTTCTCTGGTAGATCACCCCATGATGACACAAATAGCAGTTTTCTAAATATTTTCCAAGAGTCTTTTTCATTCAAGAAAAGATTAAAATAGATGAAGGCACTCTTTCATAATTAACGTATTTTTGTGCTATGAAAGATTTCAAAAAATATTATATAATACCTGCAGAGCCAGAAGAAATATACCTAGCACTGACGACGGACATTACCATACGTCTTTGGACAGGTGATTTAGTAGAAATCGATCCTGTTATCGGTGGTGAATTCTCGATGTGGGATGGGGCTATCACAGGAAAATTTATCGATTTGGTTCCCAATAAAACGATTGTTCAGCAATGGTATTTTGGAGAAGAAGAGGCTGATTCCATTGTTACCATCAAACTACATGAACACAAAAAAGGAACTTCTGTCGAAATCAACCACATCAATATACCTGAAGAAGCTTATGATGATATTGTAGATGGATGGGATGATCCATACATGAGCTCTTTATTAGACTTCTATACAGAAGATGGACGCTAAGAGCCCTTTTAAGGCTCTTAGCTTATTTATAATAGAGTTAGAGGTCCAAGTTACCGACTAATTCTTTTAAACCTATCTCAGACAGCTTAGCCTGATAACTAGCCTCTTTAAGCCTGCTCATAGCATTTACATAGTTTTCTTGGGCATCTCTAAATTCAACTGCACTTATCGTACCTATCTTATACTTGTCTAAAGTTATATTTAAATTTTGCTTCGCGATTTTTTCATTTCGCTCTTCCAGTTTAGTTAAGCTGATATTTGTCACATAGCTTTGATATGCTTTCAAAATAGTGGCATTAATGAGCTCTTTGGATCTCTCAATTTCAATCGAAGCCTTTTCCACCATTTGTTTAGCCACTCGCTCACTCCTCCGTTGATTAAAACCATCAAAAATATTCATCGATGCCGTTACACCATAAGTCAAACCTCTTGCATTAGATTGAGAAACAAATCCCAAACTAGATTCTGATGACGAAAAATTATAGCCAGAATTAAGACGAACAACAGGTAAGCGTTTCGAGCGGACATCCTTTTGCTCCAGCTCGGCCAAACGTTTATCCAATTTGATTAATTGAAGCTCGATGTTTTGATTAGTAGCCTGTTCTAATAAAGCATTAATTTCCAAATTCTCATTGAATTGAAACTCATATTGAACCTTAAAATCTATCGTTAAATCCCGAGCCATCAATCTATTTAACTCTGTTTTCAAATTGGCAATTGTTTCCAATTTTTTTAATCGCAAGGATTGGTCCGCATTTAAGTTCACCTGTACATTGAGAACTTCCAATTTAGAAGCTTTTCCAATTTGAAAACGATTTTCTGCCGTTTTTAAACGATCAGTGGAAATAACTATTGAAGAATCTATGGTGTGCAAAAGATTCTCTTCAAGAACAATTGTATAATACATATTCAGCACATCGCCAACAGTTGTTAAAATGATCGATTTCAACTCGAGGTCACCCCTTGCTTTCAGTTGATTTAATTTCTCGTACCGCGCAAACATACCAAAGCCATCAAAAATGGTCCAGCCTAAACTAACACCATAATTCATGCTGTTATTTTTTGCGTTTTCCAACTCTCTCACCTCACCCGTACTTTGTGTTTGCTTGGAATTCTGATTACTGTTGCTCTGGCTAAAATTTGCAGTAAGATTTGGTAAGATTCCAGCATTCCCATATGTTGCATTTTCCTTAGCGATGATCACATCCTTCTTTGTCAACAATACATCAAAGTTATTTTCCATAGCTATAGCAACTGCATCGTGAGCAGTAAGCACATTTTGTGAGAAGGTACTCCCCACAGGAATAAAAAGCAAGGCTAGTAGATAAAAAATCTTATTCATATTAATCTTCAATATTCGTCAGTTCAGGATTGTATTTCTTTATTCTAGACCACATTAAATAGATTGCAGGAATCACAAATAAAGTCAATACGAGCGAAAACATAGTTCCTCCTACAATAACAACGCCCATTCCTATACGACTTGTAGAGGCTGCTCCCAATGACAAGGCAATCGGCAAGGCTCCAAGCGCGATTGCTAAAGACGTCATTAAAATCGGGCGTAATCGCCCTGCAGAAGCCTCAACAATTGCATCATATTTAGATTTTCCCTCTTCTCTTAGCTGATTGGCAAATTCTACTATCAAAATACCATTTTTTGTTACCAGCCCAATCAACATAATAGTTCCAATCTGACTAAATATATTCCAAGACTGACCAAATAACCAAAGTGAAAATAATGCTCCCGCAACGGCCAGTGGTACTGTAATAATAATGACGAAAGGGTCAATAAAACTTTCGAATTGCGCTGCTAAAATCAAATAAATTAACAGTAAAGCCAAACCAAAGGCAAACATTGTATTGGATCCACTCTCTTTAAAATCTCTCGACTCACCACCTAAATCTGTCGTAAAAGTTTCATCCAGTACCTTCGCTTTAATCCGGTCCATAGCCTCTATTCCTTCTCCTAAACTCTTTCCTGGAGCTAAACCCGCAGAAACAGTTGCGGACATATAGCGATTATTATGATAGAGCTGAGGGGGACTGCTCTGTTCCGCAATCTTTACAATATTATCCAGCTGAATCAATTGTCCATCCTTGTTCTTAACAAAGATAGAGGCAAGGTCGAGTGGCGTACTTGTATCTTTTTTATCAAACTGACCAATAACTTGATATTGACGCCCATTCATCATAAAATACCCAAATCGCTGTCCAGAAAGAGACATTTGTAATGTTTGAGCGACATCTAATATAGAAACACCTAAACTTAAGGCCTTTTCACGGTCAATATTGACGTAAAGCTCGGGTTTATTGAATTTCAAATTAACATCAGAGATTGAAAAAGTTGGATCATCATTCACCGCGTCCATAAATTCAGGTATTTTCTCTTCCAACTTCTGAAAATTAGGAGCCTGTATAATATATTGAACAGGTAGTCCTCCCCTTCTATTCACAGAGATAGTAGGTTGTTCCATAACTGAAACCTTCGCTTCAGAAGAAGATCGTGTCAAACGGGACAAATCACGTGCTATTTGCGCCTGCGTACGCTCTCGGTCCTCCTGCTGTACAAGACCAAGACGAATCATACCACTATTAGCCGCGGCTGACCCGAATCCGGGAGAAGTAATTACCAAACTGACATCTTTTTCAGGAACTGAATCATTGACAAGAGTTGTTAATTCAGTCATAAAACGATCCATATAATCATAAGATACTCCCTCAGGAGCAGTGACTCGCACTGTCAGATAGCTTCTATCGTCATATGGAGCCGTTTCCTTTGGTAATAAGCTAAAGAAAAGATAAATAAGACCAAAACAAGCTAAAACAATTGGATAACTGATCCATTTCTTCTTCAGAAATTTCACCAAAGAACCGGCATATCCATCTGTTAGCGCCACAAAATAAGGTTCTGTCCGATCATAAAATTTGGTTTTCTTCTGTTCTCCGCCCTTCATTAAATAAGCATTCAACATCGGAGTCAATGTTAAGGAAACAAATGCTGAGATAAGTACAGCAGCTCCAATTACGATTCCGAACTCCCTAAAAAGCCGACCTACGAATCCCTCTAAAAACACGACTGGTAAGAATACAGCAGCGAGTGTAATAGAAATCGATATAACAGCAAAGAAGATTTCATTAGAACCTTTAATAGCTGCCTGAATAGGGGACATACCTTCTTCCACCTTCTTAAATATATTTTCTGTGACGACAATACCATCATCAACAACAAGTCCTGTGGCAAGAACTATCGCTAATAACGTTAACACATTAATCGAGAATCCACAGAGATACATCACAAAAAATGTCGCAATTAATGAAACAGGTATATCAATTAAAGGTCGAAATGCAATCGACCAATCCCGAAAGAATAAGAAAATGATGAGGACCACCAGTACAACAGAAATCAATAATGTTTCCGCGACTTCTAGAACGGCTCGCTTAACAAAAAGCGTATTATCAAGGGCTATTTTCATGACAATATCATCAGGGAGGTCCTTTTTCAACTGATCAAATTCCTTGTAGAAACTTTTTGCAATCTCCAGATAATTCGTGCCGGGCTGTGGGATCACAGCCATACTCAACATGGGTAACCCTGAATCAGACATTTTAGTTTCGAAATTTTCAGCCTCTAGCGCAGCCTTCCCAACATCACTCAGACGGATAATACTATTTCCTGTCGATTTAATAATAATATTATTAAACTCTTCTTCCGAAGCCAAGTTACCGATAGTCTTTACTGTAAGCTCCGTATTGGAACCAGTTAATTTACCAGAAGGTAATTCAACATTCTGTAGGTTTAAAGCAGATCGTACATCCAGGACAGTAACACCATAAGAATTCAATTTCACAGGATCTAGCCAAAGTCGCATAGCGTATTTTTTCTGCCCCCAGATTTGTACCGAACTAACTCCTGGAATTGTTTGAAGACGCTGTGAAATCGTATTTTCAGCATAATCAGACAATTCCAAAATATTCTTTTCAGAACTTTGAACTGTCATGGTAATAATAGGTTCAGAGTCTGCATCAGCTTTTGATACCACAGGTGCTGCATCAATATCCTGAGGTAGGCTTCGAACAGCCTGTGACACCTTATCACGCACATCATTTGCCGCTTCCTCTAGGTTTTTACCTAGATTAAATTCTACCGTTATATTACTAGTACCTTGATTACTCGATGAGGAAATATTTCGGATCCCATCGATGGAATTAATAGCCTTTTCCAGAGGTTCCGTAATCTGAGACTCTATAATATCGGCATTAGCACCAGCGTAACTTGTCCTAACCGATATTTGAGCCGGGTCAATAGAAGGGAATTCTCGTACACCTAGGTAGGAATAACCAATGATGCCAAATAAGATCAACATCAAATTCAGTACAATAGTTAATACTGGGCGTTTAATACTTGTTGTAGATAAACTCATATAACCAATTAACGTAATGTAACCTTCACTTTAACATCATTCTTCAGCGACATTACTCCTGTAGTCAAAACAGTATCACCGTTCATTAAACCAGACAACACATTCACCTTATCCTTAGTTCTTCCTCCTGTTTCTACAATCACCTCTCTTGCTTTCCCCTCTTTTACAACAAATACTTTCTTTCCATTCTGTATAGGAATTAGTGCTTCGGAAGGAACCATTAAAGCATCATCAATGCTCTCCAGTGGTAAGATCACATTCACAAAGACACCAGGAACAAATTTATTATTTGAATTATCAGCACGAGCTTTTATTAGTAAAGTTCGAGTTGTCAAATCAACAGCAGGATCAATAGCAAAAATTTCTGCTGCAAAAACCTCCTTAGATTCAGGAATTGTAAATGAAATCTTTTTACCCACCGACACTCTACTTACATACTTTTCTGGGATCGCAAATGATAATTTAACACGATCTGACTTTACAAGTTTCGCAATAGGGGTAGTAGGAGTGATATATGCGCCTTTAGATACTGATCGCAAACCAATTATTCCAGAAAATGGTGCTCGTATGTATGTTTTAGATAATTGTGCTTCGATATATGCGATTTGCGATTTCGCCGTTCTATAATCAGAACTTGCAATATCATACTCCTCTTGACTAATCGCCTCTTTCTCCAGTAGCAGTTTTGCTCTTCGTTCATTTTCCGAAGTCAATTGCGTTCTCGTTTTAGCTTGCTCTAATTGTGCTAATAAATCTGAGGCAACGATTTTCACCAGTATAGCACCTTTGTTTACGCGACTTCCTTCAGAAAAATTTAATTGATCTATTAATCCAGAAACCTCAGAACGAATCTCTACTTGTTCATCTGGCTCAATCGTCCCTGTCAGATTAAGGTTGTCAGCGAACGATTCAGCAAAAATAACAGCACCATATACAGACATGGTACCCGCCTTTCCTTTTCCAGCTGTCGGAACTTCATTCTTTTCTTTATTTGTCGTTATTCTTTGCCAGATCAAGTATCCAAATACAAGAATTAGTAGTGCAATGACAATATATTTAATTTTCATAATCTAGTATAGCATATAGAAATGTGTAAAATACATTTCAATATTCAAGTTTATAAAAATTTAACGACTAAATAAGTAGAACTTCGTAATATTGTTATGATAATAACAGAATAAATAATACCATTATAAATTCCAGTTGTACAATTACAGATCTATAAAAAAGCATTATACAGCAAAAAGCCTCTAGAATATAATTCTAGAGGCTTTGTATAAAAAAAGGCATCGACCTACTCTCCCACCTGTTACGGCAATACCATCGGCTCTGGCGGGCTTGACTTCTCTGTTCGGAATGGGAAGAGGTAGACACCGCCGATATAGACACCTAAAATATTTTGAATCAACAATGTTGATGTAAACAAATCAGCTTAAAGCAAAATAGCCTTGTTAAAAGGCTATCCTGTATAAAAAAAGGCACCGACCTACTCTCCCACCTGTTACGGCAATACCATCGGCTCTGGCGGG
>NZ_JBHUPE010000008.1:0-27688 GCF_042686355.1 Sphingobacterium anhuiense
AATAGTCAAGTAAGGATAATTATCGTTAAATTTATATGTCAACCTATTCTAGGACGCTACAATTAATAATCGATCTGACTATTCACCTTCTTCTAAGAAAGGGTATTTATAGTTTGTATCTGGATTAAAGGTTTCTTTAATCGTACGTGGAGATACCCAACGCAATAAGTTGATCATTGATCCGGCTTTATCATTTGTACCAGAACCACGTGCACCACCGAATGGCTGTTGCCCTACTACGGCACCTGTACACTTATCATTAACATAGAAATTACCTGCTGCATTACGCAATGCATGTGTTGCCTGCGCGATTGCATAGCGATCTTTAGCGATAACTGAACCTGTTAAAGCATAAATAGAGGTTTTATCAACGATTTCTAATGTTTCTTCCCATTTCTCATCTTCATAAACAAAAATTGTCAAAACTGGCCCGAACAATTCTTCTGACATTGTTTCATAATCTGATTTTTTAGCCACAATAACAGTTGGAGAAATGAAGTAACCTTTAGATTTATCGTATGTCCCACCGATCACAACTTCAGCATCAGCAGATTCTTTTGCACGATCAATATATTTTGAAATCTTGTCAAATGATTTCTCATCAATAACTGCATTGATGAAATTTGTAAAATCTTCTGTTCCTCCAATTTTGAATGAATTCACATCTGTAGTCATTGCATCTTTCAATGCTGGCCACATCGATGCAGGAACATAAGCACGTGAAGCAGCTGAACATTTTTGTCCTTGATATTCAAATGCACCGCGAACTAATGCTGTATTAGTTACTTGCAAATCTGCTGTTGGATGAACTAAAATAAAATCTTTACCTCCAGTTTCACCGACTATTCTTGGATATGTCTTGTAAAGATGGATATTCTCACCGATTGTTTTCCAAATATCTTGGAAAACTCCTGTAGAACCTGTGAAGTGGATACCAGCAAAATCAGGATGTTTGAAAATTACATCACCTGCGTCCGGTCCAGATACATATACTAAGTTAATAACACCTGCCGGTAAACCTGCTTCAATAAAAATCTCCATTAACACTTGCGCAGAATAAATCTGAGCATTAGATGGCTTCCATACGACAACATTTCCCATCATAGCAACACATGATGGTAAATTACCAGCAATAGCTGTAAAATTGAATGGTGTCAAAGCGAATACAAAACCTTCCAAAGGACGTTGCTCTACGCGATTCCATACACCTTTTCCTGATACTGGTGGTTGCTGTGCATAGATTTCTGTCATGTACTGTACGTTGAAACGTAAGAAATCTGTAAACTCACAAGCTGCATCAATTTCTGCCTGATAAGGGTTTTTTGACTGCGCTAACATGGTAGCAGCATTCAACTTATAACGATATTTGGTCGATGCTAGTTCTGCTGCTTTCAAAAAGATTGCTGCACGGTCTTCCCATGGCAAATTCTCCCAATCACTTTTAGCAGCCAAGGCGGCATTAATGGCATCAGTGACATGACTTTTAGAACCTTGACTATATTGTCCCAAAACATGTTGGTGATCATGTGGAGGATTGATAGATACTTTATTATCTGTACGGACTTCCTTTCCTCCTATATACATAGGTACGTCAACTTGCTTAGCACGAGCTTCATCAATCGCCGCTTTTAATAATTTGCGTTCTTTTGTTCCAACAGCATATGAGTACACTGGCTCATTTGTAGGTGTCGGTACATTAAAAAATCCTTTTATCATAGTAATAATTTTATATTTTCAAAAAGCTGAATTTCAATGAATTCATAGAATTCAACATAAATTTACAAGATTTTAATCCGTGTTCCAATTATTGGATTAGTCTTTAACAGTACTGGTAAAAATATGTTTAAACTTTTCCAATTTTGGTTTAATCACGTATTGACAATATCGATCTTCCTTATTATTAGCATAGTAATTTTGATGATAATCTTCAGCTCTATAGAAAGTAGTAAATGGATTAATTTCTGTCACGATAGGACGGTCATACAACCGTTCTTCTTTCATTTTTTTTAAATAAAAATTAACTTTTTCTAATTGTTCTTGATCATGAACAAAAATTGCAGAGCGGTATTGCGTACCGATATCATTACCTTGCCTATTCAATTGTGTAGGATCATGTGCGATAAAAAAAGCTTCTAACAAGGTATCGAATGTTATTTTCTTCGGGTCATACAAAACATTGATCACTTCAGCATGTCCTGTACTCCCTGTACTGACTTGGCTATATGATGGATTCTTCGTTTCTCCTCCAGCATAGCCTGAGATAACTTGCTGTACACCATCAAGTGTTTTAAATTGAGCTTCAACACACCAAAAACAACCTGCTGCAAATGTTGCCGTATCTACAAGACCATTTTGATGATCTGGCAACTGTTCAAATGATTCCGGTTCCTTTTTAGCAATATTAGATTGACAGGATAACAATGCATTGCTTGTTACCAAAAGTACAAGCATAGCGATATATTTATGTACCATCTCTATAACCCTTAAATTAAAAAAGCGGTAAAATGTTATCATTCTACCGCTTTTGTTTCGCTACTAAAATTATAAACTATTTAGCGGCAGCATAATTTTTCGCTACTGCATCCCAGTTGATGACATTGAAGATCTCTTCTAAATATGCAGGACGTTTATTTTGAAATTTTAAGTAATATGCATGTTCCCAAACATCAATACCTAAAATAGGTGTACCTTTAACTTCAGCCACATCCATCAATGGATTATCTTGATTAGGTGTCGATGTTACTTGTAATTTACCTTCTGCATTTACAATTAACCAAGACCAGCCAGAACCAAAACGTGTAGCTCCTGCATTTTGCAATTGTGTTTTCAATTCTGCAAAAGAACCAAATGTTTCATTGATTGCTGTTGCCAATTCACCAGTTGGCTCACCACCAGCATTTGAACCTAATATTGTCCAAAATAATTTGTGGTTATAGTGACCACCACCATTATTACGTACTGCTGCAGGATATTTACTGATATTTTTAACGATATCTTCTAAAGATAAGTTCTCAGCTTCTGTTCCAGCAATTGCCTTATTTAAATTATCTACATATGCTTGATGATGTCTATCATGGTGGATTTCCATAGTAGCTTTATCAATATGTGGTTCTAATGCGTCTGACGCGTATGGTAGCGCTTCTAATACAAATGCCATAATTATTATTTTTTATGTTTATTTAAAGATTGTTTGTATGCAAATATAACGTTTAATATACCTTTATGTTTCGTTTTGCGATTAAATAATCACTAAGCTTTTAACGTTTTTGACGAAAAAATGATTTAACAAGTTCAGCACATTCTTTCCCCAACTTACCATGCTCTACAATTGTTTTGGGATGTAAAATTTTATCGTGAAATTGAGAATATCCTCTTTTTTCGTCTTGAGCTCCATATACAATTCGGCTGATATGTGTCCAATAAGCCGCACCTGCACACATTACGCATGGTTCTACAGTCACATAAAGTGTGCAGTCGACCAAATATTTACCTCCCAAATGATTTGCAGCTGCTGTAAAGGCTTGCATCTCGGCATGGGCTGTTACATCATTTAAACGTTGTGTCAGATTATGCCCCCTACCAATAATATTACCTTTATGCACAATTACCGCCCCTATGGGCACCTCCCCTGCGGCTAATGCTAATTTTGCTTCCTTCAATGCTTGCTGCATAAAAAAATCGTCAGCATTGTCTACAGATGTTCCTTCAAAATCGATATATCGCATTTTACATTAATTTTGCACCATTAGGCACTTTTTTTTCTACAGTTGTTAAAATGATATCCCCGTTGTCATCAGCAAAACCGGTAACTAAACATTCCGAGAAAAAATTTGCGATCTGCTTCTTGGGGAAATTAACAATAGCAACAATTTGCTTACCTAGTAATTCTTCTTTACTGTAATGCACCGTGATCTGAGCACTACTTTGCTTTATTCCCAATTCATCACCAAAATCAATCGTTAACTGATAAGCTGGTTTTCTTGCTTTTGGAAAATCGGCCACATTTAGTATAGTACCCACACGCATATCCACTTTTTCAAAATCACTCCAAGATATTTCTTCCATTACAAACGATTACTTTCGATACTGCTTAGTGACTTGGCCAGTGTAAATAAAACATATTCTCGATTGCGATGTAATTTTGCCATCAAATGGTTAATCAATTTTTCTTCTTGATTTTCTTCGAAAACTAAATCTTCATCACTTAGATGATTATATTTTCTTTTTATTTTTTCTCTTGCTGTAATCCAATCAAATGTTGTTATTTTAAGTCCCATCATTTTTTAGGTATAAAATTTGCTGTTATTTTTGAAACTTGTTCAAAGTTTAGTTAAAGATACAATTTATATAGAAAATAAAAGTTATGAAGAAAATTTTACCTGCATTACTATTAATTTGTGGTAGTGTTGCTACTGCAAATGCACAATTGTTACCAGGAGTAGAAATTGGTTTAAAGGGTGCCTTAAACTTTTCTAAATTTAAAAGTGATGGTAAGTATTTCAATTCAGACAACAAAGCAGGATATCAAGCAGGTTTGTATGGGCGTGTTGGTGTATTAGGTTTTCATGTGCAACCGGAGATTTACATTACAGGCAAAAATACTACGATTAAAGCTGAAGGAGGAGAAACAACGGATGTAAAATTAACCACAATCGACATCCCAGTATTATTAGGAAAACGTTTTGGTTTAGGACCAATTGGAGCAAGAATCCAAACTGGACCAATATTTTCTTTTAAAGTAGATGATAAACAAGATAAGATAATTCCTAGTTTAGATCCAAATAGCTACAAAAAGAACGGTACATCTTGGGCATTTGGTGTGGGTGCTGATGTTTCAAGTCTTCGTGTTGATCTACGTTATGAAATGGGTCTAAGCAAAATCAATAACAGTAGCCAAGCAAATCCAAAAATTAACATGTGGAGTATAGGATTAGGCTATCGTTTATTTAGTTTATAGTACTTTTCAATCAAATTAAAAAAGGCTCGTTATCAAAAATAGCGAGCCTTTTCCAATAGCGGTTTAGAATAGTTCTAAATTACTTCTTTTTCTTGTCAAAATTGTATCATATTTAATATCAAATAGTAGATTTGCCTAATTAAATTAAATTACAAAGAATAATGAGTAAATCAAAGCCAGTTTTAAGTTCTTCAATCGGGAAGAAGCTAATCATGAGCTTAACGGGACTTTTCTTATGTACGTTCCTAATTGTTCACTTGATTGGAAACTTGCAGTTATTTAAAGATGACGCGGGTTTAGCGTTCAACAAGTACGCCTATTTCATGACGCATTTTACACCTATCAAGGTTGTGTCTTATTTATTGTATGCTTCGGTGATTATTCACGTGATCTATGCAATCGTGATTTCATTAAAAAATAAGGCTGCTCGTCCTATTGGATATGCATCTTATGATGGAAGCGCTAACAGTAAATGGAACTCACGTAATATGGGTATTTTAGGTACTGTTATCTTAGTATTCTTGGCGACGCACATGTCAAATTTTTGGTGGAAATACCATAATGATCAAACACCTTATATCGAATATCGTACCGATCTGTCGAATGGTGTAACGACTCATCAAGAGATCCAAGCGTCAGATTTTCATGATTACTCAGTCGTTGTTGAAAATGGCGTTGAAATCGTAAAAGCACGTGACTTGTATAAGCAGGTAGACTTTGCATTTAAAAACGTTGCTTTAGTAGCATTATACGTAATTGCAATGGCTGCTTTAGCATTCCACTTGATTCACGGTTTTCAATCTGCTTTCCAAACAGTTGGATTCAATCACAAAAGATACATTGGATTGGTTCAATTTATTGGAGTATGGGTATTTGGAGTAGTTATTCCAATTCTTTTTGCAGCGATGCCATTATATTTCTATTTCCGTTAACAATATTTTAGGATGGTGCTATAAGGCACGATCTAATAAATAAAATATAAGATATGTTAGATTCAAAAGTACCTGCGGGGCCATTGGCCCAAAAATGGTCAAAACATAAATTTGAAATGAAGCTGGTTAACCCTGCTAACAAACGTAAATTTACAATTATCGTTGTTGGGACAGGATTGGCAGGAGCTTCTGCAGCTGCTTCTTTAGCAGAGTTAGGTTACAATGTAAAGACTTTCTGCTATCAAGATTCACCTCGTCGTGCGCACTCAATCGCGGCACAAGGTGGTATTAATGCTGCAAAAGATTATCAAAATGACGGTGACTCTGTTTTCCGCTTATTTTATGATACTATTAAAGGTGGTGATTACCGTGCTCGTGAGGCAAACGTTTATCGTTTAGCAGAAGTATCGACTAACATCATCGATCAATGTGTGGCTCAAGGTGTTCCTTTTGCTCGTGAATATGGTGGTTTATTAGATAACCGCTCATTCGGTGGTGCCCAAGTATCACGTACATTCTATGCGCGTGGTCAAACAGGACAACAATTATTATTAGGCGCATATTCGGCTTTAAACCGTCAGATTCATAAAGGTAAAGTAAAATCATACACTCGTCATGAAATGCTTGACCTTGTTAAAATTGATGGACAAGCTCGTGGTATCATTACTCGTGACCTAGTTACAGGTAAAATCGAATCACATGAAGGTCATGCTGTATTATTGTGTACTGGTGGATACGGTAACGTTTTCTTCCTTTCGACTAATGCAATGGGATGTAATGTAACTGCTGCTTGGAGAGCTCACAAGCGTGGTGCTTTATTTGCAAATCCTTGTTATACTCAAATTCACCCAACTTGTATTCCTGTTACTGGTGATCATCAATCAAAATTAACTTTGATGTCAGAATCATTGCGTAATGATGGTCGTGTATGGGTTCCGAGAACAGTTGAATTGGCACAAAAACTTCAAAAAGGAGAACTGAAAGCTGTTGATATCAAAGAGGAAGATAGAGATTATTTCTTAGAGCGTAAGTACCCATCTTTTGGTAACTTAGTACCTCGTGATGTGGCTTCTCGTAATGCTAAAGAAGCAGTGGATGAAGGCCGTGGTGTTGGTAAAACAGGTGTTGCTGTATTCTTAGATTTTGCAGAAGCAATCGGTCGTTTGGGAGAAGATACTGTACGTGAAAAATATGGTAACTTATTCGATATGTATTACCAGATTACGGACGAAAACCCGTACAAACAACCTATGCGTATCTACCCTGCTGTTCACTACACTATGGGTGGTGTATGGGTTGATTATAACTTAATGACAACTGTCCCTGGATTATATGCGTTAGGAGAATGTAATTTCTCTGATCACGGAGCAAACCGTTTAGGAGCTTCTGCTTTAATGCAAGGATTATCGGATGGTTACTTTGTTATTCCTTATACTGTTGGAGATTACTTAGCAAACTTAGGTTCTTTTGCCCCTATTGATAAAAATCATCCTGCTTTCGAAGAAACTCGTAAAGAGGTTGAAACTAGAATCAATGCGCTATTAGCTTTGAATGGTACTAAAACTGTTGATGATCTTCATAAAGAATTAGGTTTGATCATGTGGGAATACTGTGGTATGGCCCGTACAGCTGAAGGATTAACTAAAGCTAAAGGATTGATCCAAAACTTGAAAAAAGAATTCTGGTCAAATGCCAAGGTATTAGGTGAAAATGAAGAGTTAAACATGTCTCTTGAAAAAGCTGGCCGTGTTGCTGATTTCATCGAATTGGGTGAATTAATGGTTGATGATGCATTGAACCGCAGAGAATCTTGTGGTGGTCACTTCCGCTTAGAATCTCAAACTGAAGAAGGTGAAGCTTTACGTATTGACGAAGAGTTTACTTACGTATCTGCTTGGGAATTCAAAGGTGAAAATCAACCAGAAGTTCTTCATAAAGAAGAGTTAGTTTTCGAAAACGTTAAATTAACACAAAGAAGTTATAAATAATATCAATTGACTACTTTATTAGTAGTCAATTGATGACTCAATATAATTATTATGAGTGCACATATGAATTTAACGCTAAAAGTTTGGCGTCAAAAAAACGATAAATCTAAAGGTCAATTCGTAACTGTACAAGCAAATGATATCGCCGATGATATGTCATTCTTAGAAATGCTTGATATCGTAAATGATGAATTGACTCGCAAAGGAGAAGATCCTATTTACTTTGATCATGACTGTCGCGAAGGTATTTGCGGAATGTGTTCATTAGTGATCAACGGACGTCCACACGGACCAAAATATGGTATCACTACTTGTCAATTACACATGCGTTCATTCCACGATGGACAAACAATTGTTATTGAGCCTTGGAGAGCAGCTGCTTTTCCAGTTTTAAAAGATTTAGCGGTAGATCGTACATCATTTGACCGTATCCAACAAGCGGGTGGTTATACAAACGTAAATACGGGTGGTGCACAAGATGCAAATAACATTTTGATTCCAAAACGTATTGCGGATGAGGCTTTCGAGTCTGCAACATGTATCGGTTGTGGGGCTTGTGTTGCAGCTTGTAAAAATGCTTCAGCAATGCTTTTTGTTTCTGCTAAAATATCTCAATTTGCTTTATTACCTCAAGGTCAAACAGAACGTTATGAGCGTGCTCAGGCGATGGTTGATCAAATGGATGCAGAAGGATTTGGTAACTGTACTAATACTGGCGCTTGCGAAGCGGAATGTCCTAAAGGTATCAAATTGACTAATATCGCTCGAATGAATCGCGAGTACCTAGGTGCTAAGCTTTTCAGAGAAGAGGATATCCACGGATAAAAGAACATCACTTTATAGATAAGTCCTTACAATCTTTTTGTAAGGACTTTTTTTATATATTTATATATTCAATCTCAATAAATAGATAATATAGTGCCGATATCCTCCAAAATAAGAATTTTACTTATACTGCTGACGCTAAGCTTTATCGTTACTGCTATTACTTTACAAAAGTCTATTACTAGTAAAGATATCTTAAATTTTGAAACCGCCAATCTAGAATCTAAAATTCATGAAAAAGAAGAAGTAATTGATGAATTATTTGCGGATCCAATTATTTTAAAAACATTCAAAAATGCAGAAAAATATCCTGAGCAGTCTTATCATATACTTGAAAAGTATAATAAAGATGAGGGAATCGCACTTTTTATTTTTAAAAACCATGAACTTCTACTCTGGAGTACAAACCTATTTGTACCGCTAACTGATGCTGGACTCAAAAATCCGGTCAACTATATAGCAACTAATGATCGCTCATTTGTTGTTAAAAAGAAGGAGATCGGAAATACGACAGTTTTAGCCTATGTTATGGTTAAAAAGTATTTCAACATTAATAACGAATATTTCACTAAAGCATTTTCGCCTTTAATAACAAAAAGTACAAACATCGAAATTGCCGACTATGATGATAATGTAAGCATCAAAAATATTTACAGCAAAGACAAAACTTACTTATTTTCTATTAAACTAAAATCTGGTCAGGTACAAAATATTTTTAGTATTCTTCAAACACTCTGCTGGATACTCGCTGCAACATGTTTTATAACTTTAATACATAATCTCGCGAAACTACTCGTAAATAAGGAAAAAATAATACCTGGAATCTTACTCTATCTTACAGCATTAATTGTTTTACGTTATCTAGACCTTAATTCTAATTGGTTGAATATCCATGCTAATTTGGGCATATTTAATCCTAAAAATTATGCCTATAACTACCTTTTTCCAAATATCTGGGGACTACTTATTACAGTCTTTTTCATATTTCTTTTCATATTATTTCTATATAATATCAAAGACTCATTTTCAATTGAGAAGTATCTGAAAAAGAAAAGCTCAAAAATAATCTTTGCAGTTCTTTCCATCTTAAGTGTCTATTTCTTCTTTACTATTCTTTACAGAACTTTAGGGACACTCATTACGCACTCCACTACAACTGTGGTAGACTTCACAAAACTTGTTGAACTAAATATATTTACATGGATCGACCTTTTTATTATGTGCGTAAGTCTCGTTACATTAATATTATATATCGATCTGGTTATTTCTAATATAAAAAAATTACAGATATCAGATACGGTATTAATTAATATCCACTTAAGTTGTCTCATTTTATTTATTTTGATCGGGACTTCATTAAGTGAAAATAATGGGCTCGTTAATATCTTACTAGCACTTATAATATTAATAAGATCATTCAATTCGTTTCTAAAAAAGAAGTTCAGACTAGCTACACATATCATCGTTATCATTCTTTTATCTACAATCTTTTCCATTTACCATGGACATTTCTTCAAGATGAAAAAACTGGAGAACATGAAGCTTTTTATTAGCAATTTAGAAGCAGAAGATGACATTAATGCTATTTCATTATATACTGAAATTGAAAAAGATATTTTAAATGACGAGCAACTCAAACATTTATTTAAAATAAGTTTACCAAACACCAGTACACAAACCATAAGTGAATACATTGAAAAAAAATATCTTAGTGGGTATCTTTCTAGATATGAATTTTTGGGATTTTACTACAATAACAATAAGGAACTTGCTCCTTACAAAAACAATAAAGTAGATGAGTACAGAGAAAAAGTTATTAAAAACTCATTAAAGATTAGTAATAATTTCTACAGATTAAACAGCGAACTGGGAACTCATGAGTATTTTTCTATTATCAATATTCAAATTGATAAACAAAACACTGTCTCACTATACCTTAATCTAAAGAATAGATCATTTAATTACAGCCTGCCTTATCCGGACATACTAGTTGATTCCAGATTAAATAAAATGGAGGCACAGTCATTTAATAATAGTTCCATCGCATTGTTTAAAGATGGGAATTTAGTGACCCAATATGGAAAATATAACTACCCAAGTCATGACAATGGTTATCCGAAGAAATTGGGAGAATATATTAATTTGGATGGTAGGGATGATTATTTTCATATCATGTACAGGCCTAATAATTATACTACTTTTTTAGTTAGTTATCCAAAAGAGACACCATGGGAATATTTAGCTACCGCATCATTTTTATTTCTGGTTATTTTTATCTTTTTTTCTATCTCTTCCAGTGTTAGATATGGCTTTAAAATTTTAAAGAATAAATCATTCAAAATCAGAAGCATAAAGTACCATTTCCTTTTTTTAGTAAATAGTATACAATACAGTTCCAGAATACAAACATTGTTTATATCTTCCATCGTGCTAGCAATTTTGATCTCTGGAATTATATCTTTCGTAAGTATAAGTATGCAACTTTCGTATAATAATACTTTGGAAAGAGAAAAGACTGTAACAGATATTAGTAAAAGACTTGAAAGTATAGTCAGTACAGCGTCTACTGCTGAAGAAAAAGAAGAAAGACTGATCTATTATCTGAAATTATTATCAGAATCGCTCTCAAAAGATTTTTCACTCTATTCAAAATCGGGTCGTCTATTATTCAGTTCACAACCCAAGATTTATGATTTAAATATTTTATCAACGTTTATTAACCCGAGTGCATTTAGAAAACTCTCCCTTCTTAAAAAATCAGAGACTATTGAAGAGGAGGTCGTTGGTGATTTTAGGTACGAATCCAGTTATGCAACTATTAGAGATGAAAACTATGCTACTATAGCGTATCTGGGTATACCGAATTTTAATGCGCAGAAAGATGATAACTTAAATAAAAATCTACTTTTAAATACATTAATTAATATCTATTCTCTAATAATAATTGGATTTGGTTTTTACGCTGCTTTTGTTGCGAATAAAATCACAGAACCTTTAAATTTGATCAGTAAAAAAATAGCCCAAACAAATCTTGGACAACAAAATGAACCTTTATTTTGGCAACGCAATGATGAGATTGGGGGTCTTATTAAAGAATACAATTTAATGATATTAAAACTTGAGGACTATGCAAATAAAATAAAGGATAATGAAAGGGAGTCTACCTGGCGAGAAATGGCACAGCAAGTTGCTCATGAGATCAAAAATCCACTGACACCAATGAAACTTGGGATCCAACAATTGACAAAATCTTATCATGATAACGATGCAAAATTTGAGGAGCGTTTTAAACGTATCACCGCATCTTTTATTGAACAAATCAATAGTTTAACCCATATAGCTAAAGAATTCTCAGCCTTTGCAAAATTGCCAGATACTAAATATGAAAAGGTCAATTTAGTGGAAAAAATTAATAAATCAATTGCAGTATATAGTCAAAATCCGCATGCTCAGATTCAATTAATGAATCAAACAAATCAGGCTCCTATATTTGTAGAAGCTGACCGGGATCAATTATTAAGAACGTTTAATAACTTACTGAAAAATGCTATTGAAGCAGGTTTTGGAAAAAGGAAAATAAAAATTGATATTAGCATTTCAAATGGAGAACATGATACATACATTATTAAAATAAAGGATAACGGACTAGGTATTCCACAAGAAATGCGGGCAAAAATCTTTGAAATAAACTTTACGACTAAAAGCTCCGGAACGGGACTTGGGTTAGTTTTTGTTAAGAAAACAATTGAAGCCATGGGTGGAACTGTAAAATTCGATTCTATAGAGGATCAGGGAACGACATTTCAAATTACTGTACCGAAATACAGAGGTTCATAGCAAAATATTCGTCATGATAGGGCGGAATTTAGATGACCAATATACGAAATGCGTGGAAAAAAATAAGGAATTCAAATTGAACTCCTTATTTTTTTACGGTATGACTCGTAATAAATAACGTATGTAGTACTATTTCAATACAACCGTTGATCTTCCCATGATAGCATTGTCGGCATACAAAAGAACAGTATAAGCTCCCTTAGTGAACTTCTTATCGTCTTTCCAATATAATGAATATTCTTCACCATGATTGGTAAACTCTATTGTGCTTTTAAAAGTATATTGAAGTTTTTCACTATGTGCATAAAAAGTATTGTCATCCTGATTGATAATAAGATTACCTTGCGGATCAATAATACGTACAAAAATATCCTTTTTCCCCACTTTTGCAAGGGTATTATCTGCGATATTAAAATTTATACTTAATTTATCAACTCTCTTTGCCCTCTCCTCTACCTCCACTTTATCGTTTCTTTTTTCCTGTAGTCCATAAACCGCAATATTAGAAACTTTGATAGCTGCAGCGACATTTACCTTTGATGCTAAATTTGTATTTGAGCTTTCCAAATTACTAATCTTAGTGGAGGAAGCTGAGACTTCTTTTTGTAATAAGCTATTCTTCTCGGCTAGAATTTTATTTTCCTGAATAAGTCTATTAACATCCAAACTAAAATATGCAACTTCACTTTTCAACGAAGTAATTGTCGACTGAGCATGATCAATATCACTCTGTGACAATTGTTTCTGTGCTAATTTAGTTCGTAAATCTATGATTTTTTTTCTTGCATTTTGTTCTTTCTCGATTAAAGGAGGAGATAATTGAATATTTTCAATTTTCATTTTATCGAGCTCTGCTTCAATACGATCGATCTCCACTTCAAGGTTCTCTTTTTCAACCGTTAGTGCATAGACCTTCTCTCCTGAAGACTTAAATTTGACATAAAAATAAACATTTGTGACAACAAGCGCCGCGATTGCTATGATAAAAAAATAAACTTTTGATGTATTTTTCTTAATCTCTTCCTGCTTATTACCTTTTACTAATTCAGTTTCCATTACCCTTGAATTCCATTTATATTTGACTTATTAAGTCATAGTAGATACATGTGTACAACAAATATTATTCCAAATTTAAATTTTAACAATACTAAAAAAATAATATCTTAAGTCTTAAGGACTGCTTTTGAATATTTCATGGTTAAAGCGTCTCAAAGCTTAATTAGGACTGTTTTTTCACAATCATTAAATTACTCATAATCACTTCCTTAATAAGGTTATCAAAATGAATCTCTGTTTCGAAATGACCAATATATTGCTGTACTAAATGTTTTTCTATTGTTGGATTCACATCAATTGAAACAGAGGATCGATCTTCAATTTTAACGACAGTTTGTCCAAATTTTATATATTCTTTGTCTATCTTCAACAGGTCCAATCGTTCCTCATCAATATCAATAATTACACCCTTCTCTAATTCTCCTCTTCCACAGAATTCTATTTCTACCCCCAATTCGGCAAAGCTCATTCTTATCAAATCACGTATGGTAATATCTTTGGCTATATATTCCTCCCCAAAATTAAATTGAGATTTTTCCATCCAATATAAATGAGCAGATAAGTCCTTGATATATATTCTATTTTCTAGACCAAGAGCGATAAGAACCACCTCCCTTATAATTTTTTGTACAATATTTTTTTCGATCAAAGTACTGTTTCTAAAATTAGAAAATTTGTTAAATAAAAAATTTTAAACAAGTAAAGCTATAGTTTCCTATAGCTTTATCTATCTTCAAAAAGGATATCTTAATTTACTCTTGAAAAAGTGAATACTAAATATGCTTCGCCATTTGTAATGGTTACCGGCATACGCATAACTAATTTACTAGCGTCTGAGTATGATAAATCTAAACGGTAGCCTGTAATAACATTTTTAGCTTTATCGCCCGCATAAATCTTTTTAAACTGAAACTGTGGTTGTCCGTTATTCTTTCCTGGATTGAATATAGACCATATAATATCTCTGGAAGCACCAGGGGCACATAATTTACCGTCTGCTGAAAATGAGATGTTTCCTTTACCATTACCAGGCAATGTCCAAGTACTTCCGATAAAGCATTCAGCAGGTGCTTCTTCAAATACACTTTTAATGGTATAAGATGCGGGTAAATTCTCGCGATCAATAGTGTTTAAAACCCAAGTTCCTTTTACAGCTCCTTTCCAGTCAGAGGCACTAGGCCCTGTAGACATCGCAGTAGATGAAGAACTAGATGCTGTTCCTTTTGGTTGCATGCTACAAGCCGAAAAAAGAAACAAACTCAACATGAGAGTTGTGATAGATAAAAGAACTCGATTCATATTCATTAATTTTATAGTTACTTATTGTATTTTTGCTGTAAATATAACAACAAATCATGATTGAGACATCCAAAAATCATACCATTAGTAAGATTGTAGCAAAATCACTATTGCGTCTTTTCGTTTTACTTTTAGCACTAGCTTCTGTTCCTATACTATCGAATAAGGGAACCCAGTCTAATTTAGATGCTAAACACGTTGCATTTCCAAATGAAATGGCAGTAGTTGCTCCTGCATTGCTCTTTATCATTTTTGTAGTTTTACTGATTGTCATGTTAAAAAACAAATATTTAAGAGTCGATATTAATTGGCAATTCTCATTATGCACGATTTTCCTATTGATCTACTTAATTCTATTATACTCCCGTATATATCCCCTAATAGCATAATCCAAATAAATACAATATCATTAATCAAATTAATATCTTTGAGAATTAATGAATAAAGTCAAAACATAGACTTAAATATCTAATGAATAAAAAACTAATTTGGAAAATTATTAAGAATATACTGAAAGTAGTTGTTACTGTTGCTGCTCTTTATTGGGTATTTAGTAAGGTTTCTATCCAAGATCTAAAAGATGCTCTATTAAAATCAAATCCGCTGTTCCTTTTATTCGCATTTTTAGCATATGCCATCTCAATACTAATATCATCATCTCGCTTACTTAGCTTCTTAACTGCAATCGGACTTCATGTTTCTGAGAGATATAATTTTAAACTTTATCAGCTTGGCTTGTTTTATAATCTTTTCTTGCCTGGAGGTGTTGGAGGTGATGGATATAAAATATATTTTCTTCGAAAAAAGTATAGTATTAAAGGTCGAAAGTTACTTGCAGCATTATTCTTTGACCGATTAAGTGGTCTGTGGGCGTTATGTTTAATAATTGCGGCATTAATCATTTTTATGCCTCAACTTGGAATTCCTAATTACTTAACAATTTTAGGATTTATCTTGGGTACAACGCTTTATTATTTTTTGGTAGGCAAATTTTTCAATGATTTTAAGGCAAATTTCATCAAAACACATCTAAAAGCAATAGGTGTACAGTCAATGCAAGTAATTGCTGCTATTATGATATTATACGCCCTAGGCTTTGATGGAAAATTTTCTCCTTATCTCTTTCTCTTTCTCGCTTCTTCATTAGTGGCAATAATTCCATTTTCAGTTGGAGGATTGGGTATGCGAGAGCTAGTTTATATGTGGGGAGCTAATTTTTTTCACCTTGATTCACATTTAGCTGTCTTGATTAGTCTACTATTTTATATTATATCGGCATTCATGGCCTTTACTGGTTCGTACTACATATTTCATCCCTCTGCATTAGGGACCGAAAAATTACCATCTGTTAAAGAAATAGAAGAATCTCAGACGGAAGATTAAATAAATAAACATGGCAAATATTATAATAACAGGAGCAAGCAGTGGAATTGGGTTTGAAACTGTATTGGATCTCACGGCAAAAAAAGAAAATAATGTTATCGCACTTGCTCGATCTGCAGATAAACTAAAGCGCCTTCACGAAATTGCGAAGGATTTGAATTTCGACGGGGGTAATTTATATCCAGCTCAGTTTGATATTGTTTATGATGATTATCAAACTTTATTACCATTTATCAAATCAAAATTTGAACAGGTAGATATCCTGATCAATAATGCAGGAGTGCTTATCAATAAACCTTTTATGGATAGTTCATTGGAAGAAATTGCATCGATGTTTCAAACCAATGTATTGGCACATGCTAATATGATTCAACATATCGTCCCTTTAATGCCCGAAGGATCTCATATTCTCAATATAGGAAGTATGGGCGGTTTTCAAGGCTCTTCCAAGTTTAGTGGCTTAGCGGCTTATTCTTCTAGTAAAGCAGCGTTGGCAGTATTAACAGAGTGCTTGGCTGAAGAATTTAAGGGTAAAGGTATCCGCGTAAATTGTCTTGCTCTTGGATCTGCACAAACTGAAATGTTTGAAGCAGCTTTTCCGGGAATAGAAGCTGGTAAACTCGCTTTTGAGATGGGAAGATATATTGCGGAATTTGCCCAAAATGGACATCAATATTATAATGGTAAAATTCTACCTGTAGCATTAACAACTCCATAATAAAAAAGTCTCAAAAGTAGCGTGCCCCCAGAAAGTGTTAAACTTTTCGGGGGCATTGCACAAAGATGCTTTTTTATAAACCAATATGTTCATTTTTATTGGATTTCGGTCCATCTTTACTGATTGCCTTTGGGTTATCTTTCAAGTAATGCCAAGTAATCTTATCTTCAAATTGTTGACCTTTACTTGATGCTTTTACCTGGATAATATTATCTCCTTCTTTCAATTTAACATTTTGAAAAATATAATGGACATCAGTTTCTCCGATAACAAAGTTCTTTTCCTCAACACCATTGACCAACAAAGTAGGTGTTCCTAAATTAGAATAAACTGTCACCGGAGTAATCTCGTTTACTCTCTCAATAACACGTCTTTGTGTCAGATATAATACAGGTTCTTTACTCCAGTTAGCTTTATACCAATAAAAAGGATCTTTCTTGAGTTTTCTATCAAACGTAACCAATCCTTTGTAATTCCTTGGTTCAACATTGAGTGCTGTAATCGGAGTAGCAAAGTCAAATGTATTCCAAAGATAAGAGGCCAAAAAGATCGGATGTCTTTTTATCGTTCCCCAATGTATTTCATGGAACTTTGTTGAAAATTCTTCAGGAAAAAATGCTGGATTCACCCATTGATTACCTACATCTCCAACAACCTCTTGTTGATGACTAGGATTAGCCTCGGCTCCATACTCTGAAAAAATAATTTTATAATCTTTAAAATCTTTTGAGATTTGATCTGCCCACTTATCAACATCACGAATAATGCCATTATACCATCCGAAATAATGATTGATTCCCTGTATATCTGCATTATTATTTACAGCATGGTTGATGACATTATAGCCGCTCACTTGCACCGTATAGCGATATGGATCTTCGGTCTTAGCTAAATCATTTAATTTTGTCGTTAACTCGATTGTGTACGCATTAGGCGTATAAACCTCATTATGGAGACCCCATGTATAAATAGAAGGATGATTATAGTTTTGTCTTATAAGTTCTGTCAATTGCTGTTTTGCATTTGCTTCCTCTAAGGTCGTTACACGATTAACAAATGGGATTTCTGCCCAAACAATAAATCCAATACTATCGCATTTTTCATAGAAGTATGCAGATTGTTGATAATGAGCTAATCGAATCGTAGTTGCTCCAATTTCCTTGATGATAGCCAAATCTTCATCATGATCAGCATTTGATAAAGCGGAACCCTTTCCCCATCGATCCTGATGTCTTGTTACTCCATACATTGGATACTTAATATCATTCAAAAAGAATCCCTCTCCTGTTCTTAATTCAAATTTTCGTAAACCTAGAGGCTGAATGACTTCATCTAGTACAGTATTTCCATCAACAAGCTGTGTAACTACTTTATAAAGATACGGGTCCTCCAGACCTTGCCATAAATGTGGATTTGTTAAATTAAAGTCTTGCATTACTTCTTGTCTACCCTGCGGAAGTAAACGATATTTTTTTATATTCTTGGCTTTCACAGCGCCGTTTTGTTCAAAAATCGTTGACACTACCTGTAAATCTCTTGCGTCATGATTTTTATTTTCAAGTTTCACTTTTAAATTTATTGATGCACTTTTTTTATTAACGTCCTGTTGACTTATATATACTCCTGAAGAAGCATAATCGGATACTGCAATATTAATCTTATCCGTCACAATAAGTTCAACCGGACGATAAATACCACCATACATAGGGAATAGCGTATGATTGACTGGTATTACTTGTGGAGTTGCTTCATTGTTAACTTTTACAAGAATCTCATTTTCAACTCCAAATTTCAACATATTAGTCAATTCCAACACGAATGCTGAATAGCCCCCTTGATGTCTTCCCACAATCTGATAATTACCATTTATAGCTGACGCATCATAAACTACATTTCCCTTTTCCTTCTTCGCAGGCAACGGTGAATTATTAATGTAAACTTCTGTGTTTGTATTTACACCTTCAAATTTTACAAAAATGCGCTTACCATTCCAAGAAGATTCTGGAATAAAAGTTTTACGATAATAGGCATCTCCCACATAAAATTTTTCATTAGATGTAAATCGATCATTACGTATTTGCATATCTTTTGAGTTCCATGTATGGGGAACAGCTATAGATTGCCATGTTCCAGAAAAAACATTCCCATACTGTAAGAGATCTGTAGTAAAGGGGCCCTTTTTGAAAGCCCAATTTTGATTGAATGAAATAACTTCTCTAGAAAAGGAAACTGAGGTTAAAATTGTTAAGAAAAATAAGGTGACGATTGCCTTGAAATTCATAATAATAAAATAAAGGTTTTGTTCAATAGTACCCATCATAAACATGATGATGGAGTGTAAAACAAAGATATAAACCTAATTGTATTACAAAGAAGAATTGACTTTACTAGAAAACTACATAGAAGTTAATATTGGGCAAAAAATTGCTGTAGCATCACAGAAAACCAATTTACAACGTTATCGTACTTTTACTAAAATATAGATGATGTCACTTAAATAATACTAACTACAGCTAACTATTATAAGCTTTTTATCCATTTAACTAAATCATTCAAGACTTCACTATTCATGGTTTCACTAATATGCTCATACTCTGAAACAGCCCCAGTTGTCGATTTTTGAAATAAGTGATTCAATCCTTCATATTTCTTTAGAACAGTTTTTCGATTATATGGTAGATTATTCTTTAAACTTTTTAGATTTTGGTCAGCAGGAACCTGAACATCTAAACTCCCAAATGCGGCATAAACCGGCACTGTAATTTTTTTAATAAAAGGAATGGGATCAATCCGCATGAAATATCTATAAGATGGCAACAAGAGTGTCTCTAACTCCAATTTACTCGATGAATTCAATTGTGCTGGATCTATTTTCATATTATCAAGAATCATTGCCATAGCCTCCATATGCGGCCTATTACTTTTAACAACCTCAAAATTCCTTTTATTAATCTCTTTGGCATGTGATAGTGCTAGTTCTGACATGCCTGCTACTTTACCAATGCGATATAGCTGTGATACCATTAGAGAGTCGATAGGAATGGCTGGACCTGCTAAAGAAACAATAAAAGAAAGCGCCGGAAATTTTTGTCCAGCCAACAACTCTGCGATTAAACCACCCTCACTATGCCCGATAATACCAATTTTGCCGGGATCTACATTTGGTCTTTCCTTTAGAAAATCTATTGCTGCCATTGCGTCTTTACTAAAATTCTCAATTGAGGCATTTATAAAACTTCCTTTTGAAAGTCCGACCCCCCGATCGTCGTAGCGAAGAACAACAATATTATTTTTTGTTAAAAAATCTGATAATATTCGAAAAGGTTCATGTCCCATTAATGTTTCATTGCGATCCTGGGGACCGCTTCCTGTCACTAAAACTACTGCAGGGAATTTACCTTTTTGTCTAGGTGTGGTTAAGGTGCCACTTAATAGGACATCATCATATTTATTTCTAAAATTGACATCTACTGTATCGTATGAATAAGGAGGAAAAACACGTTGAGATCTTATTGTCTTGATATTATTAGGGGTTGCCTTTATTTTCATAAGATCTAACTTGGCTCGAAATGTCCCTTGTTGAAACTCCCCACCTATTAAATCATCCCGTTCCATTTTCCCGATATAACTAATTCCTCCTTCAATCAGTACTTCGATTCCGTTACCATTAACGTTTGCCTTCGCGGGAATGCCAAAGGCTCCCTGATCTGGACTATCCGCTGTTGCCTTCCATACACCATTTTCCTGAGATAAATGAATTATAAAAACCAAACTGGAATGTCCTACTTGCAAATTACCTTTCCAGTCCCCTACGAAAGTTTGGGAAAAAGCAGTTATTGTTATAAACAACAGGAGAAATGTACCAACTATTTTTTTAATCATTATATGTAATAAAAGAGAATAAAGAAGATAAAGCTTCCATTAACATTACAACAAGTACCAAAATCAAGCCATTATAATTTTTTTCTATTTATAACAGTAAGAAATCCTTTAAATAAGTAAATAGAAGAAATAGATCAGCAAGCAAAGGCTGAGAATAACACCAAAAAAGGGATAATTCAATCTGCTTTATCAACATTTTGGTTACCCAGTGGATTTACTACATTCTGGAAATTAAATCTACTATCGGGTTTAGCCATTTAGTTGTATTTAATAAAGCCATACCATAAATGACAGACCTTGCAACCAATACGGTTATTAGCATATCTATAAATCTCAGACTCGAATTCAATATTTTTCAAAGTAGAAATATAATGATTGATAATAAAGATGTTGTTAAGATATTGTGATAATTGTAAAAAGCTAGTCTTGTTGGATTTAAAACTCATCATCCCAGGAAAGGAATCTCCTAAAAACAAGCTACAAAAGTACCGATTATAAATCAAATAAGACCAATAGATAAAAGTTTTGTCTCCGAAAGATTATCAAATGGATTTAAAAGTATTTTATTCATAGTCCTTATTTAAAATTTCTTGATTAACCTTAGAAATGATCGTATTGAGTTCGCATTTCTTTTGGGTACCTATCAATAGTCTAGACCCGCTTTTAAAGATCAATTCCAACCCATGTGATCCTTTGGTATTATAGGCTTTACCTTTTCTTCCAATGCGATACCCCCAACCTCCATAGTCGTATATAGGATTATAATCCTTTACAGAAACCTGTGCTACTTCTGACCAAGGAATAAATTTACTTTTCAATAGAAAGGGAAAGAAGTGAATCGTAATTCCTTGAGAGTTTATTGTTGTTTTTAATTTAATGAACGAAAATATAATAATAATAACAGCAATAATCCAAAACCCAGGATTTACACTTAATTCGTTGAAATTACCAACTTTTATATCATTCCATTCATAATTTAAAGTCGATAATAATAAAAAGACGATCAAAATCACCATCCACCAACTCCAAAAAGACTGTTTCTCTTTAAAAACCATACTAATCATTATTTTTTAAACCCAATAACTTATCAATAAGATCATCTAACTTATTTCTTACGGTAGGATAACTCTTGCCTAATTGACTTGCCATCTCTTTCAGACTTCCTGATTTTAATAAAAACTCAAGTACAAAATCCTGTTCCTCAAGAGTTAATTGCGTCCAAATTGGCAACATAAATTTACCGCTAACCTCAGTATTGCATGAAGAACAAGTTAATTTACTGACCTCTAATTTTGTATCACAGCTAGGGCATACGTTTGGAAATTTTTTCATCTCTTCTATAAATATAAATATTATTAATAATAATATAAATTTTATAAAAGTATTATTAAACATAATTTAAAATATGAGCGATCAATAATTATTCGTAAAGTATATTAATAATTATATTTGCTGTAAATAATTATTAGATTTAAACATGAAGAAGATTATTGGATTTATTCTGACACCCATTTTTTATTTCTTTTTTGCCTTGTGCCTTTTAGTTTTTCACCCTATACAATGGTTGAGCCTAAAGTTTGGCGGATATACAGCACATAAAAAGAGTGTCGATATTCTTAATTTCTTTCTCACCTATTGCAATATTTTGCTGTTTAATACGATATCTTTTATTGATAATAAAAACATTCCAACCGGACAGCCCATTATTTTCGTTGCAAATCATCAAAGTACATTTGATATACCGGCTATGATCTATTTTCTGCGAAGATTTCATGGAAAATTCATTTCAAAAATAGAACTAGCGAAGGGAATTCCAAGTATTTCCTTCAATTTGAAACATGGTGGGGCGGCAAATATTGACCGTAAGGACTCAAAACAGTCTATCGGTGAAATATTAAAACTTGCAAATAATATGAAGACCAAAAACTGGTCAGCTTTTATTTTCCCGGAAGGTACTCGCACTCGAGATGGTAAAATGAAGCCTTTTCATGTTGGCGGAATAGCTACATTATTAAAGAAAAATCCCGATGCACTAATTGTTCCTATCGCAATAAATGGTTCATATGAAATGACAAAAAATGGCTTATTTCCTCTTACACCCTTTGTGAAAATGAGCTGGGAAGTTTTAGATCCTATTGATAAAACTGATAAAACTTTGGAAGAAATAGTATTAGAAGCTGAACAGAAGATCCGTTTAAAAGTCAAAAATGGTTAGATTATTTAACCTGCCGACCTTTCCAATCATATTTACCGATATTACCAAGTATACCAATATACACGAGGTATATTATATGTAACGAGGAAAGAATTGGTAAATACCGCATTAACTCCTCTCTCTTAGAAAACTGAGTTAAGGGTTGAATAAATAGATATTCAACTATGATTTTAGCGATTAATACTACCAAAAAAGTAAAAAGATAGGAATAATGATAAAATAAACCTACGATAAGACAGGTAAGCATACAAAAGTTGAATAACCAAATTGTGATTCCGAGTAACACAATTGCTTTATTTTTATATTTTGTACTCTTAGAAGCCCAACGCTTCCGCTGACTTATAAATGACCTAATTGTAGGCTTAGCATCGGTATAAACCACTGCATCTGTAGATTTACAGAATCCTATTTTATGTGGATATTTTGCAGCAACTTTATGCAAAAATAATTCATCATCACCAGATGCTAATTCATCGATACCAGCAAATCCACCCATTTCATAAAAAATATCTTTTCGATATGCCAAATTTGCTCCGTTGCAAGTTGTCGGATTTTTATTACCAATACCTGCTGCGCCTAAGCCTATTAAATATAAAAACTCAAGTGTTTGAAGTCTTTCAAAAAATGATTTCTCTTCTGAATACACTACAGGAGAAGATAAAAGATATAAGTCTTGAGTTTCAAAATAGCTAATGATTGTCATTAACCAATTTTCACCCATCCTACAATCAGCGTCAGTTGTAACAATTATCTCTCCTGTACATAAATCAATAGCCTTCGCTATAGCAAGCTTTTTATATGAATTCAATTTATTGCTCTCATTCAACTGAATTAGTTGTACTCCTCTGTGCGCGTAAGACAATACAACATCACTTGTCCGATCAGTAGAATGGTCATCGATTACAATTAATTCAAACTGTTCAGGTGGAAATTTTTGATTAAGTACAGCATCAATAGTACGTGCTATACCATTCTCTTCATTACGTGCAGCTATAATAATAGAAATACGTTTGACCGGTAAACAGTTCGATATTACAGTTGGTATTTCAAACCAACCTTTCCGCATATACAGAACCAGAGCGATATACACAATCGCCAATATTATCGTAATAAAACTAAGATTTAGAATCACCAAAAAAATTTATTTTCAAAACAAAAATAGAACCTAAAACAGCTGGAAGTATCAAATTAACGAACCAAATACAAGAAACAATTGCCATCACGGCTAGTTCTTGGTTTGTGATATAACTATAAAGATTACCTGCAACAAAACTTCTTACACTAAAATCAAAAATATCCAATGTCGGTAATGCGGCCTGCACAAAGAAAAGAATAAATATCATCAAAATCATTGCCACGAATGGTAATTCTGGTAAAATGACCAACATTAAAATAATGTACTGAGAAGTAAAAATGATAAATCTTGCCAACGATATCAATATGACAACAAGCAATTCCTTAAAAGTATACTCTTCCAAAATAGAAAAGAAAGGTTTGATACGTTCTAGAAATTTAATTCGACCAACCAATAAATCAATCCAATGCACATTAAAATAAAGTACTAAAAAACCTGTCGCATACAATATTGCTAATAACCAAATCCCAAACTCTATAGAAACCGGAGTATCCATATAAGTACATGCAAACCAAGCAATACTTAAAGCACCAGCTATACTGGTTAATACAAGTTGTGCAAATAACCCAACTCCCATTGCTATAGCACCTTTTGCTCGATTTTCAGGTTTCAAAAACAAAACACGACCTCCATATTCACCAATCCTATTTGGAGTAAAAATAGCCCATGTTAATCCACTAAATACCGATTGAAATGCACGTCCAAAAGATATTCTTTCAATTCTAATAGCCAAATATTGCCATTTTACAACTTCAAGCATCCAATTAACAAACATTAAGAACACGATTAAGCTAAATGTCAGCCAGAAATAATGAGGATCTATACCTGCGATTAATGTTTCAAACTTCAGAAGATTTTTAGGATCTGATAATTGTTGATAAATATACCATCCAGCAAAAGCTAGTACCGCAATTTTTATCAATATCCCGCTATATTTTTTTTGAACCTTTGTTAGCATTTATCAATTTTGGACACAATGTTACTAAATATTAATCAAAGCTAAAGTTATTTTATGGCAATATTAGTATCCATTACATCTTCATTTTTGAATCGTTACGAAATAAAAAATGTAATATTGCACATGCAGAAGGAGAAAGCAAAAGAGAGAATTATTTTAGGTATTGACCCCGGAACAGCTGTTCTAGGTTACGGAATCATACGTGAACAAGGAAACAATATCAGTCTCATTACTATGGGAGTCGTGAAAATGGGGCATCTTGATGACCATGCTCTAAAACTCCAACGTATATTTAAAAAAACTACTGCTTTAATCGAGGAATATAAACCGGACAGTGTTGCATTAGAAGCTCCATTTTATGGGAAAAACATACAAGTAATGCTGAAATTAGGAAGAGCACAAGGTGTCGCTATGGCCGCCGCATTAAATTTTGATATTCCTATATTTGAATATGCTCCACGAAAAATAAAGCAATCAGTAACTGGAAATGGAAATGCAACCAAAGAGCAAGTAGCAGGCATGCTGAAGTCATTATTAAAATTTAATGAAAGCCCTGAATTTTTAGACGCAACAGATGGATTAGCTGTTGCTGTTTGTCATTCCTTTCAAAAAAATGCGACCTCCGAAACTGGCAAAAGTTACAGTGGTTGGAGTGCATTTGTAAAAGATAATGAAAAAAGAATCAAGTAATTATAGCTGTACTTGCCTTATAACATTTTTCACATTTAATTCAACAATATCAGTCATCGATTTACACTTCAAGTACTGTTCACTTGAATGAGAAATTGCATAAGCTTCACGCAATTGTTTTATATTTTCCTCTGTCGATAACTGTTGGGTTTTTGATGCGTCCCTAAGGTCAGCGATCCGATGCCTTTCACTACGTACACGATGTACAATAGATGATCGCTCTTCTTGTTGATATTGAGAAACCGTTTTTTCTGTCAAATGTTCCATTGAAAGTTTCACATAAGGAAAGTTTTCTTTGAAAAATTGTGGCATGTACACTTTTGGATTGCCTTCATAAAATTGCTGGTCAAAATCAATAGCTCGAATTCTGAATTGAAAATCGTCAAAATCTGGAGTTATTTGTACAACAAAATTATAAGCGCGCATATCACCTAACAAAGTGATTATGCAACGTTCGTTAAATTTAACAAACTCCTTAGAAATACGTGTTAGATTATAATCCGGTGTATACATGCGTTGCTTGGCAAAAGTATCACCAGGAATTCCAACAATATGTTCCTCAACCAAAGTTTCATTATCGACCATATAATTTACCTGATTTGGCGATAAGATTTCCTCCAATTCTAAGCCATAAATACGAGATGCATCAGCTTGCTTAATATAAAAATAATCATAAACATCATTCAGTCGGTTTACAATACGAATTCGAAAAGGCCTTGTATTGCCAAACGCACAATACTCAACACGATCAATATACTTATGTTGCACAATACGGGTATTACCCGATGCCTTTAATTTAGCATATATTACTTTCAAACCTTCATATAAATGATCAATCAGATATGGTGGATATAATGGCGTTTCCCAAAAAGTGTCGTTACCGTATTTATCCAATACAGGTATAGTTTCAGTAAAAGATAAAAGATCCTTATACGTAATAGGAAGCTTTGCATCACGTTGATATAGTCTCAAGTATTTATGTAATCCCTCTCCTACTGCAAAAATGGGTTTCTTCCTTGAAATTTTAACATCTTCTATTTCCATAAATATCTTTTTAAATCAAATGCCAATATCAATAAAAATCTATACAAAATTTGTTATTTAAATATCACATTAACAATATGTATATAAAATTTTTACTAAATTTACATACATAAACCAACAAATCTTAGTATTTTTGAAAAATTTAAAAATTTAATCCGATACGACTATTTGGTAATAAATTATCGGTTTGGGTTAACTTAATTAATAACAGCACTTTTAATGGAAAACAACTATTCTAATTACGATTTAGACAATCTTGATATTCAGATATTATCAATTTTGATGAATGATGCGTCTATTCCTTATACAGAAATAGCAAAAAAGTTAATTGTATCTGGTGGCACTATACATGTCCGCATGAAAAAAATGGAAGAACTAGGTATTATTAAAGGATCCAACTTAATTATTAATCCTCAGAAAGTTGGTTTCGATATTACTGCCTTCTTAGGGATTTACCTTGAAAAAGGATCTCAATACTCTGATGCTGTTGCTCAATTAAAAGAAATTAAAGAAGTCGTTGAATTACATTACTGCACGGGACAATATAGTATTTTTGCAAAAATAATCTGTCGCGATACAGTACACCTGCGTAAAGTATTAAATGAAGATATACAATCTGTACAAGGAATTCAGCGTACTGAGACTATTATATCTCTTGAAGAGAGTATAAAAAGACAGATTAGTTTAGTCTAAATTATTAATCGTATGTAGCGTCCTAGAATAGGTTGACATATAAATTTAACGATAATTATCCTTACTTGACTATTTC
>NZ_JBHUPE010000009.1:0-28740 GCF_042686355.1 Sphingobacterium anhuiense
GAAATAGTCAAGTAAGGATAATTATCGTTAAATTTATATGTCAACCTATTCTAGGACGCTACAGTATACCCTAATCTATAAATTAGGCTGTGGAGTCGTTCTTAAATAAGGTTTGATTTCTTTAAATCCTTTCGGGAACTTTGCAGGAATATCCTCCGTTTTTATTGCAGGGACCACAATCACATCCTCTCCATGTTTCCAGTCCGCAGGTGTCGCTACAGAATAATCGGCAGTCAACTGTAAAGAATCAATAACACGTAATATTTCATCAAAATTACGTCCGGTAGATGCAGGGTACGTTAGTGTTAATTTAATTTTTTTATCTGGCCCTATAATAAATACCGAACGTACTGTTACCGTTGCAGAAGCATTGGGGTGAATCATATCATACAATTCGGATACATGACGATCTTCGTCAGCAATAATCGGAAAATTAACAGTAGTATGCTGGGTTTCGTTGATATCCTGTATCCAATCCAAATGATCTTGAACAGGATCAACACTTAGCGCAATTGCTTTCACACCCCTTTTATCAAACTCCGATTTTAATTTCGCTGTCCGTCCAAGTTCAGTTGTACAAACTGGTGTATAATCAGAAGGGTGCGAAAAAAACACAACCCAACTATCTTTAATAAACTCATGGAAATCAATATCTCCTATTGTCGTCTGCGCTTTAAAATTTGGCGCTTCATCTCCTAATCTTAAACTCATATCTTTTTTTTTAAATTCGTAATACACTATATACTCTACAAATATAGTAGATTTTTATTCATAACAAAATCTAAGCTTTGTTTTTTACAAAAACCTGTTAAAAATTATTAAACTTTATTATGCAAGCATAATAATAAAATAAGTATATTTACTTACAAACCATTACCAATGTACACATTATGAATTTTGAATTAAACGAAGAATATAGCATGATTCAGGAAGCTGCTCGAGATTTCGCGCAGCAGGATTTAAAACCGGGTGTCATAGAACGGGATGAGAAAGCACTATTCCCTTACGATCAGGTGAAGAAAATGGGTGAATTAGGATTTATGGGCATGATGGTAGACAGTAAGTATGGAGGTGCAGGGCTTGATGCATTAGCTTATACCTTGGTCTTGGAAGAAATTGCTAAAATCGACGCATCAGCTGCAGTTATCATGTCTGTTAATAATTCTCTTGTATGCTACGGCTTAGAAGCTTTTGGCACCGAAGAGCAAAAAGAAAAGTACTTAAGACCTTTAGCTTCTGGAGAAAAGCTAGGCGCTTTTGCCCTATCCGAACCTGAAGCGGGTTCAGATGCAACATCCCAGCACACAACAGCAATAGATCAAGGAGATCATTACCTTTTAAATGGCACTAAAAACTGGATCACAAATGGCGGTAATGCCGATATTTGCCTCATCATTGCACAGACGCATCCCGAAAAAGCACATCGCGGAATAAATGTACTGATTGTAGAAAAAGGGATGCCTGGTTTTACAATCGGACCAAAAGAGAATAAACTTGGCATCAGAAGCTCAGATACCCACTCACTCTTATTTACTGATGTTAAAGTCCCTAAAGAAAACCGCATAGGTGAAGATGGATTTGGATTCAAATTTGCCATGAAAACATTAGATGGAGGTAGAATTGGTATTGCGGCCCAAGCATTAGGTATCGCCGCAGGTGCTTATGAATTCGCTCTTGCTTATGCAAAAGAGCGAAAAACCTTTGGAAAACCAATTGCTGAGCATCAGGCTATCCAATTTAAACTCGCAGATATGGAAGTTGAAATAGAAGCCGCAAGACTATTGACATATAAAGCTGCATGGACAAAAGATCAAGGGTTGCCCTACAGCAAAGAAGCGGCAATGGCCAAATTACATGCTTCCGAAGTTGCGATGAAAACAAGTATTGAAGCCGTTCAGATCCATGGTGGATATGGCTATGTAAAAGAGTACCATGTGGAAAGATTGATGCGTGACGCAAAGATCACACAAATTTATGAAGGAACATCTGAGATACAGCGATTAGTCATTGCTAGAGAGATACTAAAATAAAAAGATTGACAGGGCAACCGATCATGCCCTGTCAATCTTTTTATTTTCCTCTATTTTAAGGATAGCAGATTAAAAAGTGATCAAATTTTATCTGCCATTAAGCAAGCTTACCATCTATTGTTGCTAAATAGCCATAATCTTCAAATGCAAAGCTAGAGGTTTCTTTCATCACATAATTTAATAACAACTTAGATTTTAAAAGTAAGATTTGCTGTTCTTGAACGTCCACACTTTTCAAACCATCGTGCATCAATACCAATGCTAATGGTCTTATCTGCTCCACTTCCAGATCTTCTTTCGCGTAGCTTAATAAAGCTTCATCAGTTACCGTCAAGAAAAATTGACGGCTTTTTTTAAAAAACTCATCATAAGCTTTATCAAATACAATGGATGAAGGCTCATCAAAAACATGCTGTTCATCGACAAGTAATCTCAAAAACTTACCCATTTCATTTGTCCAATTCAACAATGAATTACTTTCAAATCTAATTCCCATACTATCTTATTTGTCCATTACCCGTTACATACCATTTTTCAGTCACTAATTTTTCTAAGGCAAAAGGTCCTCTAGCGTGAAGCTTTTGTGTAGAAATACCGATCTCAGCTCCTAAACCAAATTCTCCACCATCTGTAAATCGCGTGGAGGCATTGGCATACACTGCAGCAGCATCCACAGCATTCATAAATCGTTCCAATTTTTCCGAATCATTGGAGACAATACATTCTGAATGACGGGAGGAATAAGTAGCAATGTGCGTCAAAGCCTGTTCCAGTCCGTTTAATACTTTAATAGAACATTTAAGATCTAAAAATTCACGTCCAAAATCAATTTCATTTGCTTGTTGCAAATATGGATATCCCAATCGCTCTAAAATAGCATAACTCCGTTCATCAGCAAAAACTTCCACCCGCTCCTTTTCAAAGGGAACGATAATTCCATCTAAAAATAAATCAGCAATCTCTTCATCTAATAATATGGTATCCAATGCATTGCAAACAGAAGGTCTGGATATTTTTGCATTAGCAACAATAGCAACAGCCTTATCGATTGTTGCTGATTGCTCTACATAGGTATGACACACCCCAGCACCTGTTTCAATAACGGGTACTTTAGCATGCGCACGAACAAAATCAATCAATGATTGCGAACCTCGGGGGATAATAATATCCACAAATTTAGTTGCCGTCAGTAATTCTTGTACAAATTTCCGGTCTGTTGGCAGTAATTGAACAATATTTGGGTTTAAATGATTCTGAATCAAAACTTTTTGAATGATCTCAACCAATATCTGATTTGTATGAAAAGCATCCGTGCCACCCCGCAACAGACAAACATTGCCTGAGCGAATACATAATGCAGCCACATCAATAGTCACATTCGGTCTAGACTCATATATAACCGCGACTACCCCCAAAGGAACTGCTTTCTTTTCCAACAATAAACCATTATCCAAAACCTGTTGGTTTAATAACTTTCCGGAAGGATCAGGAAGTTTAGCAACATCCAACACACTTTTTGCCAAAGCCTCCATCCTTTCGGCATTCAAAACCAACCGATCCCTTTTCGGATCATCTGCATCTAATAATTTCAGATCTTTTTCATTTTCAAATAGAATAACAGTAACTCGTGCTCGCAATGCCTCTGCCAAATCAGTTAAAATATGCGCTTTTGTATCTGAATCCAATTGATTTACATCCCGTGTAGCAGCCAATGCTGCCTCTAATTGCTCTGTGATATTTTCCATATTATAACAATACGATATCATCAGCATGTGCTAAGATGATATCTTTACGTTTTACATTCTTCATTAAATCGCCCATATCCCACTTAGATTTAGCAACAGCAATGATTTGATCATCTTCGTCAAAAATATGGAACACTTCACCTTCCTCAAACTGTTCAACACAGGTTTTAACACCAACAAGTAAGAGACTTTTTCGTTGCAAAAGTGCCTCTACAGCACCTCTATCAATAATTACTTTACCCTTAATTAAACTTCCACTTGCTAACCATTTATTGCGGGAAGAAACCTTTTTAGGCTGTGCCATGCAGATCGTACCCGTCTGACCTTCGATCGCCTTCAGCAAGGCATTTTCAGTTTGCATGCTAAAAATAACAGCCCGTATTCCCATCTGGTTAGCCAACCGTGCAAAATTTAATTTTGACGTCATACCACCAAGACCGACAGAAGACTTATCTGTTCTTGCTAAAGAAAGTGCGGCCTTATCGATCACTTTTAATTCGGGGATAACTATTCCTTCCGAATCCATAACTCCGGGTACCGAAGTTGTAAATAAAATTTGCTCAGCACCAAAGCCAACCGCAATCAAAGTCGCCAACTCATCATTATCAGAAAATTTCAATTCTTTATTACTCACCACATCATTTTCATTGGCAATAGGAATAATATTATTTTTCCATAAAGTTTCATAAGTATTCTTCAATTGCACAAATTGATTCCTATTTGCGAAATGTTGACGCTCACATAAACTTTGAGCTAAAGCAATTTTAAAGGGTCGAAAATAAGTACTATAAATTTGCAATAACAAAGGATTACCAATAGCTGCTGCAGCCTTTCTTTCTGACAAAGTCCCCGAATACCGTGTCAAAAACTTTTTCCCTGCCGCAACTGCTCCTGAAGAAACCAGAACGACATTATAATGCTGTTGTATTTGAGCGACCTGTCTTGCGATCTCCAATACGATCCGTTCATCTACCTCCCCGTCCGCTGTCGTAATAGAAGCTGAGCCAAACTTGATAACAACAATTGGCTTTTTCATATATTTTTTTGTGTTTATTTTGTTTAGGTAATTACTTATTCTTATAAAAATAAAGAAGCGTTTTGACAAAAGAAAGGTTTATGAAAAATTATCTACCAAAAAGGTATATTTTATATGGTACAATTTGTGTAGGAATACTCTCAATTCAAAACACCATCATATATGAATCGTTTACTTAACAGTATCATGGTTGCTTCGCTTTTGTTCGTTTCATGCCAACAAAAGAACAAGGAGGCTACCCAATCCAAAGAAACAGCGACAGTGGGCGGTGATAAAGACAAGCACGGCTGTATCGCAAGTGCAGGATACACTTGGTCAACTTTAAAAGATAGCTGTGTTAGGCCTTTTGAGCAGATACAATTGGATATCGTTAATAATTCAGATAGCTATGAAACAGCGGCATTTCTGATTATTGATGATAAGAAACATGCCGCAGAGGTTTTTCTAAAAGAAAGCCCAGAAAGCATTGTCTTAAAACACGTCAAAGAATATGAGTATGAAAATCAGGATTACAAGTTAATTCAGGATCAGCATTGCTGGACATTAATTAAAGGCGACAAAACTTTATATAAAGAAAAAGAATAAAAAAAGGGCTTAAGCCCTTTTTTTATTTAAATCGTTCATCAAATATTTTCTCTAAGGAGAACATCTCATCTCTAAGTTTAGCGGCTTCTAAGAAGTCCATTTCTTTAGCTGCCTTTTCCATTTTCTTACGAACTGTGTCGATCGCTTTTTTAAGCTCTTTCTCACCAAGATATTGTAACACCGGATCTGCGGCAATGGCTACCGAAGGATCTGGCTCAACATATATCTTCGGCTCCAGTCCATTGAAATCAGCGACCGAGGTTTGCTCCATAATCTCCTCTTTAGTTTTTCCGACAGTTCGAGGCGTAATATGATGGTCTTCGTTATATTTCATTTGTTTCTCACGACGGCGGGTAGTCTCATCAATAGTAGCAGCCATACTATCCGTCATCCGATCTGCATACATGATCACACGCCCTTTGTCATTACGCGCAGCACGACCGATTGTCTGAATCAATGATCTCTGAGATCGCAAAAAACCTTCCTTATCAGCATCCAATATCGCGACTAATGTTACTTCAGGTAAATCAAGACCTTCCCTCAATAAGTTAACCCCTACCAGAACATCAAATTCACCAAGACGCAATCCTCTTAATATTTCGACCCGTTCCAATGTCTTTACTTCAGAGTGGATATACCTAACTTTTATATGCAGCTTAGTCATATATTTGGTTAACTCTTCTGCCATACGCTTCGTCAACGTTGTCGCTAACACACGTCCTCCGGCTTTAATGGCCTTATCTGCTTCCTCAAGGAAATCATCCACCTGATTAATCGCAGGATGAACTTCAATAATCGGATCTAACAACCCTGTCGGCCGTATAACTTGCTCGACAAACACACCTTCCGTCTGCTGTAACTCGTAATCTCCCGGTGTCGCAGAAACATAAATCGTCTGATTCGTCAAAGATTCAAATTCAGGAAAATTCAAAGGCCTATTGTCAAGCGCTGCTGGTAACCTAAAACCATGTTCTACCAAAGCAATTTTTCTGGAACGGTCTCCACCATACATGGCACGTAATTGCGGAATCGTTACATGACTCTCGTCTATAACAAGTAAATAATCTTCGGGAAAATAATCCAGTAAACAGAAAGGACGCATCCCAGGCTCACGACCATCAAAAAACCGGGAGTAATTTTCAATTCCGGAACAATAGCCAAGCTCTCGCATCATTTCCAGATCGTAATTAACACGTTCTTCCAGACGTTTCGCTTCCAGCATCTTTCCTTCCTCTTCCAACTGTGTTCTACGTTGCACCATCTCTTCTTGAATCGCCCAGATCGTTGAAGTAAACTTTTCCTTTGGCGTTACAAAAAGTGTTGCAGGAAAAAGAGCTAGATCTTCCATTCTACTTAAGGTCTTTCCTGTTACCGGATCGATTTCACTCAACTCATCAATCTCATCACCAAAAAATGATACGCGAATGGCAAAATCCAAATAGGCTGGAAAAATATCTACTGTATCTCCCTTCACACGAAAAGTACCTCTCTTAAATTCAGTCGTAGTACGCGCATACAGGATCTCAACCAAGCGATGCAAAAATGCGTTACGGGAAATCACTGTCCCAACAGCAAATCGAAAAATCGACTTGGAGAAATCTTCAGGATTACCCATACCATAAATACAGGAAACAGAAGATACAACAATAACATCACGCCTGCCCGACATCAGTGCCGTTGTAGTAGCGAGACGTAATTTTTCGATCTCTTCATTGATCGCTAAATCTTTCTCAATATACGTATTCGATGACGCTATGAAAGCTTCCGGCTGATAGTAATCGTAGTAAGAGACAAAATAATTGACAGCATTGTCCGGAAAAAACTGCTTAAACTCTCCATAGAGCTGAGCTGCTAATGTTTTATTATGGCTGAGTATTAAAGTCGGTTTCTGTGTTTGCTGAATCACATTCGCCACTGTAAACGTTTTTCCAGATCCAGTCACCCCTAAGAGTGTTTGGTATTGTTCTCCTTCGTTTAAACCCTGCACCAATTCTTTGATTGCAGTAGGTTGATCTCCAGTAGGCTTATATTCAGACGTAAGTTGGAACTTCATAAAATCTTATTCAAGTAATACAAATTTAATCAAAATAAATGAGGCATTTATATTATTCAATTGAGTCTGTTATTCACAACTATTTTTCCGTTTAAACAAACAATAAGTAATAATATTTGTGTAAATTGGTATAATCACTAAAATCTACACGATATGCTCAATATCCTCAGCACACAGAACAGCATCGCAAATCAATACATTGCAGAACTACGTGATGTCAACATTCAGAAAGACCGCATGCGCTTCCGGCGCAATCTAGAACGCCTTGGGGAAATATTTGCCTATGAAATCAGTAAAACACTGACTTATGCACCTGTAGATGTAGAAACACCATTGGGTGTTGCTAATACGCAAATGCTCCTTGATCAACCCGTTTTGGCAACTATTTTACGAGCAGGATTACCCTTACATCAAGGTTTGTTGAATGTTTTCGATCACTCGGACAGTGCATTTATTGCGGCCTATCGCCACACCAAGAAAAGTGGTGAATTTGAAATCCATAAAGAATATGTAAACACCCCAAATCTTGATAACAAAATTGTCATTGTTGCCGATCCGATGCTAGCCACTGGAAAAAGCGCAGTATTATGCTGTAAAGATCTTTTAAATGATTATGCAATTAGAGAATTACATATTGTTATCGCCATCGCTTCCGAAGAAGGTATCAGACATGTGCAGGCATTCTTACCCAAAGCGACAATATGGGTCGGAGCAGTAGATAATGAACTGACAAGCAAAGCATACATTGTACCCGGTTTAGGCGATGCGGGAGACCTTGCTTTTGGAAATAAGCATTAGTCTTTTAATAATTTAGTAGTAAAAACTTAATACAGAGTACCGCTCTTAACACATTATATATCAGTAAATTTAAACAACAAAATGAAATACGCACATACACAAACTAACTTATCTTTATATGACTTGGCAGAAATACAATGGCGAAAGCATCAAGACATCCATATGGGATGCTGTTGAAACCAACATCTTAAAAGAAATAGATCTAGGCAATAAGCTCAAAGTCTATATCGGAACAGATTCACAGATTAAAAGAGGAACTATTGATTTTGCAACCGTTATTGTTTTCCTCCGAGAACACCGAGGCGGATTTATGTTCGTACATAAAGATAAAAGAAATCACCTGATGGGCATTAAAGAACGTATGCTCCTCGAAGTTCAAAAATCCATCGACGTTGCTTACGCACTTTGTCCACTCCTAGAGCAGTACCAAGTCGATCTGGAAGTCCATGCCGACATTAATACCAATCCTAATTTTCAATCTAATGTCGCATTAAAAGAAGCCATGGGTTACATTATGGGAATGGGTTTTGTATTCAAGGCAAAACCTGAATCATTTGCCAGTACGACTTGTGCAAACAAGCAAGTACAATAAATGAAAATAGTGACTGAGCACCTTAAAGATCGTTCTATACGATAGCTTTAATAGTGCGCAATTCATCTTAGGTGTTGATGTCCTAAAATTACTTTTGGACAAATGAACGGTTTTGCTAAATTCGTATCTTTACTTCTAAAGACACGAGAGCTATGCCAGCAATTATACAGCAGATTATACAACAATTTGCCCAGACAACCATGCTTGAATGGATCGGTACCATCACCGGTTTTTTATGTGTCTATCTCGCAGCTAAACAACATATCCTTAATTGGCCCATCAGCGTAATCAGTGTGGTGACCTATGGCTATATTTTCTATCATAGTAAATTATATGGGGACGCAGTATTACAACTCTATTTTTTAGGTACAGCCATTTATGGTTGGTATTATTGGTCAAAGAAAATCAGGGAAAACGATAAACCTATTGTCTCCTTTACAAAACGTGAAATGCTGTTCACGATAATTACTATCGGAATCCTGACTGCTTTGCTTGGCACTTTTCTACAAAAGCTGACCGATTCAGACGTTCCATATGCAGATGGTTTTTGCACTGCCTTAAGCTTTGTTGCACAATTTTTAATGACACGAAAAGTACTGCAGAACTGGGTACTATGGGTTTTTGTAGATATCTGTTATATTCCGCTTTATCTACATAAAGGTTTATTGCTAACGGCGATTCTATATTTTGTATTTGCCGTGATTGCTTGGGGAGGCTATAGAGACTGGAAGTCCACTTATCGTACTTTTATGCAATAATGTCCAAACAAGATGCCTAACTTTATGCGCACAAATGAGTACATCAAATCCAGAATTAATGAAGATAGCTGTCGTTGGACCTGAATCAACAGGTAAATCAACGATTGCTCAGGCTATAGCAAGACATTTCAACACGGTTTGCGTTCCTGAATTTGCACGTGAATATTGTAAAAACTTGCATAATGAATACACGCTGCAAGATGAAGTTAATATGTATTATGGACAAATCGCGCTTGAAGACACTTTAATACCTTTAGTCCATAATAATATGTTGATATGTGATACAACTATATTGACTGTCAAAATCTGGTGTGATCATCTCTTTGGTGATACACCTCAGGAAGTAAAAAACGAAATACAACAACGACCATATGACCTTTTCCTACTCATGGATATCGATCTACCATGGGAGGAAGATCCATTACGCGATTTCCCGGAGCAACGTGAACACTTTATGGAAGTCTGGAAACAGGAATTAAATCAACTCAATGCTCGATATGCCATTATTTCCGGATTAGGAGCTGAACGTTTTGAAAATGCACTTAAGGCGATTAAAAGCAAATAACTTTTTTGCCATTTGTATTAAACTGATATCGAAGCTCGTTCATAATTCATAGATTCCGGTTATAGAAATGTCAAAAGTAATATTGATCATAAAAAAGATTTTATCTTGTTATCACCGCAAAATAAATCGTATTTTAACATGCAATAGGCTTTGTAGCAGAACTGAACCAATTTATGAATACAGAAAAAATTGCTAGAATTTTCTTTAAGTATAAAGAACCATCAAGAGGATTAATCAACTTTTTAGACGAATACACTGAAATTATTCACTATCCAAAAAAAACCAAATTACTCAAAGAAGGACAAATCAGTCAACACATTTATTTTATTCTTTCGGGCTCCATTCGAATTCACTCTTACGATCAACAGGGAAATAATCAAACCTCAAGCTTATTATTTGAAAATGATCTGGTTTTATCTGTATTTAGTTTTTTTAGCAATAAACCATCTGTAGAAGCGATCGAAACTATTGAAGATTGTGAAATAATTAAAATTCCCAAAAAACAATTAGAAAAAATATATGAAGATTTCCCAGAATTCAATTATTTCGGAAGAAGAATGACGGAGGAATACTATATAAATTCAGAAAAACGCATTTATAATTTAAGAATGTTATCTGCAAAAGATCGTTATTTCCAATTTATTGAAGAAAACCAACAGGCTCTTAAAAGAATACCATTAAGATATATTGCCTCGTATTTAGGCATTAATTTATCAACATTAAGTCGGATCAGAGCAAATACATAATTATTTGACTTTTGTCAAATTGATTAAGATAATATTAAAATAAGTTTGGTAAACAATTCATTTACATAATTATGAAAAAGCTTATTTTAATTATTTCCTATTTAAGCATCCTATTGAATGCTTATCAATATCTATTATGGTTTTATATCTGCACAAAAATAGAAGATAGTAGAATCAATGAAACTTATGATCGGTATACATTACAGCTAGACATGATCGTATATGTTATATTTCAATTAATATTACCAATTATTCTAGTTTATATTCTACTCATAAAATTTAAAGAACATTATATCTTAATTACATTACTGATTATTTTCACCTTTATGAATGCATGGTCAGTTATGTGAAAGCGACCAACAGCAATAAACAAAAAAGCCTCAATTGAAATCAATTGAGGCTTTTACAAAAAATAATACTAGTAACGGTAAGCTTCCGCTTTAAACGGACCGTCAACTGTAACACCAATATAAGAAGCCTGCTCTTCAGTCAACACATCCAGTTCAACACCGATATGCGCTAAATGTAAACGAGCAACTTTCTCATCCAAATATTTTGGAAGTGTGTACACTTTATTCTCATAAGCAGCCGTATTCGTCCATAATTCCAATTGCGCTAACGTTTGGTTTGTGAATGAATTTGACATTACGAATGAAGGATGTCCCGTAGCACAGCCTAAATTCACTAATCTACCTTCTGCTAATAAAATGATATCAACACCGTCAATCGTATATTTATCAACCTGAGGTTTAATTTCAATTTTTGTATTACCATAGTTTTCATTTAACCAGGCAACATCAATTTCATTATCAAAGTGACCGATATTACAAACGACCGTTTTGTCTTTCATTGATTTGAAATGCTCAGGACGAACAATATCTTTATTACCTGTAGTCGTAACAACGATATTAGCTTCTTTAACAGCATCAGCAAATTTTTTCACTTCAAATCCTTCCATAGCAGCCTGTAAAGCACAGATAGGATCGATTTCAGTAACGATAACACGAACACCAGCAGAACGTAAAGACTCTGCAGAACCTTTTCCTACATCACCGTAACCCGCTACAACAGCAACTTTACCTGCCAACATCAAATCTGTTGCACGACGGATAGCATCCACTAAAGATTCGCGGCAACCATATTTATTATCAAATTTAGACTTTGTAACAGAATCATTTACGTTGATAGCTGGTAAATGCAATGTACCGTTCTTCATACGTTCGTATAAACGGTGAACACCAGTAGTTGTTTCTTCAGACAAACCTTTGATTTCAGCGATCAATTCTGGATATTTATCAAACACCATATTTGTTAAATCACCACCATCGTCTAAGATCATATTCAACGGTTGACGCTCTTCACCAAAGAATAATGTTTGCTCAATACACCAATTGAATTCTTCTTCATTCATACCTTTCCAAGCATATACAGGAATCCCAGCAGCGGCAATAGCAGCAGCGGCGTGGTCTTGTGTAGAAAAGATATTACAAGATGACCAAGTCACATCAGCACCCAGTTCAACCAAAGTTTCAATTAAAACAGCTGTCTGAATAGTCATGTGAAGACAACCTGCAATACGCGCACCTTTTAAAGGTTTTGCAGCACCAAACTCAGCACGAAGGCTCATTAAACCCGGCATTTCAGCTTCCGCTAATTCTATTTCTTTACGGCCCCATTCAGCAAGGGTGATGTCCTTAACTTTGTATGGTACGTACGTACTTTCTACTGATGACATATATTATTCTTTTTAAGTTTTAAATTTATTAGCAAAAATACCATTCAATACCTTTAAATCAAAACGTTGAATTTGAAAGCTGTAAAATTCTGACATTGTTTTGAGACTAACGTCTTGACTTAGCTCCTAACAACACTTATATTTGTATGATTAAATTTAAAAAAGAAGATTATGTATCCAGAATATTTAGTAGAACCAATGCGTAAAGAGCTTACAGATGTAGGTTTCGAAGAATTAAAAACTGCTGAGCAAGTTGATGCGGCTATTGCTACAGAAGGAACTGTATTTGTGGTTGTAAACTCAGTATGTGGTTGTGCAGCGGCAAATGCTCGTCCTGCTGCTAAAGCTGCAGTAAAAAATGAAAAACATCCAACTAAATTTGTTACTGTTTTTGCTGGTATGGAAAAAGAAGCTGTTGATAAAGCTAGAAACTATATGTTGCCTTATCCTCCGTCTTCCCCTGCTATGGCATTATTCAAAGATGGCAAATTAGTTCACATGATAGAAAGACATATGATTGAAGGTCGCTCTGCCCAAATGATCGCTGATAATTTAGCAGCTGCATTTGACGAGTACTGTTAATCATTTATTTTGATTTTTGAAAAAGAAAAAGGCTGTTCGAGTTATTCGAATAGCCTTTTTTGATATTATCAAATCATTTGCTTTGCTCAAATGAGCCTTGCAGATTCAAATTAATTTCTTGGAATATAAGTCTTATTACCATTACTATTGATATAGTATTTGCCACCTTCTGGGCCAATATATACATCATGACCATTATACTTCTCTGAAGATAACTTGCCTGCAGTTGCTTTAGTAGTAGTTGCAGTAGATTTTTTCACCTTATTTGTTGAAGCTGTCACATTACTTTTAGCTTTCTCAGTTGATTTAATCGCTTTTTCAGATTCCGCTTTTGATAAAGCGCTTTCGTTTTTAACCGATTGCTTATTTACTTCCTTCGCTTTTATTGCTTCATCCTTCGATTTTCCGCCAGCTTTAGTAGCTTTAACGGCATCTGGTTTAGCAACCTTACTTTCTTTTTCAGCGACCTGTTTTGTACTTGCAGCATTCTCCTTTACTTTTTCCGAAGCTTTTACCGTTTTACTTGCGGAAACCTTCTCCTTTTTAGCTGTCTCTTTTGCTTTTACGGTATTATCCTTCACCGCTTTCTCTGTTTTTTTAACAGCCTTGTTTGGAGTAGTTTCTTGTGCAGTACTCATGGTAATACCAAACACAGAAACAAATGCAGCTAATGCTGCCATTTTTTTAAAATAATTTAAGGTATTCATAACCCAATATATTTAAGTGTAAAACTAGTTTTAAAAATCAAAACAAATGCCAAAACACCTTAACAACAAGCACGTTAACAGATATTTAACGTTACTAATGGTTAATAAAAAAAGGGTTTTATGAGATCAGTCATAAAACCCTTTAATCTGGTTCTTTATTTACCTGGTGGCTTAGCTTTAGGCATCATTTTATTACCCTTTCTGTCAGGAGTCTTTTTTCCTGCAGTTGAATCCTTTGCCGCCTCAGGATTTTCTTTAACCGGTGCTGCTGGCTTCACCTTTGGTTCCGATTTTTTCACAGGATGCGTCTGTTGCGCAGATACTGAGGCTGCTCCATAAACCAATAAAGAGGCAACGATAGCTGCAGTTATTCCTGAAAATTTTATTGCTTTCATAATAGAAGATAGCGTTAGTTTATTTTGATAAGAATCGCTCAAACCAAGTGCCACAAAACAATCCCAAAATTATTTAACACACTTATTTACAATAAATTAAAGTCAAAAATCATTTATTATTGTATTATAATAATTATGATTACAGGTAATGAAATTATTTTTAAACTGAAATCTGTAAAATATTAAAACTGTATGTTTTAACCTTCATGCACTTATCCTTATATTCATACACATCATTCAATCTCCTTAACAACTGGTGCATTCTCCTTCTTTATTTTTCGAACTTTTAAATACAATAGAACAAATGAAAGAATAAAACAAACAACAGTTGTCAAAGCCAGCGCTAAGATCGAGGATTTCACATTTGCAACTGCCCCCTGTTCTATCACTAACACCCGGAAGATCTCTAAATAATGTGTCAGCGGAATCAATTTAGAGATATAGACTACCCAATCAGGCATCTGGCTCAAAGGCCACGTAAAGCCGCTCAAGATAAAGCTTGGTGTAGCGATAACCATGAGTATCTCGGTTGCTTTAAGTTGACTCGGAATAATAATACTCACCAGTATACCGATAAAACTAACTGCGAGTAAGAAGAATATAGTTCCTAATAAAAACGGACCAATTGGTATTTCAAGAGGCATTCTATAAAAAAGTGAAAAACCATAATAAAGAAAATAAATACCTACGGACATGATCAAAAAAGGAGCTATTTTCACTAAAATCAGCAGCAGCACATTAGACGATTTAGATACTAACTCCTTAAATGTTCCCTTTTCAAACTCTGATGCAAAACTTAATGCCAAAGCTAACATCATCACTTGTTGTAATACTGTCAATAGCACGCCCGGAAGCATGAAATATAAATAGTTTCCGCTTTTAATATGCTGTTTAATGATTGTAGTTTTAAAAGGTTCATATTGCTGATTGGCTACGTACCCTGGGACACCTTTCTTCTGCTGTGCTTTAATCTGAATACCAGCTTTTAATGTTGCTGCACAAACATTCGCCGCCATGCTCGCATAATTAGAAGTTAATGTATTGGCTGCATTGACAAAGAGCGTCAACTCCGTAGAATGGTTATAGTTCACATCCGAATCAAAATTCTTTGGAATCTGTACCACAACCGTTGCTTCATGTTTCAATGCCTCTTGTTTTGCATTAAAAGCATCTGGCAAAACTGCTGCAACATAAATCACCTCACTCTCATTAAACATTGTGATCAGTTGCTTGCTTAGCGGACTTCTGTCTTGATCTACAACGATAATAGGTAGATGAGTCACTTTACCCTTTTGATAAACTGCACCAATTAACACTCCATATAAAATAGGTGCGCCCACAAAAAGCATCAATAACACTTTATTTTGAAAAAAGAGCCTAAATTCTCGTTTTAATAAGGATACGAATGTGCGCATAATACTTATTTTGTGTTATCAAGATGAAGAATAAACGTCGCCTTAGTCAATAATTTATCCGAACCATCTTTTTGCACAGGTTTCAATTTTACCTCAAACAAAGATTCCTGCTGTTCAAAATCAGGATAAGCCGTAGCAATATTCGCATAAGAACTCAATGTTTTAATGGAAACCACCTCAGCTTCTATTTTTTTATTCTCTAAATATGGAAATGAAAGTTGCTGCTTACTTCCTACTGTCAGGTTATGTAACTGCTTTTCAGGAATTGTAACCCGAAAATAGGTACCATCCACCAAGTAACCAGAAATTAAGCTATATCCCGCCAAAGCAAGTTCCCCTACTTTTAAATTTATGGTTTCAATTGTCATATTTTGAGGCGCGATGATAAAACGTTCCTTCGTTGCAACATCCACTTCTGATACCGCCCCTATTGCTCTCTCCTTTTGTCCCAGAGCCATTTTCTGCTGTTCTATTCGTGCACCGTTTTCAGCATCCGCAAGTTCGGCCTGAACAGCTAAATATTGATTCTTTGCCCCTTGAAATTTCATATAAACTTCATCGTACTGCTGTTGAGCAACCAAAGAGTCCTTAATGAGGTTTTGCATTCTATTAAGTGATTTCTGTGCAAATTCAAATTGCTCACGCAACCCATCACGCTTCGCTCGCAATTGTTTCAACTGATTATCTGTTGCTCCTTTTACAGCCATTTTATATTGCGCTTCAGCAGACTCAAGAGCCCCTTTAGCCTGAATAGATTTGGCTTCAACCTCTGGAAACTCCAAAATCATCAAGGTGTCACCAGCCTGCACAACATCGCCCTCACTCACTAAAATCTGATGTATTTTTCCAGGAATCTTGGTCGTTACAGCAATCTGATCCCGCTCAATCTTTCCCTCAAAAGTATTTTTAAGAGGAGTTTCATTGCTACAGCTTTGCATTAATGCCGCGATTCCAAGTATAGATATATATTTTCTCATAATTATTTCACTAATGATTGATAAAGACTTCCTTGTGATTTTAATAATTCTAAAACAGCAGTACGCTGTAATAAAAGTTGATTATAAAAACTAAGTGACTGCTTGTAAAGCTCATTTTCTGCACTTAACCTTTCCGTTACATCTATTAATCCAGCTTCAAATTGCTTTGATGCCAATGAAAGATTATTATTTGCAATTTTTATCTGCTGTTCATGCACCGCCATTTTTTTCATCGACAACTGGTAATCCGAATTTGTCTTACGTTGCAGCAACATTAGTTTATCCCGCGTATCATTCCATTTATTCTGATTCATAACCAGATCCAGATTTGCTTTTTTGATATTATTTCGATGTTGATTTCCATCAAATACATCCCACTTAACACCAACCCCTACAGCAAAACCCGGTGCCATCTGAAAATGATTAGCACTTAAATTAAGATCACCGGCAAGCGGTACATCTTTGAATTTGAACTTTGTGTCAAAGGCGTTGAAATAAAAAGCACTACCAAAAGCAAAAATCTGTGGTAATTTTGCACCCTTCTCTTTTTTCAGTACATACTCGTATGCACGTTGAGAACTTGCCAAAGCTTGCATTTCCTTCCTGTTCTCTACAGCAGGTTGTATCGGATCTACAATCGCTAGTTCCAATGGATAGCTCACTGTCTTAAGACTATCTAGAGGCATTTTAGTCAATTCCTCCAATTTAAAATATAAGAGTTCACGACTATTGGTCGATTCGGCTTTCTTGCTTTCTAACTCCAGCATAGCCAATTTAATTTTATCACGATCGTAAGGTATAGCCAAACCATTCTCGATCGCTTTTACTACTTTAAGATGCTCCTTATTCAATCTTTTCTCCGAATCAGCAATCAAGGCATCAACTTCTTTCAATAACATGATCTGGTCGAAAGTCTGCACCACTTCCTGAGCAAGGCCCTCATAACCGGCCTCGGTCATCAGCTGCTGTGCTTTATACTTTTCGTCCAAAGCTTTTTTCCCATTCGTAATCTGTAGACCACTAAAGATAACCTGTGTCGCATTTACACCTGCAAAGCCAACCTGAGAAGAGGTATTAAATTTTTGTGCGCCTTCAAAAAGATTCAGTCCCAAGATCGGAAGGGTTTTTGTTGGAAGATCCAATTCTCCACTAGCATTGAGATATCCATACATGCCCATAGCAGATATGTGGGGTAATAACTTTCCGCTCACAGAATTCTTATCTAAAAGGGTTTTCTGATTTTCTAAATAACTATTCTTAATATCGCTATTATTCTGAATTGCCTTTTGAATAAATTCTTTTAGCTGGGGACTAATACCTTGCTGTCCAAACGTTGTATTTTGAAACAGAAAAGGCATTAAAAATATAAAGCATGAAATCTTTTTAACTAACATATTCATAACTCGCATAAGGGTCGATTAGTATATTAAGTAACAATACAAAGATGCGTATGTTTTAAGATTTAATTTTTAAGATATCTTAAAAAGGAAAAAATTAATCAAGTTGTCCTCTTATTACCGATAAAGTCTGTTGCGACATCCCTAAATATGAGGCAATATGTCCTAAAGAAGCATTTTTAAGAAGTTCCGAATTTTCTGTTAATAATAATTGGTATCGTTCCATAGCCGTTTGAAACTGCATATTATAAAACCGATTGGAGAAACTGATCACCGAATCGAGTAAAACTTTTTGAATGATCTGATTCACGACAATGTGAGTCTTTGCTAATTCCAAAATATGTTGAAAAGGTATGAATGAAATTTTACATTTGGTCAAGGCTTGAAAACCAAATAAAGAAGGTTTTTGATAGAAAACACTCTCTATACCTGTACTAAATGTATTGGGTCCAAAGAAATAATGTGTAATATCCTTACCATTCTTATAGTAGAAGATTCGTGTTAAGCCAGATTCTACAAAATAAATATATTTTAAGTAGCTATCAGGTTCAAAAATTATATCTCCTTTATAAAATTCCTTTGTTTCAATAATCTGAGAAAACAACAACATTAAGTCGTCATCAATAAGATATAAGGTTTTGAAATGTTCCAATGCAGTCATAACTTAAATATGCCAATTTTAAATCAAAAAACCACAAAAAAAAGCCCTTACTATTTATAATAAGGGCTTTTCTAATATATATTTTTTCTTCTATTGCATATCAAACAAATGCTTTTCTGCATGATAAGAAGATCTCACTAATGGACCAGATTCAACATATTTGAATCCCATTTTTAAACCAATTTCTTTATATTTATCAAACTGTGCAGGTGTAACCCACTCCACTACAGGGTGATGAGCCTTAGTCGGCTGTAAGTATTGACCTATTGTTAAAATATCAACCCCGACATTAAATAAATCCTGCATAGTCTCAACAACATCTTCCTCAGTCTCTCCAAAACCAAGCATAATACCCGATTTGGTACGCAGACCGGCTTCAGAAATACGACGAAGACATTCCAATGAACGATCATATTTTGCTTGAATACGCACTTCACGAGTCAAACGTCTTACGGTTTCAATATTATGAGATACAACCTCTGGACGAACAGCAAGCACGCGATCAAGATTTTCCCATTGTCCTTTAAAATCAGGAATCAAAGTCTCTAAAGTAGTAGTAGGACTTTCTTGACGAATAGCATTGATTGTTTCTGCCCAAATGATAGAACCCCCATCTTTCAAGTCATCACGATCGACAGAAGTAATGACACAATGTTTCACCTGCATCAGTTTAACCGAATTAGCAACTCGCGCTGGTTCATCCAGTTCAACAGCTTTGGGACGCCCCGTTGATACAGCGCAAAACGAACACGAACGTGTACAAATATTGCCTAAAATCATGAATGTAGCAGTTCCTGCACCCCAACACTCACCCATATTAGGACAGTTTCCACTCTCACAGATCGTATGTAGCTTATGCTCGTCTACTAGTCCTCTTACATGTCTATATTCTTTACCAACTGGCAATTTTACACGCAACCAATCTGGCTTACGCTGTGTTTGTGTTGCAGGGATAACTGGAAGTTCAATCATGATGCAAAGTTAATGATTATAAATGTAATTTTTTATCGACATTTTGTTTGAATACTATCATAATAACCATTGTCACCCTATATCATACAGCTGAACGTATTGTTTTTTTTATGATATTTGTAAAACATCATATTAAATACCAATTCACATGCGATTTAGCCATTCAGTAACTTTGGTACTTTTAGCGGGACTTTTACCCCTAAAAATATTTGCTCAGCAAAATTTTGACTTAATACCGAAACCCAGCAGTCTTACACTAGCAGTTGGTTCCTATCAAATTCCAGCTTTTCCAAAAGTTTATGTTTCAGAAGAATTCATAAATGCCAGTCAGTTACTAACGGAACATCCGGCTATAACATCTATTACGACCGAAATTGTAAAAAAGATAAAGAAAGCCCCCAAAGAAGGAATTCGCATCTTAAAAGCTGAGGAAACAGATAAACTAGATAAAGCAGCCTATCGCATCGGTATTACTGATAAAGGAATTGTTATCTTAGCTCATGAAGTTGCCCCTGCCATCAATGCCATTTACACACTTGTTCAACTCGGCTACTTACAGGACAATCCTGCTCAGATAAATGCTGTGGATATCGAAGATCAACCAAGTTTTTCATATCGCGGATTACATTTAGATCCTTCACGTCATTTTATTCCTTTCCCCATTATGAAGAAATTTGTAGATGTTATGGCTCTCTACAAATTGAATAATCTGCACTGGCATTTGACTGATGGAGCGGGATGGAGATTAGAGATTAAGAAATACCCAGAATTAACCAATAAAGCGGCGTGGCGCACGCATGTAAAATGGAAAGACTGGTGGAACAATGGCCGTCAATATGTGGATGCAGGAACTCCAAATGCAAGTGGTGGATTCTATACACAGGATCAAGCCCGAGAACTCGTAGCCTATGCCGCGCAACGGGGGATTAATGTCATTCCTGAAGTTGAAATGCCTGGACACTCTGAAGAAGTTTTAGCCATTTACCCCGAATTATCCTGCTCCGGTAAACCTTATACACAATCTGAATTCTGTGTCGGTAATGAGAAAACTTATGAGTTTTTAAAAAATGTACTGGATGAAGTTATTGCCATATTTCCTTCACCTTACATTCATATTGGAGGAGATGAGGCCGATAAGAAACATTGGAAAACCTGTCCTAAATGTCAAGCTTTAAAAGCAAAAGAAGGTTTAAAATCTGAAGAAGAACTTCAAAGTTACTTGATTAAACAGATGGATGAATATGTCCAATCTAAAGGTCGTAAAATTATCGGCTGGGACGAAATCTTAGAAGGAGGATTGACAAAAGGTGCTACTGTGATGAGCTGGAGAGGCGAATCAGGAGGTATCAATTCGGCTAATGCAGGACACGATGTCATCATGACCCCAGGATCCCACCTTTATTTTGATTCATACCAAACGGACCCTAGAACGCAACCTGAAACAATTGGCGGATACCTTCCTATCAGTAAAGTCTATGAATACAACCCTATTCCAGCTGCTATTCAGCAAGATAAAATTAAGCATGTTTTAGGTGCTCAGGCAAATTTATGGGCAGAATACATGCCTAATTATCAACAATTAGAATACATGGCTTTTCCAAGAACATTAGCTTTAGCTGAAGTTGTCTGGACAAAAGCTGATCTAAAAAATTGGCCGAACTTCCATAAAAGACTGCAATCACACTATAAAATTTTACAGCACTTCGATATCAATTATTATCGACCATCGTACAATGTAAAAGCTTCCGTAGATTTTGATGCAAAGAAGGCCTCAAATACGGTAACATTAACGACCGAACAATTACATGCAGATAATATCCGATTTACGATAGATGGATCAAAACCCACTTATCAAGCAACCCCTTATAACAATTCATTTGATCTCTCTGTTCCTACGATTGTTAAAGCAGCTTACTTTTTAGATTCAACTCAGGTCGGACCCATCGAAACGATCCAACTGGATGTTCATAAAGCAATAGGAAAAGCTGTTTCTTATACAAATAAATGGGACGATGGATATCCTGCACAGAAAGAACTGACATTAACAAACGGTGTTAAAGGCGGGTTAACATACCAAGATGGGCAATGGCAAGGATTTTTAAAAGATCTTGATGTTGTTGTTGATTTCGAGCGACGTGAAGAGATCAATAGTGTTGCCATGAATTTCATGCAGATTACAGGTCCTGGCGTATATATGCCTGGAGAATTTAAAGTTTTATTATCCGAAAATGGTCGAACTTTCAGAGAGGTCGGTATCGTACAGAACGACGTTTCTGATCAAGACCCAACCTTAACTTTCAAACGGTTTGAATTGAAATTAGCGAAGCCTCAACAAGCACGTTTTGTACGTGTCGTAGCAACAAATCCGAAAAAAGGATTTCTATTTGCGGATGAGCTGATTGTCTATTAAATAATGCATTCTTTACAGAGAGCAGCGGTATTACAAAAGTGTGCTGCTGCTCTCTTTTTGAAGATCCTCCCGTACATAAATGATTTATCTGAAAATAAATATCGGAAAATCAAATAAAATAATGTAATTTTGCACTCCGACAAAGCGGTCGGAATATACCCTTCTCGAAGCGCATTTTTGATTGTCTTTGTTCATACTTTGAAATTTTATTTTTTGAACTAGATATAATGCCAAGAAACACCTCCATTAAATCGGTTTTAATCATTGGATCAGGTCCAATTGTAATTGGTCAAGCCTGTGAATTTGATTATTCGGGATCTCAAGCAGCCCTTTCTCTAAAAGAAGAAGGCATTGAAGTTTCCATCATCAACTCGAACCCTGCAACGATTATGACTGATAAAGTCATTGCAGACCACGTTTATTTACTTCCTTTAACTGTAGAAAGTATTGAAGAAATCCTCAAAGAACAGCATATTGATGCCGTGCTACCTACAATGGGTGGCCAAACAGCATTAAATTTATGTATCGAGGCTTCAAACATCGGACTATGGGAAAAATACGATGTTAAAGTTATCGGTGTTGATGTTGCTGCAATTGAAAAAACAGAAAACCGTGAAGAGTTCCGTCAATTAATGATTGATATCGGTGTAGGTGTAGCACCTTCAAAAATCGCCAACTCTTTCCTAGAAGGTAAAGAAGCTGCGCAAGAAATTGGTTATCCATTAGTGATTCGTCCTTCTTATACCTTAGCAGGTACTGGTGGTGGATTTGTACACTCGAAAGATGAATTCGACGCAGCTCTTAGTAGAGGTTTAAGTGCTTCTCCTACTCACGAAGTATTAGTTGAGAAAGCAGTATTAGGCTGGAAAGAATTCGAATTAGAGTTATTACGTGATACCAATGATAACGTAATTATCATCTGTACTATTGAGAACTTTGATCCGATGGGAATCCATACAGGTGACTCAATCACGGTTGCTCCAGGGATGACTTTATCCGACAAATGCTACCAAGACATGCGTAATCAAGCAATCCTGATGATGCGTTCTATTGGTAACTTTGCAGGAGGTTGTAACGTACAGTTCTCTGTTAATCCGGAGGATGAAGACATCATCGCAATCGAAATCAACCCTCGTGTATCTCGCTCTTCAGCATTAGCATCTAAAGCAACGGGTTACCCCATTGCAAAAATTGCTGCTAAATTAGCGATTGGTTACAATTTGGATGAATTACAAAACCAAATCACAAAAACTACGTCAGCTTACTTCGAGCCAACTTTAGATTATGTAATCGTAAAAGTACCTCGTTTCAACTTTGATAAATTCAAAGGAGCAAATACAGAATTAGGTTTGCAGATGAAAGCGGTAGGTGAAGTAATGGCAATCGGCCGTACTTTTATCGAAGCACTTCAAAAAGCATGTCAATCATTAGAAACAAACCGCGCAGGTTTAGGAGCTGATGGTCGTCAATTACGCAATTTAGAAGAGATCATGCATAGCCTTGAGCATCCAAGTGGTGATCGTCTGTTTCATATCAAAGATGCGTTTGAATTGGGTGTTCCATTGGAATCTATCCGCAAAGCAACACGTATCGATAAATGGTACTTAGTACAAATCCAAGAATTAGTAGCCTTAGAAACAGAACTTCGCCGCTACCAATTGAACAATATTCCAAAAGACTTCTTCATGACCTTGAAACAAAAAGGTTATTCAGATATCCAAATCTCTTGGTTATTAGGAAATGTAACGGAAGATGAAGTATATGACCGTCGTAAGGCATTAGGCATTAGCCGTGTTTACAAAATGGTTGATACTTGTGCTGCGGAATTCCCTGCGCAAACACCATACTACTACTCTACTTTTGAAGAAGAAAACGAATCAGTAGCTTCTGATAAGAAAAAAATTGTTGTATTAGGTTCAGGTCCTAACCGTATCGGTCAAGGTATCGAATTTGATTACTCTTGTGTACACGGTTTATTAGCTGCTAAAGAAGCAGGATTCGAAGCAATCATGGTTAACTGTAACCCAGAGACGGTTTCAACGGACTTCAACATGGCTGATAAATTATACTTTGAGCCAGTATTCTGGGAACATGTTCGCGAAATTATTGAATTAGAGAAACCAGTAGGTGTTATCGTTCAATTAGGTGGTCAGACAGCTCTTAAAATGGCTGATCAATTAGAAGCACTTGGTGTTAAGATCATCGGAACAGATTTCCAAAATATGGATTTAGCCGAAGATCGCGGTCGTTTCTCAGATCTATTGAAATCTTTGGATATTCCTTATCCTAAGTATGGTGTAGCTGAGTCGGCAGAAGAAGCAATCAAAGTTGCGAACGAAGTTGGATATCCAGTTCTTGTTCGTCCATCATATGTACTAGGTGGCCAAGGAATGAGCATCGTGATCAACGATGATGACTTAGAGAAAGCAGTCGTTAACTTATTGAAAAACCTTCCTGGAAACCGTGTCCTAATTGACCACTTCTTGGATCGTGCTGAAGAAGCAGAATCTGATTCCATCTGTGATGGTGAAGATGTACACATAATTGGTATGATGGAACACATTGAACCTGCAGGTATCCACTCTGGAGACTCTTACGCAGTACTACCTCCATTTAGCTTATCACAAGCTGTACAAGATAAAATGGCAGAGTATTCGATCAAATTAGCGAAAGCATTAGATGTAAGGGGGCTATTAAATATTCAATTCGCCGTGAAAGGTGAAAATGTCTATGTAATCGAAGCAAACCCACGTGCATCTCGTACAGTTCCTTTTATCGCTAAAGCATACGATGTACCTTACATCAACATCGCAACAAAAATCATGTTAGGCGTAAACAAATTGAAAGATTTCAAAATTGAGCGCAAATTACAAGGTTGGGCAATCAAAGAACCTGTATTCTCGTTCTCTAAATTCCCTGAAGTTGATAAACAATTAGGTCCAGAAATGAAGTCTACAGGTGAAGCTATCCGTTTCATCAAAGATTTAAATGACCCTTACTTTAGAGATTTAGTTGCTAAAAAATCGATGTTCTTATCGAAATAAGCTTAAACTCTTATTGCATAAAAAAGCCTTCTTATTTATTTAAGAAGGCTTTTTTTATAGGATCATATTTGTTCACAAGTTAAATGTCTTTAACGCATCTAAATCCTACATTGTTTGTCGGACTGTTAATCTCACCCTTTCCACGGCTACCTGCTTTATAACGCTCACAATATTGATCATTGCAGAGAAACGAACCACCCCGTTGTACTCGTTTTACAGCACCTGGTTCATCGGGGTCATATGCATCAGTTGGACCTTTAGGATTATCGGCAGTACTTTTTGCATAATAATCAGGACGATAAAAGTCAGCGCACCATTCCCAAACATTACCTTCCATATCATACAGACCGATTGAATTTGCAGGAAAAGCTTTAACTGGTGACGTACCGATGTAACCATCTAACTTCGTATTGAGAACAGGAAACTGTCCCTGAAAAATATTTGCGAGATAGCGATCATTATCCAACAATTCATTTCCCCAATAATAGGTCATCGGATTTGATGTACGAGCACGTGCAGCGTATTCCCATTCGGCTTCTGTTGGTAAACGTTTTCCTGCCCACTTTGCATAGGCTTCAGCATCTTGATAAGCAATATGTACAACAGGAAAGTCCTCTTTACCCTTAATATTGGTATTCGGACCTTCAGGATGCTTCCAATTAGCCCCTACGACATAAGACCACCATTGCAGATGATTGGTTAAACCTTGAACCTCTTTTGGTGGTGAAAAAATAGCAGATCCTGGCTTTAACATCGCCGGATCTACATCTGGAAATTCCTTTGGATCTAACGGTCTTTCAGCCACAGTTACATAACCGGTCGCTTTTACAAATGCTTCAAATTGACCATTTGTTACTTCATGTTCATCAATTAAAAAATCATTAATTTTAACTTCATGTACTGGTTTAGCATCAACAAACTGATCCGAACCCATCATAAAATATCCACCTGTAACCTTGACCATTTTAACTTGATCAATACCAGCCCCTTCAACGATATGATGCGTAGTATCTAAATTCGAAAATCGAGAGGGAATATTTGTTGCCATATAACAGCGGGAAGAATCTTGCGAAACAAAGAGATCGGCAGTATTACCTTTCGGCTTACTGTTACTGAAGCATGAAGTCAATAAGACAAAACATGGGACACAAAAGAATATATTCCTGTACATAGGTCGGTCGATAACAAATAAAGTTACAATTTAGATATTTTTAAACAAGAAGTGAAACGATCGTCAATAAAAAAGGGAGAACAATAACCGCTCTCCCTTTCTAATAATTAACAAAAAGATTATACGTCTAATTGAACACCGCTTACTTTACCTTCTTTTGAACGTATTTTTGTTGTACCACCACCATTTAAAGTGATATCTACAGGCTTATTCGTTTTCCATGCACCTTTAGTAAAATCAGGAATATTGACCGTTCTTGAGTTGTTTTTTACAGAATCAAAACTTAAAGGAACGATACAACTCCAAGAAGCTGCATCATAAACATCCTGATCCAATGGTAAACCATTGCGCAAACAATCTATTAATCTCCAGTCCATCATGAAATCCATTCCACCGTGACCGCCTACCTGTTTTGCTTGCTCACCAATAAATTTCACTAGTTCAGGTGTATATTTAGCATACAGTTCTTTCATTTTATCTTTGGAGATAAATTCATGTCCAAACGCAATATTTTCATCAGGATATTTCTGGGCATAACCTTTTGTACCGCTTAATGTATGTAATCTAGAATATGGTCTTGGAGAAGTCACATCATGTTGCAACATAATTGTCTTACCCAATTCTGTACGGATTAAAGTTGTATTCATATTACCACGGAAGTTCTTACCAACAAATTCTTGATAAAACGAATCTTTTGCTGCCAATTCTTTCGCTTTAGCGCCCATTTGGAAATCATTTGTAGACATAGCAACTAAATGATTCATTTTATCACCACGGTTTATGTTCATACATTGCGCAACCGGACCTAAACCATGTGTTGGATATAAGTTACCATTTAACTTAATATTTTCACGCAATCTCCACATATTATCGTAACCATTTTTCGCAAAATTTAAGTCCAATAAATCGTGAATATATGCTCCTTCGCCATGTAACAGCTCCCCAAATAGACCTTGACGCGTCATGTTTAATGTTAGCATTTCAAAGAAATCATAGCAACAGTTCTCCAACATCATGCAATGTTTTTTCGTTTCTTCTGATACGCGAACCACTTCCCAACAGTCTTTAAGAGTTAAGGCAATCGGCACCTCACATGCAACATGCGCACCAGCTTTCATTGCGCCGATACTCATGGGAGTATGATAGTCCCATGGAGAACAGATATAAACTAAATCCAATTTCTCATTCTTTAGCATATCTTTCCATCCATCCTCACCAGAATAAGATTTTGCATCTTTCAACGATTTCTTACGCAAGATACCTTGAGCACGTTCTACACGGTCTGCATGTTTATCACATAACGCAACGATCTCAACACCATCAATGTATGACAAACGATCCACAGCACCAGGGCCACGCATTCCTAAACCAATAACTGCTGCACGCACTTTATCAATCTTAGGGGCTGCATGACCGGACATGTTGAATTTTGTTGCGGCCAATACATTGGAATTTAAAGTTGGTAATGTCACCGCTACAGATGATAAGATACCCGCTTTCTTTAAGAAATCTCTTCTATTAGAATTCATATTTTGATAGATTAATTTACATACAAAATTAAAGGGGCCATAGAAAGCCCCTCTAAAATCACCTATTTTAAAACAAACTAAACAGTCTTTGAAATGATTATCAAACTTAATGATAACAGTCGTTCAATAATTAGTTATAGAATCGGCCGTAGACCTTTTCTATAACAAGAATACACTAGAAAATCGGTAATTAAAAATAAAAAAACAAAGCAATCGTTTGCTTAAAATAAACAACCGTTTGCAAAGTGACATCCAGCATTCAGATATTTCTCAAATTCTAGTAACCAATTAGTTACATCTAATAATCTTGTTCATAATTAAATAAAGAAACTTCTGAATTATAATTTATAGCATCCTGAATTCTCTTATCATGAAACGCAGAGACTTGTATCTGTTATTAAAATAAAAATCATTTCTGAAGTCCTTCATTTGGATAAATAAACATCAATCTGAAGAGCTCGTTAGCATATCTTATGAATTATTAAAATATACTATGAAATAATAATGTGTTATCAAACTGAACACAATCCTAGTAGTATGTTGAAGAATCAATCAACATATTAAAAGAATCTAATGCCACTATGAGGAGCAATCAGTAAGTAATAATTATAGATTCTGAAACTAATGGGGTTATAAGCATGGGTATGTATAGCATAAAAGCAGAAGCTGCTATTATGCTTGTCCGATAGGAAGAGGATGTAGAAGCTGAATAGGCTAAATGATGAGCATGAAGGACCTGCAGAAGTTACCGAAAGAACAGGAATAGCCATGTTCTCAGCATAAAAAATGTATAAACACAAAAAAGCCTCTGCTTTATAGCAAAGGCTTCTGTATAAA